>NZ_CM133415.1:3688821-4242373 GCF_054075385.1 Cryobacterium sp. AP23 | reverse complement strand
TGGTCCTGACAGATTCACACGGGATTTCTCGGGCCCCGTGCTACTTGGGATACTCTTCGCGCCATCGCTGCATTTCGACTACGGGGTTCGCACCCTCTATGACCAGGCTTTCAATCCTGTTCGTCTATACAACTTTGTAACGCTCACTGTTCGGCAGAATCAGCAGAAAAGTCCCGCAACCCCGACCATGCAACGCCTGCCGGCTATCACACATGATCGGTTTAGCCTCATCCGGGTTCGCTCGCCACTACTAACGGAATCACTATTGTTTTCTCTTCCTGTGGGTACTGAGATGTTTCACTTCCCCACGTTCCCTCTACCCGCCCTATATATTCAGGCGGGAGTCACCAGGTCACCTTGCGGGCCTGGCGGGGTTTCCCCATTCGGACATCCTCGGATCACAGTTCGTTTATCAACTCCCCGAGGCTTATCGCAGATTACTACGTCCTTCTTCGGCTCTACATGCCAAGGCATTCACCGTTTGCTCTTGAAAATTTGAAATCACATGAGTTTGAATCGATTAAGTATCACCACTCGAAAGTGATGATCGAAATTGACCAATGATCTAATTGCTTAGATCTTTGTAATTTGACCCCGAAGGGTTCAAATTTAAGATGCTCGCGTCCACTGTGTAGTTCTCAAAGTACGGGCGGTACCCCTCCAAGCCAGCGACCCCTAGAGGTACGACTGCTGACAAGAAAAGGTCCAGAGGAAAAGTCCAACCAGGTTGCCCTGATCGTTCCGGTCCCTCAGGACCCAACAGCGTGCATATGCAAACCCGCCTGGAGCAACCTTTTCCATTCACTAAAAGTGAAGTACTGAGATCGAACCGATTGGTTCTGCATCAATGTCAATGTTCCACCCATGAGCGCCATCGAAGAACATTCGTCTTCGTATGACTTGGCACCTTGAATCTCCCTGTATACAGAGGAGAGGTGCTGTGCTCCTTAGAAAGGAGGTGATCCAGCCGCACCTTCCGGTACGGCTACCTTGTTACGACTTAGTCCTAATCACCGATCCCACCTTCGACAGCTCCATCCCTTGCGGGTTTGGCCACTGGCTTCGGGTGTTACCGACTTTCATGACTTGACGGGCGGTGTGTACAAGGCCCGGGAACGTATTCACCGCAGCGTTGCTGATCTGCGATTACTAGCGACTCCGACTTCATGAGGTCGAGTTGCAGACCTCAATCCGAACTGAGACCGGCTTTTTGGGATTCGCTCCACCTTGCGGTATTGCAGCCCTTTGTACCGGCCATTGTAGCATGCGTGAAGCCCAAGACATAAGGGGCATGATGATTTGACGTCATCCCCACCTTCCTCCGAGTTGACCCCGGCAGTATCCCATGAGTTCCCACCATTACGTGCTGGCAACATAGGACGAGGGTTGCGCTCGTTGCGGGACTTAACCCAACATCTCACGACACGAGCTGACGACAACCATGCACCACCTGTATAGAGACCTTGCGGGGCGACTGTTTCCAGCCGTTTCCTCTATATGTCAAGCCTTGGTAAGGTTCTTCGCGTTGCATCGAATTAATCCGCATGCTCCGCCGCTTGTGCGGGCCCCCGTCAATTCCTTTGAGTTTTAGCCTTGCGGCCGTACTCCCCAGGCGGGGAACTTAATGCGTTAGCTGCGACACGGAGACCGTGGAATGGTCCCCACATCTAGTTCCCAACGTTTACGGCATGGACTACCAGGGTATCTAATCCTGTTCGCTCCCCATGCTTTCGCTCCTCAGCGTCAGTTACGGCCCAGAGATCTGCCTTCGCCATTGGTGTTCCTCCTGATATCTGCGCATTCCACCGCTACACCAGGAATTCCAATCTCCCCTACCGCACTCTAGTCTGCCCGTACCCACTGCAGGCCCGAGGTTGAGCCTCGGGTTTTCACAGCAGACGCGACAAACCGCCTACGAGCTCTTTACGCCCAATAATTCCGGACAACGCTTGCACCCTACGTATTACCGCGGCTGCTGGCACGTAGTTAGCCGGTGCTTTTTCTGCAGGTACCGTCACTTTCGCTTCTTCCCTACTAAAAGAGGTTTACAACCCGAAGGCCGTCGTCCCTCACGCGGCGTTGCTGCATCAGGCTTGCGCCCATTGTGCAATATTCCCCACTGCTGCCTCCCGTAGGAGTCTGGGCCGTGTCTCAGTCCCAGTGTGGCCGGTCACCCTCTCAGGCCGGCTACCCGTCGTCGCCTTGGTGAGCCATTACCTCACCAACTAGCTGATAGGCCGCGAGTCCATCCCAGACCGAAATTCTTTCCAACTCCTAGCCATGCGGCTGAAGCTCATATCCGGTATTAGACACCGTTTCCAGTGCTTATCCCAGAGTCTGGGGCAGGTTACTCACGTGTTACTCACCCGTTCGCCACTGATCCAAGGAGCAAGCTCCTCTTCACCGTTCGACTTGCATGTGTTAAGCACGCCGCCAGCGTTCGTCCTGAGCCAGGATCAAACTCTCCGTAAATGTTTAATAGCCTCACCGAGCAAGCTCAGTGGGCACATCTAGTGCAGACAGCCGCCGGAATAGGCGAACAATCTGCAAGTTTGAAACTGACAGAACAAATCATTACTGACTTGCTTTGTTGTTTAAATGTTTTCCAAAGGAATCTCCTAGCTCTTCACCGCTAGAAACGGATCCAAACCACGAGGTTTTTGGCATTTGACATTGTGCACGCTGTTGAGTTCTCAAGGATCGGACGCACCCAGCCGCCGGCCAATTGACCTTTGCACTGAGGCACTTCGATGTAATTCTGTTTTCGTGTCGTTACGATCCGCTCCAGATTTGGAACAGTTCAAACGCCATCAAATCCGGCAGTTCGAATAAATTCGCTGCCATGACTTGGAAGTGGTCCCGCTTGAGGCCGGGAAGCTCTTCGGCTTTCCGCACCTGTGGGGTGACAAGAGATGACATTACGCGGGTTCCGAATGCCCCGCAATCCCGGGAGCATCCCGGGCGTGTCGCAAATCGACACCTGCCCGCAATGCGGCCGTAACCTGCCCGTCACACAGCCGGGCAGGCGGGGTTCACTCGACGAAAACGCCGGCGAGGGTCTTCTTGCCGCGCCGCAGCACGGCCACTCCCCCGGGAAGAACGGATCCCTCAACGGTGGCCGCCTCGTCGGTGACCTTCACGTTGTTGAGGTACACGCCGCCCTGGCCGATCGCCCGCCGAGCTTCACCCAGGCTCTTGGTCAGCCCGGTGTCCACGAGGAGCTGCATCACCTGGGCCTGCGGGAAAGTCGTGGTGTTCGGCAATGCCCGCAGGGCCGACTCGAGGGTCGCCGGATCGAGATCGGCGAGGTCCCCCTGGCCGAAGAGCGCCTGCGTCGCGCGGATGGCGGCATCCGTTGCCGTGACACCGTGGACCAGGCTCGTCACCTCGAACGCGAGTGTGCGCTGGGCTTCGCGCTTGAACGGCTCGGTCGCCACAAGCTCCTCGAGGTGCTCGATCTGTGCGCGCGTGAGGAACGTGAACACCTTCAACCGGGCGATCACGTCGGAGTCGTCGGTGTTCAACCAGAACTGGTACAGCGCGTAGGGACTGGTGAGCGCGGGATCCAGCCACACCGCGTTCCCCTCGCTCTTGCCGAACTTGGTGCCGTCGGTGTTCGTGATCAGCGGGGTGCCGATCGCGTGCACACTGGTGCCCTCCGCACGATGGATGAGGTCGGTGCCACTGGTGAGATTGCCCCACTGGTCGCTGCCTCCGGTCTGCAGCACGCAACCATGACTGCGGTAGAGCTCGAGGAAGTCCATCCCCTGCAGCACCTGGTAGCTGAACTCGGTGTAGCTGATGCCGGCGTCGGAATTCAGCCGGGCGCTCACGGCATCCTTCTTGAGCATGGTGCCGACCCGGTAGTACTTGCCGATGTCACGCAGGAAGTCGATCGCCGACAGCGGCGCCGTCCAGTCGAGGTTGTTCACCAGGGTGACGGCATTGTCGCCCTCGGCGCTGAGGAAGCGGGTGACCTGCGCCTGCAGGTAACCGACCCACTCGTTGACGACCTCGGGGGTGTTCAGCGTGCGTTCCGCCGTGGGGCGCGGGTCACCGATGAGCCCGGTGGACCCGCCGACCAGGCCGAGCGGCCGGTGTCCGGCCAGCTGCAGCCGACGCATCAGCAGGAGCTGCACGAGGTTGCCGAGGTGCAGGCTTGCGGCGGTGGGGTCGAACCCGCAGTAATACGTGATCGGATCCCCGGCGAGCAGGGCTCGCAGCGCGGTCTCGTCGGTGGAGACGTGAACCAGGCCGCGCCAGGAGATTTCCTCCCAGACGTCGGCGAAGGTGGGATCGTTGGCTTGCTGGGCAAGGATGCTGGGGTCTGACACGAAGCCAGATTACCAGCGCCCGGGCCGCCGCTCCCGAAGCGCCGCACCCGCCACGGTGAAAGAATCAAGGCTGCAGGGTGAATCGGGCTAGATTAATCCCTGAACCTTGATTAGGCTGCATTCAGGACGGAGGCTTAACCCATGTTTGTGATTACCGCCGATCAAATCGATAGCCGCCACGATCGAGACCGGGCCAGCGAGATGATCGCCCAGCTGGCAAACCGCCGCGCGGCGGCCTTCGCGCTGCCCCCCGATCAGACCTCCGGCGACGAGATCCAGGTGCTCGTCCCCGCCGCCTCCGACGCCTTCGCAGTGCTGCTGGATCTGCACCGCACCGGGTTCTGGAGCATCGGCCTCGGTATCGGACCGATCCGCACCCCGTTGCCGGCGACCACCCGGCAGGCCACCGGGGATGCCTTCATCGCCGCCCGGGCCGCGGTGACCAGGGCCAAGCGCGCCGAGGCACGGTTCGCCCTGGATCTCCCGACCGGCCCCGAGAGCGAGAGCGCGGCGGAGGTGAGCGCCACCCCGAACGGGGCAGACCTCTCCCCCGGCCCCTCGACGGGCTTAGAGGTGGAGGCTCTCGTGTCGATGCTTCTTCTGCTCCGTCAGCGCCGCACCGCGGAAGGCTGGGAAGCCGTGGACCTGCTGGAGAGCGGGATGGCGCAGACCGCCATCGCGCGCCAGCTCGGCATCTCCACCGCCGCGGTCAGCCAACGCGTGAAAAGTTCACAGTGGAAGGTCGAACGCGCCGCGCATCCGGCACTCGTTAGGCTGCTACACAACCTCGACCGCGACACCAGCGAAACGGATGACCACCGCCGATGAATATCCTGAGTTCCTTCTCCGTTGCCATCTACGTGTACTGGGTGATCCTGCTCCTGATCACCATGGCCTCCCTGATCCTCGCGATCCTCGCTTTCCGTCTGGGCAAGCAGCCGTTCGTGATCGCATCCGCCGGCGCCCTGGTCGTCGCCCTGCTCCTCGCGTCCATACCGGTCGGTGAAGCGCCGACGGCCTTCAGCGTCGTCATCGCACTGGCCGCCCTGGTGCTCGCGGTGATCGGCGGTGGCCCGGCGGCCGTGCTGGCGCTGCACCTGGCCACCAAGGATTCCGTCGCACCCGGCAGCCACGGCGGCATCCTCGTGGGCAGCGACACATCGACAGCCGCCGTTGCCGACACCGCAGACCTCGCCGGTCCCGCGGTCGCGCCGACGGCCGTGCACGAGGTCCTCCGCGGCGGGCTCACCATCGGAATCTTGGAGCGACTGGCAGTGGCCGGCGCCATCCTGGCCGGTTTCCCCGAGGCTCTCGCCGTGGTCGTGGCCATTAAGGGTGTCGGCCGGTTCACGGAACTCGCCTCCTCCGAGGCCAGAGAACGGTTCATCATCGGCACCTTCGCCAGCCTCATCTGGGCGTGCGCCTGCGTCATCCTGGTCAGCCTCACCCAGTCCTGACGCGTACCGCCTGCCTACCGGAGGCCGGGATGCCTCCGGTAGGCCGAGACGGTGCGCTCCCCCGGGATCCAGAACCGCCAGGGGAACTCGGCCCCACCGCCCGGACCGTTGATGCCGGTGCGCGGGCCGGCGAGGGCGGCTACGGGTGACTTCGGCAGGGTCAGCTCGAACGGTTCGGCCGCGAGGTCCGCGCCGTCCTGGTGCAGTCCGATGCCCATCGCGCGGGTGAGCCTGGCCGGGCCGCGCGCCAGATCCCGGTCCGGCACTGCCGCACCGCGCCGGGCGCGGGCGTGCTCGACGCCGGCCACGATTTCTCCCCCGCGCAGCAGCACCGCTGATGCCTCACCGTCGGGCGAGCAGACGATATTGGCGCAGACGTGCATGCCGTAGGTGAAGTACGCGTACAGATGACCAGGAGGCCCGAACATGCTGCTGTTCCGGGCAGTCTGCCGACGGAAGGCGTGCGAGCCGGGGTCGGTGCCGGCCTGATACGCCTCCACCTCGGTGATCCGCAGCACGATGTCGCCGTGGCGCAGCAGCCCGCCGAGCAGCAGCGGGGCGACGTCGACCGCGTCCTGGGCGGACAGGTCACGGTCGACGGTCATCCGCTGGGCTGGATTCGAACGGCTGCCGGCCTCAGCGGACCAGGGCGGTCGCGAGGCTGTGCACGCGGGCCACGAGGGCAGCGCGCTGTTCGGCGACCCGCACGGGCGCGGTGCCGGCCTGCCCGTCACGCCGGGTCACGGAGCCCTGGATGGTGAGCACCTCGCGCACCTCCGGGGTGAGGTGCGGGGAGATCTCCGCGAGGCCGGCGTCGTCGATCTCGTGCAGGTCGAGGCCCTTGGCCTCGGCGACCTTCACCAGGGTGCCGGTGATCTCGTGCGCGTCGCGGAAGCTGACGTGCCGCTTCACCAGCCACTCGGCGACATCCGTGGCCAGGGAGAAGCCCTGCGGCGCCAGTTCAGCCATCCGCTCGGTATGGAAGGTGATGGTGGCGATCATGCCCGTGAACGCCGGCAGCAGCACCTCGAGGGTTTCGATCGAGTCGAAGACCGGCTCTTTGTCTTCCTGCAGGTCGCGGTTGTACGCGAGCGGAAGCCCCTTGAGTGTGGTGAGCAGCCCGGTCAGGTTGCCGATGAGGCGACCCGACTTGCCGCGCGCGAGCTCGGCGATGTCGGGGTTCTTCTTCTGCGGCATGATCGACGACCCGGTGGAGTAGGAGTCGTCGAGGGTGACGAAACCGAATTCGCGGGTGTTCCAGAGGATGATCTCCTCGGCCAGGCGGGACAGGTCGATGCCGATCTGCGCCGTGATGTAGGCGAACTCGGCGACCAGGTCGCGGCTGGCCGTGCCGTCGATCGAGTTCTCGACCACGGCGCTGAAGCCGAGTTCGGTCGCGATGAGGGTCGAGTCCAGGCCGAGGGTGTTCCCGGCCAGCGCGCCGGAGCCGTACGGGGAGAAGTCCGACCGCTTGTTCCAGTCGGCGAATCGTTCCAGGTCGCGCACGAGCGGCCAACAGTGCGCGAACAGGTGATGCGCCAGCAGCACCGGCTGGGCGTGCTGCAGGTGGGTGCGGCCGGGCATGATGGCCGTTTCATTGGCCTCGGCCTGCGCGGCGAGGGCGTCGATCAGGTCCACGACGAGCCGGGCGATGACGGCGGCGTGGTCGCGCAGCAGCATCCGCACCAGGGTGGCCACCTGGTCGTTGCGGCTGCGACCGGCGCGGAGCTTGCCGCCGAGTTCGGTGCCGACGATGTCGATCAGCCCGCGTTCGAGCGCCGAGTGCACGTCTTCGTCGGTCGGGGCCGGCTGGAACCGGCCGTCGTCGACAGCCTCATCGAGGGTGTCGAGGCCGGCGAGCATGCCGGCCAGTTCGTCCTCGGTGAGGTAGCCGGCAGCGGCCAGGGCACGCGCGTGGGCGCGCGACCCGCGGATGTCGTACCCGGCCAGCTGCCAGTCGAAATGGGTGGACTTGCTCAGGCGCGCCAACTCCGGCGACGGTCCGCCGGCGAAGCGGCCGCCCCAGAGGGCGCCCGCCTCACCCGCACGGTTGATGCTTGTGTCGCCGGTCATGCCGGGCCCTACTTCGCGGCCTGGTCGCGGCGCGCCGCGATCTTGCTCGGCAGGCTCCACAGCTCGATGAAGCCCTTGGCCATCGACTGGTCGAACGAGTCGCCGGTGTCGTAGGTGGCCAGGTCGAAGTCGTACAGGCTCTGCTTGCTCTGGCGGCCGGTGACGACGGCGGAGCCGGCGTGCAGCTTGAGGCGGATGTCGCCGGAGACGTACTTCTGGGTGTCGTCGATGAACGCGTCCAGCGACTTCTTCAGGCCGGAGAACCAGAGGCCGTCGTAGACGAGCTCGCTCCACTTGGCCTCGACGCCGCGCTTGTAGCGAGCGACGTCGCGCTCGACGGTGACATTCTCGAGCTCTTCGTGCGCGGTGATCAGCGCGATGCCGGCCGGGGACTCGTAGACCTCACGGCTCTTGATGCCCACGAGGCGGTCCTCGACGATGTCGATGCGGCCGACACCCTGGTCTCCGGCGAGCTTGTTCAGCAGTACAACGGCTTCGAGCGGCGTGACGGGCTTGCCGTCCACGGCCACGGGCACGCCCTGGTCGAACGTGATGATGATCTCGGTCGCCTCGCGCGGGATCGACGGGTCCTGCGTGTAGGTGTAGAGGTCTTCGATCGGCGCGTTCCACGGGTCCTCAAGGAAGCCGGTCTCGACGGCGCGACCCCAGACGTTCTGGTCGATGGAGTACGGGCTCTTCTTGGACTGCGCGATCGGCAGGTTGTGCAGCGCGGCGTATTCGATGGCCTTGTCGCGGGTGAGGGCGAAGTCGCGCACCGGGGCGAGCGAGGTCAGCTCGGGGGCGAGGGCGGTGACGGCGGCTTCGAAGCGCACCTGGTCGTTGCCCTTGCCAGTGCATCCGTGCGCGACACTGTCGGCGCCGAGGGCACGGGCGGTGGCGGCGAGGTGCTTGGCGATCAGCGGGCGGCTGATCGCGGAGACCAGCGGGTAACGCTTCTGGTACAGCGCGTTCGCCTTGAGCGCCGGCACGATGTAGTCGTTGGCGAACTCGTCCTTGGCGTCGACGACGATGGACTCGACGGCGCCGCAGTCAAGCGCGCGCTGACGGATCACGTCCATGTCCTCGCCCTCTTGTCCGACGTCGACAGCCAGTGCGACGACCTCTTTGCCGGTGGCGTCCTTCAGCCAGCCGATGCCCACCGAGGTGTCAAGGCCACCCGAATATGCCAGTACAACCCGCTCAGCCATGGTTCTCCTTCATAAGTTCTTCGTGATTCAAGTTTATTGGTGGTGCTGTCGAGCCGGGTGCTAGCGCGCGTTGTGCGCGAGCAGCCAGACGAGCAGCGCCTTCTGGGCGTGCAGGCGGTTTTCCGCCTCGTCCCAGATGATGCTCTGCGGGCCGTCGATGACGTCGGCCGTGACCTCGTAGCCACGGTCGGCCGGCAGGCAGTGCATGAAATGTGCGTCAGGCTTGGCGAGGGCCAGGAGTGCGGCGTCGACGCGGTATCCGCCGAGCGAACCGAGCCTGGTCGCCTTCTCCTCTTCCTTACCCATCGACACCCAGGTGTCGGTGATGACGACGTCGACGCCGGCGACGGCCTCGGCGGGGTCGGTGAACAGCGCCACCGAGCCGCCGGTCTTCGCGGCGATGGCCTCGGCGTCGGCGACAACCTGGGCGTGCGGGGTGTAGCCGGCCGGGGAGGCGATGCGCACGTGCATGCCGGCGGTCGCGCCGGCGAGCAGGTAGGACTGGGCCATGTTGCAGGCCCCGTCGCCGAGGAAGGTGAGGGTCTGCCCAGCGAGGTCGCCGCGGTGCTCACGGATGGTGAGCAGGTCCGCGAGCAGCTGGCAGGGGTGGAAGTCGTCGGAGAGGGCGTTGACGACGGGCACCGTGGTGTTCAGTGCCATCTCTTCGAGACCGGCCTGCCCGTAGGTGCGCCACACGATCGCGGCCACCTGGCGTTCGAGGACCCGGGCGGTGTCGGCGGCGGTTTCCTTGCCACCGAGCTGGCTGCTCGCGGTGCTGATGATCAGCGGGCTGCCGCCGAGGTCGGCGATGCCGACCGCGAACGAGACGCGCGTGCGAGTGGATGACTTGTCGAAGATGACGGCGACTGTTTGCGGTCCGGCCAGGGGCTGGACCGAGAATCGGTCTCGCTTCAGTTCCAGGGCCAGATCGAGGATCTCGGCCTGTTCGGCCGGTGAGATGTCGTCGTCGCGCAGGAAATGGCGGGTCACGGGGTCACTTTCGATGAATTCTTCGGTGGTTTGCGGGATTCCTCCACCTTATCTGGTGGCGGCTGCGAGACCCGAACTGGTGACAGCGTCCAGCGCGGCCCGGAAGCGCTCCTCGAAATCGGCCAGTTCGGCGTCGCCGACGATCAGCGGGGGCGCGAGGCGGATGCTGGATTCGTTCGCGGCGTTCACGATCAGGCCGCCGGCGAGGGCGGCGGCGGCCAGCGGCAGGGCCACCGGTTCGCTCAGGCCGATGCCCAGCAGCAGGCCGCGGCCGCGCACCTCCTCGATCAGCGGCGAGCCGATTCCGGTGATGATGTCGCGGATCTGTTCGCCACGGCGGGCGGCGTTGCCGACCAGGTCGTCGCGTTCGATCACGCCGAGCACCGCGTTGGAGGTGGCGGTCACGAACGGGTTGCCGCCGAAGGTGGAGCCGTGTTGGCCGCGCTGGAAGAGGTCACTGGTGGCGCCGAAGGTGACGAGCGCCCCGATCGGCACTCCCCCGCCGATGCCCTTGGCGACGGTGATGGCATCCGGCACCACGTTGTAGTGCTCGTAGGCGAACCACTTGCCGGTACGCCCAGCGCCGGTCTGCACCTCGTCGACGATGAGCAGCACGCCGTGCTTCGTGCACAGTTCCCGGGCGCGCTGCAGGTACCCCTCCGGCAGGTCGATGACACCGGCTTCACCCTTGACCGGCTCGAGGAACAGTGCGGCGACGGTGTCGTCGATTTCGCGCTCGAGGGCGGCGATGGTGGTCTCGATGTGCTGCACACCGCCGGGAACGGGTTCGAACGGCGCGCGCATGTGGGGCTTGCCGGTGAGGGCCAGTGCTCCCATGGTGCGGCCGTGGAACGAGTCGTTCAGGGCGAGGACGCGGCTGCGGCGACCACCGGCGGTGTTCAGCCGGGCCAGTTTGAAGGCGGCCTCGTTGGCCTCGGCGCCGGAGTTGCAGAAGTAGACCCGTCCGGCGTCGCCCGCACCAGTGAGGCGTTTGAGGCGCTCGGCCAGCTCGATCTGCGACGGGGAGGCAAAGTAGTTGGAGATGTGGGCGAGCGTGCCGATCTGCTGCTGGGCGGCGGCGACCATGTCGGGGTGCGCGTGGCCAAGCGAATTCACGGCGATGCCGGCCAGGAAGTCCAGGTACTTGGTGCCGTGCTCGTCCCACACATAACAGCCCTCCCCGCGCACCAGCACGGCCAGCGGGGGCGACAGGGTTTTCATCATTGCTACGGCGTAGCGTTCGTGCAGGGTCATGCGGGAACCACCTCAGTACCGATGCCGCTTCCGGTGAAGATTTCGACCAGGATCGAGTGCGGCACTCGACCATCGATGATCGCCGCTTTCGCGACGCCGCCGTCGACGGCATCCAGGCAGGCTGTCATCTTGGGAATCATGCCCGATTCAAGATCGGGAAGCAGGGTGCGGAGCGCGTCGACGTCGATGACGGACACCAGCGAATCGCGGTTGGGCCAGTCGCTGTAGAGGCCGGCCACGTCGGTGAGGATCACGAGCTTCGCCGCGCCGAGGCCGACGGCGAGGGCGGCGGCGGCGGCATCCGCGTTGACGTTGAGCGACTGGCCGGGTACGTCGACGTCGGGGGCGATGGACGACACCACCGGGATGCGTCCGGCGTTCAGTTGCGCGTGCACGGCTTCGGGGTCGACGCCGATGACGTCGCCAACCAGGCCGAGGTCGACCTCTTCGCCGTCGATCACGACGCCGCGGCGACGGCCGGTGAACAGGCCGGCGTCTTCGCCGCTGAGCCCGGCGGCCAGGGGGCCGTGCGCGTTGATGTGGCTGACCAGGTCACGGTTGATCTGGCCGGTGAGAACCATCCGCACCACGTCCATCGCCTCGGGGGTGGTCACCCGGTAGCCGCCGCGGAACTCACTCTCGATGCCGAGGCGGGCGAGCATGGCGGAGATCTGCGGGCCGCCGCCGTGCACGACGACCGGGCGGATGCCGGCGTAGCGCAGGTACACCATGTCCTCGGCGAAGGCGCGCTGCAGTTCCTCGCTGACCATGGCGTTGCCGCCGAACTTCACGACGATGATCTGGTCGTGGAACTTCTTCAGCCAGGGCAACGCCTCGATGAGGGTGGCGGCCTTGACCTTCGCCTCGGCGGGGGTGTTGTCGACGTCGTCGAGGGTGGGAACCGGCGGCACGGGAGAGCCGGCAGGGGCATTGGTGGCGGGGTTCATCAGCTGGAGTACGCGCTGTTCTCTTCGACGTAGTCGTGGGTGAGGTCGTTGGTCCAGATGGTGGCGCCGGCGAGGCCTTCGTGCAGGTCGATGACCACCGAGACCGCGCGCGGGGTCAGGTCCACCAGCTCGCGGGGCTCATCCGGCTCGCCCGCCGTGCAGACCTGGATGCCGTTGATGGCCACGTCGATGCCGTACGGGTCGAACGCCGCGTCGGCCTCGGGGATGGTGCCCACCGCGGCGAGCACCCGGCCCCAGTTGGGGTCGTTGCCGAAGATCGCGGCCTTGAACAGGTTGCTGCGGGAGACCGCGCGGGCCACGGTGACGGCCTCGGTTTCGGAGGCGGCGTTGCGCACCGAGATGGCCACGTCGTGCGAGGCGCCCTCGGCGTCGCCCTGCAGCTGCAGGGTGAGGTCGCGGCACAGTGCGGTCAGCGCGGTGGCGAACTCGGCCGGGTCGGCCTCGACGCCACTGGCGCCGGAGGCGAGCAGGCTCACGGTGTCGTTGGTGGACATGCAGCCGTCGGAGTCGAGCCGGTCAAAGGTGACCCGGGTGGCTTCCCGCAGCGCGGCATCCAGCTGGGCCGAGCTCAACACGGCGTCGGTGGTGATCACGACGAGCATGGTGGCCAGGCCGGGGGCGAGCATGCCGGCGCCCTTGGCCATGCCGCCGATGGTCCATCCGGCCGGGGACACCTGGGTGGCCTGCTTGGGCCGGGTGTCGGTGGTCATGATGGCCTGGGCGGCGGCGAGGCCGGCGGTTGCGGATGACGCGTCAATGTTCTTCAGGGCCAGGCCGGCGTCGAAGACTCCCGCGGTGAGCTTGCCCAGGTCGAGCTGCTCACCGATCAGGCCGGTGGAGCACACCAGCACGTCACCGGCGGAGACCTGCAGCTGCTCGGCAACGGCCTCGGCGGTGGCGTGGGTGGTCTGGAATCCGATGGTGCCGGTGTAGCAGTTGGCGCCGCCGGAGTTGAGCACGATCGCGCTCACCCGTCCGTCGGCCATGACCTGCTGGCTCCAGATGATGGGGTTGGCCTTGCAGCGGTTGCTGGTGAACACCGTGGCGGCGTTGGCGAGCGGGCCGAGGTTCGACACGATGGCCAGGTCGAGGCCACCGGACTTCTTCAGGCCGGCGGTGACGCCGGCTGCGGCGAATCCGGCGGGGGCGGTGACGCTCACGGGGCAACTCCATTCGTGCTGAGGCCGCGGGTTTCCGGCAGCCCCAGGGCAATGTTGGCGGATTGAATGGCAGCTCCGGCGGTGCCCTTGGTGAGATTGTCGACGGCGGTGACGGTGATGACCCGGCCGGCCGCCTCGTCGACGGCGAGGCCGATGAGCGCGGTGTTGGCGCCGAGCACGTCGGCTGTGCGGGGGAACTGGCCGGTGGGCAGCACGTGGACGAACGGTTCGTCGGCGTAGGCCGCCGCCCAGGCTTCCCGAACGGCGGCGGCGCTGGTGCCCGGCACCAGCCGGGCGGTGGCGGTGGCGAGGATGCCGCGTGACATCGGCACGATCACCGGGGTGAACGACACCGTCGGGTCGGTGGCGCCGGCCCAGCGCAGGCTCTGCTGGATCTCGGGGATGTGCCGGTGGGTGCCGCCGACGGCGTACGGGTTGGCGGAACCGAGGATCTCGGCGGCGAGGTTGGGCACCTTGAGGCTCTTGCCGGCGCCGGACGGACCGACCGCGAGCACGGCGACGATGTCGGCCGCCTCGATCACGCCGGCCAGGATGCCGGGTGCCAGGGCGAGCGCGACGGTGCTGGCGTTGCAGCCGGGTGCGGCGATGCGGCGGGCGCCGACCAGGCGGTCGCGCTGCCGGCCGCCGGCGACGGGCAGCTCCGGGACGCCATACGCCCAGGCGCCGAAGTAGTCGCCGCCGTAGAAGGCGGCCCAGTCGGCCTCGCTCTCGAGGCGGTGGTCCGCGCCGCAGTCCACCACGAGGGTGTCGCCCTCGAGCTGGGCGGTCAGGGCGCCGGAGGCGCCGTGCGGCAGGGCCAGGAAGACGACGTCGTGGCCGGCCAGGGTGGCGGCATCCGTGTTGCCGAGCACCAGGTGGGAGAGGGAGCGCAGGTGCGGTTGCACGTCGACCAGGCGCTGGCCGGCGTTGCTGTGCGCGGTGACCGTGCGCACCTCGAAATCGGGGTGCGCGGCCAACAGACGCAGCAGCTCACCGCCCGCATACCCACTCGCGCCCGCAACAGCTACCGAAAAGACCATGGATCAAACTTACTCGCCTGCCGCGGCCGCTCAAGAATCGCGAATTGCCCCGCTGCGGACGAGTTGCCCCGCTCTGCGGGGGCAACTCGTCCGGAACGGGGCAACTCGGCGGTGGGTTACTCGCGCAGGTGCGCGCCGAAACGGGCGGCGGCGAGCTGCACGCCGGCCAGCTTGGCGTCGCTGGCCTCGGCCGCGGTGAGGGTGCGATCCGGGGCGCGGAAGCGCAGGGCGAAGGTCAGCGACTTCTGCCCGGCCTCGATACCCGTGCCGCGGTAGTCGTCGACCAGGTCGATGCGCTCCAGCAGCGCTCCGCTGCCCTGACGCACGGCCTCGAGCACGGCGCTGGCCGGGACCTGGGCGTCGACGACGAGGGAGAGGTCCTGGGTGGCGGCGGGCTTGGTGCCGATGACGGTGGCCTGCAGCTCCCCGGTCACCTGGTCGAAGACCGCGGACAGGTTGAGCTCGACCACGGCGACAACGGCCGGCAGGTCGGCGCCGCGGGCCACGGCGGGCAGCAGTTCGCCCGCGAAGCCCACCGACGTCTCGCCGGCATCCGTCGCTACGAACAGTTCGGCGGTGCGGCCGGGGTGCATGGCCTGGTGGGTGCCCTGGCGCACGAGGATCGGCAGGCCGACGGCGAGGCCGATCTGCGCGACGGCGGTGAGGGCGTCCTGCCAGGACGCCGCGATGGGCGTCTGGCCGGGCTGGTGCCGCACGGTGTTGCCGAGCAGAACGATGCCGGCGGTGAACGGCTGCGGCGGGATGCCCGCGTTCAGTTTCGCCTCGAGCTCGCTGCTGGGGCGCACCGCGGCGGGCGGCACGATGGCGCTGCCGTAGCTCACGCCCTCCACCGGGCGGAATACCGAGCCCAGTTCGAAGATCGCCAGGTCGGTCGAACCGCGGGACAGGTTGCGATGCGCGATCTGCAGCAGACCGGGCAGCATCGAGGTGCGCATGAACGGCGCCTCCCCGTCGAGCGGGTTGGCCACCTTGATCTGCGGAACCGTCGTGCTGGTCGGGTGGCCGAACAGGTTGTTGGCCTTCTCGGCGACGAACGGGTAGGCCAGCACCTCGGTGTGGCCGGTCGCGGCGAGCACGGTCGCGACCGAGCGCTTGAGCTGCTGGGTGCGGGTCAGGCCACGGCCGGGCGGGGCGACGGGCAGCACCGACGGAATACGGTCGTACCCGACGATGCGGGCGACCTCCTCGGCGAGGGTCCACTTGTCGGTGAGGTCGGGGCGCCAGCTCGGCGCGGTGACGGCAAGGCCGGTGTCGGTCTCCGCCATGGATGCGCCGATCTCGGCGAGCGAGGTGCGCACCTCCTCGCGGGTGTACTCCAGGCCGATCAGGCCGGAGACGAAGCCGGTGGGCAGGTCGATCGGGGCGCGCTCCGGGGTGGCGTCGTGCAGCGAGCCGAGTCCGTCGGCCACTCCCCCGGCGAGTTCCTCGAGCAGCTGCACCACGCGGGCGGCGGCCACCGGGGCGACCTCGGGGTCGACGCCGCGTTCGAACCGGCGGGACGCCTCGCTGGGCAGCTTGTGCCGGCGGGCGGTGCGGGCGATCGATACCGGGTCGAAGTTCGCGGCCTCGATCAGCACGTTGGTGGTGCCGTCGCCGATTTCGGTGGTCGCTCCGCCCATCACGCCGGCCAGGCCGATGGGGCCGGAATCGTCGGTGATCAGCAGGTCTTCCGGGTTCAGCGTGCGGGTGGCGTCGTCGAGGGTGACGAGCTTCTCGCCGGGCTGCGCACGGCGCACGGTGAGGCCGCCGGTGAGCTTGTCGAGGTCGTAGCCGTGGATCGGCTGGCCGAGTTCGATCATCACGTAGTTGGTGATGTCCACGATCAGCGAGATCGAGCGGATGCCGGCCAGCTTGAGCCGGGCGATCAGCCAGGCCGGTGACGGCTTGCTGGGGTCGACGCCGCGGACGACGCGGGTGACGAAGACGCTCGCGCCGATGCGGGAGCGGATGGGCGACTGGTCGTCGATCGAGACGGGGAACACCTCGGTGGACGGGGTCGCTGTGACGGCGAGGGCCGGGTCGCGGAAGGTCGCGCCGGTGGCGTGCGAGTACTCGCGGGCCACGCCGCGGATGGAGAAGGCGTAGCCGCGGTCGGGGGTGACGTTGATCTCCACGGCGGAGTCGTCCAGTCCCAGCAGGCTGATCGCATCCGTACCGACCTCGGGGTCGAGGCCGAGGTCGCCGAGCACCAGGATGCCGGCGTGCTCGTCGCCGAGGCCGAGCTCACGGGCCGACGCGATCATGCCGTCGGAGACGTGGCCGTAGGTCTTGCGCGGTGCGATCGGGAACGGGCCGGGCAGCACGGCGCCGGGCAGGGTCACGACGACCTTGTCGCCGACGACGAAGTTATGCGCGCCACAGACGATGCCGTGGATGGCGGGGCCGCCGTCGGCGGCGAGTTCGCCATCCGCGGCCACCCGCACCTGGCACCAGTTGATGGTCTTGCCGTTGGTCTGCACCTCACCGACGAATTCGAGGACCTGACCGACCACGATGGGGCCGGTCAGTTCGAAGCGGTGGATCTCTTCTTCTTCCAGCCCGACGCTTACCAGGGCGGCGTGCACGGCTTCGGGGGTGGTGCCGGGTTCGAGGTCGACGAATTCGCCGAGCCAGCTCAGGGGAACGCGCATCAGACGGTCATCCCGTACTGCTGGCTGAACCGAACGTCGCCTTCGACCATGTCGTGCATATCCTTCACATCGTTGCGGAACATCAGTGCTCGTTCGACGCCGACGCCGAACGCGAATCCGGAGTAGACCTCGGGGTCGATCCCCGCGGAGCGCAGCACATTGGCGTTGACCATGCCGCAGCCGCCCCACTCGATCCAGCGGGCGCCGTCCTTGAAGGTCGGGTGCCAGAGGTCGAGCTCGGCGCTGGGCTCGGTGAACGGGAAGTAGTTGGGACGCAGGCGCACCTTCGCCTCTTCGCCGAACAGGGCCTTGACGAAGTGGTCGAGGGTGCCGCGCAGGTGGGCCATGGTGAGGCCCTTGTCCACGGCGATGCCCTCGATCTGGTGGAACACCGGGGTGTGCGTCGCGTCGAGCTCGTCGGTGCGGTACACCCGGCCGGGCGCGATGCGGTACACGGGCGGCTCGGAGGCGAGCAGGGAGCGCAGCTGCACCGGCGAGGTGTGGGTGCGCAGCACCAGGTGCGCCTCGGGCGGGTCGATGAAGAAGGTGTCCTGCATGGCCCGGGCGGGGTGGTCCTCGTCGAAGTTGAGCGCGTCGAAGTTGAACCATTCGCTCTCGAGCTCCGGTCCCTCCGCAACCTCCCAGCCCATGCCGACGAACACGTCGGAGACGCGTTCCTGCAGCAGGGTGAGCGGATGCCGGGCGCCGGCCCGCCAGGTGGAGGCCGCGGCGGTGACGTCCACGGCTTCGGCGGCGAGCTGGGCGGTGGCCTCGGCTTCGACGATCGCGGCTTCGCGGGCGCTCAGCGCCTGGTTGACCCGGGCGCGGGCCTGGCCGACGAGCTTGCCGGCGGCGGCCTTCTGGTCGCCGGGCACGCTGCGCATCAGGGCGTTCAGCGCGGCCAGCGGCGACGCCTCGCCGACGTGCGCCGAGCGCACGGCCTTGAGGGCGGCGGAGTCAGCGGCGGCGGCGATGGCCGCGAGTGCGGCGTCGACGGCCGCGGTGACGACGGGTTCGGTTATTTCAGTGGGGGCAGACACGAGACCCAAGTTTAGTGCCCGGCCGCCGGTGGGCGGCGGCCGGGCACAACGTCCGCGGGTCAGCGGCCGGACTCTCCACCACCGGCGCCGGCGCCGGCGCTCATCGACACGTCGGGCATCGGTTCCGGCGCGGCCGCTGCCTTGCCGGCCTTCGGGCCGGAGCGACGAGCGATGATGCGGGCCAGCCAGGACAGCGAGAGGTTCATCGCCAGGTAGATCGCCAGCACCACGAGGAAGAAGGAGAATGCGTAGCGGTTGCCGAAGAAGTCGGGCAGGTTCTTGACACCCACCCGGAGCAGCTCGCTGTAGCCCACCACGAACGCCAGCGACGTGTCCTTGAGCAGCACCACCAGCTGGGCGATGATGATGGGCAGCATCTGCCGGAACGCCTGGGGGAATTCGATCCGGAGGCGCGTCGACAGCGGGGTGAGCCCGATGGCGAGACCGGCCTCACGCTGCCCGCGCGGCAACGACTGGATGCCCGCGCGCAGTGCTTCACCGATGATCGCGCCGTTGTAAACGGCGAGAGCGGAAACACCGGCCCAGTATGCCCCGGTGGAGAAGACGAGCAGGATGAACAGAATCATCAGCAGCACGGGCATGCCGCGGACGAATTCGAGGATGATCGCGGTGGGAATCCGGATGGCCTTGTGGTCGGCCGTGCGACCGAACGAGAACAGCACTCCGATGATCAGGGCGAGCACTGCCGCGACGCCGGCCATCTTGAGGGTTGCGAGCACACCTCCCCAGATGGAACGCCAGACCTGGACGTCGGTGAAGACGTCCCAGCGGGTCGCATCCCACAGGCCAGGCTGCACGGCGCCATTGGCGCTCGCCTTCGGTGCTCCCATCGCCAGGATCAGCCACACCAGGATCGCCAGCAGCAGCACAACGCCGACAACGGAGATGACACGGGACCGTGCGCGAGCCCTGGGCCCGGGGGCGTCGTAGAGGACCGAACTCATCGCAGCACCGCCACTTTCTTTTCCACCCGGGCAGCGATCTGCCCGAGGGTGATGGTGATGATCAGGTAGAAGAACGCGACGGCGGCCAGGATCGCGATGACGGCATCGCCTCGATCGTTGACCACTCGGCGGCCGGCACCGAACAGTTCGAAGACGAAGAACGCGCCCGCGACGGAGGTGTTCTTGGTGAGAGCGATGAGGACGTTGATCAGCGGAGGAATCACCATCCGCACGGCCTGCGGCATGATCACGTAGCTCAGCGACTGGCCGAAGGTGAGGCCGACGCTGCGGGCTGCCTCGGCCTGGCCGACGGGAACGCCGTTGATGCCGGAACGAAGCGCTTCCGCGACGAACGGTGAGGTGTAGACGGTGAGGCCGATCAGGGCCAGCACGAAGAACGGGGGCGAGAACTGCAGGTACGGCAGCAGGAACGCGCAGAAGAACAGTACGAGGGTGAGCGGGGTGTTGCGCACGATCTCGGTGTACACCGTCGCGAAGGCGCGGAAGGACGCGATGGGCGAGATCCTCAGGCCGGCGACGATGGTGCCCAGCACAAGCGCGCCGATGCCGGAGAAAATCAGCAAACCGAGCGTGTTCTTGAAGCCTTCCAGAAAGAGCGGCAGGTTTTCGAATACTGCGTCCAAGACTCACCTCCTCTTATGTGTTGGTCTTCGGTTGGTCAGGTTTTAGGTGAAACTGCCGATCGGGGTGGCCGGTGCGGCCACCCCGATCGGTTGTGCGGTGGTGCTTAGTAGCGGTCGACCGCCGGCGGTTCCGGCGTCTCGAGCACGGAGCCCGCGGTGGCCTCCCAGGCCTCGGCCCAGGTGCCGTCCTCGTAGGACTCTTCGAGCACGTCGTTGATGAAGTCGCGGAACTCGGTGTCGTCCTTGGCCAGGCCGATGCCGTAGGGCTCCTTGGTGAACGGGTTGCCGACAACCTCGAACTCGCCGGCGTTCTGGTCGGCGAGGCCGGCCAGGATCACGTTGTCAGTGGTGACAGCGTCGACCTCGCCGCTGCGCAGCGGGCCCAGGCAGTTGGAGTACGTGTCAGTGGCGATGATGTTGGTCGTGTACGCGGCGATGTTCTTCTCCGACGTCGATCCGCTCACGGTGCAGACGCTCTTGTCGGCGAGGTCATCGGGTCCGGTGATCTTCGCCTCGTTGCCCGCGAGGACGAGGAGGTCCTGTCCGGCTTCGTAGTACGGTCCGGCGAACGAGACAACTTCCTTGCGGGCGTCGTTGATCGTGTAGGTGGCGACGACCAGGTCGACGTCACCGTTCTGGATGAACGGCTCGCGGTTGGCGGAGACGGTCTCGGTCCAGGTGATGCCCGACGCCTCAATGCCGAGCTTCGCGGCGATGAGCTTGCCGATTTCCACGTCGAAGCCGACCGGGTTGCCATCCGGGCCCTTGAGACCGAAGAGGGGCTGGTCGAACTTGGTGCCGATGGTGATTTCGCCGGCCTCGTTGAGGGCGGCCATCGTGGTGCCTTCCTCGAACGTGACGTCTTCCTCAACGGGTGCCGCCGTCGGCGTGCCTGCGCCGGAGTCGGTGCAGCCGGTCAGCGCGAACGCGCCGACCAGAGCGATGGCAGAGATCATTAGACCCTTGTTGCGTCTCATGGTTTCCTCCTGTGTGCTGTGTGTCTCGCCGACCAGTTAGTGGGCAAGTATTTTGGAGAGGAAGTCTTTCGCTCTCGTGCTCTGGGGGTTCGTGAAGAACTTCTCCGGGGTCGTCTCCTCGACGATGTCGCCTTCGGCCATGAAGATGACCCGGTCGGCGGCGCGACGGGCGAAGCCCATCTCGTGGGTGACGACGATCATCGTCATGCCCTCGTTGGCGAGGTCGACCATGACCTCGAGCACCTCGTTGATCATCTCGGGGTCGAGCGCGCTGGTGGGCTCGTCGAGCAGGATCAGCTTCGGGTCCATCGCCAGCGCCCGGGCGATGGCCACGCGCTGCTGCTGGCCGCCGGAGAGCTGGGAGGGCATCTTCTGGGCCTGGTTGGCCACACCGACACGTTCGAGCAGGGCCATGGCCTTCGTCTCGGCGTCGGCCTTGCTCATGCCGCGCACCTTGATCGGACCAAGCGTCACGTTCTGCAGCACGGTCTTGTGAGCGAACAGGTTGAACGCCTGGAACACCATGCCCACGTCGGCTCGCAGCTGGGCGAGGGCCTTGCCCTCGGCCGGCAGCTCTTTGCCGTCGATGGTGATCGAACCGTTGTCGATGGTCTCGAGCCGGTTGATCGCACGACAGAGGGTGGACTTGCCCGAGCCGCTCGGGCCGATGACCACGACCACCTCGCCGCGGTTGACCGTGGCGTTGATGTTCTTCAGAACGTGCAGGTCCCCGTAGTTCTTGTTGACGTCTGTCATGACGACCAGGGGTTCCCCCCGGCGCACTGTGATGTTGGACGTCGCCGGTGATGTGTCTGTTGGCTCCATACCCCCCAACTTAGGCCCGGAGGTGCCAGACAGACCACCTTTGGCCCGGCTTTAACCCGGTCGGTAACCCAAACGTAATAGACGCCCGACCGGGAAAGATGCTAAGCCCGCTGGGAGAACGCGCTCTCGTAGAGGCAGACGGATGCGGCCGTGGCGAGGTTCATCGATTCGGCGTGGCCGTAGATCGGAACGCTGATCGCCTTGTCGGCCATGGCCAGGTCTTCCTCGGTGAGACCGCGGGCCTCATTGCCGAACAGCCAGGCGGTGGGACCGGCGAGCAGGCCGCTGTTGCGGGCCTCGAGCAGGTCGTCGCCCTTGATGTCGGCGGCGAGGATCTGCATGTCGGCGAACTTCGCGCGCTCCCGCACATCGGCCAGTGTGACGCCCACGGCGACGGGCAGGTGGAAGATCGACCCGGTGGAGGAGCGCACCACCTTGGGGTTGTACAGGTCGACGCTGCGGCCGGTGAAGATCACGGCGTCCGCGCCGGCGGCATCCGCTGCGCGGATGATGGTGCCGGCGTTGCCCGGGTCGCGGACCTCTTCGAGGATCGCGATGAGCTTGGGCTCGTTGGCGAAGATCTTCTTGATCGAGGTGGGGAACTGGTGGCAGACGGCGACGAAGCCCTGCGGGGTGACGGTGTCGGCCATCGTCTCGAGCACCTGCTCGGTGACGAACTCCACATCGACGCCGGCCGCGACGGCCGCATCGGCGATGTCGGTGTAACGCTCCAGGGCGGTGGGGGTCGCGTACAGCTCGACGACGAGTTCGGGACGGAAGGTGAGGGCTTCGGAGACGGCCTGCGGGCCCTCGAGGAGGAACAGTCCCGTCTCGGAGCGGGCGGCTCGGTTCGCAAGTTTCGCGACGGCACGCACGCGAGGAGATCGGGGGTTATCTAGCATGCTCCCAGTTTAGGTGCCGTGCATGCCGGGCGGAGAATGCCCCGCCGGGCATGCAAAACGGGAGCGACCGCCAGTGGCGACCGCTCCCGTTGGACATGCAGGTGGATCTACTTCGCTGCGACAACCTTGGGTGCGGAGGTGTCGGAGGGCAGTGCTGCCTTGGCGCTCTCAACGATGGCCGCGAAGGTGGCGGGCTCGGTGACGGCGAGGTCGGCGAGGATGCGACGGTCAACCTGGATGCCGGCAAGGGCGAGGCCCTGGATCAGGCGGTTGTAGGTCAGGCCGTTCGCACGGGACGCAGCGTTGATGCGCTGGATCCACAGGCGACGGAAGTCACCCTTGCGGGCGCGACGGTCACGGTAGCTGTAGACGAGGGAGTGAGTGACCTGCTCCTTGGCCTTGCGGTACAGGCGTGAACGCTGTCCGCGGTAACCGGCAGCGCGCTCAAGGATGACGCGACGCTTCTTGTGGGCGTTGACGGCCCTCTTTACTCTTGCCATTTTCTAATTCCTTTAGGGGTACGGGGCCTAGTGGCCGAGAAGCTTCTTGATGGCCTTGACGTCGGCCTTGGCGAGAACCTGGTCCTGGTTCAGGCGGGACTTGTGCTGCGTGCTCTTGACCTCGAGGTTGTGACGAAGTCCGGCCTGCTGCTTCATGATCTTGCCGGAGCCAGTGACCTTGAAACGCTTCTTTGTCCCAGAGTGGGTCTTCTGCTTAGGCATTCTTTTCCTCCTGTTTGGCTGCTTTGTCAGCAGCTCTATGTGCATTGGCCTCTGCCTTGGCCTCTGATTTGTTCTTCAGCGGGCCAATCACCATGACCATGTTTCGACCGTCGATGGTCGGGCTCGATTCAACCGAACCGAACTCCGCAACATCCTCGGCAAATCTCTGAAGCAGACGTACACCCTGGTCGGGACGGGACTGTTCACGGCCACGGAACAGAATCATGGCCTTGACCTTGTCGCCGGCCTTCAGGAAGCCTTCGGCGCGCTTGCGCTTGGTCTCGTAGTCGTGCTTATCAATCTTGAGACGGAAACGAACCTCTTTGAGGATCGTGTTCGCCTGGTTGCGCCGGGCTTCTTTGGCCTTCTGCGCAGCTTCGTACTTGAACTTGCCGTAATCCATGATCTTCGCGACCGGCGGCTTGGACGTGGGGGCTACTTCGACCAGATCGAGGTCAGCCTCCTGTGCCAGGCGCAGGGCGACATCAATCGCCACGACCCCAACCTGTTCGCCGTTGGGACCAACGAGACGGACTTCGGGGACGCGGATACGGTCATTTGTACGGGGATCGCTGATGCGTCTCTCCTCTACTCAAGCATCGTGGCTACAGCCTGACAACGGATGTCGTCCGGAGACGAAGAGGAGATAATCGCGCGCGCCATTCCTGAGTTCTGAAACTTTTCCTAGTTCCATTACTCATCAACCACGTACGGCACCCTATCTACCGTGCAAGCTGGAAACCAGCAAGCGACGGCGGAGTGCAAACTACCCGGTAACCTTTATGAAGCGGTCAAGCGCGGGTGGGAGATTATCCACTTTCGTACCGAGACTTTCATCTCGGAGCCCGGGTAAGCATAGCAGAGGAAACCAGTGAGCGACAATTACGACCAGGACCAGTCCAGCCAGGCGACGAGGGACATCGCGGATGTGGCGGCCGTGGAGATCATCACGACCGCGGCGGTGCACCTGATGAGCGCCTCGGCGGTCAAGGTGGGCCTCGCCGACGACCCCGAGACGCAGATCGACCTGGATGAGGCGCGCAAGTTGATCACCGCCCTCGCCGGCCTGATCACGGCATCCGCCCCCGACATCTCGGACATGCACGCGCGCAGCCTCCGCGACGGCCTGCGCTCCCTGCAGCTCGCGTTCCGTGAGGCCTCCGCCATCCCCGACCCGATCGGCCAGGGCCCCGGCGAAAAGTTCACCGGCCCCGTCAACTAACTGTTCCCAATACGGACAAATGGTCCCGGTGTGCCGGGACCATTTGTCCGCACGGGGAACAGTTGCGGTCAGGTTTGGCAGCGCGGGCACCAGTAGGTGACCCGCTGTTCGAGTTCGCTGCGGCCGAGCTGGCCCGAGCGGATGCGCGTGCCGCAGCGCCGGCACGGCTGCCGTTCCCGCCCGTAGACGAACGTGCCCATCCCCCGCCGCAGATTGCCGGTGGTGGTGCGTTCGTTGCGGTCCCGGTTCGCGTGGATCAGCCGGTGACCGAGCGCCACGAGCCCGGCCGGATCGCCGACCTCCGCCATCGGCCGGGTAGGCAGCAGCCCGCGCAGGAAGCACAGTTCGTTGACGTACACGTTGCCGAGTCCGGCCAGGTTGCGTTGGTCGCCGAGGGCGACCGCCACCGGCCGCTCCCCCGCCTCGGTGAGTCGCCGCACGGCCTCCGCGGCATCCCAGTCGGGCCCGAGCAGGTCGGGCCCCAGGTAGCCGAGATGCTGTTCGTCCTCCGTGGTGGGGAAGAGCTCCAGGGTGCCCAGTTCGAATCCCACGGCCACCCAGTCGCTGGTTTCAAGCACGATGCGGGCCTGGAACGCGGGCCGGCGCCACGTCGTGCCGTGCCGGTAGAGATGCCAGCTGCCCTCCATTTTCAGGTGCGAGTGGATGCTGGTCTCCCCCACGTGCGCCACCAGGTGCTTGCCGCGGCTGATCACCTCGTGCACCACCTGGCCGGTGAGGTCCACGGTGGCGAACGCCGGCACCCGGACGTCGCATCGGGTCAGCGTTGCTCCGTGCAGCGCCTCATCGAGGCTGCGGGCGCTGCGGTAGACGGTATCGCCCTCAGGCACTGAGCCTCAGCCCCCGCGGCGTCTCGGTGAACCCGGCGGTGCGCAGGGCGTCGCCGACGGTGGTGCCGAGTACGAACTCACCGTTGACGTTCTCGACGGCGAGCTTGGGCACCCGCCCGCTGGTGACCGTCGCGGCCAGCGACCGGGTGGCGGCCAGAACCGTCTCGGACGGCGCCTCCCGGGGCGTGCCCGCCGGCGCCGAACGTGCCGGCGTCGTGGGCGCGGTCGCTCCGGCGCTGGAATCGGCACCGGTCTCATCGGTTTGAACGCCGGCGTCGGGAGTCCCGGCAGCCGGGTCGAACACCAGCATCGACTTGCCGCCGCGTTCCACATAGAGCACCAGGTGCCCGTCGACGAGCACCACGAGGCCGCCGGCCTTGCGACCGGGCCGATGCCCGGTGCCCTCGGGCAGGGCCGGCCAGGGCAGCACGGCGCCGTACGGGTTGGCCGGGTCGGTGGCGGCCAGCGTGACCGCGGTCGCCACCGACCGGTCGCCGCGTTCGGCGCGCTCGCGCTGGTCGACGTAGCCGCGCATCCGGTCGATGGTGCCGGCGGTCGCGAACTGGGAGGCCCCGAGTCCCTCCACGAAGTAGCCCCGGCGGCAGCGGCCCATCTCCTCGAACCCGCTGAGGGTCTTGTAGACCAGGGCGAACCCGCCGAGCACGTTCTCGCCCATCACGGCGCCGCGGGTGACGACGCCGTAGCGTTCGAGCATGGTCTCGCCCAGGGCGTGCGCCCGGCGGGTGGCCGACGTATCGGCGACGGGCACGATCGACCAGCGGCCGGACACCGTGGGCGGGCCCTGCCGGCTGGGCAGGCTGGGACGGGGCAGGGCGCGGCCGCGGTGCAACCGGGCCCGGGGAGCCGCGCGGCGGGTGGAGTGCGCCGTCTTGCCGCCGGACACCAGCGACCGCACCGGCGCGAAGGTGTCGTTGCTCACCAGGCCGGACCAGACCAGGTCCCAGAGCGCGTCGACGAGTTCACCGTCGTCCTGGCTGCCGACCGATTCCGCCAGCTGGCGGAAGAAGTACCCGCCTCCCCCGCCCAGCGTGGCCAGGATCTCTCGTTGCAGCGGGGTGGTCTCCAACTCGGTGGGCACGGGCAGGGTGAGCGGGGCGGTGTCGCTGAGGTGCAGGCTCACCCAGCCGTCGTTGCCGGCCAGCGTTCCGGCGCCGGCCCAGAGCACCTCGCCGGCGTTGGTGAGCTCGTCGAGCATGCCCGGGTTGTAGTCGGACACGCGTGCAGGCAGGATCAGCGTCTCCCAGGCGGAGGCCGGGATGCGCGCGCCCTCGAGCTGCTCGATGACCGACACGACGCCGTCGATGCCGCGCAGTTTGCCGCCCACGTGCTGCCAGGCCGGCAGGAACCGGCCGAGGGTGGCCTGGTCGACGGGCTCGACCTCGTGGCGGAGCGCCGCGAGCGATCGCCGCCGCAAGCGCCGCAGCACCTCCGCGTCGCACCATTCACTGCCGCTGCCGTGCGGGCGGAATTCCCCTTCGACGATGCGCCGGGCATCCGCCAGCCGGCGCAGGGCGCCCAGGGCGATGGCGGTGCCGAAGCCGAACCGGGCGGCGACATCCGCCGTGGTGAACGGGCCGTGCGTGCGCGCGTACCGGCTGACCAGGTCGCCGAGCGGGTCCTTCACGCTCTCGGTGAATGCCTCGGGTATGCCCGGGGCCAGCGGCACGCCAAGCGCGTCGCGCAGGCGACCGGCGTCTTCGATCACCGCCCAACGTTCCTCGCCGGCAATGCCCACTTTGAGGGCGCGGCGGGTCGTCGTGAGCGTGTCGAGGTGCGCGCGGGCTTCGTCTGCGCTGACACTGGGGAGAGCAGGGGCCTCGGTGTCCGACGCCGATGCGTCTGAGCCGGATGCGTCGGGCCCGGTCCCGGCGGCGTCACCGGACGTGTCGCCGGCGGCTTGGAGCCGTTCGGCGACCTCGGTCACGGTGAGCGGGCCGAGGCCGCGGAGCAGATCCGCGACACCCTCCACGCCCTTGGCGCGCCGATCGTGGGCGAGGCGCTGCAGTTCGGCGTCGGTCCGGTCGATCACAACGGGGTCGAGGAGCTCGCGCAGTTCCACCCGTCCGAGCAGTTCGGCGAGCAGGCCGGAGTCGATCGACAGGGCGGTGGCGCGGCGTTCGGCCAGCGGTGAGTCGCCCTCGTACATGAACGCGGCGACGTAACCGAACAGCAGGGCATTGGCGAACGGGCTGGCGGAGTCGGTGCTGGTCTCCACCAGACGGATGGCGCGGCTGGCCACCTGCTTGGCAAGTGCCACCAGGGCGGGCAGGTCGTAGACATCCTGCAGGCACTCGCGGATGGTCTCGAGGATGATCGGGAACGTCGGGTACTCGCGGGCCACGTCGAGCAGCTGCGACGCCTTCTGGCGTTGCTGCCAGAGCGGCGACCGGCTGCCCGGCCGGTACCGGGGCAGCAGCAGCGCGCGGGCCGCGCACTCCCGGAACCGGGAGGCGAACAGGGCGGAGCCGCCGACCTCGTCGGTGACGAGTTGTTCCAGTTCGTCAGGGTCGAAGACGAACAGGTCGGCGCCGGGCGGTTCGGCCTCGGTGTCGGGGATGCGCACCACGATGCCGTCGTCGCTCGCGACGCAGGCGCCGTCGATGCCGAACCGTTCCCGCACCCGCGCGCCCACCGCGAGGGCCCAGGGCGCGTGGACGGTGAGGCCGAACGGTGAGTGCAGAATCACCCGCCAGTCGCCGAGCTCGTCACGGAACCGCTCGACTACGAGGGTCTGATCGGTGGGCAGGTAGCGGGTCGCGGCGCGCTGTTCGTCGAGGAAGACCAGCAGGTTGGTCACCGCCCTGTCGTCGAGGCCGACGGCGGAGCAGCGGGCGCGGGCCTTCGCGGGCGTGAGCGCCGAAATTTCGCGGAGGAACGCCCCGATGGCGGCGCCGAGCTCGGCGGGCCGGCCCAGCCCGTCACCCTTCCAGAACGGAAGCCGGCCCGGCTCACCGAACGCCGGGGTGACGAGCACCCGGTCGTGGGTGATCTCCTGGATGCGCCAACTCGTGGCGCCGAGGGCGAAAACGTCGCCGACGCGGGACTCGTAGACCATTTCCTCGTCGAGTTCGCCGACCCGGCGGCCGGTGGCCGAGTCGCCGCCCACCATGAAGACGCCGAACAGGCCGCGGTCGGGGATGGTGCCGCCGCTCGTGACGGCGAGGCGCTGGGCGCCCGGCCGGCCGGTGAGTAGCCCGGTGTCACGGTCCCAGATGATGCGGGGGCGGAGTTCCGCGAACTGGTCGGACGGGTAGCGACCGGCGAGCAGGTCGAGGGTGGCCTCGTAGGCCGAGCGGGGCAGGGTGGCGAACGGGGCGCTGCGGCGCACGGCGTCGAACCATTCCTCGGCGTCGATGGGTTCCAGCGCGACGGCCGCGACGGTCTGCTGGGCGAGGATGTCGAGCGGGTTCGCGGGAACCTGCAGCGACTCGATCATGCCCGAGACCATCCGCTCGGCGGCGACGGTGGCGTGGATGAGGTCGGCGCGGTGCTTGGGGAAGATGATGCCGCGGGAGACCTCGCCGACCTGGTGGCCGGCCCGGCCGACGCGCTGCAGGCCGCTGGCCACCGACGGCGGGGATTCCACCTGCACGACCAGGTCGACCTCGCCCATGTCGATGCCGAGTTCGAGGCTCGACGTGGCGACGACGCAGCGCAGCCGGCCGGTCTTGAGGTCGTCCTCGATCATGGCCCGCTGTTCCTTGCTGACCGAGCCGTGGTGGGCGCGGGCGAGCAGCGCCTCGGCGCCCTCGCTCTGGCCGCTGCCGCCCATCAGTTCGGCGGGCGGGCGGGGTGGGGCGGGCGCGAGGCGGGCCGCGGCGGATGCGGCGCCAGCGGCATCCGGGCCGCCCGCCAGCACCAGTTCGGACTCGTCGGCGGCGGCGAGCCGGTCGGAATAGATCTCGTTGAACCGCGCGGTGAGCCGCTCGGCCAGGCGCCGGGAGTTGGCGAACACGATCGAGGAGGAGTGGGCGAGCACGGCGTCGACAATGGCCTCTTCGACGTGCGGCCAGATCGACCCGGTCTGCGGGGCAGCCGCCGAGGTGGCGCCCTCGGGTGCGGGTACCGCGCCGAGTTGGGTCATGTCGTCCACGGGGACGACCACGCGCAGGTCGAACCGTTTCTCATTCTTGGGCGCCACGATCTCCACCGGAGCGACGCCGCCGAGGAACCGGGCGACTTCGGAGGCCGGCCGCACGGTGGCGGACAGGCCGATGCGTTGGGCCGGTTTGGCGAGCAGGGCGTCCAGGCGTTCAAGCGACACGGCCAGGTGCGCGCCGCGTTTGCTCGCCGCGACGGCGTGGATCTCGTCGATGATGATGGTGTCCACGCCCCGCAGCGACTCCCGGGCGGCGGAGGTGAGCATGAGGAAGAGCGACTCCGGCGTGGTGATCAGGATCTCGGGCGGCGTCTTCACGAGCGCGCGGCGGTCGGCGGCCGGGGTGTCACCGCTCCGTACCCCGACGCTGACGTGCACCGGGGGCAGGCCGAGGCGTTCCGCGGCCTGGCCGATGCCCACCAGCGGGGCGCGCAGGTTGCGTTCCACGTCGACGCCGAGCGCCTTTAGCGGGGAGATGTAGAGCACCCGGGTGCCGGTCGGGGCGGAGGCGCCGGTGCCCGTCTTTGCGGGGCCGGTTGCGGCGGCATCCGTGGATGCGGAGTAGAGGCGGTCGAGCGCCCAGAGGAACGCCGCCAGGGTTTTGCCCGACCCGGTGGGGGCGACGACGAGGGTGTGCGATCCGCGGGAGATGGCATCCCAGGCGCCGAGCTGCGCCTCGGTGGGCGCGCTGAATGCTCCGGAGAACCACGTGCGGGTGGCCGGGGAGAGGCGCTGCAGGATCTGGGTCACCTGTCCATCCTCGCCGATACCCCCGACATTGCCACGGCCATCCGCCCGCAACTGTTCCCGCTGCGGACAAATGGTCCCGGTGTGCCGGGTGCAATTGTCCGCACGGGGAACAGTTGGGCGGGGTTAGGCGGAGGCGACGAGCTGCACGCGCAGGGAGTCGACTCCGGTGGCGATCACGTCGTCGGCGGCCCAGCGGGCGGCGAGCCGGGCGAGGGTGGCGTCGAGGTCGGCGCGGCTGAGGCCGTCGGCGAGTTCGAGACGCACGATCAGCTCCGGGCCGGCCAGCCGGGACTGCGGGTCGCCGGCGGACAGGTTCACCGACAGCGCGGCCAGTTCCGTTGTGATGGATTCCTCGAAGGCGGCCGCGACCTGGCGGCTAGCGTAGCTCGGGGTCCATGGGGTGTCCTGCGCGATGGCCCACAGTGCGGGGCGGCGCACCACGAACTCGGTGTCGGCGGTGGGGTCGAGCACCACGAGGTCGGTGTTCTCCTGCGCTGCCGCGAGGGCCACCCGCACGGCGTCGGCGGGAACGGGCCGGGCGTCGGGGTTCCAGGCCCGCATGGCGGCGGCCGAGGAGAACACCGGCAGCACGGCCCGGCCGTCGGGCCCGGCGACGGTGATGATGGAGAGTTCCTGGGTCTTGTCGATCCGCAGGCCGTGCGCACCGAGCTCCGCGGCCGCGCCGTCGTCGCCGAGCGCGGTGACCAACGGGATCAGCAGGCGCGCGGAACGGAGGGCGTCGATGACGCCCTCCTCCCCCAGCTCCCTGGCCCGGAACCGGGCGAGCGCGTCGAGCAGGGCCGGTGGTGCCAGGCCGTCGTCGTCATCGAACTCGGTGTGCTCGACCGACCGGCCCGCCCAGGGCTGGCCGGCGGAGTCGGCAGCGGCGTTCGCCGCTGAATCCTCGGTGCCGGCGCCCGGTTCGTCCGGGCGGCCGGTGGAGCCGAGGTTACGCGCCGGAGACATCCAGCGCCTCGGCGAGGGTGAAGGCGCCGGCGTAGAGGGCCTTGCCCACGATCGCGCCTTCCAGGCCGAGGGGCACCAGCTCGCGCAGGGCGGCGATGTCATCGAGGCTGGCGATGCCGCCGGATGCGATCACGGGCCGGTGGGTGCGCTCCATGACCTCGCGCAGCAGTTCGATGTTCGGTCCCTTGAGGGTGCCGTCCTTGGTGACGTCGGTGACGACATAGCGGGTGCAGCCGGCCTCTTCGAGGCGCTCGAGCACCGTCCACAGGTCGCCGCCGTCCTTGGTCCAGCCGCGGGCGGCGAGGGTGGTGCCGCGCACGTCCAGGCCGACGGCGATGGAGTCGCCGTACTGCGCGATCACGCTGGCGGCCCACTCCGGGTTCTCCAGCGCGGCGGTGCCCAGGTTGATGCGTTTGACGCCGGTGCCCAGTGCCGCCTCGAGCGACCGGTCGTCGCGGATGCCGCCGGAGAGTTCCACGTTCACGCCGCGCAGCTGCTTGATGACCTTCTTGAGCACACCGGTGTTGTTGCCACGACCGAACGCCGCGTCGAGGTCGACGAGGTGGATCCACTCGGCGCCCTGGTTCGCCCAGTCGAGCGCGGCATCCATCGGGTCGCCGTAGTTGGTCTCGGTGCCGGCCTCGCCCTGGGTCAGGCGCACGGCTTTGCCGCCCGCAACGTCGACGGCCGGGAGGAGGACCAGTTTCGGGGTCTTGTTGAACTCGGTCATGGGGGTGCCTTTTTCGTGATTGTGCGGCAGCGCGCGGCGGCCGCGGGTGGGAAGACTAGTCGCGGAGGGTGCCGAGCCAGTTCGACAGCAGGCGGATGCCGGCGTCGCCGCTCTTCTCGGGGTGGAATTGGGTGGCCGACAGCGGACCGTTTTCGACGGCCGCGAGGAACCGGCCGCCGTGCTCGGCCCAAGTGAGGCGGGGAACCGGGAATGGCGGCATCACGTCGAGCGTCCAGTCCTGGGCGGCATAGGAGTGCACGAAGTAGAACCGTTCCTCCTCGAGGCCCCGGAACAGGACGGAATCCGGGTCGGGCGTGACGGTGTTCCAGCCCATGTGCGGCAACACCGGGGCGGGCAGCGCGGTCACCGTGCCGGGCCATTCGCCGAGTCCCTCGGTGTCGGTGCCGCGTTCGACGCCGTGCTCGAACATGACCTGCATGCCCACGCAGATGCCCATCACCGGGCGCCCGCCGGAGAGACGCTTGTCGATGATGTCACCGCCGTGGGCCTCGTTCAGGGCGGCCATCACCGCGCTGAACGCGCCGACGCCGGGCACGAGGAGTCCGTCGGCCTCGAGCGCGAGCTTGCGGTCACCGGTGAGGGTGACGTCCGCGCCGGCCAGCTCCAGCGCCTTGACGGCGGAGTGCACGTTTCCGGTGCCGTAGTCGAGCACGACCACCTTGGTCATAGCGCGCCCTTGGTGGACGGGATGCCGCTCACGAGGGCGTCGTACGCCTTGGCCTGGCGGAACGCGCGGGCGAAGGCCTTGAATTCGGCCTCGGCGATGTGGTGCGGGTCGCGGCCGCCGACGACGGTGACGTGCACGGTGAGGGCGGCGTTGAAGGCGATGGCCTCGAAGACGTGCCGCACCATCGACCCGGTGAAGTGGCCGCCGATGAGGTGGAATTCGAAGCCGGCCGGTTCGCCGGTGTGTACGAGGTAGGGCCGGCCGGAGATGTCGACGACGGCCTGCACGAGCGCTTCGTCCAGCGGCACGAGGGCGTCGCCGTAGCGGGAGATGCCGGACTTGTCACCGAGGGCCTGCTTGATCGCCTGGCCGAGCACGATGCCGATGTCTTCGACGGTGTGGTGTACGTCGATTTCGATGTCGCCCTTGGCGTGCACGGTGAGGTCGGTCAGGGAGTGCTTCGCGAACGCGGTGAGCAGGTGGTCGTAGAACGGCACGGTGGTGTGGATGTCGCTCACCCCGGTGCCGTCCAGGTCGATGGAGAGGTCGATGCTCGATTCGCTCGTTTCGCGCTGCAGGTGGGCACGGCGAGGCGAAGGCGTGACGTTGCTCATGGCGTTAGTTTATTCGGCTGACGGACGAAGCCGTGCGATGGCGTCGAGGAAGGCGCTGGTCTCGGCCTCGGTGCCGGCCGAAACGCGCAGGTGGCCGGGGATGCCCATGTCGCGGATCAGGATGCCTTCTGCGAGCAGGGCTTCGAAGACCGCGCGCGGATCGGCCACGCCCCCGAACAACACGAAGTTGCTGCCGCTGCGCAACGGGCGGAAGCCGAGTGCCGTCAGTTCCGTCACGATCCGGTCGCGCTGCACGCGGATGTCGTCCACCATGGCGAGCATTTCGCCCGTGTGCGCGAGCGCGGCGACGGCGGCCGCCTGGGTGAGGGCGGAGAGGTGGTAGGGCAGCCGCACCAGCCGGAGCGCATCCGTGACGGCCGCATCGGCGGCCAGGTAGCCCACCCGTACTCCCGCGAACGCGAAGGCCTTACTCATGGTGCGTGACACCAGCAGGCGCGGGCGGCCCGCGAGGAGGCTGAGGGCGCTCTCGGTGCCGACCGGGGCGAATTCGGCATAGGCCTCGTCGACGACGACGATGCCGGGGGTGGCGTCGTAGACGGCAGCGATGGTCTCCAGTGACAGCGGTGTGCCGGTGGGGTTGTTCGGGGAGCAGAGGAAGACGATGTCGGGGGTCGTCTCGTTCACCCAGCGCACGGCCGTCTCCGGCGAGAGCTCGTAGTCGGCGTCGCGGCCGCCGGGGATCCAGTCGGTGTCGGTTCCGGAGGCGAGGATCGAGTACATCGAGTAGGTCGGCGCGTAGCCGAGCAGGGAACGGCCCGGACCGCCGAAGGCCTGCAGCACCTGCTGCAGCACCTCGTTGGAGCCGTTCGCGGCCCAGATGTTGTCCCGGGTGAGGCCGTGGCCGAGGTAACCGGCGAGGGCGTCACGCAGCGGGGTGAACTCGCGGTCGGGGTACCGGTTCACGGTGAGGATCGCGTCGGCGAGGGCCTGGGCGATGTCGGCGGCGACGGCCGGCGGGATCGGGTGGGTGTTCTCGTTGACGTTCAACGCCACCGGCACGTGCAGCTGCGGTGCACCGTAGGGGATCTTTCCGCGGAGGTTGGCACGCAGGGGCAGGTCGTCGAGGCTGGTCACCCGAACAAGCTTAGTTGCGCGGCGCCCCGCCTCCCTGTCGGCAGGAGTTCTGCCGGGAGGCTCAGTAGCCGGCGGGAAGGGCGAGACGCTGGCCGGGCTGCACGGACTCGGACGCCAGCTGGTTGAGGTTCACGATGTCGGCGATCACGTCACGCGGGTCCTGCTTGGGTGCGATCGACTGGGCCAGATCCCAGAGGGACTGCCCGGCGTCGACGGTGATGTATTCGAAGGCGGCGGCGCCCACGTTCGCGGTGCCCTCCGCCGCGGCGACGCCGCCGTTGACGGCGACGGCGATGGACCCCAGGACCAGGGGCAGGGCGGCGAGGGTGGTCAGCACGACGCGTCCGCGGCGGGTGAGCCGCAGGTGCGTTCGCGGCGCGGTGGCGGCGGTGGCCGTGGCGTGGCCGGTGGAACGAGCCGATCGGTCGGCGATCGTGCCGGGCTTCACTGCATATGCTGCGCTCATGTCAGACCTCCTGGTAACGCATCCGGCCCTCGGCCGGGAGGGCCGGATGCGAATCTATGTTCCGAATATATCTTCGAGTGTTCGAACAATCAACCCTGTTTCCGGATAATATGAAAAGAAATTTCGCAACACACTCGAATGCATGTCTAGTAATCGCTGTCAGTTTGGCTACAGTTTCGATCGGGTAGCAGTACTCAAACAGACACCACCGACATTCACTTCTGACGCGTCACGCAGATCGTCGGAAGCACCATTCAGACCCAACCAGGAGGAGCGACAACGTGGCACAGGAGAGCACACCTCGGGACAAGGGCACCACGCGGCGCCGCAAGAGCCTGAGCGATAAACAACGCGCCATCATGGACGTTATCCAGCGCTCGGTGCGCGACCGCGGGTATCCGCCGAGCATGCGGGAGATCGGCGACGCCGTCGGCCTGTCCTCGCTGTCGAGCGTGACCCATCAGCTGCACCAGCTCGAGTTGAGCGGCTACCTGCGCCGCGACCCGAACCGGCCGCGCGCGCTCGAGGTGCTCATCGAGCTGCCGCAGTCCGGTGAGGACGTCACGCCGGGCGCTGCCGACGACTACCAGTCCGGCATTCAGGTGGGCGACGCGGCGATGGTGCCGCTCGTCGGCCGGATCGCCGCCGGTATCCCGATCATGGCGGACCAGCAGATCGACGAGATCTTCCCGCTCCCCCGCCAGCTCGTGGGCAAGGGTGAACTGTTCATGCTCAAGGTCGTCGGTGACTCGATGATCGACGCGGCCATCTGCGACGGCGACTGGGTCGTCATCCGTCAGCAGAAGACCGCGGAGAACGGCGAGATCGTCGCGGCCATGCTCGACGGCGAGGCCACCGTGAAGGTGCTGCGGCAGCGCGACGGCCACACCTGGCTGCTCCCCCGCAACACCAACTTCGAGCCGATCCTGGGCGACTACGCCGAGGTGCTCGGCAAGGTCGTCGCGGTGCTGCGCTCGGTCTGAGACGCCTCCTGAACCACGAACAGGCCCGGTCCCGTGAGGGGACCGGGCCTGTTGTCGTTCAGCGGCGCTTCCGAGCCGGGGAGGCTTAGCCCAGCGTCGCCCGCACCGCCCGGGTGGCGTCGACGATGTTGCGCAGTGAATCGACGGTCTCGGCGTACCCGCGGGTCTTCAGGCCGCAGTCGGGGTTGACCCACACCTGCCGGGCCGGAATCGACTCGAGTGCCCGCTCGAGCAGTTCGGTGATCTCCGCCACGCCCGGTACCCGTGGGGAGTGGATGTCGTAGACGCCCGGGCCGATGCCGTGGTCGAACCCGCTGGTCTGGATGTCCTGCACGACCTCCATCTTCGACCGGGCGGCCTCGATGCTTGTGACGTCGGCGTCCAGGTTGCGGATCGCGTCGATCACGACCCCGAACTCGGAATAGCAGAGGTGGGTATGGATCTGGGTCTCGTCGGCGACGCCGGCGGTGGCGAGCCGGAACGAGCCGACCGACCAGTTCAGGTAGTCGGCGTGGTCCTTCTTCTTCAGCGGCAGCAACTCGCGCAGGGCCGGTTCGTCAACCTGCACCACCTGGATGCCGGCGGCCTCGAGGTCGGCGATCTCGTCGCGCAGCGCCAGGGCCACCTGGCGGGCGGTCTCCCCCAGCGGCTGGTCATCGCGCACGAACGACCAGGCGAGGATGGTGACCGGTCCGGTGAGCATGCCCTTGACCGGCTTGGCGGTGAGGGTCTGGGTGTAGCTGGACCACTCCACGGTGATCGGCGCCGGCCGTGAGACGTCGCCCCAGAGGATCGACGGGCGGGTGCACCGGCTTCCGTAGGACTGCACCCAGCCATTCTCGGTGACGGCGAAGCCGTCGAGGTTCTCGGCGAAGTACTGCACCATGTCGTTGCGCTCGGGTTCGCCGTGCACCAGCACGTCGAGGCCGAGGTCTTCCTGCAGCTGCACGACGCGGCTGATCTCGGCGCGCATCAGGTCGCGGTAGTCGTCGGGGGCGAGTTCGCCGGAGACGAGGCGGGCGCGGGCCCGGCGGATGTCACCGGTTTGCGGGAACGAGCCGATGGTGGTCGTCGGCAGCGGCGGTAGGTCCAGTGCCGCTGACTGGGCGGCGAGCCGGGTCTCGTAGTCGCCGCGGCTGTAGTCGGCCGGCGTGAGGGTGGCGAGTCGGTCGCGCACGGCACCGTCGCGCACGCCGGGCGAGACGCGGCGCTCGGCCAGCAACGCGGTGGCCGCGTCCAGCTCGGCCTGGATAGCGTCCTTGCCGTCGGTGAGCCCGCGGGCGAGGGTGGCGACCTGGCCGATCTTCTGGTCGGCGAAGGCCAGCCAGCCGGCGAGCTCGGCGGCCAGCTTGGTTTCGTCCTCAACGTCGTGCGGCAGGTGCTGCAGTGAGGTGGAGCTGGAGACCGCGATGTGCTCGCTCAGGGCTCCGAGCCGGCCGAGGGTGTCGAAGGCGGCGGCGAGGTCACCGCGCCAGATGTTGTGCCCGTCGATGACGCCGGCGACGAGGGTGACGTCGGCCAGCCCGGGGACGGCGGCGGGCACGGTGCCGCGCACGAGGTCCAGGCCGATGGCCTCGACCGCGGTGGCGGCCAGCACGGGAAGGGCATCGTCCAGGCTGCCGTAGGGCGCGGCCACGAACAGCGCGGGCCGGGCGGCCAGTCCGCCGAGGGCACCGTAAGCCTGGGCGAGGGCGGCGAGGGCCCGGTCGCGGGGGATGTCGATGCTCTCGCTGACCAGGCCGGGCTCGTCCAGCTGCACCCACTGGGCGCCCGCAGCGGCGAGGCGTTCGATCAGGGTCCCGTAGACCGGGAGGAGGTCGGCGAGGCGGTCGAGCGGGTGGAAGCCGGCCGGCGCGTCTTCGCTCGGCTTGGCCAGGAGCAGGAGGGTGACCGGGCCGACGAGGACCGGGCGGGTGAGGAAGCCATCCGCGAGGGCCTCTTCGAACTCCCGCACAATGCGGTCACTGGCGAGGTGGAAGTTGGTCTCCGGGCCGATTTCGGGCACGAGGTAGTGGTAGTTGGAGTCGAACCACTTGGTCATCTCCAAGGGCAGGTTCTCGCCGGCGCCGCGCGCCAGGGTGAAGTAGCCCGCCAGGTCGAGGTGTCCGTCGGCGTCGACGAGGTCCTGGAAGCGGGCCGGGATGGCGCCTACGGCGACCTGGGCGTCCAGCACCTGGTCGTAGAAGGAGAAGCTCTCCGGAATCGAGGAGTCGGTGCGGCCCAGGCCGAGGCTCGCGAGGCGTTCGCGGGTGGCACGGCGAAGTGCGGCAGCGGCCGATTCGAGTTCGGCGGCGGTGATCGTGCCCGCCCAGAAGGCCTCGACGGCCTTCTTCAGCTCGCGGCGGCGCCCGATCCGGGGGTAGCCGAGGATCGTTCCGGTGGGGAAGGTGGGGAAGGCGGGGCCGGTGGTGGTCATCAGTAGGACTCCTTCGTGGAGGGAGTACCGGCGCTGACACTGGCGGTACTGGTCGAGGGATGAATCGGGGACGGGAAGCGGGACACGGCCGATTCTGCCGGGGCGAGGGCGCCGGCGCGGTCGAGCACGGCGAGCACGGTATCGTGCTGGTTGAAGGCGTAGAGGTGGAGGCCGGGAGCGCCGCCGGCGATGAGCTTCTCGGCGAGGGCGGCGGCGTGGGCGATGCCGATCTCGCGCTGACCCTCCGCCGTCGGCTCGATCTCGAGCTGAATGGCGAGGTCGCTGGGCAGCTCCTCACCGGACAGTTCCAGGATGCGGCGCAGCCGGCCGGGGCTGGTGACGGGCATGATGCCGGGGAGGATCGGGAATTCCACCCCGGCGTCCCGGGCCCGCTGGATGAAGCTGAGGTAGTGGTCGGCGTGGAAGAAGAGCTGGGTGATGGCCAGGTTCGCGCCGGCGGCCTGTTTGGCCAGCAAGGTGTCGATGTCCTGCGCGGTGGAGCGGGAACGCGGGTGGCCGTTCGGGAACGCGGCCACGGCGATCCGCACGTGCTCGCGTTCGGTCTTCACCGCGCGCGCGCGCGGCAGGCCGGGGATCGGGGTCTCCTGGTACGGCACCCGTTCGGCCTGCACCCGGTGGATCAGCTGCACCAGCTCACCGGCGGAGTGCAGGTCGCCGAGGAAGGCGTCATTCTCGGTCAGGCCCGCCGGCGGGTCGCCGCGGAGGGCGAGGAAGCTGCGCACACCGGCGTCGAGGAACTCGCGGATCAGGCTGCTCGCCTCCGCATGCGAGGAGCCGACGCAGGTGAGGTGCGCCATCGGGTCCACCGTGGTGGCCTGGCGGATGTAGCGCAGCACGTCCAGGGATGAGGTGCGGGAGGAGCCGCTGGCTCCGTAGGTCACCGAGATGAACGTCGGTCCGGCGGCGGCCAGGGTATCGATCGTGGAGTGCAGCGCGGTCGCGGCGGCACCCGTTTTGGGCGGGTAGAGCTCGAACGAGAACGGGGTGCCGTACCGACAGGCGGGATCCGCGGGTGGCGGTGCTGGGGTCGCTGTCATGGTTCCTCATTCGGCATGGGTACTGCAACAGAAAACGGCCTGGCGGCCGCGGACCGCCAGGCAAACCAGGCAGCTCCTCGCGGGCGGATGCCGGGCTCGGCTGTCGCTCCATGCCGGGAGGGTGAGCGTTCCGGCAACGATTGAGACGACTCTAGCCCCGGTCAATCCCGGGGCACAGTCGCACGGCCGAATATTACCTCCGGCGGCGAAACCCGTCGCGGATCCACCCCTCTCCAACAATGACTGGCCCATTTTCGCTAGTCCGGAGGGTGCCCGCACTAGCAAAACTGGGCCAGTCATGAACAACGAAGGGCGGCACCCGCTCCGGTGACGGATGCGGGTGCCGCCCAGCGGCGTGGAACGGGTCAGGCGGTGATCGCCGGGGCCACCACGAACGGGGTGAACTGGGCTTCGATACCGGGGGAAACGAGCGCGGTGACGAGGGTGCCGGTCTCGGCGTAGTCGAGCGCAAGCACCTTGCCCTGGCCGTGCAGGATCGGGATGAGATCACCGCGGTCGTAGGGAATCAGCAGGTCAAGCCGGATCTCGGGCTTGGGCAGCATGGTCTCGACGGCGGCGAGGACCGCGCCGATGCCCTCGCCGGAGCGGGCCGACACGAAGATCGCGTGCGGGGACAGTCCCCGCAGCACGAGCCGGTCGTCGTCGCTGACCAGGTCGCTCTTGTTGAAGACGACCAGTTCCGGGATGTCGCTGGCACCGACCTCGCCGATGACCTCACGAACCGTGGCCAGCTGGCTGGCCGGGTCGGGGTGGGAGGCGTCGACGACGTGGATGATGACGTCCGAGTCGGCGACCTCTTCGAGGGTGGAGCGGAAGGCCTCCACCAGCTGGTGCGGCAGGTTGCGCACGAAGCCGACGGTGTCGGTGAAGGTGTACAGCCGGCCATCCGCGGTGCTGGACTTGCGCACGGTGGCGTCCAGGGTCGCGAAGAGGGAGTTCTCTACCAGCACGCCGGCCTTGGTGATGCGGTTCAGCAGGCTGGACTTGCCGGCGTTGGTGTAGCCGACGATGGCCACGGACGGCACCGCGTTGCGCTTGCGGTTGGCTCGCTTGGCCTCGCGGGCCGGCTTCATCTCGATCATCTGCTTCTTGAGCCGGGACATCCGGGTGTGGATGCGGCGACGGTCGAGTTCGATCTTCGTCTCACCGGGTCCGCGGGATCCCATACCGGCTCCGGCGCCACCGACCTGGCCACCGGCCTGGCGGGACATCGAGTCACCCCAGCCGCGCAGGCGGGGAAGCAGGTAGGCGAGCTGGGCGAGTTCGACCTGCGCCTTGCCCTCCCGGCTCTTGGCGTGCTGGCTGAAGATGTCGAGGATCACGGCGGTGCGGTCGATGACCTTCACCTTGACCACGTCTTCCAGGGCACGGCGCTGGCTGGGCGCCAGTTCGGAGTCGGCGATCACGGTGTCGGCGCCGAGCGCCGCCACGATGGACGCCAGTTCGAGGGCCTTGCCCTTGCCGAGGTAGGTGCTCGGGTCGGGGGTGGCGCGGCGCTGCAGCAGGCCGTCGAGCACGGTGGCACCGGCGGTCTCGGCCAGGGCCGCGAGTTCACGCATGGAGTTCTCGGCATCGAGCAGGCTGCGGGCGGAGTACACCCCGATCAGCACCACGTTCTCGAGGCGCAGCTGGCGGTATTCGACCTCGGTGACGTCCTGCAGTTCGGTGGAGAGTCCACCGACGCGGCGCAGGGCGTTGCGGTCTTCACGTTCGGTCTGTTCGCCGTCGTGGTCGCCGCCGTCGAAGCCGCCGTCGGCCGGGCGGGCCTGCAGGGCTTGCGCCGATCCGCTGGCGAAGAGGGAGTAGCCGGACGAACGGCTCTCGGCGCTGGCCAGCACGCGCGCAACTACATCGTCATCGTCGTCGTGTGGAGCGGTTGAATCAGTCATTGCTTTAACTCTAGTTCCTCTTCTTTCGATAAGTTCGTTGTATGGCTTCCGAACACTATTTCTCGTCGGCTCCGGGCAGCGACCTGAAATTGCGGCAGATCACCGTGAAGATCGCCGGTGCTATCCGCGAGGTCACGACCGCGAACGCGATCTTCTCCCCCGAACACATCGACACCGGCACCAAGGTGCTGATGCGTGAAGCCCCGCTGCCCTCCGGCGGCGGGGATGTTCTCGACCTCGGCTGCGGCTGGGGCCCGATCAGCCTGCACCTGGCCCTCGCCGACCCGACCGCCACCGTCTGGGCAGTGGATGTCAATGAACGAGCCCTCGACCTGGTGCGCATGAACGCAGCCAACCTCGGGCTCACCAACATCAACGCCGTGCTGCCCGCCGATGTTCCCGCGACGGTGTCCTTCGCCGGTATCTGGTCGAATCCGCCCATCCGGGTGGGCAAGGCCGAGCTGCACTCGATGCTCGAGCACTGGCTGCCGCGCCTGCAGCCGGGCACGGATGCCTGGCTCGTCGTGCAGCGGAACCTCGGCTCGGATTCGCTGCACCGTTGGCTCGCCGAGGAGTTCCCCGGCGCCGGCCGGCCCGGCGCCCTCGAGGTCTCCCGCTATGCGACCGACAAGGGTTTCCGCATCCTGCAGGCGCACAAACCCACCTGATCTTCTCCTCAGCTCCGGCGCGGTCGGGTCTGTCCGCTCGGCTCGTGTCCGAACCGAACATCAGTGGACGGGCTGGAAGTAGTTCTCGATCACCCAGTCCGACACCCGGTGCCCGAGTTCGTTGCCGTCGGTCATCGCCGAACGGAAGTGCAGCCCCAGCCAGATCCTGGCGTCCATGGTGTCCTGGTCCAGCTGCGCAGCACTGTCGTAGTGCCGGGTGACGGTGCCTCCGACGAGGTTCAGGTCGAGGGTCTCCGCGCCGAACAGGTAGCTCAACGTGTTCGACGCCGCCCCGACGTTGCAGGCGTGACCGCTGACGTAGTCCGGATACGGCGGGGTTACCGGCGCGAGCGGGATCCAGCCGGGTTCCGCCTCTGTCGCCGGGTTGCCGTCTGTGTCGGCCAGTTCGATCGCGGTGATCGGGCGCCAGAAGCCGTACTCGTACTTCGAGTTCCAGCAGGCGATCAGGGTGTCGGCCAGCGACGTGTCCATCAGCGCGAACGCGCGGGCGCTCTCGACGATGTCGTCCCCACGCCGCGTCACCTCGTCGCGCAGGCCGGCTTGCAGCTGGCTAACAATGTTGAAGTTGTAGAACAACGCTGTCGCGGTCTGCTCCGGGGTGCGGGAGGATCCTTCGCTCTCGCCGTAGTCCCGCACTTCCGCGAATTCCTGCGCGTACGTGTCGCTGGTCATCGCCGGCGGTCCGGGAAGAGGGAAGTCGGCCGGCGAATCGTAGGTGAGCGGCTCGACGAATCCGAGCCAGGGCACCGCGAACTCGGCGTTCGACGGCGGTGTCGGTCGCCACACCCCGGGGGCGGGTTCCTGGGTGAAGGGCTTGGCGACACCGATGCCGTCGTCCTGCCGGTCGGCGATCATCGCCGCCGCGGCCCGGTGTCCGACCCGGATGCCGTGCACGTACCCGGCGCCTTTGCGCACCCCCTCGAAGGTTGTGAGGTAGGAGGCGCGCAGCTCGTCTGCGGAGTTCGGGAAGTAATGGTTGAGGACGGTAAAGGCAGCCGTGGCCGCCGCGACCTCCGACGACGCGTGCCGCTGGGCGCGGCGCTGCTCGAGGTACGGCTCGTACCCGCCCTCGATCGCGACGACGGCGTCGTACATCGCGATGGACACGAATCCGAAGTACAGGGTGGATGACGGCACCGGAGTCTGGTTCTCGGTGAAGATGGTGCGCTCGGCGATCTCGTTCCATTTCGTGATCACTGCGGGGTCGGCGTCGGGGTGGCGGTCGGCAACAGCCGCGGTGCTTGCAAGTGTGGGGGCCAGCAGGCCGACGGTCGCCACGACCGCCAGCCCGAACCTTGTGAGCCTGTTCTTCGACATGAGAAGCCTCCAACAGGGTGAGTGAGTGGATGGCTTGCACTGGGTGAGTGCGCTCGGTCGCGTCCGAGGCAGGCTTCAGAACAAGCACTGCTGGGTGCGATTATGTACTCGCACGGGACGCCCGGCAAGGCTCGCGAAGCCCGCGGGCCGTGAGGTAAGCCCCGAAAACTCGATGTTTTCGGGGCTCAGGTCACGGGTCGCGAGTCGGTTAGGCGAGTTTCAGGGTGCCGTCGAAGACGAGGTCGGCGGGGCCGGACAGGGAGACGTGCTCGCCGTCCTCGGTGGGGAACATCCGCACGCCCAGGACGCCGCCGGGGACCTCGATGCGCCACTGGTTCGGGGCGCCCTTGCCGGCCCAGTGTCGGGTGGCCAGGGCCGCGGCGACAGCGCCGGTGCCGCAGGAGAGGGTCTCGCCGCTGCCGCGTTCGTGCACGCGCATGCGGATCCGGCCGACCCCGTCCACGACCAGCGGGTCGTGCGGCAGCACGAACTCCACGTTGGCGCCGTCGGCGGGCTCAGGGTCGAGCTGCGGGATGAAGGTGAGGTCGGCGCTCTCCAGCTCGTCGGCGTCGGCGAGGGCGACGACGACGTGCGGGTTGCCCACGTTGATGCCGAGCCCGGGCCGGGCAACGGCGAGGTTCTTGGCCCGCACCAGGGTCTCCCCCGGCTCCAGGCGCCAGCGGCCCAGGTCCACCTGGTAGCCGGTGGCGTTCTTCTGCACGTCACGCACACCGCTCCGGGTGCCGATGGCCAGGGTCTCCCCCGGTCCGATCTCGACGAGGCCCTGTTCGATCAGAAACCGGGTGTACACGCGGATGCCGTTGCCGCACATCTCCGACACCGTGCCGTCGGCGTTCCAGTAGTCCATGAACCATTCGGCGGTGTCGTCCTCGGCCAAGGCGGCGGCGCCCGCGTCGAGGTTGGCGGAGCGGACGGCGCGGATGATCCCGTCGGCGCCCGCTCCGAAGTGGCGGTCACAGATGCCTTGAATTTGCTCCGGAGTGAGGTTGACCGTGCCGTCGGGGTCGGCGAAGAGCACGAAGTCGTTGCCGGTGCCGTGGCCCTTGGTGAAGTGGAGGTCGATGCTCATCTGATCAGTTTAGGGACTCGGCCAGGCGGTGACGTCGGCCGCTCACGCCCGGTGCCGACTCAGGGCAGGCAGCTTGCGGCCTGGGCGACGCGGTCGGGGTCGTCGGCATCGATCCAGTGGGTGTGCGGGTCGCGTTTGAACCAGCTCACCTGCCGGCGGGCGTAGCGGCGGGTGAGCTGCTGGGTGGCCTCGACGGCTTCGGCCTGGCTGACGGTGCCGCGCAGCTGGCCGAGGGCCTGGGCATAGCCGATGGCCCGACTGGCCGTCACGCCGTTCTCCAGTCCGGCGGGGAGGAGGGCCTGCACCTCGTCGACGAGGCCGGCCTCCCACATCCGGTCGACACGGGCGTCGAGCCGCGGGGTGAGCAACTCCCGGGGCAGGCGCAGCCCGATGGTCACCGCGGGCATCCAGTAGACCGGGTCGCCGGGCAGAACGGCGATGTGCGGGGCGCCGGTGAGTTCCACGACCTCGAGGGCTCGCACCAGGCGCCGGCCGTTGCTGGCGCCGATGCGGGCCGCGGAGCCCGGGTCGACGGCCTTCAACCGCTCGTAGAGCAGTCCGGGGCCCTGCTCGACGAGTTCCGCCTCGAGCCGGGCGCGCAGCACCGGGTCGGTGCCGGGGAACTGGAAGTCGTACACGACGGAGGAGACGTACAGGCCGGAACCGCCGACGAGGATCGGCACGGCGCCGCGGTCGATGATGCCGGTGATGGCGGCCCGGGCGTCGACCTGGTAGCGGGCGACGGTGGCTTCGTCGGTCACGTCGAGAACGTCGAGGAGGTGATGCGGTACCCCGCGGCGTTCGTCCGGTGTCAGTTTGGCGGTGCCGATGTCCATGCCGCGGTAGAGCTGCATGGCGTCGGCGTTGACGATCTCGGCCGGCCGGCCGCTCTCCTGCAGCCGGGTGGCGACGTCGAGCGACAGGTCGGACTTGCCGGTGCCGGTCGGGCCGACGATGACGACGAGCACCGGCGGTTAGCGTTCCTGGTCGTCGACCGGGTAGATCGGGATGGTCGTCGCGCCGCCGTGCTGGCTGAGGTTGGTGAGGTTCAGCGCGGCGGGGCTGCCCACCCGCAGGGTCGGCAGTCCGAGGGAGACGGCGCTGCCGGCGCCGGCCGGGGTGGGCACGCCGCAGGAGTCGGCCTGGTCGCGGTCCCAGGCGTCGCCGGCGATGGTGCGGCGGATGCGCAGCGGGGCGCCGTCGAGGGAGTCGGCGATGAGGTGGAACGGGGCGGCCTGGGTGACCGTGACGGTGACCATGTCGCCGGGGCGGGGCAGGTCGCTGCCGGCGGGCACGTCGAAGTGCACCAGGCGGCTGTCGGGCGCGCGGCCGCTGAGCCGGTGGGTGTCGGCGTCCTTGCGGCCCTCGCCGTTGGCCACGAGGAGTTCGACCTCGCGGCCGATGACCTTGCGGTTCTCCTCCCAGGAGATGCGCTCCTGCAGGGCGATGAGGCGCTCGTAGCGGTCCTGCACGATGGCCTTGGGCACCTGGTCGGGCATGGTGGCGGCGGGGGTGCCCGGGCGGATGGAGTACTGGAAGGTGAACGCGGTGGCGAACCGGGACTCTTCGACGACCCGCATGGTCTCGAGGAAGTCCTCCTCGGTCTCACCGGGGAAGCCGACGATGATGTCGGTGCTGATCGCGGCGTCGGGCATCTGCGCCCGCACCCGCTCGAGGATGCCGAGGAACTTGGTGGACCGGTAGGACCGGCGCATGGCCTTGAGCACCCGGTCGGAGCCGGACTGCAACGGCATGTGCAGCTGCGGCATCACGGCGGGGGTCTCCGCCATGGCGTCGATGACGTCATCGGTGAACGCGGCCGGGTGCGGGCTGGTGAAGCGGATACGCTCCAGGCCCTTGATCTGCCCGGCGGCGCGCAGCAGCTTGCCGAACGCGAGCCGGTCGCCGAATTCGACACCGTAGGAGTTCACGTTCTGGCCGAGCAGGGTGACCTCGATTGCGCCGTCGTCGACGATGGCCTGGATCTCGGCGAGGATCTCGCCGGGGCGGCGGTCCTTCTCCTTGCCGCGGAGCGCCGGCACGATGCAGAAGGTGCAGGTGTTGTTGCAGCCGACCGAGATCGACACCCAGCCGCTATAGCTTGAGTCCCGTTTGGTGGGGAGTGTGGAGGGGAAGGTCTCGAGGGATTCGAGGATCTCCAGCTGGGCCTCGCCGTTGTGGCGGGCACGCTCGAGCAGGCTCGGCAGGGATCCCATGTTGTGGGTGCCGAACACCACGTCGACCCAGGGCGCCTTGGCCAGGATGGTGGCCTTGTCCTTCTGGGCGAGGCAGCCGCCGACGGCGATCTGCATGCCGGCGTGCTTGCGTTTGACCGAGGCGAGGTAGCCGAGGTTGCCGTAGAGCTTGTTGTCGGCGTTCTCCCGCACCGCGCAGGTGTTGATCACGACGATGTCGGCTTCTTCGCCTTGCGCCGAGACGTAACCGGCCGCCTCGAGCGAGCCACTGAGACGTTCGGAGTCGTGCACGTTCATCTGGCAGCCGAAGGTGCGCACCTCGTAGGTGCGGGCGCGGCCCTCGTCATCTCGTGCCGCCGAGGACGGTGCGATCACGGTCGTCGTGTGCGGCGACGGGTCGGTGGCCGTCGGGCTTGTTGACGGCGGGGTGGCGAGGGATGGTGCGGTGACGCTGCTCATAGTTCCCTCAGCTTACGCGTGCGCGGGCCCGCTGTTCCCAGCGGGCCCGCCTGGCCGGTGAACTCAGCGGAACCGGACCGTGGAGGCCTTGCCGGAGCCACGCCGGGACGCCAGGGCGGCCTTGACGGCGCCGCGCACCACCGAGGAGGCGTAGCCCTTGCGCATCAGGAATCCGGTGAGCCGCCGATCGATGGTGGCATCGTCGAACCGGTCGAGCTGTCCGACGCGTTTGAGCGCCAGCTCGGTCGCCCGCTCCGCCTCGTCATCCGGCATCTCCTCGAGCTTCTCGGCGATCAGTTCGGCGTCGAGCCCACGCTGGCGCATCTCGGCGGCGACGCCGCTGCGCCCCAGCCCCTTGCGCTCGTGATGACTGTGCATGATCTGGTCGGCGAGTTTCTCTTCGTCGAGGTAGTGCAGTTCGGCGAAGCGTTCGAGGATCTCGTGCACCGCCTCCTCGTCGATGTCGGTGGACCGCAACAGCTTCTCGGCCTCCACCGCCGAGAGGGACCGGCCGCGCAGACGCTGCAGGAGCATCTTCTCCGCGCGGTCGCGCTCGTCGGCCGCCTCGTCTGCGGCGTCATCGGCCTGCTCGGCAGGGCTCGCGCCGGGCAGGTAGGTCACCGGCGCCAGGGCGTCGCCGGCGGCCTTACCGCCCTTAGCGGATGAGGGTTCGAAGTGAACCATGGTCGTTAGGCGCCCTTGCGTGCGGCGGCCTTGGACGCGATCGAGTTGACCTTGGCGCCGTCGGTGCCCGTGGCCGCACCGGAGGCCGCGGCCTCAGCAGCGGCTGCGGCCGTGGCAGCGTCATCGGTGGCCTTCTTGGCGGCCTTGCCCTCAGCCCCGACACCGAGCTTGTTCTTGATCTTGGTTTCGATCTCGTTGGCCATGTCGGCGTTGCGGAGCAGGAAGTTGCGCGAGTTCTCCTTGCCCTGGCCGAGCTGGTCACCGTCGTAGGTGTACCAGGCGCCGGACTTCTTGACGATGCCCTGGTCGACACCGAAGTCGATCAGGCTGCCCTCGCGGGAGATGCCGACGCCGTAGATGATGTCGAACTCGGCCTGCTTGAAGGGCGGCGCCATCTTGTTCTTGACGACCTTGACCCTGGTGCGGTTACCGACGGCCTCAGTGCCGTCCTTGAGGGTCTCGATGCGGCGGATGTCCAGGCGCACCGAGGCGTAGAACTTCAGTGCCTTACCGCCGGCGGTGGTCTCCGGGCTGCCGAACATCACGCCGATCTTCTCGCGCAGCTGGTTGATGAAGATCATCGTGGTGTTGGTCTGGCTGAGGCCACCGGTGAGCTTGCGCAGCGCCTGCGACATCAGGCGGGCCTGCAGGCCGACGTGGGAGTCACCCATCTCACCCTCGATTTCCGCGCGCGGCACCAGGGCGGCGACGGAGTCGATCACGATCAGGTCGATCGAGCCGCTTCGCACGAGCATGTCGGCGATCTCGAGCGCCTGCTCACCGGTGTCGGGCTGGGACACCAGGAGGGCGTCGATGTCGACGCCGAGCTTCTTGGCGTATTCCGGGTCGAGGGCGTGCTCAGCATCGATGAACGCGGCGATGCCGCCGTTCTTCTGCGCGTTGGCGATGGCGTGCAGCGTGAGGGTGGTCTTACCCGAGGATTCCGGGCCGTAGATCTCCACGATGCGGCCACGGGGCAGCCCGCCTATGCCGAGCGCGACGTCCAGAGCGATCGACCCGGTGGAGATGGTCTCGACGGGGGCGCGCTCGTCGCTGCCGAGGCGCATGACCGAGCCCTTGCCGAACTGGCGGTCAATCTGGGCGAGGGCGGTGTCGAGTGCCTTCTCGCGGTCTGCTGCTGATGCCATGGTGTGCTCCTTTTGGTCGTGCGCGTGGCGCCTATAGGCTGTCGTTTCGATCAGCGGGAAGACCCCGGTGACCGCCCTCGACAAGGCAAGTGCGCGGTTGTCGTTGACGATTGCGACTGTACGCAGCACCACCGACACTGGCCGGTGGACGTTGCGACGGTGGACAATCCGTCTTCGACTACTACTGTGGAGGAGCCTACCAAGGACCGAACACGTATTCGACACAAGCATGGTGTGTCGGAAATCTTTCGGACTGATCTTCTTCGGCGGGTGAACGCAGAACGGCCCGGCTGGAGGGCCGGGCCGTTCAGGATCATGGTGTGCGGACTGCGCCGGGTCAGCTGCGGGCCGGCGGCAGTCCAGCCCCGTGCCGCCGGGCCGGGGGAACATCGGTCTCGGCGCAGAGGGCGAGCCAGACGTCGCGGGCGGGGACACCGCTCGCGAGTGCCTGGTCGGCCGTGCGACCCAGCGGACCCAGAACCAGGTCCCGGGTCAGCACCCGGCCGTAGCCTTCGCCGAACTCGTCTTTCAGGGCTTGGCGGAATTCGCTCAATCGCATCGTGAACTCACTGGATGGGAATGGCCGGGGTGGACCAGTCGGTGTGACCCGACTAGCGCACCATCATGCTGGCGTCGAACTTCGCAACCAGCTCGTCCGGCACGGTGTCGGGGAAACGATCGATTCCCTCGATGACGGCCAGCCGATCGCCGACCTCGCGCATGATGACAGAAATGGGGGTCTCCAACGCCTCTGCGACGGAAGCGAGAATCTCCGAAGAGGCTTCCTTCTGGCCACGCTCCACTTCGGACAGATAGCCAAGGGCCACACTGGCCTTGCTGGCAACCTGACGCAGCGTGCGCCCCTTCTGCAGGCGGAAGTCCCTGAGCACATCGCCGATTTCCTGACGAACAAGAATCATCGGAACCTCCTTCTTCGTGCTGTCTGAACTGCTGGGGCCCACTCAACCGGTCAGTTTCGTGTGGCGGATGGCCAACAGTACTCTATCCATCCGACACCTCGAGATTACCGAGGATGACTGGACTTTTCTTGTGAATATGTGTTCTGTAACCCGCCGGTAACACTAACTATTCCGCGTTCTCGGGCTTTCCGATTTCGATCAGCTGACACACAGCTTCGAGGGCGCGGGTGACGGCCTGCGCGCGGATGTCGCCGCGGTCGCCGGAGAGCGCCAACGGGATGGCCCAGGCCTGGTCGCGCTGGGACAGGCCGAGGTACACCGTGCCGGCGGGGTGGCCGTCCTGCGGGCCGGGTCCGGCAACCCCGGTGGTGGCGATGCCGATGCCGGCCGGGGAGCCGTTCACCGCCAGCGCGGACCGTACCCCGGCGGCCATCTGCCGGGCGACCTCGGGGTGCACGGGGCCGTGTTCGGCAAGGAGGGCCCCGTCCACGCCGAGCACGGTGTGCTTGATCGCGGTGTTGTACGCCACCACTCCCCCGTTGAGCACGACGGATGCGCCGGGGATGCGCACGATCTCGGCCACCAGCAGACCGCCGGTCAACGACTCGGCGACCGCGATGGTGAGGTTCCGTGCGGTGAGGGCGGCGACCAGCTCGGCCGCGGCATCCGGTGGCGCGGGCATGTCAGGCCTGGTTCGACTTCGCCTGCCGGTTCACCCGGCGGGCGGCGACAAGGTATTCGACGCCGGTGTAGACGGTGAGCACGAGGGCGATGGTCATCGTGATGGTGTTCACCCAGTGGATCCAGTCGCCCAGCACCAGCCAGAGCGGCAGCAGGGCCAGCGAAATGGCCACTGACTGCGCAATGGTCTTGAGCTTTCCGCCGCGGGAGGCGGGGATGACCCGGTCGCTGAGCATGGCGAAGCGGAACACGGTGATGCCGATCTCGCGCACGAGGATGAGGACGGTGACCCACCAGGGCAGCTCGGCGAGGATGGACAGCCCGATCAGGGCGGCGCCGGTGAGGATCTTGTCGGCGATCGGGTCGAGCAGCTTGCCGAGGTCGGTGACGAGGTTGTACCGGCGGGCGATGGCGCCGTCCACCCCGTCGGTGGCGATCGCGACGATGAACAGCACCGCGGCCCACCAGCGCAGGGCGCCGTCGGCCCCGTTGTCGGCCAGCAGCATCCAGAAGAACAGCGGTGCCAGCAGGATGCGGACGACGGTGATGATGTTCGGCAGGTTCCAGTTGGAGGTCGCGGCCGGTTCGCGCGGTGTGGCCATGAGGTCAGTCCCTGTCGGTGAGTTGCCAGGCGTCCTCGTCGGAGTCGCCGTCTTCCTCAGCGTACCCTTCGCTCATCTTCGCCACCGGGTCGTCGGCGTAGCGGGGATCGGGCGCGGCCTGCTCGTGCGACTGCTGCCGTTGGGACTCCTCGAACTGCGAGCGTGCGGTGGCGGCGTGGTGCTCGGCGTCGGAGCCGCGCAGCTTGGCCAGGACGCTCGGCAGCTGTTCGGCCGTGACGAGCACGTCGCGGGCCTTGGAGCCCTCGGACGGGCCGACAATCTCACGGGATTCGAGCAGGTCCATCAGGCGGCCGGCCTTGGCGAAGCCCACCCGGAGCTTGCGCTGCAGCATCGAGGTGGAACCGAACTGGGTGGAGACCACGAGTTCGGCGGCGGCGAGAAGCACCTCGAGGTCGTCGCCGATGTCGGAGTCGATCTCCTTGCGCGGCGCCTCGGCGGAGACGTCGGGCCGGTAGTCGGGCCGGGCCTGCTGGGTGACGTGCTTGACGACCTTCTCGATCTCGGCTTCGTTCACCCAGGCGCCCTGCACCCGGAGGGCCTTGGAGGCGCCCATCGGCAGGAACAGGGCATCGCCCTGGCCGATCAGCTTGTCGGCGCCGGGCTGGTCGAGGATGACCCTCGAGTCGGTGACGCTGGTCACGGCGAAGGCGAGCCGGGAGGGCACATTGGCCTTGATCAGGCCGGTGACGACGTCGACGCTGGGTCGCTGGGTGGCCAGCACCAGGTGGATGCCGGAGGCGCGGGCGAGCTGGGTGATGCGCACGATCGAGTCTTCGACGTCGCGCGGGGCGACCATCATGAGGTCGGCGAGCTCGTCGACGACCACGAGCAGGTACGGGTAGGGCTTGAGGGTACGGGCACTGCCGGCCGGGAGCACGATCTCGTCGTTCACGACGGCCTTGTTGAAGTCGTCGATGTGGCGGAAGCCGAAGCTGGCCAGGTCGTCGTACCGCATGTCCATCTCCTTCACGACCCACTGCAGCGCTTCCGCGGCTTTCTTGGGGTTCGTGATGATGGGGGTGATGAGGTGGGGCACGCCGGCGTAGGCGGCGAGCTCGACCCGCTTGGGGTCGATCAGCACCATGCGCACATCGCTGGGCTTGGCCCGCATCAGCAGGCTCGTGATCATCGAGTTCACGAAGCTGGACTTACCGGAACCGGTGGACCCGGCCACGAGCAGGTGGGGCATCTTGGCGAGGTTGGCGATGACGAAGCCACCGCCGACGTCCTTGCCCACGCCGATGGTCATCGGGTGGGTGCTGTTGGTGGCGGTGTTGGAGCGCAACACGTCACCGAGGGTGACGATCTCCCGGTCGGTGTTGGGGATCTCGATACCGATGGCGCTCTTGCCGGGGATCGGCGAGAGGATGCGCACCTCGTTGGAGGCGACGGCGTAGGACAGGTTCTTGCTCAGCGCGGTGACCCGCTCGACCTTGACGCCCGGGCCGAGTTCGATCTCGTACTGGGTGACGGTGGGGCCGCGGGAGAAACCGGTGACCCTGGCGTCGACGGAGAACTGCCCGAGCACGTCGGTGATGGACTTGACGACCTCGTCGTTGGCCGCCGACCGTGCCTTGGCGGGCGGACCGGCGGTGAGGGTCGTGGCGGAGGGCAGCACGTATGGCAGGTCAGGCCGCTCGCCGAAGCCGATCTCGGTCGCGGAGCGGTCGACGGCGGTTGCCGCTTCGTCGAGGTCGTCCAGGCCGGGCAGCTCATCGGTGAGGTCGGTAGGGTCGTCGGCGTGCAGGCCGGTGGAGCGGGGCACGGCCTCCACCTCGCCGGTGTAGCGCTTGATGGCCTCTTCGGCCTTGAGCAGGTCTTCGAGCACCTCGGTGCCGTAGTGGTCCTGGCCGCGCGGCACGGTCGGCTGGGCGGACTCGAGAGCGGTGTCGAACCCCCCGACGGCGGCATCCGGACCACGGTTGAGCAGGGTGCTGAGCGGGTCGGCGGCGGGCGGGTCGGCCTCGGTGTAGTCAGAGGAGACGGCGCTGGAGAAGTCGGGGTCCTCCTCGCGCTTGCTGGTGTTGCGGCGCCACCACGGCAGCACGCCGTCGTCGGTGTCGTCGTCCTGGGCGGGGTCGAGGCCGTCGAGTTCGATCTGCTTGGTCTTGAGGGCCTGGATGCGCTCTGTGCGGGCTTCCTTCGCGGCCTGGCGCTCCTCGGGGGCGGGCAGCGGGGCGCCGAAGAGCCAGGCGTAGAACTCCCGGCTGCGTTCGCCGATCTTGTTCGGCGGCGTCTTGGTGATGATGAAGAGGCTGAGGATCAGCAGCAGGATCACGACGATCGCGGCGCCGACGGTGGTGATCAGGAAGATCAGCGGGGCCGCGATCATCCAGCCGATGACGCCGCCGGAGAGGGCGAGTACCTCGATGCCCTCGCTGGGCGCGGGTTGGCCGGCGAAGATGTGGCACAGCCCGGAGACGGTGACCAGCAGCAGGGACAGGCCGATGCCGATGCGGCCGTTGTCGTGCACTGAGCTGGGGTTGCGGAACAACCAGACCGCGAAGAGCAGCATGATCACCGGGAGCGCGAAGGCCACTCGGCCGAAGAGGCCGCCGAAGCTCCAGGCGTCGAGGGTCTGCGCAATGGGGTCATTGATCAGGAACCACTCGATGACAGCGCCGGCGACGGAGAGGAGCACGAGGAAGAAGGGCAGGCCGTCCCTGCGCTCCTCCTTGGAGAGCTGCTCGGGGCCGAGCGCGCGCGCCGCGCCGCCGGCCACGTGGGCGAGGCCCATCCACATCCGCACCCCGAGGTTCGGCTTGGTCTCTGCCGCGGGGAACTTCACGGTTTTCTGGGAGGTGGTGCTGCCGGCCTTGGTGCGCGCGGTCGTTCCGGTGCCGCGCGCAGGCGTGCTGCGGGCACGCCCGGTCGACTTAGTGCTCGTAGCCATGTTCTCCACGGTACCGCCGGTGACCGACATCGGCGTGATCCCACGCCCAATTGCCCGCTCCGCTCCCCTGCCCGAAAGCGCGGACGGTCAATAGCGGATGGCGTCGATGACCTTGACGCGCACCGCCACCAGGGCCGGCAGCAGGCCGGCGAGGGCGCCGACCACGGTGGCGCAGGCCAGGCCGAGCAGCGCTGCCTCGACCGGGAACGGCGGGAAGTCGGTGACCATGCCCTGGCTGATGAACTCCTGCACGAACGGGTTGGTGACGATGAGCACCGCCCCGATCACGCCGACGATGCCGGCCACGACGGTGGCGACGATGCTCTCCATCATCACCGAGAAGAAGACCCGCCCGGCGGTGGCGCCGAAGCTGCGCCGCACGCCGATCTCACGGATGCGCTGCTTGAGGGTGACGAGCGCGATGTTGACCAGGCCAAGGGCGCCGAGGAGCAGTACCAGCCCGGCCACTCCCGCGACCAGGAGCTTGATCGACGCGAACGGGTCTTCGTTGTAGGCGGCGTAGTCCTGCCGGTTCAGTTGCACGTCGGTCGCGGCGCCGAGCGAGCTCGTGAAGTCGCGGGTGATGGCCGTGGTGAGGTCGTCGCTGGCCTCTGGCGGAACCCAGAGTTCGTAGTTGGGCATCAGCGCACCCATCTCGGCCTGTTCGGGCGGGGTGAGCCCGATCAGGGTGTCGGTGAGCAGGTACATGGCCGGCTCGGTCTCCCAGGTGCTCACCGGGTAGACCCCGGTGATGACGGCCGTGGTGGGCACCCCGCCGAGCAGCGTGGTGGTGGGATGCGTGGCCAGGTCGGGCTGGCCGAGCCGGTCGTAGAAGATCTGGTTGACGAGCACCGCCGGGGCCAGCCGGTCGGCGTCGTCGGGGGTGAACCAGGTTCCGTCGGTCAGTTTCACCCGGTGCATGGTGCCGTAGGGCTGGTCGACGCCGATCGCCGTCACGGGGGCGGCGCCATCCGTGAACTGCACGGTCTGGCTGGAGTAGAGCACCCGGCTGGCGTACTCGATGCCGTACCGGTCCAGGGTGGTGGACCAGAGGTCCTGCATCACATCCGGGTCGACGGGGGTGCCGTCCGCGGTGCCGACGTAGAGCGACAGGGTGGCCGACCGGCCACCGGCGCGCTCGTTCCCCTCCACGATGGACTGCTGGGCGACCGCGCCAAGGCCCACGACCGTGGTGATGGCGCAGACCGCGACGGCGACGCCGATGAGGGAGAGCATCACCCGCACCTTGTGGATGCGCAGTTCCTGCCACGCCTCGACGAAGGAGCCGACGATGTTGGTGAGCAGCCGGTTCATGCGGGCACCGCCGCGAGGACGCCGAGCGGCGCATCCGGTTCGGCGGAGGTGTCGGTGACGCTGAGCACGCCGTGGTCCAGGCGCAGGTGCCGGGTGGCCAGGGCCGCGATGGCGGGGTCGTGGGTGATGGTGACCAGGGCAGCGCCGGAACCGGTGGCCACCTCGTCGAGGAGGGCCATCACGTCGGCGCCGGTTTCCAGGTCGAGCGCGCCGGTGGGTTCGTCGGCGAGGATCAGCCGGGGACCGCGCACCAGCGAGCGGGCGATCGCCACCCGCTGCTGTTCGCCGCCGGAGAGCTTGTCTGGCATGGCGCCGAGCCGGTGGCCGAGGCCGACCCGTTCGAGCATCTCGGTGGCGATCCTGGCGCGCTGCCAGAACTGCTTGCCCTGCGCGTAGAGCAGCGGGGTCATCACGTTCTCCAGCGCGGTGCGGCCCTGGAGCAGGTTGAACTGCTGGAAGATGAAGCCGACGTCACGACCGCGGACCCGGTCCCGCTCCCCCGAGGAGAACGACTTCACCGGGCGACCGTCGAACTCGAGGTCGCCGCTGGTGGGGTTGTCGAGCAGGCCGAGCAGGTTGAGCAGGGTGGATTTGCCGGAACCGCTGCGCCCGACGATGGAGACCCGGTCCCCCACGGCCACATCGAGGTCGACACCGCTGAGGATGGTCAGCGGCGGAGCGTCGACGAGCTGCACGGTGCGGGTCACGCCCGCCAGGTGCAGCAGGGTCACTGGACCATCACCCCGGAGCCGTCGCAGACCGTGCTGCCGTCATCCAGGGTGGTGCAGCCGGCCATGGCGGGATCGACAGCGCCGGGCACGAACTGGTTGATCAGGTCGCCTTCCGCCAGTCCCTCGACGACCTGCACCGAGGTGCCGTCGTTCATGCCGAGGGTCACCGGGCGTTCTTCGGTGCTGCCGTCTTCCGTGACGAACCAGACGACGCCGGTTTCGGCGGAGCCCTTCACGGCGGTGGTGGGTACGACGAGCACGTTCTCGGCCTTGCCGCCGGCGATGGTGATCTGGGCGGCCAGGCCGGGGAAGACGGTGACCTCGGCGGGAATGGCGCAGCTGACGGTGGTGCCGGTTCCCCCGGTCGTCGAGCCGGTGTCGGACCCGGCGGCGTCGGCATCCGCGCCGGCCAGCGGGGTGGTGATGCGCAGGCCCGTGCAGGTGAACGGTGCCGGGCCATTGGTGATGGTGATGGAGGCCTCGGTCGGCTGGGTGACCAGGCGGTACTGCTGCTCGGGGCTGAGCGAGCCGCTCACCGAGTAGGTGGGCGGTGCGACCTGCCCGGTGATGTCACCGATGGCGACGGACTGGCCGTGGATGACGGTGAGCGCGCTGAGCACGCCGTCGGCCGGGGCGAACACCTTCTCGAACGTGATCGCGGGCTTGGGCTGGGTGATGGTGACCATCCCGGTCTCGTCCGTGGTCTCGACGGGGTCGAGCACGGTTTCGACCTTGATGTCGTAGATCTTGTCGCCGGCGGTGACGGTCTGACCGGCGGTGAAGAAGAGCTCGTCGACGGTGCCGATGGCCACTGCCTTGACCGGCACGGCGGTGTCGGCGGACACGGTGCCCGGCAGGGTCACGTCGTTGGTGATGGTGCCAAGGGCGACGGGAACCTGCGGTTCGACCACCTGGCCCGTGGGCTGCGCCGGGTCCTCCGCCTCGGCCGTGTCAGCGAAGAAGGCCAGTTTCACCAGCGCGACGGCGATGGCCGCGATGACCAGCAGGCGAAGAATGGGAAAGACCCACTTGCGCATTACATTCACGAATTCCCCCAGGTAATCGGTCGGCGTCCGTGACGCCGGCTGGCTCGAGCCTAGGGGCAGCGGTGCGCCGGCGGGAACCGGAATGCGGGCATCCGGCGCAATATCAGCCTGAAGGATGACCCCCCATTTCGGGCCGGCAACAGGACAGCCCCCGGCGCCGTGAGGCGGCCGGGGGCTGTCTGGTGCGGTGCGGGACCGGTTACGCCTCGATGATCATCGGGACGATCATCGGGCGACGACGGAACGACGCCTGCACCCAGCGGCCGACGGTACGGCGCACGACCTGCGTGAGCGCGTAGGTGTCGTGCGATCCGCTCTGGGCGGCCTCGACCAGGGCGGCCTCGATCTTGGGCCGCACGGAGTCGAAGACGGAGTCGTCTTCGGCGAAGCCCTTGGCGTGGATCTCCGGGCCGACGATGATCTTGCCGGTGGACTTGTCGACCACGACGATGATCGAGATGAAGCCCTCCTCCGACAGGGTGCGCCGGTCGACGAGGTCGGCCTCGGTGATCTCGCCGACGGTGGAACCGTCCACGTAGACATAGCCGAGGTCGAGCTGGCCGACCTTCTTGACGTCACCGTTGCGGAGGTCCAGCACGGTGCCGTCTTCGGCGAGGATCGCGCGCTCGACGGGGACACCGCTCTGCACGGCGAGCTTGGCGTTGGCCACCAGGTGGCGGTATTCGCCGTGCACGGGAAGCACGTTCTTCGGGCGCAGCACGTTGTAGACGTAGAGCAGCTCGCCGGCGGCGGCGTGTCCGGAGACGTGCACCTTGGCGTTGCCCTTGTGCACGACGTTGGCGCCGAGCTTGGTGAGGCCGTCGATGATGCGGTAAACCGCGTTCTCGTTGCCGGGGATCAGGCTGGAGGCCAGGATGACGGTGTCGCCGGGGCCGACCTCGATCTGGTGTTCGCTGTTGACGATGCGGCTGAGCACGGCCATCGGCTCACCCTGCGAGCCGGTGGACATGTAGACGATCTTGTTGTCCGGGATGTTCCCGGCCTTCTTGAAGTCGATCAGCACGCCGTCCGGCACCTTGAGGTAGCCGAGGTCGGCGGCGATGGTCATGTTGCGCACCATCGAACGGCCGAGCAGGGCCACGCGGCGGCCGTTGGCGTGCGCGGCATCCAGCACCTGCTGCACACGGTGCACGTGGCTGGAGAAGCTGGCGATGACCACGCGGCGCGGGGCGCGCGCGATGACGTCTTCGAGGACCGGGCCGATGGCGCGCTCGCTCGGCGTGAAGCCGGGAACGTCGGCGTTGGTGGAGTCGACCAGGAACAGGTCGATGCCCTCCTCGCCGAGGCGGGCGAAGTCGCGCAGGTCGGTGATGCGGTTGTCCAGCGGCAACTGGTCCATCTTGAAGTCACCGGTGTGCAGCACGCTGCCACCCTCGGTCTTGATCGCAACGGCGAGGGCGTCGGGGATGGAGTGGTTGACCGCGACGAATTCGAGGTTGAACGGGCCGAGGCGTTCCTTCTGGCCTTCCTTCACCTGCAGGGTGTAGGGAGTGATGCGGTGTTCCTTGAGCTTGGCCTCGATGAAGGCCAGCGTCAGGCCGGAGCCGATCAGCGGGATGTCCTGGCGCAGCTTGAGCAGGTACGGGACGGCGCCGATGTGGTCCTCGTGGCCGTGCGTGAGCACGACGCCGACGATGTCCTTCAGGCGATCCTTGATCGGGCTGAAGTCGGGCAGGATCAGGTCGACACCGGGCTGGTGCTCCTCGGGGAACAGCACACCGCAGTCGACGATCAGGATTTTGCCGTTGATCTCGAAGGTGGTCATGTTCCGGCCGATTTCGCCGAGTCCGCCGATGGGCGTGACACGGAGAGTCCCCTTGGGGAGCGCGGGCGGTGCGTATACGTCGTTGGGCATAAGCCCTCCTATTGTGGAATTGGTCGTGCTGAGGAATTGGTGATGCGTTTTTCTTAAAGCTTTTAGCGTGTGGTCCCGGCGACCTTGGGCAGCGCGCCACCAGCGGCGGCGTTGCGGTCTGGCCGGAAATTGGTGAAGTCGACGCCCGGGATGTTGCGGACCAGGTCGATTTCGTCTTCGATCATGGCGGCCTCGGATTCCTCCGGACCGACGAGGGGCAGGCGCACGCGCGGGCTGCCGATGCGGCCCAGTCCGTGCAGGATGTACTTGGCCGCGACGGTGCCGGGCACGTGGGTCATCACGGCGCGCACGAGCGGTTCCAGCTGCTGGTGCGCCAGGGTGGCGGCCTTGAGGTCGCCGGCGTTGACGGCATCCACCATCTGGCGGTACGGCGTGGCGGCGATGTTCGCCGTGACGCCGATCAGGCCGGTGGCGCCGATCGACAGGTGCGGGAGCACGTTGGGGTCGTCGCCGGAGAAGTAGAGCAGGTCGGTCTGGTTGAGCACCCGGCTCACCTGGGCGAGGTCGCCCTTGGCGTCTTTGACGGCGAGGATGTTCGGGTGCTTCGCGGCGCGCAGGATGGTCTCGTACATGATCGGGATGCCGGTGCGGCCGGGGATGTCGTACAGGATGACCGGCAGGTCGGTGGCATCCGCGATCATGCGGAAGTGCGTGAGCACGCCGGCCTGGGTGGGCTTGTTGTAATACGGGGTGACGATCATGTTGCCGTCGGCGCCGGCCTTCTCGCTCTGCCGGGCGAGCTGCATGGCGTGGGCGGTCTCGTTGGAGCCGCCGCCGGTGATGATCTTGGCCCGGCCGGCCGCGACGTCCTTGCCGACCTCGACCAGGCGGAGCTTCTCCGGGTCGGTGAGGGTGGAGGTTTCGCCGGTGGTGCCGGTGACGACGATGCCGTCCGCTCCGGCGGTGATGACGTCGTCGATGTGCTTCTCCACACCGGCCCAGTCCACCTCCCCATCAGCCGTGAATGGTGTCACCAGGGCGACGAGGACCTGCCCGAACGGGTTGAAAGGAGTAGACACGGTTTACAGGTTATCGTCTGCAGCGCCCTCGCGGGCCGCCTGCGTGGGTCTCGCGCGCGTTTAATGGCATGTCGGGGCCGTTCCCGGTGGCTGCACCGGCGGTGGAGCGGGGCGTCATCTGCCGTCACAGAGGGCAGGGGCGGGCTGGCCTGGCGTAGCCTCGCGTGCATGAATCCCGCCGCCGCCCTGCTCCTGATCGTGCTGCTGATCGCGGCTACGACCGGGCTCGGCCTGTTCTGGCGCCGCCGGCAGGGCCGGCTCACGGCCGGCTCGACCCGCGATGCCCTGGAGCCGGTGACCGCCGCCCAACTCGGCAGCACGGTGCCCCTCGGCCGGGAGGCGACGCTGCTGCAATTCTCCACCGAGTTCTGCGCCCGCTGCCCGGGCACCGCCGTTCTGCTGAGCGCCGTGGCGGATGCCCGCCCCGGTGTGAACCACCTGGACGTCGATCTCACCCACCGGGCCGACCTCTCCCGCCGGTTCAACATCCTGCAGACGCCCACCACGCTGGTGCTGGACGGCGACGGGCGCGTGCGCGCCCGGGTCGGCGGCGTGCCGAACCGGGCCGAACTGCACGCGCACCTCGACGACCTCACCCGTAGCGCGTAACCGTTCACGACCCAAAGGCAGGCCCCGATGACCCAGGCACCCGTTCCCTCTCCGAAGCCAACCGGCATCGACCCGCGCGGCCCCCGCTTCGGCGCGGCCGTCACCGCGGTGGTGCTGCTCGCGGTGATCTTCCTCGCCCTCGTCGGTGCGTCGGGCGCGGCGCTCGTGCTGCTCGGCCTGCAAACCCTGGTCTTCGCCTGGGGCACCTTCGCGGGCATCGCCCGGCATCCGTACGGCCTGCTCTACAAGGCCCTGGTGCGCCCGCGGCTCGGCCCGCCGGCCGCGCTCGAAGAACCCGCCCCGCCCACCTTCGCCCAGGGCGTCGGCCTCGCGGTCGCACTGACGGGCGTGCTGCTCGGCCTGGCGGGCGTGCCCGTCGGAGTGCCGATCGCGGCCGCGGCCGCGTTCGTCGCCGCATTCCTGAACGCGGCGTTCAACTACTGCCTTGGCTGCCAGTTGTACCTGCTCCTCGTCCGGGCGCGGGTGCTGGGCCGCGGACCGGCCTCCGCCTGAACCGGTCGGCCGGCGCGGTGAGCCTGCGTATCGGCCGATAATTCCCTGGGAACGATCCAGGCCCGCCGGTTAGGCTGGTGGTCCACTTTCCAGGAGGTAACACCATGGCCCTGACCAGCGAAGCAACCACCGTATGGACCGGCGACCTGATGACAGGCTCGGGCACGGTCACTCTCGATTCCTCGCACGCCGGCTCCTTCCCGGTGAACTGGAAGGCCAGGGCCGAGGGCGCCGCGAACACGACCAACCCCGAGGAGCTCCTGGGCGCCGCGCACGCCTCCTGCTTCTCGATGGCGCTGGCCAACATCCTCTCCGGTGCCGGCCACACGCCGACCAGCATCCAGACCACCGCGGCGGTCACCTTCGTTGCAGGCACCGGCGTCACCGGCAGCCACCTGCTGGTGAGCGCCAGCGTTCCCGGCATCACCGAAGACGAGTTCGAGGCCTTCGCCGAGGACGCCAAGGTGAACTGCCCGATCTCGCAGGCCCTGACCGGTATCCCGATCACCATCGAAGCCGAACTGGCCTGAGCGGGACCCGGCTATCACCGTGCGCGTTCTCATTTCTGGAGCCTCCGGGCTGGTCGGCAGCGAGCTGCGCCGCCAACTGGAGGCCGCAGGCCATAGTGTCGTGCGCCTCGTCCGGCGCCCGGCGCGAAGCTCCGCCGAGGTGCGCTGGGATCCGGCGACCCTGAGCCTGGACCCCGCGGCGTTCGACGGCATCGACGCCGTGGTCAACCTGTCCGGCGCATCCATCGGGCACTTGCCGTGGACCACGGCGTACCGGCGCCAGATCATGGAGTCCCGGGTGCAGGCCACCCGCACGCTCACCGACGCGATGCGGCGTGCCGCAACGCCGCCGGCCGTGCTGCTCAATGCCTCGGCGGTCGGCGTCTACGGCAACCGACCCGGTGAGGAACTCACCGAGGACTCCGCCCCCGGAACTGACTTCCTCGCCACCGTCGTGACGGCGTGGGAGGCAGAGGCCAGTCTCGCGCCCGCATCCACCCGGGTGGTGATGCTGCGCACCGGCCTGGTGCTCGCCAAGGGCGGCGCGCTGAAGCCGCTCATGCCGATCGTGAAGCTCGGCCTCGGCGGGCCGCTCGGCCGCGGGTCGCAGACCTGGCCGTGGGTGAGCCTGCACGACGAGGCTGCGGCGATCGTGCACCTGCTCACCTCCGAGCTGAGCGGTCCGGTGAACCTCACCGGTCCCACCCCGGCCACCGCGAACGACGTGATCAAGGCCGTCGCGGCGGCGCTGCGCCGGCCGTTCCTCGTGCCGGTGCCGGAGAAGGTGCTCACGCTCGCCCTGCAGGACGCCGCCCGGCAACTGCTGCTCGCCGACCAGCGAGTGAGTTCGGCGAAGCTGCAGGCGGACGGGTTCACCTTCACCCACCGCACGGCCGCCGAAGCCGTGACCTGGATGCTGCGCTAGCTCACCCAGGGCCCGCGCTTCCCCCAGCGCGCGTCCGGCGCACCCGCGCACCTCCCCGAGGGGTGCTGCGCGGGCTGCGCGGGCTGCGCGGGTCGCGCGCCACCGCGCCGGGCACGGTCCGGCCGGGGATGCGCACCGGGAAGCGTTACGAGGCGGACTTCTCCAGCGACATCGCGGTGCGGAGCGCGCCGCGGGCGCGGCGGCGGTCGCCGGATGCGTCGTAGGCCAGGCCTAGACGGAACCAGGCCCGCCAGTCCTCCGGCGCCGCATCCACGGCCTCACGGTACTCGGGGAACTGCGCATCGGCGGCGTCCCGGTACGGTCGCCCGCTCGGCCGGCTGGGCAGGTCGTTGACGGGCAGGGCACCCTCGGCGTCGAGCTGCTTGACCAGGCGTTCGCACCGGGCGCCGAACATGATCTCGCGCACCAGCGCCCACGCGCCGATGATGGGCAGCACGATGAGCGCGATGCCGATGACGATGCCGACCGGGTCGCCGCTCTGCACGAAGAGCACGGCGCGCCAGCCGACGAGCACCAGGTAGAACACCAGCAGGACGGCCATCACGACGACGGCGATGCGACCCTTCATTCGCCGGGCTCCATTTCGGCCTCTTCCGGCCGGGCCGGCGGAACCGCCGGGGCCGGATCCGCGGGCGCAGCCGTCAGGCCGAGGTCGATGAGCTGGTCGAGGCCTACCGTCACGCCCACGCAGTCGCGGGCGGCGGCCAGCGCCACGAGGATCCCGCGTTCGTAGGCATCCGCCGAGAGGGTGTTGTGGGTGATCGTGAGGGTCTCCCCCGAGCCCCCGAAGATCACGTCCTGGCGGGCCAACACCCCGGCCAGCCGCAGGCTGTGCACGGGAACCGTGGCCACCTGCTGGCCGCGTGCGCGCTGGTCGACGTGCGGGGCAGCGACGGGGCCGAGGCCGGCGCGGGCGGCAGCCATCAGCTCCGCGGTGCGCACCGCGGTTCCGGACGGGGAGTCGACCTTGCTGGACTGGTGCGCCTCGATGATCTCGACGGAGTCGAAGAACCGGGCCGCGAGGGCCGCGAAGGCAGTACCGAGAACCGAGCCGAGCGAGAAGTTCGGGATGATCACGGCGCCGACGTCGGTGCGGCCCTTGAGCTTGTGACCAAGGGCGTCGATGCGGGCCTGGGACCAACCCGAGGTGCCCACGAGCACCCGGATGCCGTTGTCGACGGCAAAGTCGACCACGCCCTGGCTGACCGACGGCACAGTGAGGTCCACCGCGACATCCGCGCCGAGCATCTCGGACAGGTCGCTGGTGGAATCGAGCCGGGCAACCACGTCGTAGTCCGGGGTCTTGTCGATCAGCTCGCTAACCAGACGCCCCATTTTGCCTGTCGCGCCGATGACGGCCACCCGTGTTGTCATACAGCCAATCTACCAAGCGGGACGGTTGCCACCTGCGCCGGGGCACGTAGCCTGAGTGCATGCCAGAATTCACCCCGGTCTCCGTGACCGACGCCGGCTCGATCACCCTGCTCACCCAGTACTTCAGCGATCGCGCCTCCACCTTCCCCAACGCCGGTGGTTACCGCACGACTTTTCCCACCGCCGAGCAGTTCGTGCCGCCGCGCGGCCAGTTCCTGCTCGTGAGCGAGGACCCCGACTCCCGTACCTTCGTGGGCTGCGGCGGCATCCGGCGCATCGACGACGGGGCGGATGGCGCGGTGCGGTTCGAGGCCAAGCACCTCTGGCTGCAGCCGCAGGTGCGCGGCCGCGGCTGGGGCAGCCTGCTCCTGGCCGAACTCGAAAGGCGGGCGAAGGACTTCGGCGCCACCGAGATGGTGCTCGACACGAACTCGAGCCTCGAGGCCGCCGGCGCGCTCTACCAGCGCTCCGGCTACGAGGACGTTCCGCCCTACAACGACAACCCGAACGCCACGAACTGGTACCGCAAGGCGCTCGCCTGACCTCTCCGCCGACGGTTCACCCGGGTCCGAGCAGACCGGACCGGACCCGACCCGACCCGGCATCCGGGGCATAACTCCTGCAATTTCTCTTCCGGTGGCCAACGGATGCCGGAATCACGCGGGTGCGCGGCCTCGCCGGGAGAATCTGCAGGAGTTATGCCCGTGCGGGTCAGAACAGCAGCGGCTCGGGCAGCCCGGTGCGCAGCTCCACCGGCAGGTGGCCGAGGTCGTTGTGGGTAACGAGCGACCACGGGCGGCCGGGCTTCTGCTGCAGCACGGTGAGGCCGCAGTTCGCCTGGTTGATGCTGATCCAGCGCCAATCCGGCGCACCGAGCACCTCACGTACGAACCAGCCGATCACGAAGTTGTGGGTGATCAGCAGGTCGTGCCGGGGGCCGCGCTGCGGGTGCAGGAACTCCGCGGCGGCGTCTTCCATCTGGGCCCGACCGGCATCGATCTGCGCGTCGCTGACGGAATTGAAGAACGGCGAGTAGGACTTGGGCATCTCCGGTGCCCGGCCGGTGGGGATGCAGTCGAACAGGAGCGGTGACGCCACCGGGGTGAGCGAGGGCAGCCGCTCGGCGATGATCGCCGCGGTCTCGGCGGCGCGCTGCAGCGGGGAGTGCCAGGCCCCGGTGAAGGGCACACCACCCAGGCGCTCGGCGATGAGGTGCGCCTGGCGCTTGCCGCGCGGCGACAGCGGGCCGTCGGGGAGGCCGTACTCGGCATCCTGTTGCTCACCGTGTCTGACGAGGTAGAGGTACTGGGGCATCTTCGCCCTTTCGATTGCTGTCGGTGGAGCGTCGAGCCGCGTCTGGGACCGGCGGGGAAAGTGCGGGTCAGCCCTGTGGGATCGGCGCGGCCACGCGTGGCACGATGCCGTCGAAGGCCGATTCGTCGAGGGCTCCGACGGCCGCGAGGGAGAACGGCCGGGACGCCATCTCGACGGCGAGCTGCTGCACGTCGTCCGCGGTGACCAGTGCGAGTCGCCGCAGCGCCTCGTCGAGGTCGACGAACTCGCCCAGGGTGATCTCGGAGCGCCCGAGCCTGGACATCCGGGTGTCTGAGTCCTCCAGGGCGAGGGCGGATGCGCCGGAGAGCTGACCGGAGGCCCGCTTCATCTCGTCGGCGGTGACGCCGTGCTCGGCCAGGCGGTGCAGTTCGTCGAGCATGATCTCGGCGACCTGACCGGCCTTGGCGGGCGTGCAGCCCGCGTACATGCCGAAAATGCCGGCGTCGGAGTAGCCGGGCGCGAAGGAGTAGACCGAGTAGGCCAGGCCGCGCTTCTCACGCACCTCCTGGAACAGGCGCGACGACATGCCACCGCCGAAGATGGAGGTGAGCACGTTCATCGCCACCCGGCGGTCATCGGCGGCGACGAGACCTGGCACGCCGATGAGCATGTTCGCCTGTTCGAGTGGGCGGTGCACCACCGAGACGGGCTGCCCCTGGCTGATCACCGCGGCAGTCCCTGAGCGGCGGCCCACGGGTGCGGCGCACTCGCTCAAGTCCCAGCCGGCCTGCAGCAGCGACCGGGTGACGGCGGCGACGAGCACGTCGTGGTCCACGGCGCCGGCCACGGTGACGACGAGGTCCTGCGGGCGGTAGTTGGCCCGGTAGTGCTCCCAGACGGCGTCCCGGCTGGCGGCGCGGATGGTGTCGGGGCTGCCGCCGATGGGGCGACCGAGCGGATGCGCACCCATGACGGCTTGGAAGAACCGTTCGTTGGCGACGTCCGACGGGTCGTCATCGGCCATCGCGAGTTCCTCGAGGATGACACCACGCTCGGTCTCGAACTCGGCAGGGTCCAGCAGCGACGAGGTGATCATGTCGGTGAGCACCTCAACGGCCATCGTCAGGTCCCGGTCCTGCACCTTGGCGTAGTAGCAGGTGTATTCCTTGGCGGTCATGGCGTTGTGCTCGCCGCCGACGGCGTCGAATGCGATGGCGATGTCGAGGGCCGTGCGCTGCTTCGTGCCCTTGAACAGCAGATGTTCGAGGAAGTGAGTCGAACCGAAGTGGCCGGGCTGTTCGTCACGGGAACCCACCGCCACCCAGTAACCGATGGTGAGGCTGCGACTGCCGGGCACCTGCTCGGTGACGATGCGTACGCCGCTGGGCAGTACGGTTCGCCTCACGAGGGACTCGCCAGCGGCCCGAAACGACAGTTCGGTCAGGTCAAGGGGAAATTCAACGGCGCCGTTCATATCTCCTCCACCTTACGACACGCGAGCGGTGCGGGGCCCGCGCTGGGGTGCCCGGGGCGACCGTCGGCCGCCCTATTGCCGATCTCACTGTCATGTTATGTTCTCGCTGTCGAAGGCCGGTGACCTCCCCCAAACATCGGGTTCGATTCCTCCCGCCGAACCGGGTATGTCCCATCCGAGCGTCCCTAGCGCTTGGAGAACCGACGGTGGCCGGTCATCCCACGAGTGGCCGGCCACCGCTCTGTCGGCCGGCGTTCCGGTCCGGCTCCGCTTACGCGGACACCCGGTCGAGGTCGACCATGTCGGCACGCCCCAATCGAACCGCGGCCGCGGCCACCAGGGCGTCCACCTGTTCCGGGCGGCTCGCGCTGGCCACCGGGGCCACCACGTCGTTGCGCGCCAGCAGCCAGGCCAGCGCGATGCTCGACGGCGCCACCCCGTGGTCCTCCGCGATCCGTTCCACCGTCGCGAGCACCTTGAGGCCGGTGCGGTTGAGGTAAGCGGATGCGCGCCCGGCGCGAACCGTGTCGGTGAGATCGGACTTGGAATGGTACTTGCCGGTGAGGAAGCCGTGAGCCAGCGCGAAGTAGGGCATTACCGCGACCCCCTGCGCGTGGGTGACCAGGGCCAGGGCGGATTCGAACGAGACCCGGTTCATCAGGTTGTACGGGGTCTCCACGGCGACGAAGCGGGGCAGCCCGTTGGCGGCGAGAACCCGCGCCTCCATCAGCCGTTCGGCGGTGAAGTTGGATGCGGCGAGATGGCGCACGGTCCCGCTGCGGATGAGCGTCTCCATCGCCCCGAGGCTTTCCTCCAGGGGCACGTCCAGGTCGTCGAAGTGGAAGTGCAGCAGGTCGATGTGGTCGGTGCCGAGCCGCTCGAGCGACGCGTGCACCGCGCCGACGATGCTCCGCGGCGACAGGCCAGGGTTGTCGCGGTTGCGGCCGATCTTGGTGGAGATGACGATGTCGTCCCGCACCCCGCGGGTGCGCATCCACGAGCCGATCAGGACCTCGCTGCGGCCGGCGGCGTAGCTGTCGGCGGTGTCGAGAAAGTTGCCGCCCAGCTCGTAGTGCCGGTCGAGGATCGCCATGGCGGTGTCGCCGTCCGTGGTCCAGCCGAAGACGCTGCAGCCCAGGGCCAGCGGATGCACGCTGAGGTCGGTATCCCCGATGACGCGACGGAGCGCGGTGGTCGGCGTGCGGCCGGACACGTGCACCGACTCGGCGTGCTGCACCTGCACGGGGCGGGTGTCGGGGTCGTCCGCGTGCGCCGGGGGCCGGCCGACGGGGGCGACCACGGGAATCGGTGCGGACTGACGGGCTCCGTCGTGGTGCGCTTCGCGGATGTCCTCCTCCGACCGCACTCCGTCTGCTGTCACGCCGCCCCTCAATGCCATCACCAACCGTCCTGCCTGCTGTCGCTGTTCCGCGCTAACCCGCATCTACAGCCGAGAATAACCCGATCCGCCTAATCCGCTGGGGGCGCGCGGTAAGCGTTACCGAAACGAGTGGATCCGGTGCCCGACGGGCCGCGATACCGGCGGAGCGCATCCGGTTATCAGGGTCCAGGAGTAGTCTTTTCGGCATGTCAGCCTCCCCGCTCTACGACATCCCCCTCACCCTCATCGACGGCACCGCCACCACGTTCGGCCAGTTCGCCGGCAAGACGGTGCTGGTGGTCAATGTGGCCTCGAAATGCGGTTTCACCCCGCAGTACGCCGGGTTGGAGGCCCTGTACCGCCGGTTCGCCGACGACGGCCTGGTGGTGCTGGGCTTGCCGTGCAACCAGTTCATGGGCGAGGAACCCGGCACCGAGGACGACATCCAGCAGTTCTGCGAACTGAACTTCGGGGTCGCGTTCCCGCTCACCGCGAAGATCGACGTGCGCGGCAAGAACCAGCATCCGCTCTACGCCGAATTGACGACGTTCAAGAAGGGCCTGCTGCCCGGGCTGATCAAGTGGAACTTCGAGAAGTTCCTGGTGAATGCCGACGGTGTCATCGTCGACCGGTTCGCCTCCACCGTGGAGCCGGAGTCGGACCAGCTGGTGGCCGCGATCGAACACGCTCTCGCACCCGCCGTGGCCTGACCGGCTTCAGCGTCCCCGGCTCACCGCACTTTCTTGATCGGCAGGATCACCAGGGCACCGACCAGGGCCGCCGCACCGGCAACCCACAGCACGAGGGTGAAATTGGGGTAGGCACCCACGTAGGCCAGGACGCCGGTGATCACCGGAGCGAGGGTCTGGGGCAGCGCGTTGGCGATGTTGAACACCCCCAGGTCCTTCCCGGCGTCGTCCGGGTTCGGAAGGACGTCGACGACGAGGGCGAGGTCGACCCCGACGTAGATGCCATACGCCATGCCCATGAAGGCTTCCAGGACGTAGAACGCGCCCACCGTGTCGACCAGGCTCAACGCGACGGTGCCCGCCGCGAACAGCGCCGTCGCCCCCCACACGAACACCTTGCGGCGGCCGAGCTTGTCGGAGAGCCAGCCGGCGACGTATCCGCTGACGATCAACGCGGCGGTGTAGATCAGCACGCTCGTGGAGATCACCGCCGCCACATCCTCCGTAGGGATCTCGAGATGCAGATTGATGTAGAAGAAGCGCAGCGTCGTGAACATGAAACTCGCGAGGGTGATCAGGAATCGCGACCACCAGGCCAGGGCGTAGTCCGGGAACCTCACCGGGCTCACCCAGAACGTCTCCCACCAGTCCCGGAGGTCCATCGGGGACGGCCGCTCCGGCAGCACCTGGTCATTCAGCACGAAGGCGAACATGACCATGGCCCCGATCGCCAGGATGGACGGCACGACGAACATGATCACCAGCTGGCTCTGGAAGAACTGGGCGACGTACACGCCGCCGAGGATGCCCACGTTCTGCGCGATACCGAGGGCGGCCGTGATTTTGCCGCGCTGGAACTTCGGCACCTGGTCGGAGAGGGTCGCGATGAACGGGGCGAGCGTCATGTTCGCTCCCAGCTGCGCCAGCGCCCAGCCCACCGTGGCCCACAGCAGGTCGGGAGCCAGGGCCATGAGCACGAACGCGCCCGTCATGATCACAGTGCCCGCCACGATCCAGATCCGGCGGCGGCCCCACCTCGATGTGGTCCGGTCCGAGAGGCGGCCGAACATCACGTTCGCGACGGTGGCGAACAGCGCACCGACGCCGCCGAGTACCGCAGCAGCCGCGATGGCACCGTTCTCCGGCAGCGCCCCCGCCGCCACGAGATCCGTGATCTTCAGACCGATGCCGACGACCGCCGGCCCCAGCAGTGCGACGAAGAACACGAACTGGGCGATGAGCAGCCAGAGCACATAGTTCTTCGGCGCCGGCTCCGTTGGTTCCTTGAACCAATGGTGCTCGTGGTGACCGATGGTCTTCGTGGCCGAGGTCATACCCGAGGGCATACCCGCGGCCGAGCCGCTGACTGACATACCTGCCTCCTTTGCCACGGATCCACCAAGGGACGCCGAACCGAAGAGGGGGTCAGCACTGTCCACCCTTGTCGAGGAAAACTCTGCCCGTTAATGTGTCCAGGCACAAGCACACCCGCCACATCCGTGGCGCGCGTAAGGGGAGGGCGCACGGACGGTGACGGGTCAGGCGTCCCAGCTGCAGACGCAGAGCTCGTTGCCTTCCGGGTCGGCGAGCACCCACCAGTCCGGCGCGTGCTCGTCGGTGAGCAGCACTCCCCCGACATCGATGATGTCCTGCACCCGGTCGGCGCAGTCCGCGACGGGCACGTACACGTCGAGGTGGATGCGGTTGCGTTCGGTGCGCTGGATCTCCATGTGCTGGAACCACACGCGCGGCCCCGTCCCGCGGGGATCGAGCAGTTCGAGGTCGTCGGCCGGGCCGGATTCGACGTAGCCGAGGCCGACCCGCCAGAACGGCCGCACGGCCGCCTCGTCGCTGCAGTCGATGGCCACGTCGGTCCGGGAGGGCGGCACGCGGGTCGCCGTGGCCGTCTGCTCCGCGGCCAGTTCCTGGATGCGCAGGGCCAGGTTGAGGTCGCGTGTGGTGACTCCGCCGGCATCGTGGGAACTCAGCGTGAACCCGACCTCGTCGAAGCCCAGTGTCACGTCCGGATGGTGGTTCAGCGCGTCGGCCTCGGCGGCGACAGCGTCGACGAGGCGCACGCCGGCGGCGAAATTGCGGGTGCGGTAGCTGGCGTACAGGGCACCCTCGAGGTGGATGAAGTCTCCCCCGGCGAGGACCGAGTGGGTCTGGGCGGGAGTCAGGGTCTCTCGGGTGTCGTCCATCCGTCCACTCTTCACCGCCGACCGAGCCGGGTCAACCCTGGGCGCGGGCGTGAGGTTTCCCTCCTGCACACCTCTGCCCCGTAACAGTGCGCAAAGTGCCCTGTTCGGGGCACATCTGTCGTGCTACCGTCAGGCAGTATGCACCGTCTGGATAAGGTCGACCTCCAGCTCCTCCTGGCCCTGTGCGCCGACCCGCACAGCAGCTTCGTGGGCCTCGCCCACACCCTCGGGCTCTCCCGGAATACCGTTCAGGCGCGGATGACCCGGCTCGAGGAGTCGCGCGTCTTCCTGGACTTCGACCGGCGCATCAGCCTGGCCGCCCTGGGCTATCCGCTGACCGCGTTCATCGAGGTGCACATCGAGCAAAAGCGGGCGGCGGAGATCATCGCCGAACTCACCCTGATCCCGGAGATCGTGCAGGCACACGGCATGAGCGGCGCGGCGGACCTCCTGGTGCGGGTCGCCTGCGCCGATGCGGAGGATCTCTTCCGGATCGACCGCACCATCCTGGCCTGCGACGGGGTTCAGCGCACCGAGACGTCCCTCGCGATGGGTGAGCTCATCCCGTTCCGGGCCACACCGCTGATCGAACGCGGCGTGCTGCCCCGGTCCTGACCGGTCCGGCATCCGGTGCGGCATCCGTTCGCGGGCGCAAAAAACCCGCCCTGCCGAAGCAGGACGGGTTTTCCGTCTTACCGACGCACCTGGCGAGAGGTGGTCGGCAGAACTAGCGACTAACCTTCGGCCGGAGCTTCGGGTCCCTCGGATGCAGCGTCACGACCGTGCGTGTCGGCTTCATCGGCGAGGACCGGGGCGAGCGAAAGCTTGCCACGGTCGTCAATCTTGGTGATCTCAACGAGGACCTTCTGGCCCACGCCGAGGACGTCTTCGACGTTCTCCACGCGCTTGCCGCCGGCGAGCTTGCGCACCTCAGAGATGTGCAGCAGGCCGTCCTTGCCCGGGAGGAGCGAGACGAAGGCGCCGAAAGCGGCGATCTTCACGACAGTTCCGAGGAACTGCTCGCCAACCTCGGGGTTGGTGGGGTTCGCGACGGAGTTGACCATGGCGCGAGCGGCCTCGGCCGAGGGACCATCGACAGCGCCGATGTACACGGTGCCGTCTTCCTCGATCGAGATGTCGGCTCCGGTCTCGTCCTGGATCGAGTTGATCATCTTGCCCTTCGGGCCGATGAGCTCGCCGATCTTGTCGACGGGGATCTGCACGCTGATCACGCGGGGCGCGGTCGGTGCCATCTCGTCGGGCTTGTCGATCGCGGCGTTCAGCACGGCGAGGATCGTCGCACGGGCATCCTTCGCCTGCGTCAGCGCGCCGGCCAGGACCGACGCGGGAATGCCGTCGAGCTTGGTGTCGAGCTGGATCGCGGTGACGAACTCAGCGGTACCGGCAACCTTGAAGTCCATGTCGCCGAGGGCGTCTTCGGCACCGAGGATGTCGGTCAGAGCCGCGTAGCGGGTCTTGCCGTCGACGGTGTCGGAGATGAGGCCCATGGCGATGCCGGCGACCGGGGCGCGCAGCGGCACTCCGGCGTTCAGCAGCGACAGGGTCGAGGCGCAGACGGAACCCATCGAGGTGGAACCGTTGGAGCTGAGCGCCTCGGAGACCTGACGGATGGCGTAGGGGAATTCCTCACGGCTGGGCAGCACGGGAACCAGGGCACGCTCAGCGAGCGCTCCGTGGCCGATCTCGCGACGCTTGGGCGTGCCGACCCGACCGGTTTCACCGGTGGAGTAGGGCGGGAAGTTGTAGTTGTGCATGTAACGCTTCTTGGTGACCGGGCTCAGGGAGTCGATCGTCTGCTCGAGCTTGAGCATGTTCAGCGTGGTGACACCCAGGATCTGGGTCTCGCCGCGCTGGAAGATAGCGGAACCGTGCACGCGCGGGATGACCGCGACCTCGGCGTCGAGCGGGCGGATGTCGGCCAGGCCGCGTCCGTCCATGCGAACGCCCTCGTTGAGCACGCGCGAGCGTACGACGAGCTTGGTGACGGACTTGTACGCCGCGCCGACCTGGTTGTTGGCGGTGGCGGGCAGTTCGCCGGCTTCGACCTTGGCCGCGATGGCGGTCTTGACGGATGCCTTGAGCACGTCGTCAGCATCCTGACGGGCGATCTTGTCGGCGATCACGTAGACGTCCTTGAGGCCGTCGTACGCCAGGGCTGCGACAGCGTCGTAGACCTCGGTGGTGTACGGCGGGAACAGCGGGTAGTTGCCGGTGGGCTTGGAGGCCGCGGCGGCCACCTGCTGCTGGGCGACGATGAGCTGCTTGATGAACGGCTTGGACGCCTCGATGCCCTCGGCGATGACCTCTTCGTTCGGCTTGATGGCGCCGCCCTGGATCAAGGTCCAGGCGTTGTCGGTCGCTTCGGCCTCGATCATCATGATCGCGACGTCTTCGCTGCCATCGGCATCCGTCACAACGCGGCCGGCGACGACCATGCTGAACACGGCCTCTTCAACCTGCGAGTGCTTCGGGAAGGCGACCCACTGGCCGGAGCCGTTGTCGTCGGGGATGAGGGCGACGCGGACGCCACCGATCGGGCCGGAGAACGGCAGGCCGGCGATCTGGGTCGACATGGACGCGGCGTTGATGGCCAGCACGTCGTAGTACTCGTCGGGCGCGATGGCCAGAACGGTCACGACAACCTGGATCTCGTTGCGCAGGCCGTCGACGAACGACGGGCGCAGCGGCCGGTCGATCAGACGGCAGGTGAGGATCGCTTCGGTCGACGGGCGACCTTCGCGGCGGAAGAAGCTGCCCGGGATGCGGCCAGCGGCGTACATGCGCTCTTCGACGTCGATCGTCAGCGGGAAGAAGTCGAAGTTGTCCTTCGGCTGCTTGCTGGCGCTCGTGGCGGAGAGAAGCATGGTCTCTTCGTCGATGTAGGCAGCGGCTGAGCCCTGTGCCTGCTGGGCGAGACGCCCGGTTTCGAAACGGATGGTGCGCTTGCCGTACTTGCCGTTGTCAATAACGGTTTCGGCGAACGTGATTTCTGGACCCTCCATATGGGGGTTCTCTCCTTTGTTTAGACTCGTTTGCCCGTGTGGCGCGCGAGTGGGACATCGGAGCAGGAACAGGCAGAACAAGCTGCCGAACATGTGTTGGGCGCTAGCGTTGCTGGCCACCAGTAGAAATTCACCAACGGGGCTGCGTTATTCACGCGCTGTGCGTTGGGAAACCACCACCGAGGACCAGCGTCCTGCCAGTCTGCTCCGGGTACTGCGGGCGGATCCGAAGATCCACCGGAACAAGCCTAGCAGAACAGGGGTTAAACGACAGGGATGCGGGCGTCGAAGACGGGTCCGTCGGCGCAGACCAGCGGCCCTTCCACGCTCGGATCGGTGCGCACCGGGGCGGCGCAGCCGTGGCAGTAGCCCAGGCCGCAGGCCATGTGCGCCTCGAGGGACGCCTGCACCGGCACGCCCCAGTGGGCGCCGAGTTCGGCGGCGAGCCGGGCGAGCACGCCGGCGCCGCAGACCATGACCACGTCGGGGCGGGCCCGCTCTGGCGAGCTGCCGTCGAAATGGGCGCGCAGCCGGGCGGCGAGGGTCGCCAGGTCGCTGGAACCGTCCTGGTCGGTGGCCTCGATGACGCGTACGCCCAGTTCGGCGCAGTCGTTGCGGCCCAGCAGCTGGCTGGGGCGTTGGCCGCTGAGCACCATGGTGGTGCGGATGCCGGCGACTCGGGCGTCCTCGGCGGCGCCCATCACGCCGCAGACTCCGACCCCGCGGCCGATCAGCAGGACCGAGCGGGTGGCGACAGGGAATTCGAAGCCACGGCCGAGCGGTCCGGTGAGCTGCAGGATGCCGCCCACGGGCACGGCGGCGAGGGCGCGGGTGCCGCGGCCGACGATGCCGTAGATCAGCTCGACGGTGCCCGTTTGGTCGGCTGTCGCCGGATAGCGACGGTGGATGGCCATGGGCCGGGGCAGCAGGATGCGGTCACCCTCATGCGGCAGCACGGTGACCATGAGGAACTGGCCGGCCTGAGCGGTCCGGGCGATGGTGTCACTGGCCAGGACCAGCCGGCGGTAGCGCTCCCCCACCGGTTCGTGCACCAGAACCTCGGCGTCGTCCCACACCGGTTGCGGCCGGGCCACGGCCGAGCGCGGCCGCACCGACACCAGCCCGTCGAGCGCCCGCTCATCCGCTTCGGCAAACGCGCGCGCCCGTGCGGCCGCCGCCCGCCGAGCCGAGTACTCGGCTGTCGCCGGCCTGGGACCGTCGCCGCCTCGCTGGTCGAGCTTGTCGAGACCTGGTGAGACATCTCGCCGGGTCTCGACAAGCTCGACCAGCGGGTGGTTGCGTTCGGAAGCCACGTTCACGTCGGCGCTCATCGCGCCGACTCCAGCTCGAGCAGCTCGCGGATACTGCCGACCCCGGCCTCGAGACAGCGCTGCCGCAGCCCCCGGGCCACCTCCACCGCGGCGAAGGGCCGCGCGAAACTCGCGGTGCCCACCTGAACGGCACTGGCGCCCACCGAGAAGTAGTCCAGCGCATCCTCGACGGTTTCGACGCCACCGCAGGCGATCACCGGGATCTGCACCGCCCGCGCTGCCAACCAGACCAGCCGCAGCACGATCGGCTTGATCGATGGGCCGGACAACCCGCCGATGACGTTGCCGAGGATGGGGCGGCGGGTACGGGCATCCAGCGGCATCGCCGGGATCGAATTGGCCACGCACACGGCGTCGGCGCCGGCCTCTTCGGCCGCCCGCGCGCAGGCGGCGATGGACGCCACCAGCACCGGCAGCTTCACGATGATCGGCTTGTCGGTGACGAGGCGCACGGCGGCGACGACCTCACGGATGGCGGCCGGGTCCGAGCCGATATCGGTGCCGTCGCGGTCGAGGTTGGGGCACGACACGTTGAGCTCGTAGCCGGCGCCGTGCTCGCCAAGCGCCGCGACGACGGGGGCATATTCGCTGATTCGGTGCCCGCCGACGCTGATGATGGTGGGCGCATCCAACGCCGCATAGCGGGGGTGCAGCTCGGCCAGGTAACCGGCCGGTCCGTGACTGGGGATGCCGACGCTGTTGACCATGCCGGCGGGGAGCTCGGTCAGCCGGTGCACGGGGTTGCCGCCGCGGGCCGAGCCGAAGACGGTCTTGGTGACGGTGGCGCCGAGTTCGGCGACCGGGATGAGCGCGCCGAGCTCCGGGCCGAAGCAGCCGGATGCGGGCATCACCGGGGTGTGCAGGGTAAGGCTGCCGATGCGCACCGCGAGGTCGACAGCGTGGCCGGGTGTATCGCGGTGGTCAGGAGCGGCGGCGAAGAACGCAGCGCGGGCATCCGGAAAAACGGTGCCGTCGAGGAGGGCGACCATGAGTGGACCTGTCTGTCTGCGCGGTTGTCACGGCTGCCGTCTCTGCGGAAGCACTATCTCCAGCGCACTGCGTTTCAGTCTGCCGTGCGCTCCACGCCCTCATCAGAGCCGAAAGTCCCGGCACGGTCTCGCGGCCTCCTCTGCGGGACGCAGGAATCCCGCGGGCACGTCACGGGCACGCGAAAGCGGCCGGGTGGTCACCTCAGCGAACTGAGGTGACCACACGACCGCTTTCGTGGAATCGGCCGGGGTTAGCGGGGCGGGAACATTCCGGAGGGGTTGAAATCGGCGGGCAGTTCGAACGGGTCGCGCACCCGGGTGGAGCGATCGGAGCGGGCGACCAGGGCCGAGAGCTCCCCCGCCGCGCGTTCGATGCGGGCCGGCAGGGTCTGCACCCGGCTGTCGACCCGGCCGCCGTCGCCGGTGCCCCAGTCCTCCGAGGCGGCGAACACCGACGTGGGCACCACCACGGCGTGCAGGTAGGTGAACATCGGGCGCAACGCGTAGTCCAGGGCCAGCGAGTGCCGCGCCGTGCCCGCGGTCGCGCCGATCAGCACGGGCTGGTCGGTGAGGCTGCGGTTGTCGATCACGTCGAAGAACGTCTTGAAAAGGCCGCTGTAGCTGGTGGTGAAGATCGGGGTGACGGCGATCAGGCCGTCGGCCGCGGTGACGGCCTCGATCATCTCTTCCAGCCGCGGGTTGGCGAACCCGGTGAGCATGTTGTTCATGATGTCCTGCGCGTAGTCGCGCAGCTCGTAGGTCACCACGTTGGTGGTGATGCCCTCGTCGGCCAGCCGCGCCACGGTGGCCGTGGCGAGCTTGTCGGCGAGCAGCCGGGTGGAGGAGGGCTGGCTGAGCCCGGCGGAGACGACCGCCAGCGTGCGCTCGGTCATCTCTACGCTCCGGTCTTGCCGGCGCCGGCCAGGCCGAACGCGGCGCCGTTCGCACGGCGGTGCGGCGCGATCGCGGCCGAGGTGTCGAGGTCGTCGCGCACGGCGGACGCGGCGGCAACCGGCGCCGAGGCGGCGGCGAGCACCAGGGATTCGTGCGTGGGGCCATCCGGCACGTCGGCCGGGCGGTTCTTCGCGAACTCCTTGCGGAGCACGGGCACGACCTCTTCGCCGAGGATGTCGAGCTGCTCGAGCACGGTCTTCAGCGGCAGGCCGGCGTGGTCCATCAGCCAGAGCTGACGCTGGTAGTCGCCGACATAGTCCCGGAATCCGAGGGTGCGGTCGATGACTTCCTGCGGGCTGCCGACGGTGAGCGGGGTCTGCGAGGTGAACTCCTCCATGCTCGGGCCGTTGCCGTACACCGGGGCGTTGTCGAAGTACGGGCGGAAGTCGCGCTTGGCGTCCTGCGAGTTCTTGCTCATGAAGACCTGGCCGCCGAGCCCGACGATCGCCTGCGCGGCGGTGCCGTGGCCGTAGTGCTCGAACCGGTTGCGGTAGTACTTGACCATCTTCGCGGTGTGCGAGGCGGGCCAGAAGATGTGGTTCGAGAAGAAACCGTCGCCGTAGTACGCGGCCTGTTCGGCGATTTCGGGGCTGCGGATGCTGCCGTGCCAGACGAACGGCGGGACGCCGTCGAGCGGGCGCGGGGTGGACTGGAAGCCCTGCAGCGGGGTGCGGAACTGGCCTTCCCAGTCGACGAAGTCCTCGCGCCACAGGCGGCGGAGCAGCGCGTAGTTCTCCAGCGCCAGCGGGATGCCCTGGCGGATGTCCTGGCCGAACCACGGATAGACCGGGCCGGTGTTGCCACGGCCCAGGGTGAGGTCGACGCGACCGTCGGCCACGTGCTGCAGCATCGCGAAGTCCTCGGCGATCTTCACCGGGTCGCTCGTGGTGATCAGCGTGGTGGCGGTGGAGAGGATGATCCGCTCGGTCTTGGCCGCGATGTACCCGAGCATGGTCGTCGGTGACGACGGCACGAAGGGCGGGTTGTGGTGCTCGCCGGCGGCGAAGACGTCGAGACCGACCTCTTCCGCCTTCTGGGCAATGGTGAGCATGGCTTTGATGCGCTCGTGCTCGGTGGGGGTCTGCCCCGTGGTGGGATCGGTGGTCAGATCGCCGACTGTGAAGATTCCGAACTGCATTTTCAGCCTCCAGGATTCAATGCGTTTGCATGTATGTGGGTGTCAACGGCAGTCGGGGCGATCTTATTCCCGCGAAGCTGACGGCTGCGGCCAGCCGGTGTCCCGGGGCTCCGGGCCGAGGGTGAGGCGTGCGAGGGTCTGCTGGATCGCGACCGCCGCCGCTCCCCTGGCCCAGGACGAGACGCCGCCGTCATTGATGCTGAACCGCAGGGGCGTGGCCTCCGGGTCGCGGCCGTCGCGGGCGGTGCCGATGATCTCGTCCGACACGATGTTCCAGAGCCCGATGCCCTCGCCGGAGAGCACGATGGTGTCGACCATGGCGATGTTCGTGATGAGCGCCACCAGCCGGCCGAGCGCCCGGCCGGAGGCCTGCAGCACCGCCAGCGCGGCCGGGTCGCCGGATTCGGCGAGCGCCAGCGCCTCGCCGTAGCCGACGTCGCGCCCGAGCGCGCGCCCGACAGCCGACTGGATGGCCGACTCGGTGAGCATGGCGTTGGAGCAGCCCTGGTGCCCGGCTTCGCAGAGGGGCCCGTCCGGGTCGAGCGGCACGTGGCCACCGAGGCCGAGGCCGCTGTTGACGGTCGTGATGATCTGGTCGTTGATGACGAGGCCGTAGCCCACCCCGATCCCGATGGTGAGGACCGCGAAACTGGACGTCTCCCGTCCGGCGCCGAACCATTGCTCGGCGGCTGCGAGGCCCGCGACGTCGTTCTCCACCAACACCTGGATGCCCAGGCTCGCCTCCAGTGCGGACGCCAGGTCCACCTCCCGCCAACCCAGGAACGGCGCCCGGGTGACCACACGGGATCCGGTGACGTTGCCGCCGACGGAGACGCCGACCGCGGCAACCGGGTCGGCCTCGGCCAGCTCCCGCACCAGCGCCACCAGCTGTTCCACCACGGCATCCGGGTCGCGGCTCGTGATCGGGCGGTGCGCGGCGGCGAGTTCGGTGGTGCGCAGGTCGGTGAGCACACCGAACGCGTCATCGCCGGTGAGCTTGATGCCGACGAACCGGCGGCCGTCCATCCGGACGTCCAGGGGCCGGGTGGGGCGGCCGACACCACCGTTGGCGTCGTCGCTCACCTCGACGAAGAGGCCGCGTTCGAAAAACGGCCGGCTCAGCCGGGTGAGGCTGGCCGCGGACAGACCCAGGCGGCGGCCGAGTTCGCTGCGGGAGACGGGCCCGTGCATGAGGACGGCCCGAGCCAGGGCCATGGCCGATTCACTGATCGGCGCGGCGGCCTCCGTACTGCCGTGCATGGGCGTTCGCCTTCCCGCGCCTCAGCGAGCCGCCCCTCATCCTGACATAGACACCGCAGCCACGTCACCGGGGTGGGCGCGGGCGGGCCGGCGTGACCCACTGTGACGCACCGGTCGCCATGGTGCGGCCCGTGGAGGTGCCGCTAGGTTGGGGGGCACGATTCATTCCGCGTGGACATCACGCGCAACGGCCGGCCCGCACACGCATCCGGGTCGGCGCCCTACAGGGAGGCCCGCTCGTGACCGATCAGAACCCCACCGAGCCCACCATCGAGCCGGCGCCCTGGTGGACCACCGCCGTGGTCTACCAGGTGTATCCGCGCTCGTTCGCGGACTCGAACGGTGACGGCATCGGCGACCTCGGCGGGGTGCGCGGCAAGCTGGACTACCTGGTCGAACTCGGCGTCGACGCCATCTGGTTGTCCCCGGTCTACCCGTCACCGCAGCACGACAACGGCTACGACATCCGCGACTACCAGGACATCGACCCCGTGTTCGGCAGCCTCGACGAGTTCGACCTGCTGCTGGCCGAGGCCCACGAGCGCGGCATCAAGATCGTGATGGACCTGGTGGTGAACCACACCAGCGACGAGCATCCGTGGTTCGTCGAGTCGCGCTCGTCGCGAGACAACCCCAAGCGCGACTGGTACTGGTGGCGGCAGCCCGGGGCGACCGGCGCGGAGCCGAACGGCTGGGGCAGCGCGTTCAGCGGGCCCGCCTGGACCCTCGACGAGACAACCGGTGAGTACTACCTGCACCTGTTCGCAAAGCAGCAGCCCGACCTCAATTGGGAGAACCCCGAGGTGCGCCAGGCCGTCTACACGATGATGAACTGGTGGCTGGACCGCGGCGTCGACGGGTTCCGGATGGACGTGATCAACTTCATCGCCAAGCAGGTGGAACTGGTCAGCGGCCCGGCGGCCTCCACCGGTGGCGGCTCCCCCATGGGCGCCCAGATTCACGACTACCTGCAGGAGATGCACCGCGCGGTGTTCGCCGGCCGCACCGGGCAGCACCTGACCGTGGGCGAGATGCCCGGCGTGAGCATCGACGATGCCGTGCTGTTCACGGATGCGGCGCGCGCCGAGGTCGACATGATCTTCCAGTTCGAGCACGTCTCGCTCGACCAGGGCACCCACAAGTTCGACCCGCTGCCGCGCAGCCTCGTGCCGCTCAAGCACAGCCTGGCGCGCTGGCAGGACGGCCTGGCCGAGACCGGCTGGAACAGCCTCTACCTGAACAACCACGACCAGCCCCGGCTGGTGTCGCGGTTCGGCAACGACACCGGGTTCCGGTACGAGTCCGCGACGCTGTGGGCGCTGGTGCTGCACCTGCACCGCGGCACGCCCTATATCTACCAGGGTGAAGAGATCGGCATGACGAACGTGCGGTTCGAGAGCATCGAGCACTACCGCGACATCGAATCGCTCAACCACTACCGCGAGGCCGTTGAGCAGTTCGACCAGTCACCGGCGAGCGTGCTGGCCGGTGTGCACGCCATGGGCCGGGACAACGCCCGCACCCCCATGCAGTGGGACGGCACCGCCCACGCCGGGTTCAGCACCGGCACCCCCTGGCTGGCGGCGAACCCGAACTACACCGAGATCAATGTGGAGGCCGACCGGGCCGCCTCGCACAGCGTCTTTCGTTTCTACCAGCGGTTGATCGCCCTGCGACACGAGAACCCGGCGGTGGCGCTCGGCCGGTTCGAGCTGATCGAACCCGACCACGAACAGCTGTACGCGTTCACCCGCACGCTGGATGAGCAGACTTTGCTGGTGCTGGCGAACGCCTCGGATGAGCCGTTGACGGTGCAGGGCGAATGGCTGCCCGACGACATCTCGGGTGCCGAGCTGCTGCTGGGCAACTACCCCGGCGACGGCTCAGCGGCGCTGCGCCCGTGGGAGGCGCGCCTGTACCGGCTCTAAGCCGGGCGCAGGGCCGCGACGCGTGAACCCGACCCGTTGACCGGCCTCCGAATCTGGGCGTACGCTGACCGCGAAGCTCGGATCGGCTTCGACCTGGGCTCCGGCTAGATCGGAAGGAGTCCAGCCATGCGCAGGGCATATCAGGTCATCTGCCACATCATTTCAGCCTGCGTCGTGATTCAGGCCGCCGTCATTGCGTGGTCCACGTTCACCATCCTGAACGCCACCAACGAGGGTGGTGCCGCCTTCGTGGAGGAGGGCGTCACCGGCTTCATCGTGCACAGTGCCGTCGGCCAGCTGGTCATTCCGCTGTTGGTGCTCACCCTGCTCGTGCTGGCGCTGATCGGGCGCATCGGCATCAGGTGGGCGGCCTGGTTGCTGGTGGCCGTTCTGGTGCAGCTGATCCTCGGATACAGCTCGTTCGAGATTCCCGGACTCGGGTTGCTGCACGGTCTCAACGCCTTCGTGATCCTCGGACTGGCCGAAATGGGCGCCCGGTCGGTGGGTGCCCGGTCGGCGGATGCACAGTCGAGTGGAGCGAAGAACGTGCAGACCCCGGCGGAGCGCACCGCGATGGACGACTCGGCCTGAGAATCCGGGCACGGCCTGAGTTCGGTCGGGCTCACTCGGACCGGTTGCCGTGCGGACCGCCCTGCTGGAACGGGCTCGTCACGCCGCGGTAGGTCAGTGCCATCATCATGCCCTCTGCCGCGTGGTCGAGGTTGTGGCAGTGGTCCATCCACACCCCCGGGTTGTCCGCCACGAACTCGACCACCCACGCCTCCCCCGGCTGCACGTCGAACGTGTCCAGCCAGAGCGGCGACCCGGTCGAGCGGATGCCGTCCCGGGAGAGCACCCGCACGTGATGGCCGTGTACGTGCATCGGATGCGTCTCCAACCCCCGGTTGACCACCGTGAGCCGCACCGTGTTGCCCTCGGTCACCTCGATGCTCGGGATGTGCGGGAACACCTGGCCGTTCACGGTGTAGCCGTACACCGGGCGCGCGCCCAGGAACCGCGGGTTGCGGTCGAGGACCATGGTCGCCTCCACCCGTCCCTCCCCGGCAGGCAGCGCCTGTTCGGTCGGCGTGCCGTAGCTCAGCAGGTCGAGGTCGCCGGATGCTCGTGCCACCGCCGCCGGGACCTCCGCGCCGGCCGGCCCGAGCGACAACGTCGCCGTGGCCGAGGCGTTGCTGCTCAGCTGCACGCCGGTCTCCGGCATCGTCAACGACACATCCAGCCGACCGCCGGCTGGAATCCGCAACGCCTTCCGGGTGACCGGGGTGGCCCCGACCAGGTCGCGGCCGTCGACGGCGACGACGGTGAACTCGCCGCCGTCGAGGTAGAAGCGGTGCGGCACCTGGTCGGTGTTGATCAGCCTGAGGCGCACGGATTGCCCGGCCGGCACGGTCCGCGCTTCGGCCTCGTCCGAGTCGCCGAGGAGCACCGCGCCGGCGAGGGTGTGCAGCGGCACCGTCAGGTCGACCTGTTCCGGTACCCCCTTCGGCGGCAGCACCACCAGGGTGCCGAACAGTCCGCGCCGCACCCCATCGGCGGAGACCTGGTGGGTGTGGTACCAGTAGGTCCCGGTGTCGGTCGCGGGGAACCGGTAGGTGAACGAGTCGCCGGGCAGGACGGCATCCTGGGTGACACCCGCGACGCCGTCCTCGCCGGCCGGAACGTCGTAGCCGTGCCAGTGGATGGTGACTCCCTCGTTGATGTCGGTGTTGTGCAGGGTCACCTCGACCAGGTCGCCCTGCGTGACCCGCAGTTCGGGGCCGGGCAGTGACCCGTAGGTCCAGGCGGACACGTTCCGTCCGGAGGCGAGCGTCACCTGCTGTTCCTGCGCCGTGAGGTCGAAGGACCGCAGGGTGCCCGGGGTGTCGGCGGGTGTGCGCAGGTCGGTGACCGGGATTCCGCCGGTCGGCGGAGCCGGTGCATCCGGTTCGCCATGGTGCACCGCGGCCAGTGCCCCGGGCAGCGCCGCGCTGCCGAGCCAGGTCACGCCGATGGCGGCCACCAGCACGAGCACGGTGAAGGCCACCAGGCCGGTGACCACGCGCCCGGGTCGGCCGGTGACGATCGCCCAGGCCAGCGCGGCGCTCAGCAGCACGAGGACGAGAAGCACCAGCGCCGGGACGAGTTCCAGCGGGTAGCCGACCACCAGGCGGGCCGCGATCCCCGCGACGGCCGCCGCTGCCGCACCCACCAGGGCCGCCAGGCCGCGCGCCCCGGTGGCCGGGCGGGCGCCGCGCGCGACCGCCAGCAGGTCGGGTCCCGCCAGGATGCCGCCGGCGACACCGAAGAGAACGGCCACCGGCAGGGCGAAGACAACCTTCTCCTGCACGAACCACCAGCCGTGGCCGGCCAGCAGGACGACACCGATCCCCTGCGCGATGACGCCCAGGGCGCCGATGCCGAACAGGGCGAGCACCAGCCAGGCCCGCCGGCGCCGGCTCGTTGCCGGCGGCTGGGTGGCGCTGAGCGAGTCAGCCGCGGGTGTCCCGCGCGCGCGGATCCCCGCGGCCAGCACCGCGGCGCCGATCCACGCCCCGGCCGTGACGATGGCCGTGACCAGGTCGAGGGCAAGCAGGAGTGACGCCGTCACGGGTAGTCACTCCGAGTGCCGGTGCATGGGATCGTCCTCCGCTGAAGCGGCAGGCCCGCCCGTCCGTTTCGGCAGGGCCATCCGAAAAAAACGCTACTCCGCCCTCGGACGGTGCGCGAGGCCCGGTCTTCTGTTCCCGAAACGGACAATTGCACCCGGTGTACCGGGTGCAATTGTCCGTTCGGGGAACAGTTGTGCGGCTACTCGCCCTTGATCGCGCGCTCTTCGCGTTCGATCTCCTCGCGGCGGGTGGCGTCGACGATGAGCTTGGCGTTGATGCCCACCAGCGAGTGCCGGCGGCCGTAGGCGAAGTAGACGATGAAACCGAGCAGCAGCCAGACGCCGAAGCGGGCCCAGGTGAGGGTGGTGAGGTTGAGCATCAGCCAGAAGCACAGCACCGCCGAGAGGATCGGCAGGAACGGCGACCACGGCACCTGGAAGGACCGCTTGAGGTCGGGCCGCTTCTTGCGCAGCACCACCACGGCGATGCTCACCAGCACGAAAGCGGAGAGGGTGCCAATGTTGATCATCTCTTCGAGCACGCCCACGTCGGTGAGCCCGGCGATCAGGGCGACCGCTGCACCGGTGATGATCTGGATGCGCACCGGCGTGCGGCGCTTCTCCGAGGTGACGCTGAGCCAGCGCGGCAGCAGGCCGTCGCGGCTCATGGCGAAGAGCACCCGGGACAGGCCGAGCAGCAGCACCATGATCACGGTGGTGAGGCCGGCCAGGATGCCGATGGAGATGACCTGGGCGGCCCAGCCGGCGCCGACGGCCACGAAGGCGGTCGCGAGCGAGGCGTTCGGGTCGTCGGCGAGCACCGTGTACGGCACCATGCCGGTGAGAACCAGGCTGACACCCACGTAGAGCACGGTGACGATGGCCAGGCCGGCGAAGATACCGCGCGGCAGGGTCTTCTGCGGGTTCTTGACCTCTTCGGCGCTGGTGGCGACCACGTCGAAGCCGATGAACGCGAAGAACACCAGCGAGGCGCCGGCGAGCAGGCCGAAGATGCCGTACTGCGCGGGGGCGGCACCGGTCATGAAGGAGAACAACGACTGGGTCCAGACGTCGCTGCCGACACCATCCGTGGTGGGCACCGACTCGGGGATGAACGGCGAGTAGTTCGCCGGGTTGATGAAGAATGCGCCGACCACGATGACGAACAGCACGATGGCCACCTTGATGATGGTGAACACGCTGGCGACCCGGGCGGAGAGCTGGGTGCCCAGCACCAGGAGCGTCGTGAAGATCGCGACGATCACGAACGCGCCCCAGCTCACCTGCAGGCCGGCCACGTTGATGGTGGCGGGGATGTCCCAGTTCCACAGCGAGAAGACGTTGCTGAGGTAGATGCCCCAGTACTTCGCGATCACGGCCGCGGCGGTGAGCATCTCGAGGATGAGGTCCCAGCCGATGATCCAGGCGAGCAGCTCGCCCAGGGTCGCGTAGGTGAAGGTGTACGCGGACCCGGCGACGGGGACCGCGGAGGCGAACTCGGCGTAACACATGATCGCCAGGGCGCAGGTGACCGCGGCGAGCACGAAGGCGAGCGTCACGGATGGGCCGGCGTAGCTGCCGGCGGCCTTGGCGCCCACCGAGAAGATGCCGGCGCCGACGGCGACCGCCACACCCATGACCATGAGGTCCCAGGTGCCGAGGGTGCGTTTGAGGCTGTGCCCCTTTTCCAGGGAATCCGCAATCGAGGACTCGATGCTCTTGGTACGCCAGAGACTCATGGGTGGTTCCGTTCCTTGTAAAGCTCAAGTTTAGGGCGACGCGGCCGGCAGCGGCAGCCCAAAAGTCCCTACCCGTGCCGTGGCCGGCGAACCTCAGGGTTTCGTGAGTATCGGCCGCCGGCCGCCAGGTCGTGGCTAGCGTGGAATCGGCAGGAGACCCCGGGGTCTCCCCGACATCATCCGCTGTATCGACTCACGACGAGGAGAACACCATGACGACCACCGAACTCTCCGGTAAGCGCATCGCCTTCCTGCTCACCGACGGTTACGAGGACAGTGAACTGACGAGCCCCTGGCAGGCCGTGACGGATGCCGGCGCCACCGCCGTGCTCGTTTCCCCGGCCACCGAGAGCGTCACCGGCAAGAAGGGCCACTCACAGTACGTCGACCTGGCCGTGGCCGACGCGAAGGCCGCCGACTTCGACGCGCTCGTGCTGCCGGGCGGCGTTGTGAACGCCGACCACCTGCGCCTCGACGACGACGCCGTCGCGTTCACCCGGGACTTCTTTGCCGCTCACAAGCCAGTGTCGGCGATCTGCCACTCCGCGTGGATCCTCATTGAGGCGGGCGTGATCGAGGGGCGCACCCTCACGTCGTACCCGAGCCTGAAGACCGACCTGCGAAACGCGGGGGCCACCTGGGTCGATGAGGAAGTGGTGGTGGATGCGGGCCTGGTCTCCAGCCGCACCCCCGCCGACCTGCCGGCGTTCAACGCGAAGGTCATCGAGGAGATCCGAGAGGGCGCCCACGCCGGCCAGACGACGTAGCGTCCCTGCCGCGACGTGCGGCGAACTCCCCCTTGGCGGGCGTTGAAGGGGCACTGTGCCGGAAGTCGGCGCCGAGCACTCCACCGACTTCCGCCGAAAACCCCCTTCGGGCCGCTCCAAGGGGACGTTTGCGGCAACTCGGCGGGCGGGTTGAGCCGGCAGGAGCCGGCCGGCTAGTCGGGCTGGGCCACCTTCGGCAGCTCGAGCACCGCTTCGGCGGCCTGCTCGAGTGCTCGTCCGTAGGCGGCACCGTGGCCCGCGGCGTGCACGGCCAGCGGATGCAGCTGGTGCAGCGGCGTGCGCGCCCGCCAGCCCGGCCGCAGGGTCGCCGCCGACTCGTACCCGGCGAGGATGTCCTCCAGGTACGGGCAGCCGAACAGGGCCAGCATCGCCAGGTCGGTCTCCCGGTGGCCGCCGTGCGCGGCGGGGTCGATGAGCACGACCCCGTCGGCCGACCACAGCACGTTCCCCGTCCACAGGTCCCCATGCAGCCGGGCCGGTGCGGCGCCGTCGTCGAAGTCACCGGACCGGATCCGGGCGCAGGCGGCGTGCACAGCGTCGGCCTGCCGCGCCGTGATGCCACCGACGTCGAGGGCGATGTCGAGGAAGGGCAGCACCCGGAACCGGGCATAGAAGGCTCCCCAGCTGGGCTCGAAGGCGTCCGGGAGGCTGCGGTTGCCGATGAACAACGGGCCGCTCCAGCTGTCCGGTGGCGCGCCGAACGCCTCGGCGCCGGCCGAATGGGTCACCGAGAGCTGGGCCCCGAAGGCGCGGGCGGCGGCCCGGGTGGGCGGCACCTCTTCGACGCTCTCGAGCACGATGTGCCCGGGTTCCACGTCGATCACCTGCGCCGTGCGCACTCCCCCGGGCACGCTGAGCCAGGTCAGGCCGGCGGCCTCGGCCTCGAAGAAGCCGGAGGGTGCGCCGTGGCGGCGCTTGTCGAAGCCCCGGGGGTCGGCGGCAAACTCATTCATCCCTCCACTCTTGCCGCTTGCGCGTCCCGGCGCTACGGCAAGCACCGCGAGCCGTGACCTGGGCACGCTCCCGGGCCCCAGGATGGGGTTCAGCTCACGGCTCGCGGGAGGGGTGGCGGAGGGTGAGGGCCAGGCGGGGGCACAGGGCGACCGCGTCGGCCGCGGCGGCCCGGTGGGCGCCGGGGACCGGCACGTCGGAGCCGTGGCCGGGTGCAAGGGGGTAGCCCCAGTCGTCGCGGTGAAGCAGCTCAGGGAGCAGTTCGGTGCAGAGACCCCGGCCGTCGCAGGCGGTCCAGTCGATGTGCAGCACGATGCGGTCGGGCGAGCGGTCCGCGACCGGCGCCCGGTCGGCACGGGGTGCGGATGCGCCGGGGCCGGGTGCACCGGCCGGGGGCACACCCGTCGGTGCGAGTCTTCGGGCGCTCACGAGTGCACCTTGGCGCAGCTGCCGTGCAGGTGCGCCGCGACGTCGGCCTCGAACACCGTCAGGGTGCTCAGCACGAACCGGGCCGTGCCGTCGGGGTGGTGGCAGGAGCCGCGCCCGGTGACCAGGGCGGCCAGCCGCGCGACCTCTCCGGGCAGGGCCGGGTCGCGCTCTCCCGCGGCGAGGCGGCCGAGCACATTGGCCACGGCCGGCAGCCCGTTCACGCACGGTCCGCATTGGTGGGCGCTCTGGCCGGCCAGGTACTCGGCGATCGCCGCGGCCAGGGTAAGCGGGCAGCGGCCCGTCTCGAGGGCGAGCAGGATGCCGGCGCCCGGCCTGGCACCGAACGGCGCGAGAGCGGCCCGGTCCAGGCCGGTATCCAGGGCTCTAGCTGGCAGCCAGGCCCCGTGATAGCCGCCGACGAGGACCGCGGCCACGGCGCCGGGGTCGATCCCGGCGAATCGGAGGACCTCGTGGATGCGGCTGCCGCCGACGACCTCGAGCACCGTCGCGCTCGCGTGGCCCGACGCATCCGCGGCCACCCCGGCCGCCACGCCGGCGGCCGCCAGCCCACGGCTCACGGTGACCAGGCGGGTGCCGGGATCGGTCTCCGTGCCGAGCGAACGGAACCAGGCGGCCCCGAAGCGCACGATGAGGGCGATGTGCGCGAGGGTCTCGATGTTGTGCAGAAGCGTCGGCCGTTTGCCCAGGCCGGACGTGGTCAGGCGGACCGACCGGTCGCGCGGAACGGCGGGGCGCCCGGCGATGGCGTTCACCACGGCGGAGGCCTCGCCGGAGATGAAGCTCTCTGCCGCAGCGCGCATGGTGACGGCGCCGGCGTCGGCTCGTTCGGCCAGCGCCCGGCCGATGTGCGGCAGCAACGCCGCCGGCGCATACAGATACACCTCGGCCGCGTGCACGGCGTCAGCCACGGTGAGCAGGCCGTCGAGCACCAGGTGTGGGGCGGTGCGGAGGAGGGTGGCGTCCTTGACGCTGAGCGGTTCGCCCTCCGCGGCGTTGCCGATCACGACGGGCCGGCGTTGCCCGGCTCGGCCCGCGCCAGAACGCCCGGCGGCCGGCACCGGTATGGCGGCCAGCTTGCGCCAGGCCGGGAAGCCGGCTCCGCCGCGACCCTCGAGTCCGGCGCTACGGAGCAGTTCGAGCAGCGCCGCCGAGCCGGGCGCGGCCGGGAGCGGACCGAACACGACCTGGTGCCGGCCGAGGTCGGGTGTGGATGCCCGGGTGAGCCGGGCGGTGCCGAGCGGCGCCGGGATGCGGGCGGGGCCGTTCGGAGTCTGAAACGGCGCGTCGGCGACGATGGTCATGGTCTTCTCCCAACCGGGGGGCTCAGGTGGTGCGGGGAACGGTGCGGATCGGGCTGCGTCGTCGGGGTGATGGGGCGGATGGCGGAATGGGTGCGGAGTGCGTTCGACTGGCCGCTCCGGGTCGTGAGGGTGTGCAGCTCGTTGACGAAGTCCTCGGCGCGACGGGCCGACCGGTATTCGACGAAACCGGCGGTGACCCGCCAGGCCACGGCCGCCAGCACGGCGAGGCTGCAGACCGCGGCGAGGGCGAGGAACCACGGCTCGGCCGCATCCGTGCCGGTGCCGAGGGAATGGGCGAGCGCGATCGGCCACATCAGGTAGGTCGACCAGTGCACCACCCGGAACACCCGCTGGCCCACGTACCGGCGCAGCAGGCTGGTGGCAACGACGGCGATGAGCAGGTCCACGGCCACGGTGCCCAGCCCCAGCCAGAACGGCCGGTAGGCGCCGAGGAAGGGGAAGACCAGGTCGACAACCGTGAGTTGGGCGTAGGAGTCGGCCAGCAGCGCGAGCAGGTGGATGAGGATGAAGACCGTGGCCAGCACCGACACGTTGCGGTGGATGAGGGTGATCGAGAACCGCGGCACGGTGAACAGCGGCCGGCCGGAGCGGGTGAGGATGCCCAGCAGCACCGACAGCGTGAACAGCACCAGTGCCAACACGCCGGTCCCCCGGCCCAGAGCCCAGAATGCCTCGTCCATCAGGCCACGGATCTCTTCTGCCCCTGGGCCTCGGGAGCGCCGTCGACGTACGGCGAGGGTGCGCCCGTGGCCCGCCGGAGCAGGAGGGTGTGAGCAGCGGCGGGCTGTGCGGCCTGGCCGGGCAGGGCCGGCACGGGTTCGGTGCCGTGCACCGGCCAGCCGCCGAGCAGGGTCACGGCGCCCTGCGCATCGACGAGCCGGGCGGAGACGCCGAGGGCGCGCAACCAGGGCAGCGCGGCCGCCCCGCGCACGATCGCGGCGGTGCTCAGGGTGTTGGCGCGGTGACAGCTGTTCGCCGCAACCGTGGCGCTGCGCCACACCGGCTCTGCCGGTCGGCCGGTGCGCGGGTTGAGGATGTGATGCTGGGCCTGGCCGGCCATTTTCCAGCGCCGGTGTTGGGTGCTCGAGGTCGCCAGCGCCATCCCGGCGGCGAGGGTGATGGTCGACGCCGGGTCGGCCGGGGCATCCTGCACCCGCACCTGCCAGCCGCCCGCGGGGGCGGGCCCGGCGGTCGCGATGTCGCCGCCGAGGCTGAGCAGCACGCCGCAACCGAGCGCCGCGCTGATCACGGTGGCGGTCCAGTCCGCGGCGACGGCCTTGGCGGTAGCGCCGAGGTCCAGCGCCAGGTGCGCGGGCACCTTGAGCCGGTTGCCCACCAGCGACACGCTCTTCCAGCCGGGCCGGCGGGAGACGATGGCCCGCACCGGCACGCCGTGGTCTTCGATCAGGCGGATGTCGCGGTCGTAGCCGACGGCGTCCAGCGCGTAGCCGAGGGTGGGGTCGACGTCCCCGTCCGTGAGTGCGGCGGCGGCGAGGGCCTGGCGCACCAGGTCGGCCAGGGTGTTGCTCACCACGACGCCCTGGTAAAGCATGCCGGCGGCGAGCTGCAGTTCGGAGTCGGCGCGGAAGCGGCTGGCCGCCCGGTCCACGTCGGCGAGCAGGGCGTCGGCGAGGGTGCTGGCCAGGCCGATCTGGGTGGGGTCGGTGACGACAAGTCGGGCGGAGGTGCTCCACAGGGTCCAGTCCCGGGAGGCCGTGCGGGCGGGCGACGGCATCGACTCGGACAGGGTGTTCACGGTGTTCGTCATATCAGGATCCGCTCGAGGTCGCGTCGGAGGTGCTGCCGGTGGCCGGGCTGACCGTGGCGCTGGAGGAGTCGGTCGAGGACGAGTCCGTGGCCGATGAGTCAGTGGTGGACTCGGAGGTCGCCGAATCTGAGCTGGACGAATCGGTTGCCGATTCGGTGCTCGACGTACCAGTACTCGAGGATTCGGTGCTCGACGTCCCAGCGCTCGAGGATTCGGTGCCCGACGTCCCGGTGCTCGACGTCCCGGTGCTCGACGTCGTGCCCGTCGACTCGCTGTCGGCATCCGTCGTGCCCGTCGACGTGTCGGCGCTCGACAGGTTGGTTGCCTCGGAGTCGGCCCACTCGTGCAGGCCCAGCGCCGACGCGGCGACCACGGCGGCCAGGCCGATAGTGCTCGTGATGATCGTGGCCAGTCTCTTGCCTCGCTCGTGCAGGTTCATCTCCGTGCCGCCTTTCTGGTGCGAGCCAGCGCCGGGTGTCCGGACGTCTTTTCTCGATGACTCCAGACTGCGGGGCGAGGCTATGCGCTTCCTATGAGCCGTCTGGGAGCGAACCGGAGGTATCCGCAGGGATTGCCGGGCCTCACGCCAGCGGATGCTGTGTCAAGGAAGGCTTGACAGTCGAGCGGTGTCAATGCATCCTTGACACATGACCGAGAACACGACTCTCCCCCGCCCCCGCTGGTACGCCGTCGCGATCACCGGCGCGGTTGTTGCCATCGCCGCCCTGTCGATCGGCGCCCTGCTCACCGACGACGACATGGCCGATACCGTCTTCGGCGCCTTCACCGGAGCGATCGGCATGGGGCTCCTCGCCCTCATCCTCTGGATCGAGATCGGCCGCAAGCAGGTGGCCCGGCTGCGGGACGCCGCGGCGCTCGACGACCTTGAACCGCTGCGCGCGGCGTCGGACGCGGACCGCGCGGACGAGCGATGACGGCCGAGACCTCCGGCCATCCCCGGAATGCGCTCACGGCTGACGAGGCCTCCGCGGTGCGCGATGGCATTGCCGAGGCCGTCCTCGGCACCCCGGCCGGCCTCCGCGCCGACCTCGAGGTCGACCCGGATGCCTACCTCCGCCTGGTCAGTGCCAGCCGCACGGCCGCTGAGGAGACCAGCAGGCTCCTGCGCGACTCCATCAACGGCGCCCGCGCCGCCGGCCACAGCTGGGACGCGCTCGGCCGGGTGCTGGGCGTGAGCCGCCAGGCCGCCCAACAACGGTTCTCCAGCGCCACCCAGCCGGCTACCGCGCGGGCGGGCGAGCCCGGGCAGCCGGGACGCAAGGTGATCAGCCCGATCACCGCGTTCGACGAGATGGCGGTGCTGGCCGCCGAGGGCCGGCAGGGCTGGCACGTCATCGACTCCGGCACCCTGTTCCACGTACTGGAGTCCTCCGAGCACCAGTGGGAGCACCGTCGCCAGCTGTGGACGCCGGGCAACGGGGCCAGGCGGCACCTCGAGGCCGACGGCTGGGGCCTGGTGGGCGACATGACGTTCCCGTGGGGCTACTACACCCGGCAACTCGACCTGCCGGCCGAGCCGGCCTGACCCGCATCCGGGCTCGCCGCATCCGGGTACACAAAACGGGCCGCCACCAAATGGTGACGGCCCGTTTCGAAGAAGATCGCGTTATCAGCGAACCATTCGGCTACTGCCTAGCGGCGCAGGCCGAGACGCTCGATGAGCGAGCGGTAACGGTTGATGTCCACGTCGGACAGGTAGCCGAGCAAGCGGCGACGCTGACCAACCAGGAGGAGCAGGCCACGACGCGAGTGGTGGTCGTGCTTGTGCTCTTTGAGGTGCTCCGTGAGGTCGAGAATGCGCTGCGTGAGCATTGCAATCTGGACTTCGGGGGAACCCGTGTCGCCTGGGTGGGTAGCGTACTTTTCGATGATCGCCTTCTTAGCATTAGCTTCGAGTGCCATAGATGGGATCCCCTTTCTCTCACTGCGCGGTGCTCGGGGCAGAATGCCTGAGCTCTCTTTATCCGCGGCCGTTGAACGGCAACCTCAAGATCTTAGCAGAGTTGGGCCACCGCCGGCGGATGGGGTTCCTCCCCAGCCTGACACACCTTCTTCGCCACACTCCGGATGCGCACGCTGGCCGCCCACTCGCCGATGATTGACTAGTCCCCCTGACGAGGACGCCAGCACCGCAGGCACCACCGCGTACGACACAAGGAGCATCCCGATGGAACCGATCACCCCGGACGCGACGACACCGGACTCGATCACACCGGACACCACACCGGCGTCGAGCGACATCACCCTGACCCTCGCGGCCACCCCGGTGCTCAGCTACGCCCTCGCGCACAACCGCATCAACGTCGTCGGCCGGGTCGGCGTCGACAATCGCGGCCCCGCCGTCCGGGAGGCCGTGCTGCGGCTCGAGGTCATCAGCGCCGGCGTCACCCTCGGCACCGCCCGCGACCTGCTGGTCGACCTGGCCGCCGAACGCACCGCGACCTTCACGGATGTCTCCCTCACCGTCGACCCCGCCGCCATGCTTCTCATCGAGGAGCAGCGCCCGGCCACGATCCGGGCCAGCCTGCTTGTCGGCGGGATGCCCGTGGCCGCGGCCGATCAGCCGATCCAGCTGCTCGCCGCCCAGCAGTGGGTGGCCCAGCCGGTGGAGCTGGCGCTGGAGATGCTCTCCGCGCACGTGCTGCCGAACCACCCCGAGGTCGCCACGCTGCTGGGCGAGGCGGCCGAGCTGCTCGAGACCCACACCGGGTCGGCGGCGATGCCCGGCTACCAGTCCGGCCCGGAGCGGGTCGACCAGGTGGTCGAGGCGGTCTTCGACGCCACGCGGGCCCGCGGCATCCGCTACGCCACCCCGCCGGCCAGCTGGGCCGATGACGGCCAGAAGGTGCGCACGCCCGGCGAGGTGCTCGGTGTCGGGCCTAGCATCGAGGCCGCCGCGTCCGGCGGCGTGGGCACCTGCCTGGACACCGTGGTCGTCATGGCCGCCGCCCTTGAGCAGGCCGGGCTGCACCCGCTGCTCTGGGTCGTCACCGGGCACGCGTTCCTCGGCTACTGGCGCGAGGAGGAGACCCTCGGCGCGCCCGCTCTCACCGATGTGGCCGAGGTGATCAACCTCATCGACCTGGACCTGATCCGGCTCGTCGAGACCACGCGGGTCACCGACCAGGGCGCCGGCGCACCGGTCACCTTCGCGCAGGCCCAGCGCTCCCCCTACCTGGACTGGCTGAACGACCTCAGCACCGTGGTCGGCGTCGTCGACGTGGTGCAGGCGCGGCGCACACACATCCTGCCGCTGCCGGCGCGCACCGTCGCCGCCGACGGCACGGTCGTCGTCACCGAGTACCGGCCGGTCGCCCCCGCGAACGCCGGCGTCACCCCGGCCACGTCGGATGCCGCCATCGCGGTAGCGGCGGAGGTCCCGGTCGGCGTGGCGGCGGAGCCTGCGCCGGGAACCGCGAGTGGTCCCATCACGCCGCCACGGATCACACCGCCCCGAATAGACCAGTGGAAGAACGCCCTCCTCGACCTGAGCCTGCGCAACCGGCTGATCAACTTCACCGAGCGCGGCGCCCTCGCGCTCACCGTGCCCGACCAGCACCTGGCCGGCGTCGAAGACCTCGTCAACGGCGGTACCGGGCTGACCCTGCTGCCCGCCGACCGGATGTCCACGACCGACAAGGAGCGCGGCATCCGCTTCGGCCGGGACCTGCCCGTCGACCAGCTCGCGGCCGTGCTCACCGACAAGCACGCGGTGTTCGCCGACGTCACCGACGCGACCTACGCCACCAAGCTGCGGGCGCTGGCCTACAAGGCGCGCACCGTGGTGCAGGAGACCGGAGCGAACAACCTGTACCTGGCGTTCGGGTCGCTGGTCTGGACCGCGAACGACCGGGAGCTGCGCAGCCCCCTCGTGCTCGTGCCCGTCGTGCTCGAACCGGCCGGACGCGGCGGCGACTACCGGGTGCGGCTGGACGAGTCCGGCGCGTCCACCCCCAACTACTGCCTGCTCGAGAAGCTGCGCCAGCAGCACGGCCTGAGCATCCCCGGGCTGGCCACCCCCGCCGACGACGCCACCGGCATCGACCTCGCCGCCGCGTTCCGCGCCACCCGCGAGGCGTTGCTGGCCGCCGGACTCCCCTACCGCGTCGAGGAGACCCTCGACCTGTCGATCCTGCAGTTCGCGAAGTTCCGGCTGTGGAAGGACCTCGACGAGAACTGGCAGACCCTGGCCGAGAACTCCCTGGTCAACCACCTCGTGCACACCCCCACCCAGCCGTTCGTCGACCCGGTGCCGCTGCCCGCTCCGGCCGACCTCGACGCCCTCGGCGCCGAGTGCCCGGTGCCCGGCGACTCGTCGCAGCTCGCCGCCGTGGCCGAGGCCATCGCCGAGCGCACCTTCGTGCTCGAGGGCCCTCCCGGCACCGGCAAGTCGCAGACCATCACCAACCTGCTCACCCGCGCCGTGTACGAAGGCAAGAAGGTGCTCTTCGTCGCCGAGAAGCGCGCCGCCCTTCAGGTGGTGCAGGCCCGGCTGAACGAGGTGGGCATGGGCCCGTTCGCGCTCGACCTGCACGACAAGGCCAGCAAGCCCGCCGCCGTGCGCGCGCAGATCCGGCAGGCCCTCGAGCACGCCGTGACCGTGGACGGCCAAGGCCTGAAGAACGACCTCGACGTGCTCGGCACCGCCCGGCGCAGCCTGGCCAGGTACACCGACCGGCTGCACGAGCAGAACGGCGCCGGGCTGTCGTTCTACTCCGCCCGCACCGCCCAGCTCACCGCCGACGACGACGTACGGCCGCTGCCCGTGCCGGCAGACCTGCCGGCGCGCATCACGGCCGATGAGCTCGATGAGCTGCGGCGGATGCTGCGGGACCTGCCCGACCTGACCGATCCGGTGCGGCCGCGGCCGCAGCATCCGTGGGCCTTCGTGACCGCGCCTCCCACCACGCCGCTCGACCTGGCCGCGGTGGCCCGGGCCGCCGCTGCCCTGGACGCCGCGTTGGCGGCGCTCCCCGGCACTCACCTGACCGGCCCAGACACGACCGGCCCCGACACAACCGGGCCCGGCGCTGCCGCCGCGGCCGTTGTGGCCACGGCGGCCAGCCCCAGCGAGTTCGTGACGCTGAGCAGTCTCGCCGCCACGGACCGGGTCGCCCTGGCCACCCTCGATGACACCCGCACTCCCGCCTGGGTGGCTGCCGCGGCGGCCGCCGAACAGGCCACCGGCGTCTTCGTGCAGGCCGACCACCCGGCGCTGGCCGTGCTGGCGCCCGGTGCCCTGCAACTGGACGCCGCAGCCCTGTACCGGGACGCCCAAGCGGCGGATGCGTCGGGCTTCTTCGGCCGCCGCGGCCGCCGGAAGGCCGTGCTCGCCCGCCTGGCCGCTGAGATCCGTCCCGGCCAGAAGCTGCCCCTCGGCTCCCTCACCACCGTCACCGGCCAGCTCGCCGACAGCCAGGCGAAGCTGACCGCGCTGCGGGCCATCGTGCGCGCCGTGGCCGGCGTGAGCATTGCGGATGACTGGAACCCGCTGGTGGGCGCCGCGCCGTCGGACAGCTCCGCGCCGACCGGCCGCGACGAACTCGTCGCCCGCATGGCGTGGCTGCGCTGGGCGGGCGGCGTCGTCGCCCCCGGGCACGCTGAACTGGGCGCCGACTTCGTGGCCGCCCTCCGCGACTACCTCGACGGCACGCCCGCACCGGACCCCGACCTCGCCGCCGCGATCGACCGGGCCATGCTCGCCCTGCAGGCCGTGATGACCGCGACCGGCGCGGGGCCCGCATCCGTCGCCGGCTGGGCCGCAGGCGGCGGCCTCGTGACCGTGTGGACGCGCGGTGCCGACGAGCGTGACGCCCAGGCGCCCGGGCTGCCCACCCTCACCCGCTGGGTCGCGCTGCTCGAACACCTCGAGCCGTTGACCCGGCTGGGCCTTGCGGCCGCACACACCGCGGTGCTCCGCGGCGAGGTGGACGCCGACGACGCCGGGCTGGCGTTCGAGAAGGGGCTCGCCGACGCATCCGTGGCCGAACGCGGGCAGGCGACCACCCTCGACCAGTTCGACGCCGCCGCCCAGAACCGCTCGATCACCCGGTTCACCACGTCGTCGGGCGCCGTCCGCCGGCACCTGCCCACCTTCATTCCGTACAGCGTGCTGCGCCGGCGCACCATCGGCGCGGACGCTTCCACCGGTGCGGCCGCCGGCGCGACCGGCGGCGACGCGGCCGGCGCCGGTGCCGCTGCGGAGACGGCGGCCCGGCTGGGTCTGCTGGGGCGCCAGCTCGACCGCCAGCGCGGCGGCATGGGCGTGCGCGAACTGATGCACGAGTTCGGCGACCTGATCACCGACATCCTGCCGTGCATGCTGATGAGCCCGGAGTCGGTGGCCCGGTTCTTCCCGGCCCAGGCCGGCCTGTTCGACATCGTGGTCTTCGACGAGGCCTCGCAGGTGCGGGTGTCCGACGCCGTCGGCGCCATGGGCCGGGCCCGCTCGGTCGTGGTCGTCGGCGACAGCAAGCAGATGCCGCCCACCTCGTTCGCCGAGTCCGCCATCGGCTCGGGCGAGGACGACGGTGACACCCTGGAGTTCGTGCGCGACGAGGAATCGATCCTGTCGGAGTGCGTGCAGGCCCAGGTGCCGAGCAAGTGGTTGTCGTGGCACTACCGCAGCCAGGACGAGTCGCTCATCGCGTTCAGCAACCGGGCGTACTACCGCGACCGGCTCTCCTCCTTCCCCGCGCCGCACCACGGCTCGGGCGCGGATGCCGCCACCGACTCCGCGGGCTACGGCGTGAGCCTCCGCCGTGTCGACGGCGAGTTCCTGCGCAGCGGCAAGGGCAAGAACCTGCGCACCAACCCGGTCGAGGCCAAGGCCATCGTGGCCGAGATCGCCGCCCGGTTCGCCGCAGACCCCGAGGGCGTGCCGTCGATCGGGGTGATCACGTTCAACGTGCAGCAACGCGCCCTCATCGAGGGGAGCCTCCGCGACAGCGGCGACGACCGCATCGTGCACGCCCTCGAAAGCGACTCCGACGGCCTGTTCGTGAAGAACCTCGAGAACGTACAGGGTGACGAACGCGACACCATCCTGTTCTCCACCGCGTTCAGCGCGGATGCGTCCGGCCGGCTGCCGCTGAACTTCGGCCCGCTCAACCTGCCCGGCGGCGAGCGCCGCCTCAACGTGGCCATCACCAGGGCCCGGCGCCAGGTGATCGTGTTCAGCAGCTTCGCGCCCGCCGACCTGCGCGCCGAGGAGACCATCTCCGCCGGGGTGAAAGACCTGCGCGCCTACCTCGACCTCGCCGCCGGCGGCTCGGACGGGCTTGCCAGCCCGCTCCGGCAGTCGGCCGCACTGGACCGGCACCGGGAGGAGATCGCCGAGTCGCTGCGGGAGCGTGGCTTCGCGGTGCAGACCGATGTGGGGCTGTCGGACTTCCGGGTGGACCTCAGCGTGGCCCCGACCGGCGCGCCGGAGCATCCGATGATGGCCGTGCTGCTCGACGGCCCCACCTGGGCGGCCCGCCGCACGGTCTCGGACCGCGACGGCCTGCCCGTCGAGGTGCTCTCCCGGCTGATGGGCTGGCCCGCGGTGGAACGGGTGTGGATGCCGGAGTGGTTGGGCGACCGGGACGCGGTGCTCGACCGCCTCGCCGAACGGCTCGACGCCCTCGACGCCGCCCGCCAGGCCCACGAGGCCGCCGCCCTCGCCTGACCGGCCCACTTCGCCAGACGGACACCTTCTTGCACTGGCCCAGATTTGCTAGTCCGAGCCACCCTCGCACTAGCAAATTCGGGCCAGTCACGTCACACCCGAGTTGGACTGGCCCACTTTCGCTAGTCGGATGCCCCCTCGCACTAGCAAATTCGGGCCAGTCACGTCACACCCGAGTTGGGCGGGCTGGCGGTCAGAGCACGGTGAAGCCGGCGGGAAGCGGGGCGCGGCCGGTGGCGGCGCGCATCATGGGAGCGGACATTCCCTTGTGGGCGGCGAGGTCCGCGAGCACGTGCAGGGTCGCGGCCGCCGCTGGCTCCGGCACGGTCTGTTCGGCGGCCGGAACACCCTGGCTCTGCAGCAGGTCGCTGGTGTGCACCGTGAGTTCGAGGGTGCGCGACGGCAGGTACTCGGCGATGCGGATGCGTCCCGCCGGGGTGTCCGCCGGCTCGGAGCCGTCGAGGGTGGCCACCCGGGCCAGCACACGGGCGGCGAGCGCGGCCACGGCGGTCGCCGGCTGGGCACCGAGCGTCGCGGCGGTCTCCCGGCCGCGTTGCGCGATCACCTCAGGCGTGCCCGCGGCGAGGGCCCGTTCGAAGTAGGCCGCCGGGCTGGTCACCTCGATGGGCGCGGCGACGCCGGCGGCGTCCTCCTCGGCCGCCAGGTCGAGGTAGGCCTCGATGGTGGAGAGGGCACGGCTGGTGTGGCCGACGAGGTCGCGCACGGTCCACTCGCCCAGGCCCACCTCGTTCCAGACCGCGGAATCGCCGGCCGCGCGCTCGGCGATGCCCGCCGTCACCGAGACGAACCACCTGGTCGCCGCGTCGAAAGCGAAAACGATGTCTGACCAGTCCCGCGGAGTCTCACTCATGCCGACAGAGTAGCGGCACAGGCGCAACCCGCGTACAGGCATCCGCACAACCCGAGCACCACGATGGCCGAGGCGATCCGGCCAGAAGGCCAGGCCCTCGGCCACCGCCCCCCGCGCGGGCGTCCCGGCCCATGCGGAGCTGATGCCCGGAGCCGGCAGTTCGGCGGCTCCGGGCCCGGCTCAGAACACCCGGGCGGCGATCTCCGCCGGGGCCTCCAGCAGCGCCTCGATCTCGTCGTCGAGCCGCACCAGGGTGAGGGACGCCCCGGCCATGTCCAGTGACGTGCAGTACTCGCCCACATAGCTGCGCCCCACGGTGATGCCCAGCTCGGTCAGCCGTTCGTGCGCGTGCCCGAACAGGATGTACAGCTCGCTGATCGGGGTACCGCCGAGCCCGTTGATCATCAGCGCCACCCGGTCGCCGGCCACGTACGGCAGGTCCTTGACCACGGCGTCCAGGAGTTCGTCGGTCATCGCATCCGCCGTGGTGAGCTTGTCGCGGCGGCGGCCGGGTTCGCCGTGGATGCCCACCCCTACCTCGATCTCGTCCTCGCCGAGTTCGAACAGGGGCGATCCCTTCGCCGGCGGGGTGCAGGAGGTGAGGGCGATACCCATAGTGCGGGTGACGCTGTCGACCTTCTCGCCGATACGGATCAGTTCGTCGAGGTCCGCGCCCTGTTCGGCGGCGGCGCCGACGGCCTTCATCACGAAGAAGTTGCCGGCCACCCCGCGCCGGCCCACGGTGTAGGTGGAGTCCTGCACGGCGACGTCATCGTCGATGAACAGGGTCTTCACGTTCACACCGTCGGCGGCGCTGAGTTCCTGCGCCATCTCGAAGGCCATCCTGTCACCGGTGTAGTTGTTCACCAGCAGCAGCACCCCCTTGGGTGAGGCGAGCAGTTTGGTGGTCTCGTAGACGTAGTCCATCGGTGGGGCGGAGAACACGTCGCCCGGACAGGCGGCGTCGAGCATGCCCTTGCCCACGGTCATCACGTGTGCCGGTTCGTGCCCGGAGCCGGACCCCTGGATGATCGACACCTTGTCGGGGTTGGGCCCGTCGGCGCGCATGATCAGGTTGTAGGCCGGCACGTACTTCAGCGTGTCGGGGTTGGCCAGCGCGATGCCCTTGAGCATCTCCGGGACGTACTGCTTCGGGTCATTGACGAACTTCTTCATGGCTCCCTCTCTTGATGATGCATTGCGGTACTCGGCTCGTGCGTCGGTGCTACGTGAATGCGGCCGGCGGACATGCGCGGTCAGCGCGGTGCCGGCTGTGCGCATCCGGTCAGTCGGTGTGGCTGGTCGGCCGGTCGGCACCCGCCGCCGTGCCCGTGTCCTGGCCGTCGGCGAAGGCTCCCGCCCGCGCGTCCCACTCGGCGCTGAGCCGCTCCAGGATCACCGCCACCGCCACCGCGCCAGGGTCGGGCGAGCCGATGCTGCGCTCCCCCGTGTAGCTGGCCCGGCCGCGGCGTGCCTGCAGCATCGAGGTCTGGTCGGCGCTCCGCCTGGCCACCCCGGCCAGGTGCTGCAGCGTGCTGGGCGCGTCGGTGCCGGCCGCGAGGTCCGCCTCCAGCGCATCCGCCACCGGAACCATGGCATCGAGCAGGGTCTTGTCGCCGACGTCGGATTTGCCGCGGGCCTTGATACCGTCGATGGCGTTTCGCAGCATGGCGAGGGCGTCGCTGCCGCTCACCTCGTCCTTCCCCTTCACCGACATCGAGGCACGCAGGAACGCGGTGCCCCAGAGCGGCCCGGACGTTCCGCCGATACGACCGGAAATGACCATGCCCACCTTCTGCAGGAACGCGCTCGGGCTGGACCGGTCGAAGCCGTCCCAGTCCGCCAACACGATCTCGAACCCGCGGGCGAGCGAGTAGCCGAAGTCACCGTCGCCGACGACGGCGTCGAGGTCGCCGAATTCCTTCTCGTTGTCCACCGCGGTCTGCGCGATGCTGTGCACCACGAATTCGGTGTCGGCCAGGCTGGTCATGGGGTCTCGCTTTCTGTTTCGGGTGCGGCAGCGGCTGGAGCCGGTGCTGCGCGCAGGATTGCATCGAGATCGGAGAGGCGCACGTACGGCTGCGGACGGATACCCGCCGGGTCGCTGAGCACCTCGGTTGCGGGCCCGCCCGGGTCGCCGAGCGAGGACACCACCAGGGCGGCCCCGGTGAAGTCCTCCTCTGCCGTGTAGCTGCTCACGGTGACCACGGTGACCAGGCCCGCGGCGAGCGCCGCCTGCAGCCCGTTGGCGCTGTCCTCGATCACCAGCGTCTCGGCCGGGGCCACTCCGATTTCCCGCAGGGCGTGCAGGTAGATGTCGGGGGCGGGTTTCTTCGCCGGCACGATGTCACCCGCGAAGACCTGGAACCGCCCCGCCAGCTCCGCACCGACGGCGTGCTCGAGCACCGCCCGCACCGACGCCTCCGCCGACGTCGACGCGACGGCCAGGGTCCAGCCGGCTGCGGCGGCCTCTTCGACGATTCGGCGGATGCCCGGCCGGCCCGGCATCACCCCCGCGGCCACCCGTTCGGTGTAGATGGCGGTCTTGCGTTTGTGCCACTGTTGGACGGTGTCGGTCCAGGCGTCGGGGTCGTCCGGCAGGCCCAGCTGGCGCACGACATCCGGGGTGAGGATGCTCCGCATCCGCTCCTTGCCGCCGCCGATCTTCACCTTCTCGGCATAGTCGGCGTCGCTCCACTGCACGGGCACCCCGAACTCGCTGAAGGTCTGGTTGAAGGCCGGCAGGTGGCCGTCCCGTTCGGTGTCGGCGAGCACCCCGTCGCAGTCGAAGATCAGCGCCGGCATGTCACGCCTTTCCCGCGCTACCGAACTGCTCGGCGAGCCCCGTGGTGAGGTTGACGATGTCGGTGCGCACCTTCGTGAACAGCGACGGCGGGTCCCACTTGTCGCGCGCCTGCGCATCCGTGAGGAAGGACAGGTTCGATTTCATGAAGGTGATCTTCAGCGCCGTGGAGATGTTCACCTTGGCGCAGCCGCGCGCGATCAGGTCGGTGAACTGGGCGTCGGTCATGCCGCTGCCGCCGTGCAGGGCGATCGGGATCGGGTGCGCGGCCACGAGGTCGCTCACCCGCTGGAAATCCAGCACCGGTTCCCGCTTGTACACGCCGTGCGCGTTGCCGATCGCCGGCGCGAACACGTCGACCCCGGTGGCTTCGAGGAAGCGCAGCGACACCTCGAGGCTCTGCCTGGCCGCCTCGGTGTCGCTGCCCACGCCGTCTTCCACCCCGGTGATCGATTCGATCTCGCCCTCCACATGGGCGCCGAAGGTGCGCGCCTGCTTGACCACTTCGATGGTCTGGCGCTGGTTCTCCTCCACCGGCAGGGTGGATGCGTCGAAGAGCACCGAGTTCCAGCCCCGCTCGAGGCATTCGGTGATCACGTCCCGGTCGGGGCAATGGTCCAGGTGCAGGGCCACGGGCACCTCGATGCCGGCCGTCATCGACGACCACATGGCGAAGAGCACGTCGGAGCCGATCGACTTGACCGTTTTCACCGAGGTTTGCACGATCACCGGGGAGCGCGCTTCAACCGCTCCGGCCAGCACCGCCTCCATCGTCAGGTCGTTCACGATGTTGATCGCGGGAACGCCGTATTTCTCGGCGAACGCACGATCGACGATGTCCTTGAGAGTGCTCACGGCCATGTGCGCCTCGCTTCCTCGCGTGTTGCTGGGGATGGTAGGCGGGAACCCGTGAACCGGCAATGGCAGGCGTGGGCGGTGCGGCAGCGTTCGCGCCCCGCCCTTGCGCATAATGGTCGCTATGGACCCTGTCAGCACCATCGTCTGGATCGTCGCGTTCGTCGTGGTCACGGTCACCGTGACCGGCTTCTCCCGGCGGATCGGCTGGTCGGCGCCCTTCGTGCTGGTGGTGGTCGGTGCGGCGGCGTCATTCCTGCCGTCGGTGCCGCGGATCGAGCTCGAACCGGAGCTGGTGCTCTACGGTTTGCTGCCTCCGCTGCTGTTCGCGGCGGCCATCCGCACGTCGGTGGTGGATGTGCGCGCCAGGCGGGACGGCATCCTGTTGCTGTCGGTGGGCCTGGTGGCCTTCACGGTGGTGGCCGTCGGGCTCACGGCCTGGCTGGTGGTGCCGGCGATCACGCTCGCCGCCGCGTTCGCGTTCGGTGCCGTCGTGGCGCCGACGGATGCCGTGGCGATCACGGCCATCGCCGGGCGCCTCGGCCTGCCGCGGCGGGTGGTGACGGTGCTCGAGGGTGAGAGCCTGCTCAACGACGCCACCGCGCTGGTGGCCCTCAACGCGGCGATCGCGGCCATCCTGAGCACCGTGAGCCCGTGGTCGGTGACCGGCGACTTCGTGGTGGCCGTGGTCGGCGGGGTGGGCGTGGGGCTCGTGGTGGGCTACGTCCTGGCCATGATCCGCAAGCAGTTGCGCGCCCCTGTTCTCGACACCAGCCTGTCGCTTGTGACGCCCTACCTGGCGTTCATCCTGGGCGAACTCGTGCATGGTTCCGGCGTGCTGGCGGTGGTGATCGCCGGGCTGTTCCTGGGCTATCGCGCCCCGGTGATCCAGTCGGCCGAGGCCCGCATCGCCGAGTCGATCAACTGGCGCACCATCCAGTTCCTGCTGGAGAACGCCGTGTTCCTCTTCATCGGGTTGAACCTGGAATCCATCCTCGAGGGCGTGATGCAGACCGGCACCGGCTTCTGGGCGACCGTGCGGATCTCCCTGGTGATCTTCGCCGCCCTGCTGCTGTCGCGGTTCGTGTGGATGGCAATCACCACCTCGATCTACCGGTACGGGCCGAGACGGCTGCGGGAGCGGGGCTGGAGTTGGCGCACCGGGGTGGCCGTGTCGTTCGCGGGGATGCGCGGCGTGGTCACGCTCGCGGCGGTGTTCCTGCTGCCGCCCGAGACGCCGCAACGGGAGCTGCTGCAGCTGCTGGCGTTCGTCGTGGTGGTCGGCACCCTGCTGCAGGGGCTTGCCCTGCCGTGGATCATCCGCCGGCTGCGGCTGCCGCCGCCCAATAAGTCGCAGGAGCGGATCGAGGCGCAGATGCTGTTGGCGGAGGCGCAGACCGCGGGCCTGGCCCGGCTGGATGCCGAGGTCACCGACGCCGACGAGGATCGGGTGATCGGCCGGTTGCGCACCAACGCCCGGTTCCTCGCCGATGCGCTCGACAACCCGGCTCCGGAAGAGGCGGAGCCGCTGCCGGCCGCGTACAACCGGCTGCGGCGGGCCATGATCGAGGCCGAGCGGGAGGCCGTGCTCGCCGCCCGGGTGGAGGGGCGCTACCAGGAGCCGGCCATCCGTTCGGCGCTGGCGTTCATCGACGTGGAGGAGACGGCCCTCAAGGCCGGCTCCCCCAAGCGCCTCGAGACCTGAGCGATAAAGCCTCACGGCACGTGTTACGCCCGGCGGCACGTGTACGCACTCTCGCGGCACGCGTTACGCCCGGCGGCACGTGTACGACCACGTGCCGCCGGGACTACGGCGTGCCGCGAGAGTTCAGCCGGCGCTTGTGCCGCGAACGCCGCCCGCGGCGGCTACGTGAGCGCGGGGCGCGGGGTGAGTTCGGGCTTGTTCCAGGTCTTCGCGATGGCCCAGCCGACGGCGGCGATCGGCACGGCGAGCACCGCGCCGATGATGCCGGCCAGGATGGTGCCGGCGGTGAGCGCCACGAGGATGACCAGCGGGTGCAGCTTGAGCGACTGTGCCATGACCACGGGCTGCAGGAAGTTGCCCTCCAGCTGGTTGACCACCACGACGATGCCCACCACGATCAGGGCCACGACCCAGCCGTTCGCCACGAGGGCGACCAGCGCGGCCAGGATGCCGGCCACGGTCGCGCCGACCAGCGGGATGAAGGCGGTGAGGAACACGATGACCGCCAACGGCAGTGCCAGCGGAACCTGGAGGATGGTGAGTCCGATTCCGATGGCGGCCGCGTCGACGAAGGCCACGATGGCGGTGCCCCGCACGTACCCGCCGAGTACCCGCACCGAGGTGTGGCCAATGCGTCGGCCGCGCTGCAGGCGCTCGCCCTTGAACGGGCTCAGGAAGAAGTTCCAGATGACGTCGCCGTCCTTGAGGAAGAAGAAGAGGATCACGATCACGAGCGCGAGCCCGGTGATGAACTGTCCGGCGGCCGAGACCCCGGCGAGCGCGCCGGAGCCGAACTGGCTGCTGGTGAGGAAGTCGATGCCGGCATTCTTGGCATCCTCGATCTGGCTGGCGTCGATGGCCAACGGGCCCTCGGCGAGGTAGGTGGACAGCTCATCGATGCCGTCAGACGCGCTGGAGTACAGCTCGTTCCACTGGTTCTCGACGGCGAAGACGATGAGCGTGATGATCCCGCCGAACACGACGATGGCGGTGAGCAGGGTGACCCAGGTCGCCAGGATGGCCGACAGCCCGCGCCGGCGCAGCCATCCGACAACCGGGCTCAACGCCGAGGCCAGGATGATGGCGATCAGCACGGGAATCACCACGAGCTTCACCTGCACGAGGATGAAGATGATGACGGCGACCAGCGCGAGCGCGAGCAGGATCTGCCCGCTGCGCAGGCCGAGCCAGCCCAGCTGGTCGGTCAGCAGTGTGCGCAGCGTTGTCGGAGAGTCGGTTCGGTGACCGGTCTGACGGGCGCCGGAGTTGTCGGGAGTTCGCATGTGACCACACTAAACAACGTTTCGCGACATATCTCGATAAAACGCGGCGATCGCACGCAGTTTGCGGGGCGCGATTTGGCGTTCGACACACACACGATACACACCTTTTGCATTACCGACACCCTTGAAATTCCCAGTCTCGTGGAGTGCCATTGAGAGTGTTCCGGCGCCTTCTGCTGCTCGGGACGAACCACCGAGAAACACCACTGAGGATGCCGTGCGCCACAAGCGCGAACCGACAGGTTCAGGTGTCACAACAGGTATCAAGGAGGATACAAATAATGGCAACAAACAGAGCAGTTGCTTACGAAGGACCCGGCAAGGTCGACGTCATAGACATCGACTACCCCACCTTCGAGCTCAAGGACGGACCCGGCGTCAACCCGGCAAATGTCGGGCGCCAGGTTCAGCATGGCGTGATCCTGAGGACCATCACAACGAATATCTGTGGGTCAGACCAGCACATGGTCCGGGGGCGCACGACCGCTCCGACCGGGCTGGTGCTCGGGCATGAAATCACCGGCGAGGTGGTCGAAGTCGGCCGCGACGTCGAGTTCATCAAGGTCGGCGACATCGTCTCCGTCCCGTTCAACATCTCCTGCGGTCGCTGTCGCAACTGCAAGGAACGCAAGACCGGCGTCTGCCTGAACGTGAACCCGGACCGTCCGGGTAGCGCGTACGGCTACGTCGACATGGGCGGCTGGGTCGGCGGGCAGTCGCAGTACGTGCTCGTGCCCTACGCCGACTGGAACCTGCTGAAGTTCCCGGACCGGGAGCAGGCGCTGGAGAAGATCCTGGACCTCACCATGCTGTCCGACATCTTCCCGACCGGGTTCCACGGTGCGTTCACCGCCGGAATCGGCGTGGGCTCAACGGCCTACATCGCCGGTGCCGGACCGGTAGGCCTTGCGGCGGCCGTTTCGGCCCAGCTGCTGGGCGCGGCCGTCGTGATCGTCGGCGACCTCAACCCCGAGCGGCTGGCGCAGGCCCGCAGCTTCGGATGCGAGACCGTCGACCTCACCAAGGGCGAGCCGCAGGACCAGATCGAACAGATCCTGGGCGTGCCGGAGGTGGATGCGGCGGTGGACGCCGTCGGCTTCGAGGCACACGGCCACGGCAAGGACGCCGGAACGGAAAAGCCGGCAACGGTGCTGAACTCGCTGATGAGCATCACTGCCGCCGGCGGTGCGCTCGGTATCCCTGGCCTCTACGTCACGGGTGACCCGGGAGCGGCGACCGAAGCGGCCAAGGTGGGCTCACTGTCGCTCAGCCTCGGTACCGGTTGGGCGAAGTCACTGTCGTTCACCACCGGTCAGTGCCCGGTGATGAAGTACAACCGGCAGCTGATGATGGCCATCCTGCACGACCGGGTACAGATCGCCAAGGCCGTGCACGCACAGCCGATCAGCCTCGAGGATGCCCCGCGCGGGTACGCCGAATTCGATGCGGGTGCGGCGACCAAGTACGTGCTCAACCCGAACGGCTACCTGAAGGACTAGGTCAACAGAACTAGGGCAGCGCAGCCGTCGGCCTCTCCAACCGAGACGGCCGGCAGGCGACAACCGGGATCGGGCGGCATCATGCGGCCCGGTCCCGGTTGTCGTGTTCGGGGCCTTGGCGGCGGTCGTCGTATTTCGTGGTGTTCGTCGTGTCAGTCGTGTTCGTCGGCAGTCGAGCCCCGGTAGCCTGATCGGGTCGCCGCAGCCGTCTCACGCCGAGCAACCGCCCGTTCCACCCGATCCCCTGGACCCGCCATGCACCCCGATCCTTCGCCTGCCTCACCGAGTTTCGCCCCCGCTCCACGCTGGGATGCGATCATCGTGGCGGGCGGCCGCGCCAATCGGTTGGGTGGCATCGACAAGACCGCATTGCTCTGGCACGGACGAACCCTGCTCGACGGTGCTGTCACCGCCGTCGCCGGGGCCGGTCGCCTGTGCGTGGTCGGCTCTGACGCCGACCTGCCCGCATCCGTCGTGCGCACTGTGGAGGAGCCGCGCTGGGGCGGCCCCGCCGCGGCGATCGCGGCCGGGCTGGCTGCCCTGGCCGCGGCTCACGGCGCCGACAGCCACACCGGCGCCGATACCGATGCCGATATCGACGCGGACTGGGTCGTCGTGCTCGCCGGCGACCTCGTGCGGCCCGGCGATGCGGTCACTGCGCTGCTGGCCGAGCTCGGCACGGTCCGCGACTCCCCCGAGATCGGTGGCCAGCCCGCGGTCATCGACGGTGTGATCACTCTCGATGCCGGGGGTCGGCGCCAGCCCCTGCTCGCCGTCTATCGTCGGGCCGCCCTCGTCGCCGCCGCGCGGCGGCTCGGCAGCGCCGAAAACCTCGCCGTGAACAGCCTGATCGGCGGCCTCAACCTGGTGGAATTACGCCTTTCCGAGGCGCTCAGCGATGATGTCGACACCCCGGCTGACGCGGCCCGGCTCGGCATCGTGCTTCCCGCTCCCGCCGGATCGCCGGCGACTCCGCAGCGAGAGCGGTGAGTGGCTAGCCTTGACTCAGGCGACCTGTCGTCGATGATCCGCAAGGAGTCAGCAATGCCCACGATCCACCCTGCCCGGCCGGCCACCTTCGGCGCGACCCGTAGCGACGGAGTGGCCCGCTGATGGAGTGGCTGGAGGCCCGGGCCACCGTGCACCGACTCGGCACGGAGCTGCCCCGCACGACCACAACCGTGCCGCTCGCCGAGGCCACCGGACGCACGCTGGCCGCTGATGTGCACTCCCTGACCCCCCTGCCGAGCTTCGCGTCTTCGGCCATGGACGGCTGGGCCGTCAGCGGCGAGGCGCCGTGGCTGCTCGGCGACCCGATCCTCGCGGGCGATCCGCCGGCAGCGCAGCCCCTCACACCGGGAACTGCACGGGCCATCGCCACCGGCGGCTGCGTGCCGGCCGGAACCCACGGCATCCTGCGCTCTGAGCACGGGGTGGTCGGCCCGTCTGCATCGGCGGGCGCCGGGACCACTCTGACCCGGTCGGCGGAGTCCCGCGCCGACGAACCGGCGCCCGGGGAGCATGTGCGTGCCCGCGGCGAGGAGTGCGGACTGGACGAACGGATGCTCCAGGCCGGCTGCCTGCTCACGGCACCGCGCGTGGCGTTGGCCGCGGTGACCGGCCACGACAGCGTCTCCGTGACGACGCCGCCCACCGTGGAACTGCTGCTGCTGGGCACCGAAGTGATCGAGGCCGGAATCCCCGGTCCGGGACAGGTGCGCGACGCCTACTCCCCCGAGTTCCCGGCGCTCCTGACGAGCCTCGGCGTGCAGCTGAGCGGTCTGCGACGACTGCCCGACGACCTCGGCCAGACCATCGACGCCGTGCGGTCGAGCACCGCCAGCCTGGTGATCAGCACCGGCGGCAGCGCCCGCGGTCCGGCCGACCACGTACGCGCCGCGCTCACCGAGCTCGGCGCCACGGTGCTCATCGACGGTGTGCGGATGCGGCCGGGGCACCCTGTGATGGTGGCTCGGCTGGTCGATGGGCGGCTGATGCTGTGCCTGCCCGGCAATCCTCTGGCCGCGATGTTGGTGCTGGCGAGCCTCGGTGTGCCGCTCATCGACGGGATGCTGGGACGTCCGCTGGCCCCGCTGGGCCGGGTCACGCTGGCCCAGGATGTGGCCAATCTCAGCGGCTCGACCCGCCTGGTGGCGTACCGGCAGAGCGCTGAGGGTGCGGTTCCGACGGCACGGCAGGGCTCGGGGATGATGCGCGGACTCGCCGAGGCCGATGGCGTGGCCATTGTGCCGGCCGGCGGCGCGTGCGCCCCCGATTCGGTTGCCACCCTGCCGCTGCCCTGGTAGCGGAGACCGACCGGTGTACTCAGCCGGCCAGCGCCGTCAGCGTCTTCGTTTCGCCATTCCAGAAGCGCGCCGCGACGCACTGACCGGCCGGCGGCGGCTCACCGAGCACCTCGAGCGCCTCAGCGACCTGGGCGGCGCTGATCCGCCGGGCAAGCGTGACATGCGGAGTCCACCGGTCGGGCTGGGTCAGCGCCACCGCACCCGGGGCCTGCGCGAGGACGGTCCGATGGAGCGCAAGCAGTGCTCGGCTCATCACCACGGGACGGGCGAGGACGAACCGGCCGGAGCTCGCCGTGAACAGCACCAGGCCGGAGACCCCGAGGTCCACCGGCAACGGGAATGCCGGATGCGGTTCGAACACGCCTCGCAGGGCATCGGTGAGCGCGACGGTCGACCCGGCGGCCAATGTGAGGTGTGGCCGGTTGCTCGGATCCGGGTGTCGGCCGAGGTTCGGTAGTCCGGCTTCCTGCAGTGCCGCCCACTCCGCACGAAAGGCGGCCTCGGTGTCCGGGTCGAAGGTCAACTCGATGCTGCGCATGTCCTCATCCTGCCCTGCCATGACAGGAAGGTGGCGTCAGGACGGCGGGTCTTCGGGAAGGTCGCTGCCCGCTGCCTCGGACGGTGACGCCGGGTCTGGTTGTTCCGGTGTCGGTGCCTGGGTGATGGGTGGGCCGAGGCAGGTTTCCGGGTACCTGCGGTGGGTACGCACGCATCACGATTGCCGTGCGGCGAAGACGGTGCTACTCCTGAAGCACGAATCGCGCACCCGAATCCGGCCACAAGGAGATCCCATGAGCAACCCGATCGACGACACCCGAGCGCTGGATGACCTCAGCCGACGCCTGACCCAGGCACTCCAGATCCTCGACCTGGAGGTGGACCACGCACTGCTGCTGAGCCTGGCCGACCAAACGACACGGGCAGCGGGCGAGGGTGCCGGCCCGATCAGCACGTTCCTGGTGGGGTATGCGGCCGGCATGACGTCCACGGACGGAAAACAGGAAGCGACCGCGGCCGTGGAACGGGCCGTCGGCGTGGCCAGGCAGGCCACTGAGAAGACCGGCAGCGGCGGCATCGACGACGGCTGGGCGCACACGGCCCAGTGACCTGGTCAGCCCTCCCCGATGGCCCTCGGAGCCGGGAGGCTACGCCTAGGAGGTCAGCACCGCCTCGACGTTGCGCGCCGCCTGCAACCGCACGATGACCGCCTTCGACACCGGCGTATTGCTGCCCTCGGCCAGATGCCCCAGCGGCACAAGCACATTCGCCTCCGGGTAGTACGCCGCCGCGCAGCCGCGCGCCGTCGGATACGCCACCGCCCGGAACCCGCGCAGCACCCGCTCGACGCCGTCGTCGTACACGCCGTGGACATCCACCAGCTGCTCGTCGGCCAGGCCCAGCGCAACGAGGTCGTTGGGATTCACGAACACGACGTGCCGGCCCTTCTTGATGCCGCGGTACCTGTCGTCGTGCCCGTAGATGGTGGTGTTGAACTGGTCGTGCGAACGCAGGCTCTGCAGAATGAGGGTGCCGTCCGGCCGGTCGAGGTACTCGAGGTCGTTGACGGTGAGCATGGCCTTGCCCGTCGGGGTCGGAAAGGTGCGGGAATCCCGCGGACCGTTCGGCAGCAGGAAGCCGCCGTCCTGGCGGATTTTGGTGTTGTAGTCATCGCAGCCGGCCACGACGTGGGAGATGTGCTCCCTGATCAGGTCGTAGTTGCGCTCGAACCCGGCCCAGTCCACGTTCACGGCGGAGCCCAGCACGGCCCGGGCGAGGCGGCTGATGATCGCGACCTCGGAGAGCAGGTCCGGTGACACCGGCGACACCTGTCCCCACGACGGATGCACCGCGCAGACGGTGTCCTCCACGGAAACGAACTGCACGCCGGTGGCCTGCCGGTCGATCTCGGTGCGGCCCATCGTCGGCAGGATCAGCGCCTCGGCACCGACGACGGCGTGCGACCGGTTCAGCTTGGTGGACACCTGTACCGTCATCTCCGCGCCGTGCATCGCCGCTTCGGCGGCCTGGGTGTCGCTGATCGCCGACACCAGGTTGCCGCCGACGGCCATGAAGAACTTGATCCGGCCGTCGCGCAGCCCCTCGATCGTCTGCACCGAGTCGGTGCCGTGCTCGCGGGGCGGGTCGAAGCCGAACTCCCGTTGCAGTGAGTCCAGGAACGTCGGCGGCATCTGCTCCCAGATGCCCATGGTGCGGTCGCCCTGCACGTTGCTGTGGCCACGGATCGGCGACGCACCGGCTCCCGGCTTGCCGATGTTGCCGCGCAGCAGCAGCAGGTTGATGATCTCCTTGATCGTGGCCACACCCTTCTTGTGCTGCGTGAGGCCCATCGCCCAGGTGATGATCACATTCTCGGCCCGGAGGTAGCGTTCGGCGAGCTCGTCGATCTCGGCCGTGCGCAGGCCCGTCGCCTCGAGCACGGCGGCCTCGTCCACCTGGGAGAGGTGGTCGGTGAGTTCTTCCAGCCCCTGGCAATGCTCGGCCAGGAAGGCGTGGTCCAGCACGGTGCCCGGCTTCGCCGCCTCGGCGGCCAGCACCCGCTTCGACACCGCCTGCAGCAGGGCCATGTCACCACCGAGCCGGATCTGCACGAACTGGTCGGCCATGTCGGTGCCGTGCCCGATGATGCCCTTCACCTTCTGCGGGTTCTTGTATCGCTTGAGCCCGGCCTCCGGCATGGGATTGACCGCGACGATCTCGGCGCCGTTCTCCTTGGCCTCTTCCAGTGCGGTGAGCATCCGTGGGTGATTGGTGCCCGGGTTCTGGCCCATCACGATGATGAGATCGGCCTTGCCGAAGTCGTCATAGGTGATGGTCGCCTTGCCGATGCCGATGGTCTGGCCCATCGCCCAGCCGGAGGATTCGTGGCACATGTTGGAGCAGTCCGGCAGATTGTTGGTGCCGAAGGCGCGTACGAAGAGCTGGTAGGCGAACGCGGCCTCATTGGAGGTGCGGCCGCTGGTGTAGAACGCGGCCTGGTTGGGTGACTCCAGCGAGTTGAGCTTGTCGGCGATCACCCGGAACGCGTCCGGCCAGCTGACCGGGCGGTAGTAGTCGTCGCCGGCGGCTTTATAGACGGGCTCGGTGAGCCGGCCCTGCATGCCCAGCCAGTATTCGGTGCGGCCGAGCAGGTCACTGACCGGATGCTCGGCCCAGAATTCACTGCCGATCGTGACGGGCGTGGCCTCCCAGGTGACGGCCTTGGCGCCGTTCTCGCAGAACTCGAAGGTCTTGCGGTGGGTGGGGTCCGGCCAGGCGCAGCTCATGCAGTCGAAGCCGTCCTTCTGGTTCATCGCCAGCAGGGTCTTGCGGGTGCGGGTGACGCCCATCCCCTCCAGTGCCGGGATGGTGGAGTGCAGCACCCCGGGGACGCCCGCCGCCCAGGACTTGGGAGTGCCGACCTCGAGGGTGGACTCGCCTCGTTCATCGGTGTCGTCCAGGTGCACGGGGCTCGGCTGGTTCGTCGTCGGGTTGGTGCTGGACTTCTTGGGCGTCATCGTGGGCATCCCTTCAAGGCGGGATTACCGGCACTGGCGCCGCTACCCGGAGAACACTGCAGTTACAGCTTCAGGGCTATCAGCATCCGGCACTCACGGCAAGCACCCGGGAACGTTCACGGCACACTCTGGGGCACCCGCCGCTCGACCTCCACCGGCCACTCCCGCCAAAGTTCCCCTTCGGGCGCCGGGAAGGGGCCGTTTGCAGCAAGTCGGGAGAAGAGGCTCTCCCGACTTCCGCCAAAGTTCCCCTTCGGGCGCCGGGAAGGGGCCGTTTGCGGCAACTCGCGTGCGGGCGACAGTGGTCGGACGGCGCAGCCGGATCCTCAGACGCTCTGGACGGCGAAGCGCTCGAGCACCTCGCCGATGCGGCCCTTGCAGCCTCCGCAGCCGGTTCCCGCCCGGGTGGCCTTGCCGATGCAGGCCACGGTGTCGTTGCCCGCTTCCGCGGAGGCGGTGATCGCCTCGACGGTCACGCCGTTGCACCAGCACACCGTGGACTCCGGCGCGAACGCGTCCCCCGCGGTGGCCGGGTCGTAGTCCGGGCCGTCGAAGCGCAGCAGCACCGACCGGTCGGCGGGCAGTTCGCTGCCGCGCTCGAACAGCAGCGTCAGTTCGGCGCCGGTGCGCGGCATGCCCACGCAGACGAAACCGGTGAGGATGCCGCCGCGGGTGACCATCTTCACATACCGGCCGTGCTCGGGGTCGGCCCACTGGGAGACGCTGAGCGGGCCCGGGCCGGCCGCGCAGCCGTGCGCATGCTCATCGACCTCGATCAGGGCAGCGTCGAACGGGTCGGCGGACGTGTCACCGGCGGCGACCACGTCGATGCCCTCGGCCTTGAGCATCACGACGGATGCGCCGGGTGCGGCCGCGACCACCAGCTCCGCCGCGACGGTGGCTGCGCCGCCCGCCGCGATGCTGCCGTCGGGGGTGCCTGCCGTGGCCGCGACCCCGAGCTCGTCGGCGCTCCCGGTCGGTACCGCCGGCGCGGTCCTGGTGGTGATCCCCGCACCCCGGCCCGCGGGAATGCCGGCAGTGATCTCGGCGGTGAACCGGGCAGCAAGGCTGTCGGCCTGCCGCCAGCCCGGCCCGATCAGGCCGGAGGGACCGCCGGGCGGCGCCATGCGGGCACCGTTCCAGGCGGCACCGAGGTCGGTGTCGGCGGGGCGGGCGGCCACGTGCGCGCAGTCCCCGATGGCGTGGATCGCCGCATCCGCCCAGCTTCGCTGCGACTCGTCGACCAGGATGCCGGTGGACACGGGCAGGCCGGCCAGGTGGGCGAGTTCGGTGCGGGCGCCCACACCGCAGGAGAGCAGCAGCAGGTCGCCGTTGATCTGCTTGCCGTCGGCGCAGATGAGGGCCTCGAAGCGTTCGATGCCGTCGTCGTCGTGGTGGAACAGCACGCTCTCGGCGCGAGCGTGGTTGACCATGGTCACCCCGGCCCGCCGGGCGCTCCGGGTGAGCACAGAGCCGGCACCGCGGTCGAGGTTGCGGTTCATCGGAATCTCGCCGTGGTACACCACGCACACCTGCGCGCCGGCTGCCGCTGCGGCGAGCGCGATCTCCATGCCCAGCACGCCGGCACCGAGCACCACGATGCGCTGGCCGGCCTGCACCGCCGCGAGCACGGTGGCGGCGTCGGCGAGGTCGCGGAGCGCTGAGATGCCGCGCGGCAGCGGGGCCTCGGCGGAGTCCAGGGTGGCGGCATCCGTGCCGGGTTTCATCAGGCCGCGGCGCACCCGCTTCACACCGTCGAGGGTGGGCACGTTGGCGCGGGCACCGGTGGCCAGCACGAGCCGGTCGTAGGGCAGCGTGCTGCCGTCGCTGAGGCTGACTGTGCAGATGGTGCGGTTGACGGAGGTGACGTTGATGCCGGTGAGGATCGTGGCACCGGCGGCGCGGGCCCGGCCGCCGTCGGTGAGGTCGAGCGTGTCGCGGTCGGTGCGTCCCACGGCGTAGTCGGCCAGCAGCACCCGGTTGTAGGCGTGCTCCTGCTCGGCGCCGACGACGGTGAGGTCGGCCAGGCCGGCCTCGACCAGCGGGAGCAGCTCGTCGACGAACCGGGCGCCGACCGGGCCGTAGCCGACGACGATGATGCGTTCGGGGGACGTGCGCCCGGCGTTGGTCAGTTCAGGCATCCGCCATCACCCTCTCGTGGTCGGTGGCCGGCTGGTCGGGCGCATCGATCGCCCGCACCCGCACGGCCGTGCGCTTGAACTCGGGCATGCCCGAGATCGGGTCGGTTGCCCCAGCGGTGAGCAGGTTGGCGCGCTGGTCGGCGGGAAAGTGGAAGGGCAGGAACACCGTGTCGGGCCGGATGTCGGCGCTCAACTGGGCCCGGCAACGCACGATCCCGCGTTCGTTGGCCAGTTCGGCCCAGCCGCCGTCGACAAGGCCGAGGCCCGCGGCGGTGGCCGGGTGCACCTGCATCCGCGCCTCCGGCTGCGCGTCGGCCAGCTCAGGCACCCGCCGGGTCTGCGAGCCGGACTGGTAGTGCTCGAGCAGCCGGCCGGTGATCAGCGTGAGCGCGCCCCGCGTCTGGGCGGGCGCGGCGACGGCGCGGGCCGTGACGGCGACGATGCGCGCCCGGCCGTCGTCGTGGGCGAACCGGTCCAGGAACAGGCGTGGGGTGCCGCCGGATCCGGCCGGGTACGGCCAGTAGGCGGGCTCCCCCGCATCCAGCAGCGCATAGTCGATGCCGGAGTAGTCTGCGATGCCGCCCTCCGAGGCCCGGCAGAGCTCGTCGAAGACCTCGCCGGGTTCGGCGCTGTAGACGCCGGGGGCGTCCAGGCGCCGGGCCAGTTCCTGGAAGATCCACAGCTCGCTGCGCACCCCAGCGGGCGGGTCGATCGCCCGGCGGCGGCGGATGACGCGGCCCTCGAGCGAGGTCATCGTGCCCTCCTCCTCGGCCCACTGGGTCACCGGCAGCACGACGTCGGCCAGGGCGGCGGTCTCGGAGAAGAAGAAGTCGCACACCACGAGGAAGTCGAGGCTGGCGAGGCCCGCGCGCACCCGGTCGGCGTCCGGAGCGGACACAACGACGTTCGCGCCGTGCACGAGCAGGACCCGGATGCCGCCCGGCTGGCCGAGCGCATTGAGCAGGTCGACCGCGGGGAGACCGGCACCGGGAATGATGGCCGGGTCGACGCCCCACACCGCGGCGACGTGGGTGCGGGCGGCGGGGTCGGTGATCTTGCGGTAGCCGGGCAGCTGGTCGCACTTCTGGCCGTGTTCACGGCCGCCCTGCCCGTTGCCCTGGCCGGTGAGGGTGCCGTAGCCGGAGTGCGCGGTGCCGACCAGGCCGAGCACCAGCGCGAGGTTGATCGCGGCGGTGGCGGTGTCGGTGCCGTCGACGTGCTGCTCGACGCCGCGGCCGGTGAGGATGTAGGTGCCCCGGCCGTTCGCGAGCCGGCGGGCCAGGTCGCGCAGCTGCCAGACCGGAACGCCGGTGTGCTCCTGCACCCGCTGCGGGTACCAACCGGCCACGCTCATCCGCAGCTGGTCGAAGCCGGTGGTGCGGGCGGCGAGGTAGTCGGTGTCGGCGAGGCGTTCGGCGAGAGCGAGGTGGGTGAGGCCGAGCAGCAGCACCAGGTCGGTGCCGGGGGCGGGCTGCACGTGCATGCCGGCGCCGTCGTCGGTGAGGCGGGCGGTGGCGGTGCGGCGCGGGTCGACGACGACGAGGCCGCCGGCCTGCCGGGCGCCGTCGAGGTGGCCGATGAACGGCGGCATGGTCTGGGCGACGTTGGAGCCGAGCATCAGGATGGTCTCGGCCGCATCGAGGTCCTCGACCCGGAACGGCAACCCGCGGTCGAGGCCGAAGGCGCGGTTGCCGGCCGCGGCGGCGCTGGACATGCAGAACCGGCCGTTGTAGTCGATGCGGGAGGAGCCGAGCGCCAGCCGGGTGAACTTGCCCAGCTGGTAGGCCTTCTCGTTGGTCAGTCCGCCGCCGCCGAAGACGCCCACCGAGTCGGCGCCGTTGTCGGCACGGCTGGTGCGGAGCGTGTCGGCGATGAGGTCGAGCGCCTCAGCCCAGGAGACCGGCGCGAAGCTGCCGTCGGCCTGGCGCCGCATGGGTTCGCGGATGCGGTCGGCCGAGGCGAGCAGTTCCGCCGCGGTCCAGCCTTTCTTGCACAGCCCGCCGCGATTGGTGGGGAACGCCCGGCCGGCGATGGTGACCGGCAGGGTGATGGCATCCGCGGGTACGGCGGAACCGGCGGGGGCGGGGGTGGTGGGCGTGAGCGTCATCGCGCACTGCAGGGCGCAGTACGGGCAGTGCGTGTCGACGGGGTTCACGGTGGCGCCTTTCGTATCGCTGGTCGAGCTTGTCGACTTGTACTGAGCCTGTCGAAGCAGACCCGCTGATCGAGCTTGTCGAGATCCGGTGAGGGTCACGACAAGCTCGACCGGCGAGGCGGTGGCGAGCGGGGTGGAGCTAGATGCGGTGGCCGGCCACCGAGGAGTTGCGGCGGAGGTAGACGAACGCGGTGACGGCCATCATCACGACATAGGCGCCGGCGAAGGCGTAGATGGCGCTGGAGTAGTCGCCCGTGGTGGTCTTCGAGAAACCGAGCACCTGCGGGATGACGAATCCGCCGTAGGCGCCGATCGCGGAGATGAGGCCGAGGGCCGCCGCGGTCTTGCGCTGCGTGCCGACGTCGCCGGAGTTCTTGTGGGCATCCGCGACCCCGCTCTTGGCGGCGAACACGCTGGGGATCATGCGGTAGGTGGAGCCGTTGCCGACGCCGGTGGCGACGAAGATGAGCAGGAACGTGACCAGGAACAGCCAGAAGTTGCCCAGCGGCAGCACCAGGTTCACCAGTACCGCACCGCACGCCATCACGCCGAACGCGACGACGGTGACCAGGGCGCCGCCGAACCGGTCGGCCAGGCGGCCGCCGAACGGGCGGGCCAGGGAGCCGGTGAGGGCGCCGAGGAAGGCGAGCGACAGCGACGCCGAGACGACGTGGAAGGTGGAGAAGTCGGGGAACTGGTCGGCGATGAGCTTGGGGAAGACGCTGGCGAAGCCGATGAACGAACCAAAGGTGCCGATGTAGAGGAACGCCATGATCCACAGGTGCGGTTCCTTCACCGCCGCGATCGAGCCGGCGAAGTCGGCCTTGGCGCTGGAGAGGTTGTCCATGTACTTCCAGGCCCCGAACATGGCGAGCAGGATGAACGGCACCCAGAAGAATCCGGCCAGCGGCAGGTTGAGCGTGCCGAGGGCGCCGAGGGTGATGACGATGGGCACGACGAGCTGCGCGACGGCCGCACCGAGGTTGCCGCCGGCGGCGTTCAGGCCGAGCGCGTAGCCCTTCTGGCTCTGCGGGTAGAAGTAGGTGATGTTCGACATCGAGGAGGCGAAGTTGCCGCCGCCGAGACCGGCGAGCGCTGCGATGAGCAGCATCACCGGGAACGGGGTGTCCGGGTTTCCGACCGCGATGCCCAGCCCGATCGAGGGGATGAGGAGCATCCCGGCGGAGATGATGGTCCAGTTGCGGCCGCCGAACTTGGGCACCAGGAAGGTGTACGGGAACCGCATGGTGGCACCGACGAGGGTGGGGATGGAGATCAGCCAGAAGATCTGGCCGGTGTCGAAGGTGAAGCCGGCGTTGGGCAGCTGCACCACCACGATGCTCCAGAGCTGCCAGATCACGAAGCCGAGGAATTCGGCGAAGATCGACCACTTGAGGTTGCGGGAGGCGATGGCCTTGCCGCCACCGGCCCACTGCTGGGGGTTCTCGGCGTTCCAGTTGTCGATCCACCGGCCCGGCCGGTGCACCAGTTCAGCGGACGCTGCGGGAGGGGAGGTCGCGGAGAGCGGGGCTGGTGGTGCGCTGGTCGTCTGGGACATCAGGTTCTCCTCAAGAATGTGGTGCCGAGTGATGCGCTGGCTTGCGTGTCTTCGACGCTACGCAGCCGGTGTTTCGGTGGTTCGCTGGCCCAGTTACCTTTTGATCACCGTGTTCTCACCCCCGGCGGGTGCCGGTGATAGGCCGCTGTTACATGTCGGACACATGAGCGCGGCGACCAACCCGACCGGTCACCGGACACCCCAAACGACCGTCGCGTCGGCATAACTCCTGCTGGATTCTCGGCCAGCCCGGTCAGCCCGCAAAACTGCAGCCGGATCCGGGAAATTGCAGGAGTTATGCACAGCGCGGGGCGGACGAGCCGGGGAATGGGGCTAGGAACGGGTGCTGAACGACCAGGGCAGGCCGGCGAGCGCCTGCTCGAGCCGGGCGGCGGAGGTATAGAGGTCGACGACCACGTCGACGAGCTCCTGCGGCGGAGCCACGCCGTCCACCAGCAGCGGGGAGCTGACGGCATCCGCACCGCAGTCGGCGGCCAGGCCGGCGAAGTAGCCGGGCGCCAGCAGGTAGGTGGCCACCACCACCCGACCGGATGCCCCGGCGCGGGCCGCGACCACGGCGTCGGCCAGGCGGGGCTGGGCGGCGGAAATGAAACCGACGGTGACGGCACGGCCGAGCACTGCGGCGAGTTGGTCGCCCACGGTGTGGCAGTCGGCGACGGCGTTGGCGTCGGTGGAGCCCGCCGCGGCGAGCACCACGGTGTCGTCCGGCCTGAGGCCGATCTCGTGCAGCCGGCCGGCGAGCACGCGGGCCAGGCGCAGGTCGGGGCCGAGCGCCCCGGTGACCCGCACGGGCTGGCTGGCCTCGGCGGCCGCCTCGGCCAGGTCGACGCGCACGTGGTAACCGGCCGAGAGCAGCAGCGGCACGATCACCACTGGCCTGCCGGCCAGGTCGCTCGAGATGACGAGGTCGGAGCCGACAGGGTCTGCGGCGGCGGTGGCGGTGTCGACGTCGCTGGAGGCGGCGATCGCGGTCAGGCAGGTGGGCACATCCGGGCTCTGCACGTCGACGTAACCGCCCACAACGGTGAGGTGCGGCGCCGCGACAGCCACGGCGTCGACCAGGGCCACGACGGCGCGCTGACCGGCCGGGTCGCTGGTGCCGTGCGAGGTCGCCAGCAGCACCGGGGCGAGGCCCGTCGCCGTGCGGCGCACCGGCGCCGGCCGGACCGGGACGGTGATCATGCGGCCGCGAACTCCGCGTCGACGCCCTGCACCGAGCCGAGTTCGACCTGCTCGCGCACCTGGACCTGGACCATGCCGTTGTCGATGCGCACCGGGAAGGTGCGCAGGGCGTACTCCGGCGAGGTGAAGCACTCGCCGGTTTCGAGGTCGTAGACCTGCTTGTGCAGCGGGGAGGCGAGGGTGGGCCGGGCGCCGCGGGATCCGACGATGCCGCGGCTCATCACGAACGACCCGGTGGCGGGGTCCTGGTTCGAGACGGCGTAGAGGCTGCCGTCCGGCAGCAGCACGAGGGCGATCTGCACACCGTCGATCAGCGCGGCCTCGCCCCAGAGCGGTTCGAGCCCGTCGAACTCGCACACGCCAGTCCAGTCGGTGGGAGTGCCTTCGGCGTCGTGCGAGCGGGAAGTTGTCTGCACGGGATCCTCCAGTGGTGTGGCGAGCGGCGGATGCCGCCGTCCAGCGGTTCCTGGTGTCCAAGGTAAGCAGCCCGCATGTCGGCCACCGTGCAAGGCCGTGACGATCGCGTAACGAAGACCTCTCAGGGCGCCCAAACGGACGTGAGGCGCCCGTCACACTCCGTTACTCCGGCGACACGGTAGGGAAATCGCCGACTTTTAGGCTGACGGAACAGCTCGCCACACTGAGAGGCCATCCCATGGACAACGTCACCCCCGCCCCGGATCACTCCGGCACGCCGCGACGCGTCGTGGTGATCGGCGGCGGCCCCGCCGCACACCGGTTCACCGAAGCCATGTCCGCCCGCGCCACCGCGTCCGGCAACACAGCGGCCGGTCACACAGCGGCCGGAATCATTGCCCACACCGTGACGGTGTTCGGCGAGGAGCCGCACCTGCCCTACGACCGGGTGGCGCTGTCCCGCCGCCTCGTCGACTCCGAAGACCTCACCCTCGGCGACACCACCCTCTGGGACGCCGAGGCGATCAGCTACCGCGGCGGCAGCAAGGTCGTCGGCCTCGACGCCGAGGCCAAGGCCATCACCCTCGAAGACGGCGAACGGGTCCACTACGACGACCTGGTCCTCGCCACCGGTTCCGCCGCGACCGTGCCGCCCATTCCCGGCGCCGAGGCCGGCCACGTCTACCGCACCCTCGAAGACGTCGACTTCCTCGTCGGCGAGATCGCCCGGCTGAAGGAACGCCTCGGCCGCCCGGCCAACGTCGTCGTCGTCGGCGGCGGCCTGCTCGGCCTCGAGGCCGCCGGCGGCCTGGCCCGGCTGGGCGCCGCCTCCACCCTGGTGCACTCGGGCAACTGGCTGATGAGCGCCCAGCTCGACGAAGGCGCCGGCCAGGCGCTCGGCCGGTTGATCGGCGCGCAGGGCATCATCCTGGCGCTCGGCACCCGTCCCACCGAGATCCTGCGCTCCCCCACCGGCCGCGTCCTCGGCGTCTCCCTCACCAACGGCACCCAGCTGCACGCCGACCTCGTGGTCTTCTCCATCGGCATCACCCCGCGGGACGAACTCGCCCGCGCCGCCGGCCTCGACCTCGGCCCGCGCGGCGGCATCGTCATCGGCGACGACTGCCGCACTTCGGCCGACGGTATCTGGGCCATCGGCGAGGTCGCCAGCATCAACGGCGTCTGCGTCGGACTGGTCGCCCCGGCCAACGCCATGGCCGAGGTCGCCGCCGACCGGCTGCACGGCGGCGAAGCCCTCTTCCCCGGCATCGACGACGCCACCAAGCTCAAGCTCTCCGGTGTCGAGGTGGCCAGCTTCGGCGACGCCCTCGGACGCACCGAACACTCCCTCGAAGTCGTCTACGCCGACCCCGCCCGCGGCCTGTACCAAAAGATCGTCGTCACCGGCGACGCCAAGACCCTGCTCGGCGGCATCTTCGTCGGCGACGCGTCCCCGTACACGTCGCTCCGCCCGCTGCTCGGCCGCGAGCTGCCCTCCGAGCCCGGCGCGTACCTCTCCGCCGCCGGCGCCGAACCGCCCGCGGGCACCGACCTGCCCGACGACGTGCAGCTCTGCTCGTGCAACAACGTCTCCGTCGGCGCCGTGCGCGAAGCCATCCGCGGCGACCACGGCGAGGCCTGCACCGAACTCGGCCCGCTGAAGGCCTGCACCCGCGCCGGCACGCAGTGCGGCTCCTGCGTGCCCCTGGTCAAGAAGATCCTCGAAACCGAGCTGAAGAAGGCCGGCATCGAGGTCTCCAAGGCCCTCTGTGAGCACATCATTCTCAGCCGCAGCGAACTGTTCGAGAGCGTGCGCATCCTGCAGCTCACCTCGTTCGACGACATCATGGAACGCTTCGGCACCGGCCTCGGCTGCGACATCTGCAAGCCCACCATCGCGTCGATCCTCGCCACCCAGACCAACGGCTACGTGCTGGATGCCGGCCGCGGCGGCCTGCAGGACACCAACGACCGCGCGCTGGCCAACATGCAGAAGGACGGCACCTACTCGGTGGTGCCGCGCATCCCGGGCGGCGAGATCACGCCGGCCAAGCTCAAGGTGATCGCCGAGGTCGCCGAGGAATACAAGCTGTACACGAAGATCACCGGCGGCCAGCGCATCGACATGTTCGGTGCCCGGCTTGAGCAGCTGCCCGAGATCTGGAAGATCCTCGTCGACGCCGGCTTCGAATCCGGCCAGGCCTACGGCAAGAGCTTGCGCACCGTGAAGAGCTGCGTCGGCAGCACCTGGTGCCGGTTCGGCGTGCAGGATGCCGTGTCCATGGCCATCCAGCTGGAGCTGCGTTACCGGGGCCTGCGGTCACCGCACAAGTTCAAGCTCGGCGTCTCCGGCTGCGCCCGCGAATGCGCGGAGGCCCGCGGCAAGGACATCGGCATCATCGCCACCGACCAGGGCTGGAACCTGTACGTGGGCGGCAACGGCGGCTACCAGCCCGCGCACGCGCAGCTGCTCGCCCAGGACCTCGACGACGACACCCTGATCGCCTACATCGACCGCTACCTGATGTACTACATCCGCACCGGCGACCGGCTGCAGCGCACCGCCCGCTGGCAGGAGGAACTGCCCGGCGGCCTCGACCACGTGCGCGACGTCGTCGTGAACGACACCCTCGGCCTGGCCGCCGAACTGGAACTGGCCATGGCCGCCCACGTCGGCAGCTACGAGGACGAGTGGGCGGCGACCCTCAAGGACCCGGAGCGGCTGCGCCGGTTCCGCTCGTTCGTGAACGCGCCCACCACGCCCGACCCGGCCATCGTGCAGGTCCTCGAGCGCGGCCAGCCGCGCCCGGCCTGGCCCGGCGAGCGCGAGGCCGCCGCGGCCGCCGCGGCCGCGCAGCCGACCGAGTACTTCGGCGTCAGCGTCAACGAACCGTCCGACGACGACACCGGCGACGCGCACACCGGCTCGGTGATGCTGTCCGGTGCCCGCATTCCGATGCGCCCGGCCGACCCGGCCGGAACCTCTCGTTCCGCCCCGGCGGCAGAAGTCGGAGAATAGGGCCATGTCCTACCGTCCCATCGAACTCAACCTCGACGTGACCGGCCGGCGAGTGCTCGTCGTCGGCGGCAGCCGCCCGGCGCGCCGGGTGATCGCCAAGTACCTCGCCGCGGGCGCCATCGTCTTCGTCGCCGCCGACACCTACGAAGTGCCCAACCCCGACGTGCACCCGGTCGAGTGGCCGCGCTCACCGGCCGGCTGGCGCAACCTCGTCTCGGCGGTCGACCTCGTCGTGGCTGTCGACGTGCCGGCATCCGCCGAACCGCATCTCATCGCCGCCTGTACCGACAAGTCGGTCTGGCTCACGCGCGAAGCGGCCGCGCCGGTGTCCCGGCCCGGCCGCGTCACCCTCGTCGGCGGTGGCCCCGGCGAGAACGACCTGCTCACCGTCGCCGCGCTCACCGCGCTCCGCGGCGCCGACATCGTCTACTACGACCGGCTCGGCCCGCACGACCGGCTCGACGAGTGGGCGCCCGGCGCCGAACAGGTGAACGTGGGCAAGCTGCCCGGCCACCACGCGGTTCCCCAGGTCGAGATCGAGCGGATGCTGGTCGCCAGCGCCCTCAGCGGCCAGACCGTCGTGCGCCTCAAGGGCGGCGACCCGTTCGTGTTCGGCCGCGGCGGCGAGGAGATGGCCGCCTGCCGTGCCGCCGGGGTGCCGGTCACCGTCATCTCCGGGGTCACCAGCGCCATCAGCGTGCCGGCACTGGCGGGCATCCCCGTCACCCACCGCGAGGTGTCGAAGATGTTCACGGTGCTCAGCGGCCACGTGCCGCTCAGCGAAACCGAGCTGGCCCACCTGGTGGGCCTCGGCGGCACCATCGTGGTCCTCATGGGCGTTGGCACGTTGCCGCACCTGGCCAGCGGCCTCGCCCGGCACGGCATGCCCGCGAACATGCCCATCGCCATCATCGAACGCGGCTTCTCCGCCCAGCAGCGCACCACGGTGGCCGACATCGACACCGTGGTGAGGGTCGCCGGCGAGGTGGGCGCACGCTCGCCCGCGGTGCTCGTGATCGGCGAGGTCGTGCGCCTGGCGCAATGCGACGACGCCGCGGCCGTCGCGGTGCTCGCAAACGCCGCTACACTCTCAGGCCAGAGGTAACCTGCCCGGACGACCCTGCCCCCAGACAATCGGAGACACCGTTAACGACATCGGAATCGAAGCGGGGCTGCCCGGCTTCCGACCGGACCAGCTCGAGGGCTTCCGCATCGGGGTCACCTCCGACCGCAGAAGTGAAGACCTCATCGCCGCGTTCGAACGACGCGGCGCAGACGTTCTGCACGCCCCCGCCATCCGCATCGCCGCCGCCGCAGACGACGCGCAGATCACCGCGGACACCGCAGCGATCATCGCGGGCCGGCCCGACGTGCTGCTGGCCACCACCTCCTACGGCGTGCGCCGCTGGTTCGAGGCGGCGGATGCGGCGGGGCTCGGCCACGACCTCACCACCACCCTCGAGCACAGCCGCATCCTGGTGCGCGGGCCCAAGGCGCGCGGCGCCATCCGGGCGGCGAACCTGGACGACTCGGGCATGAGCGACGAGGAGACGACCCGCTCGCTCGTGGACAAGGTGCTCCAGGACGGCGCGACCGGGCTGACCGTGGCCGTGCAGTTGCACGGTTTCACCGACGAGTCCCAGATCGAACGTCTCCGGGACGCCGGCGCGACGGTGCTCACCGTCGCGCCGTACCGGTGGCTGCTGCCCGAAGATTCGAGCCGGGTGCTCAAGCTCATCGACGCCGTCTGTTCCGGTTCGCTGGACGCCGTCACGTTCACCAGCGCGCCCGCAGTGGAGGCCCTGTTCGGTGCCGCCGACGGCGTCGGCAAGCTCGACGCGCTGCAGGAGGCCCTGCGCGGCCCGGTGGTGGCCGCCGCGGTCGGTCACGTCACGGCCGCCCCACTGGTGGCGGCGGGCATCACGCCGATCGTGCCGGAGCGGTTCCGGATGGGCGCCCTGATCAAGCTGGTCTGCGATTACCTCGCCGACGAGCGGGTGCTGCGCCTGGACAGCCAGCACGGGCTGGTGGAATTGCGCGGCCGTCAGGTGCGGGTCGCCGGGGCATCCGCCCTGCTGCCGCCGACGTCGCTCACGCTGCTGCGCGCCCTGCTCGCCGCCAGGGGGTCGGTGCTCTCCCGGGCCGACCTCACCAAGGCGCTGCCCGAGATCCAGGACGACCACGCCGTGGATGTGGCCATCAGCCGGCTGCGCCAGGCTCTGCCGGTGCCGGCCCTGATCGCCACCGTCATCAAGCGCGGCTACCGCGTCGACGTCTAGCCGAGCTGCCCCGCGCATCCGCCCCCACGACTTGCCGCAAACACCCCCTTCAATCGCCCTGAAGGGGCACTTCGCGGCAAGTCGGCCCCGGCAGCGGCGGGTGCCCGGCTGCTTAGGACAGGCGGGCGGCCACCTCGTCGAGGACGGACTCCGCTCCGGCGTAGATGCCGTCGGGGCGGGGCCAGTGGCTGATCACGTCGGTGAAGCCCAGTTCGGCGGCCCGGCCGACGGCGTCGTCGAAGGCGCCGATGCTCTGCAGCGAGTACGCGCCGCCACTATCGAGCGAGAGGTACCGGTCGAGCGTCGCCGGCTCACGGTCCGTCGCGGCCAGGGTGTCATCGAGCCGGCCCGCCAGGGCGGAAACCGCGCTCCACCATTCCTCACCCACGGCCCCGTCGGCACCGGTGGTCACCCAGCCGGCGGCGTGCTCGGAGACGAGCTTCAGGCCCTTCGGCCCGTTGGCGGCGATCACGAACGGAACCCGCGGAGGCTGGGCGGGCCGGCCCACCATGCGGGCATCCACCGCGGTGAACCAGTCGCCGGTGAAGCTGAACCCGCCGGCGCCGGGCTCCTCGTGGCGCAGCAGCAGGTCGAGGTCGCTGACGAACTCGGCGAACCGCTCGTGCCGTTGGCGGGGCGTGTAGCCGGGCTGGCCGAGCACGAACGCGTCGAAGCCCGTGCCGCCGGAGCCCACCCCGAGGGTGAACCGCCCGCCCGAGATTTCGTCCACGGTGGCGATCTCCTTGGCGAACGGCACCGGATGCCGGAAATTCGGTGAGGCGACGAAGGTGCCGAGCCGGATCCGGTCGGTGACCGCCGCGGCGGCGGCCAGCGTGGGAATCGTGGCGTGCCACGGCTGGTCGGCCAGGCTGCGCCAGGAGAGGTGGTCGTAGGTCCAGGCGTGGTCGAACCCGTATTCCTCGGCCGCCTGCCACCTGCGACGGGCCTCCGGCCACTCGAACTGGGGCAGGATCACGATTCCGTAGCGCATACCCGCAGTCTACAAACCGGCGCCGACGCCGCATCCGGCCCGCCCGCGCCGGCGCGGCCGGACGGTGCTATGAATGGTGCGTCCGCGCCCCGCAGGCGCGCCCCGGCACACTCGTCAGCCAGCAAGGGAGCATCTGATGAACACAACCGTGACCCCGGACCGGTTCGCCGGCCAGACCGCGATCGTCACCGGGGCCGGTTCCGGCATCGGCAAGGCGACCGCCGTGCGGCTGGCCAGGGAGGGCGCGCGCGTGATCGCCGGCGATGTGGTGCCCGCCCGGCTGCAGGAGCTGGTCGACCAGTACGGTGACCTCGACATCGTCACCGTCGACGGCGACATCAGCCGGGAGGACACCACCACCCGGCTGGTCGCCGCGGCGCACGGCCGCATCGACGTCGTCGCGAACGTGGCGGGCATCATGGACGGCTTCCTGCCCGCCGGCGAGGTCGATGACGCCACCTGGGAGCGGGTCTTCGGTATCAACGTGACCGGCATGATGCGCCTGATCCGCGCGGCCCTGCCCATCATGGTGTCCGGCGGCGGCGGGTCCATCGTCAACGTCACGTCGGAGGCCGGCCTGCGCGGCGGCGCGGCGGGCGTCGCCTACACCGCCTCAAAACACGCCGTGGTCGGCCTCACTCGCAACACCTCGGTGATGTACTCGGCGCAGCACATCCGCTGCAATGCCGTCGCCCCCGGTGGCGTGCAGACGAACATCGAAGCGCCGATGCTGTCGGCGCTGGCCGGTTCGGTGCTCGGCCCGGTGTTCCAGCATGTGCTGCCGCCGGTCGCGACGGCCGACCAGCTCGCCGCCGCCATCACCTGGCTCGCCAGCACCGACTCCGCGAACGTCACCGGCATCGTGCTGGCCTCCGACGGCGGCTGGTCGGCGCTGTGACGCGTCCCCAAAACGCCTGGATGCGAATGTCGGTCGGTGCTGGCAGACTCTCCGCATGACAGGCACAGACCACACCCAGAGCCCCGTCCCGTTCCCCGGCCGCCCGCGCGGAACCTTCCCGCTGCAACCCCACCTGCAGTCCCACCAACACGCCGACAACCGCTTCCCCGGAAACGGCCCGGCCGCCGGACCGGTGCGCTGCGGCATCGTGCCGCCGTACCTGCTGGCCCGCCTCGCCACCGTCGACGACCCGCGCTTCCTCACCGCGGCCGAGGCCGCCCGGCGGTCCCTGCGAGTGGACGACCCGATCCGCAGCCTGCGCGCGACCGAACGCCGCGCCACCGTGCCCCCGCCTGCGGCTGCCCCCGCCGTTGCCGGCGTCACCCGGCGCACCATCAGCGACGCCCTCCACCTGCAGTCGCTTCCCGGCCGCATCGTCCGCACCGAGGGGCAGCCCCCGGTCGCTGACATCGCCGTGAACGAGGCCTACAACGGCCTCGGCGACACCCACGACCTGTTCTGGAGCCGCTACCAGCGCGACTCCATCGACGGCCGCGGCCTGCCGCTGGACGCGAGCGTGCACTACGGCCAGGCCTACGACAACGCGTTCTGGGACGGCGAGCGCATGGTGTTCGGCGACGGTGACGGCGAGGTGTTCAACCGGTTCACGATCTCGCTGAGCGTGATCGCGCATGAACTCACCCACGGCGTCACCCAGTACAGCGCCAACCTGGCCTACCGCGACCAGTCCGGCGCCCTGAACGAGTCGGTGTCCGACGTGTTCGGCGCCCTCGTCGAACAGTACGCGGCGGGCCAGGACACCGCCTCGGCGAGCTGGCTGATCGGCGCGGGCCTGTTCACCGAGGAGGTGCAGGGCCAAGCGCTGCGCTCGATGAAGGCGCCGGGCACCGCCTACGACGACGACGTTCTCGGCACCGACCCGCAGCCGGACTCAATGGACGGCTACATCGAGACCGAGGACGACAACGGTGGAGTCCACCTCAATTCGGGCATCCCCAACCGGGCGTTCTATCTGGTCGCCGACGCCATCGGCGGCAACGCCTGGGAAGCGCCGGGCCAGATCTGGTACGACACCCTCACCGGGGCGGACCTCACCGCCAACGCGACCTTCGCCGTGTTCGCCCGCGCCACGGAAACGGCGGCCATCAACCGTTACGGCCGGGGCTCCCTCGAGCACGAGGCCGTGCGCACGGGCTGGGACGGCGTCGGGCTCACCCTGGGCCCGCTGCGGGCCGCCTCCTGACCCGGCGCCCGATCGGGGACTGACTGGGAAGGCACTGCCGATCATCCCGACATCCCCGATCGGGGCCTGACCAGACGTAGCATGGGGCCATGAAGGTCGTCGTCTCACGCAGCGGGGGCATCGCTGGGCTCCGGGTGACCTGGGATGTGCAAGTCGACGAGCAACCGGATGCGGCAGCGTGGATGCAATTCCTGCAGGAGTTGCCCTGGGACGAGGCCGAAGACACCACCCCGGCAGCAGATCGCTTCGTCTACCGGATCCGCTGCGCCCCGCACGAGGTGGTGCTTGCCGAACCGCAGGTGCACGGCCCGTGGAAGGACCTCATCGACCGGGTCCGCGCCGCCAGCGAACGCTGAAGCACACCCGTTACGCAGGGTCGTAACATTCCAGTGCCTGCCTCACGCCGCTTGGGATACTGACGGGATGACCTCCGCGAACCGCATCCCCACCACGCACGCCGGCAGCCTGCCCCGCACCGACGCTCTGCTCTCCGCCAACGATGCCCGTCTGGCGGCGGCCGCTGACGGCCTCACGCTCGACAGCCCGGACGGATTCCAGCCGCTGCTCGAGGGTGCGGTCGTGGACCTGGTGCAGCGGCAGAAGGACACCGGCATCACCCTGCCCGGTGACGGCGAGTTCGGCAAGGCCATGTCGAGCGCCGTGGACTACGGCGCCTGGTGGTCGTACTCCTTCCAGCGCCTGAGCGGCCTTGAGCTGGTTCCCGGCGGCCCGTTCGCCGGGTCCCCGGTGCACTCCAGCCCCGGGAACGTGAAGCTGACCACCTTCCCCGACCGCCGCGACTGGACCCGGTTCGCCGACGCCTATGGTGACCCCAAGAGCGGTATCTCCGTTGGCGACCGGGCCCCGGCCTTCCCCACCGCCACCGGCCCGGTGGCGTACACCGGCCAGGCCGCGATCGCCTCCGACATCGCCCACCTGAAGACCGGTCTCGCGGCGGCCGGCGTGGAGCAGGGCTTCATCACCGCGCTCTCCCCCGGCAGCGCCTCGCGGATCGGCAATGAGTTCTACGCCACCGAAGAGGAATTCGTCTGGGCGATGGCCGACGCGCTCCGCGAAGAATACCGGGCCGTGATCGACGCCGGCCTGATCTTGCAGATCGACGACCCGTCGATCGCCGAGAATTGGGACCAGATCAACCCCGCCCCCACCGTCGAGGACTACCTGGCCTTCACCCGCATCCGGGTCGAAGCCCTCAACCACGCCCTCAGGGGCCTCCCCGAGGAGCAGATCCGCTTCCACCTCTGTTGGGGCAGCTGGCACGGACCGCACACGACCGACCTCGAATTCCGCTATCTCGTCGACGCCATGCTCGAGATCAACGCCGGGTCGTACTCCTTCGAGGGCGCCAACGCCCGCCACGAACACGAATGGCGCATCTGGGAAGACGCCACGCTCCCGGCCGGCAAGACCATCGTGCCCGGCGTGATCGGCCACGCCACCAACGTCGTCGAGCACCCCGAACTCGTCGCCGACCGCATCGAACGCTTCGCAAGCGTCGTCGGACGCGACAACGTGATCGCCTCCACCGACTGCGGCCTTGGCGGCCGGATTCACCCGCAAATCGCCTGGGCGAAGCTGGATTCGCTCGTCGCCGGCGCGGACCTGGCAACCTCGAGACTGTGGGGCAAGGCCGCCGTCACCGTTCCGTTGTAAAGCGGCGCCGCTGCACCTGCTAACGTGACCCTTCTGGGGGTTGCTTGACCCTCTCGCGAGGGGGGCCACTGATGGCTACGGCACGTTCACTTGATTTCACGACTACCGACCACGGCCCCATCCCGGGATCTCGCCGCACGACAGCCTCGACCTCTCTCCTGCGTCGCGGCCTGGCCGTCACGTTCGGACTCGTCGTTGCCGCCGCCGCGATGCTCGGAACCACGCAGGCACCGGCATCCGCCGCGGTCGTCGCCGGCGTTGCCGAGCAGTGCAACGGGATCCAGAACGCCGGCGGCCAGGCCGTGGAGTGCGAGGTCACCATCGAGAACTACCTTGACGTGGCCACCGGCCTCTCCAGCTCGGTCGTCGTCGCCCGTTCGTGCACCGGAGCCGCCAACACTGAGCTCCTCTGCACGACCCTCCCGGTCAGCTTCCCCACCGCCACCACGGAAATCGACCAGTGCAACGCCGCCGGCCAGGGCGGCGGCGCCACCGTCACCTGCCGTGTGACGGTAGTCAACAACATCATCGGCGACACCACGCTCACCCCAGCGACGGTGAACCAGTGCGTCGGGTCGGGCGCCGGCGGCGGAACCCAGCCCACCCTGGATTGCACCCCGGTGCAGTCCACGACGAACGCCACCATCACGCAGTGCAACGGCGCCGCCAACGGTGGTGGCGACACCCGCCGGGTCACCTGCGTCGTGCGACCGTCGACCCAGAGCACCGCGCTGCCCGTCTCGATCACCCAGTGCAACAACGGCAACGTCACCGCACCCGGCTCCCTCGTCACCTGCACCGCGTCCCTCACCCACCGCCTGCTGCCGGCCGGCACCGTGATCCCGACCCCGACGTCGACCGCCACCCCCGTGCCCACGCCGACAACCACCCCGACGTCGACCCCCACCAACACGCCGGTACCCACACCGTCCGCCACCGCGACGGCGACGCCGACGCCGACCTCGACTCCGACGCCCACCGCGTCGGCGCCGACCCCCAGCGCCTCCGCCACGCCCGTTCCGTCCACCACACCGACACCGTCGAGCACCCCGACGTCCGCCCCCACCCAGGCCGCCAGCCCGGTCGTGCCGGCGATCCCCACGTCGACGCCCACCCCCGCGGCGACCATCGTCGCGAGTCCGCTGATCCCCGCCGGCGGCACCGGGCAGGCCGGCGCGCTGGCTGAGACCGGCATGGATGCGCTGCCGGTGTTCCTGATCGCCGCCGGCGCCCTCCTGGCCGGCGGGGTCCTCCTCGCCGTCGTGCTGATCCGCCGCCGCAGCGGCTCCGCTGCCGACCGGAACCCCACCCGCAGGCCCTGACCCCACCGCGCCCGGCGACCAACACGCCGCGGCCCACTCGCCTGTAGTCGCCGAGTGGGCCGCAAAGTGGGAACATGAGGGCATGGACATCAACGACCCTGATCCGGTCCGCATTCTGGGCGCCGACGAATGCTGGGAGCTGTTGCTCTCCTCGAGTTTCGGGCGCCTCGCGGCGAGCGTCGCCGACGACATCGAGATCTTTCCGCTCAACTTCGTCGCGGCGGACCAGCGGCTGCTGTTCCGCACTGCGGAGGGCACCAAACTCCTCGCGCTGACGGTGAACAACAAGGTCGCCCTGGAGACCGATGACATCGGCCGCGCGGATGCCTGGAGCGTCGTCGTCAAGGGGATCGCCCGCATTCTGGACACCCAGGCCGAGATCGACGCCGCCAATGCCCTGCCGCTGCGCCCGCTCGTCCCCACCCTCAAGTACATCTGGGTGGAGATCACCCCCACCGAGATCACCGGCCGGCGGTTCGAGCTCGAACCCGAGCCGGAGAGGTACTAGCCGAAGCGGTACGAGCCGATACGCGCGATCACTCCGCAGCGGACATCACTCCGGAGCGGTACCGGGCCCCGCAGCCAGGCTCGCGCCAGAGCGGCCGATGAGCATGAGCACGGCGGTCGCGTAGGCGTCCTCGGCGGTCGCCGCCTCGAACGACTCGTCGGCCCCGGCCAGGTGCACGCTCACTCGGTACCGCTCGTCACCCTGTCGGTGCAACGAACGGAACGTGCCGCGCAGGAGCGAGCGGAGCTGATCCTCCCTGGGCAGCCATAGGGCGTCCTCCAGGGCGAGGGAGTCCAACGCCCACTCGGTGGTGCCGTTGAAGCCGAGGATCGTGCCGGTGTCGAATTCGTGCGCCTCGATGGTCATCTCGCTGACCGTGAAGACCTCGGAGTCGAAACCGGGCCGTTCGATCCGGAAGGAATCCCCGGACGCCGGTCGCCAGCGCAATCCGGCCTGCTGCAGGGCACGGGCACAGTCGGTTGTGATCATGCCCCATTATCACCGCGCTGCACCGTGAACGCGAGAAAGGGCCCGCTCGTTTGAGCGGGCCCTGTCGAGGATGGTTCGTTTAGCTGACGCCGAGCAGGTCGATCACGAAGATCAGGGTCTTGCCGGAGAGGCGGTGACCCGAGCCGGCGGGGCCGTAGGCCAGGTGCGCTGGAACGGTGAGCTTGCGGCGGCCGCCGACCTTCATGCCGGGGATGCCCTGCTGCCAACCGGCGATGAGGGAGCCGAGGGGGAAGTTGATCGACTGGCCCCGGTTCCAGGAGGAGTCGAATTCCTCTCCGGTGTCGTACTCGACACCGAGGTAGTGCACGTCGACGGTGGCGCCGGCGGTGGCCTCTGCGCCGTCGCCCACCACGATGTCAACGATGTCGAGCTGTTCGGGCGCGGGGCCCTCCGGGAAGTCGAGTTCTGGCTTGCTGTTCAGATCAGTCATGACTCCATCCAACCGGATTCCGGGCCGCGGTGCCTACCCCGAAATTCCCCCTTGCGCGAACGAAGACCCAAGGTGCATCCTTAACCCATAGAAACTCGCCGCTCCGGGAGAGTTGTCGGCATTGCCACACCACCGGGCGGCGAGTTTTCTCGTTAAGCGAGTTTCCTCAGCCGAGCACCTCGGCCCGGTCCGCCATCAACAGTCCCAGCAGCCGGGCCTCTTCGACCTGGTCCGGCGTGGGCCCAGGGGCGCCGCCGCGCGCGGGTCGGGTGTGCCCGCTCACCAGGCGATGACGCACGGAAGCGAGCCGGGTCGCATCCACGATGAAGCGGTTCATCGCCAGCCGGCGCGGCGCCGGCTGGCCATGGGCCCAGGCGCGGGCCTGGCGGCGACCGCGGGTGGTGGCGAGCATCTCCACCTCGGCCGGGGTGAACCAGCCCACCGCCGCGTAGTCGCCGAGCCGGTGCACGGTCAGTTTCTCCTCGTGGCGGCGCAGCCACACCATGGTGAGGATGGCGCCGAGGAACATCGGGAACTGGACGAGGAAGTAGTAGCCGATCAGGGACTCATCCGTGGTGAGGAAGAAGAAGGCGCCGTTCCACAGGGCGTGCAGCAGCACGGCCGCGACGAACCCGATCAGCACGGTGCCGATGTAACCGGACCCGTGGGCGCGCCGCGCGGCGAGGCCGAGGGCGAATCCGGTGCAGGCCGTGAACAGCACGTGCGCGAATGGCGACAGCACACCGCGCAGCAGGAAGGTGACGCCGAGGGTGCCGAGGCCGCCCTCGAGCATGGCGATCCCGAAGTACTGGATGTTCTCCGAGAAGGCGAAGCCGGCCGCGATCATGGCCGCGTAGACCACGCCGTCGATCGGACCGTTGAACTGGCCGCGGATGACCCAGAACAGCAGCAACAGGCCGAAGCCCTTTGCGCCCTCTTCCACCAGCGGCGCCTGCACGACGGCGGACATGAATTCACCGGCGGGGCGGGCGGCACCGCTGGTGGCCGCGACGATCTGCACTCCGAGGTCGAAGACGAGGGCCGTGACGATGGATACGCCCGCGCCCCACAGGAATGCGAACCACAGGGCCGGCCGCGGTTCCGGCTCCCAGCGGTCGACCCAGCGCACGGCCAGGATCACCAGGGTCAACGGCACGAGTGCCAGCACCAGGCAGACCCCCAGGGCGGCCGCCCCGAGGAACGAGGCCAGGTAGACGAGCACCAGGATCACGGCGAGTGCGCCGATCACGATCCCGACGCTGGCCCACACGACGGTGCTGGTCTTGGCACGCCGGACCGGCGCACTCCAGACCGGGCTCTGAATGGGCGCATCCTGCGTGGGGACGGCGTTGGGCCGGCCCGTCGGGTCGAGGGTCATGCCCGTCAGTTTAGGGGGACGGAACCCGTGCCGCAGGCCCCCGTTGCTGCGCCCGTTGGGGCCCCCGTCGCCGCCGGGACGGCGGTGTCCGATTTCCGCTACCGGCAGCGGGGTGAACCTGTCAGGCTGGACGGGTGACAGCAGCGACCGCCCTTCCCCGGCAGACCTCCCCCGCGAGCACCTCCCCCGCCGGCGCCTCCGCCAGGGGCAGCGTCGACGACCCCGTCTTCGCCGAACGCTACCGGGCGATGTCGTCGCGGGATGCCCGGTTCGACGGGCAGTTCATCACCGGTGTGCACTCCACCGGCATCTACTGCCGGCCCAGCTGCCCGGCGACGACGCCCAAGCCCGCGAACGTGTCGTTCTACCTCACGGCCGCGGCCGCGCATGAGGCGGGGCTGCGGGCCTGCAAGCGCTGCCTGCCCGACGCCGTGCCGGGCTCGCCGGCCTGGAACATCCGCGACGACCTGGCCGCCAGGGCGATGCGGCTGATCGGCGACGGCACCCTCGAACGCGAGGGCGTGCCCGGCCTGGCCCGGCGACTCGGCTACACCCCCCGACACCTGACCAGGGTGCTCGTCGCCGAGGTCGGCGCCGGACCCCTCGCCCTGGCCAGGGCGCACCGCGCGCAAACCGCGCGGGTGCTGCTCACCAGCACCGACCTGTCCATCACCGACGTCGCGTTCGCGGCCGGCTTCGGCAGTGTCCGGCAGTTCAACGACACCATCACGGCGGTGTACGAACGCACCCCCTCCGCCCTGCGCGCTGCCCGGCGTGGCGGCACCGCGGCCGCCGATCTGGCGCCGGGCTCGGGCATCCGCCTGCTGCTGCCCGCCCGAGCGCCGTTCGACGGTGCCGGCCTGTTGGAGTTCCTCGGCGTGCGCGCGGTGGCCGGGGTGGAATCGTACGGCCCGGACGGTTACGAACGCACGCTGCGCCTCCCGCACGGCTCCGCGCGCCTGCACCTGTCCCTGGCCGGCACCCCCGCCGCCCCCATGGTCGCCTGTGTGGCCCGGTTGGACAGCCTCGCCGACCTGGCTCCCCTGGTCAGCCGGGTCCGCCGTTTGTTCGACCTCGATGCGGATGCCCAGGCCATCGACCGTGCACTGGCCGACGACCCGGCACTGGCCGACTCGGTGCGCCGCACCCCGGGAATCCGGGTGCCGGGCAGCCTCGACCCGGAGGAGACGCTGTTCCGGGCCCTGCTCGGCCAGCAGGTGTCGGTGGCGTCCGCCCGCACCGCCCTCGGCCGGCTCAGCAGGGCCCTCGGCGAGCCGATCCCCGGCAGCGGCGGCGACCCCGACGACGCACCGCTCCTACTCTTCCCCACCGCCGCCCGCATCGCCGAACACGGCCGCGACGTGCTGCGCGGGCCGGCCGCGCGCATCACCGCCATCGTGGGTGTGGCCGAGGCCCTCGCGACCGGCGACCTCCAGCTCGACGTCGGCGAATCACGCGACGACCTGCAGGCCCGGCTCACCGCCCTGCCCGGGATCGGCCCGTGGACGGCCGGGTACGTGGCCATGCGGGTGCTCGGCAGTCCCGACATCCTGCTCACCAGCGACCTCGCGTTGCGGCAGGGGGCCGAGCGGATGGGACTGCCGCCGAAGGCCGCGGACCTCGCCGCCCACGGTGCCCGTTGGGCGCCATGGCGCAGCTACGCCGGCATGCACCTCTGGCGGGCGGCGGGCGCTCCGCGTCCTGCGCCGGATCCTGTGACGCGACCGGCCGGGGCCGCAGATGACACCGGGATGGGTGTCGCGCCGTTACTCTGAGGAGGTGAAGTTTGCGCATCTCAGAGTCGAAGGCCAATCCACCCCCCGTCTAGCCATCGTGGTGGACGACGCGGCGCTGTTCCTCGACGAGGTGATCGACGACGCCCCCCGCGACCTGCAGGACCTCCTCGAAAAGGGTGCCCCGGAGTACGACCGGGTGCGGGCGCTCACCGCGAACGCGCTGACCCACGGCGCCACCCTCACCCCGATCGACGACCTGCGGCACTCCTCCGCGGTGCTCCGGCCGCCGCAGATCATCGCGATCGGCGCCAACTACGCCGCCCACTCCTCCGAGCTCAAGCTGCGCAGCGAGACCGCGGCCACGGTCTTCTCGCTCTGGCCGAACTCCCTCACCGGACACGAATCGATCGTCACCTGGCCCACCGACCTCACCACGCAGGTGGACTATGAGGCGGAACTCGGCGTCATCATCGGCCGGCCCGCCCGCAACGTGTCGGTGCGCGACGCCCTCGACTATGTCTTCGGCTACACGGTCGTGAACGACATCACCGCGCGCGACCTGCAGTTCTCCGAGGCCCAGTGGTCACGCTGCAAGTCCTTCGACGGCTTCACCCCCACCGGTCCGCTCGTGGTGACCGCGGACGAGATCGCCGACCCGCAGAACCTCTGGCTGACCACCCACGTCGACGGCCGGATCCTGCAGGACGCGTCAAGCGGCGACATGGTGCGCACCGTGGCCGAGATCATCTCGTATCTCTCGCTCACCTCCACCCTCATGCCCGGCACACTGATCTCCACCGGCAGCCCCGGCGGCGCCGGCTACAGCCGCAAGCCGCAGGTGTTCCTCAAGCACGGGTCCACGGTCACCGTCTCCATCGACCGCATCGGCCTGCTCACGACCCATTGCCGTGAAATCTGACCCGCCCCCGCTCCACCCGCCCATCACCGTTTCGGTCGTCATCCCGGTCTACAACGACGCCGAGTTCCTGAGCACCTGCCTCCGTGCCCTGTCCCAGCAACGCCGCCCGGCCGACGAGATCATCGTCGTCGACAACGCGAGCACGGATGCCACGGCTGCGGTCGCACGAGCGGCCGGCGTTCGCCTGATCGCCGAGCCGGTGCGCGGCATCTGGCCCGCCGCATCCGCCGGCTACGACGCGGCCACCGGGGACGTGATCGCCAGGCTCGACGCCGATTCGGTGCCGCCGGTGGACTGGCTGGAACGGATCGACGCCCGGTTCACGGCCCACCCCGACACCGCCGTGTACACCGGTCCCGGCGACTTCTACAACTGCGGCCCCGTCACCGCCTGGTTCGGCGGCCGGGTGTACATCGGCGGCTACTTCGTCTGGATGGGGCTGTGGCTCGGCCACTACCCGCTGTTCGGGTCCAACTTCGCCATGCGGCGGCACGTCTGGAGCGCCAACCGCACCCGGGTTCGCCGCGGCAGCGCCGACGTGCACGACGACCTGGATTTCAGCATGCACCTGGCCGGGGACCAGCCCGTCACCCTCGACCGCACCTTGCGGGTCGCGATCTCCGCCCGCCCGTTCGAAACCCCGCGCGGGCTCGGCCGCCGGATCCGCTGGGCCGGGCGCACCCTCTTCTCCGGCTGGCCAGAGTACTCGCCCTGGCGCATCCGCCGGAACGCCGGGCGAGGCCGCTGACTCCCGGCGGTCTCAGCGCCCGCGGGCGTAGAGCGCGAGCATGTCCCGGGCCAGCTGGTGCGGGGTGGTCTCGCACGGGCTGTGCCCGGCCGGGTAGATCTGCAGTTCGGCGCCGATCCGGTCGGCGAACCGGCGGTGCAGCCGCACCTTCCACAGGTCGCGGTCACCGACGGCGATGAGCACGGGCACCGGGCTCCGGGCCAGCGCACCGCGCGCATCCGGGGTGTGCTTCATCAGGGCCATGATCTGATCGATGCTCGAACGGCTGGTGAAGTCGAACCTCTCGCGGGCGAGCGCCAGGCGGCCCGGCCGGGTGTGGTTGCGGTTGGTGACGATGCCCCAGATCATCAGGGACGCGATCGTGTGCGACGGCACCAGGCCGCTGACCGGGCCGAGCCACCGCACGCCCCGGAACGTCTGGCCGGGCTGCGGCGGGGTGGTCAGCAGGGTGAGCGAGGCGAACAGCTCCGGCCGGCGGGACAGGGCCAGTTCCGCGACCAGCCCGGCGAACGAGTACCCCAACACGTGCACCGGGTACTCCCCCGAGTCCAGCACCGCGATGAGGTCGGCCACGAACAGCTCGTAGCCGTACCGGTCGCCCGGGCGCGGTCCGGCCGCCGCTGACTGGTACTGGCCCGCCAGGTCGAAGCTTTCCACCCGGTAGCCGGCGTCGGCGAGCAGCGGCGCGAGCAGCACGAAGTCCTCCTTCGAGCCGGTCGCTCCGGGCACCAGCAGCACCCGCGGGTCGCCGGGCCGGCCGAGTGCCGTCGCGGCCAGGTCGCCGCTGGGCGCGTGGAATGTGAACGTCTCGGTGCCGGGCGGCAGGACCGTCCAGTCGAGGTCGGGCAGGGCAGCATCCAGGGCCGCGAGACGGTCCCGCTGAACCGTCTCCTGCCGGCGGTTGTGCTGCCTCACACGCAGGGACACGGCACCAGAGTAGCCCCGCCGCCCCCGTGGCGCGCGGCCCGCGCGCCACGGGGCTGTGGTTACTCGATGATCGGGATGGAGGAGGTGCCGGTGTCCAGGAGCATGCCGGACAGCCGGGCGGGCTCGAGCTCGCGCATCACGTCGTCCCTAGTCATCAGGCGCGCTTCGACCACGAGGTCGGCCACGTTGCGGCCGGTGAGCAGCGCCGTCTGGGCGAGCGCGGCCGCGGCCGCATAGCCGATGTGCGGGATCAGCGCGGTGATCACGCCCACGCTGGACCCGACCATCGCGGCGAGCCGTTCCTCGTTGGCGGTGATGCCGTCGATGCAGTTCACCCGCAGGGTCCACATCGCCTGGGTCATCCAGGTCAGGCTCTGGAACAGGTAGTGCGCGATGACGGGTTCGAACGCGTTCAGCTGCAGCTGCCCGCCCTCGGCGGCCATCGTCACCGTCACATCCGCCCCGGCGACGGCGAACGCCACCTGGTTCACGACCTCGGGGATCACCGGGTTGACCTTGCCGGGCATGATGCTCGAGCCGGCCTGTCGCGGCGGCAGGTTGATCTCGCCGAAGCCGGCCTGCGGACCGGAGGAGAGCAGTCGCAGGTCGTTGCAGATCTTCGACAGCTTGATGGCGCTGCGCTTGAGGTTGCCGCTGAACGACATGAAACTGCCGGCGTCGCTGGTGGACTCGATCAGGTCGGGGGCCGCCTCCAGTTTGAGGCCGGTGATCAGGTTGAGGTGGCGGATGGCCGCGGCCGCGTAGCCGGGATCGGCCGTGATGCCGGTGCCGATCGCGGTGGCGCCCAGGTTGACCTCGGCGAGCAGCCAGATCGTCTCGGTGAGCCGGTCGTAGTCCTCGCCGAGCGTGGTGGCGAAGCCGTGGAATTCCTGGCCGAGGGTCATCGGCACGGCGTCCTGCATCTGGGTGCGGCCCACCTTGAGGATCTGGGAGAACTCGTCGGCCTTGACCGAGAATGAACCCTGCAGGGCCTTGAGCTCGCGGAGCAGGTGCTTGAGGAAGAACGCCAGGGCGACCTTGATCGCGGTGGGGTAGGTGTCGTTGGTGGACTGGCTGCGGTTGACGTGGTCGATCGGGCTGAGGACGTCGTAGCGCCCCCGGCCGTAACCGGCGTTCTCCAGCGCCAGGTTGCAAATGACCTCGTTGGCGTTCATGTTCGTGGAGGTGCCGGCGCCGCCCTGCATGACGCCCACCACGAACTGGTCATGGTGCTTGCCCTCGATGATCTCCTGGCAGGCGGCGTCGATCCAGTCGGCCCGTTCCCGGGACAGGGCGCCCACCTCGGCGTTGGCGCGGGCGCAGGCCTGCTTCACGGAGGCCAGGGCGACGACGAAATCGGGGTACACCGAGATCGGCCGCTTGGCGATGGGGAAATTCTCCAGGGCCCGCTTGGTGTGCACACCCCAATACGCCTCGGCGGGGACCTCGACGCGGCCGAGCGAGTCACGCTCGATGCGGAAGCCAGGGGTGGCGGCGGGGATGTCGGCGCTGAGATCCCCCGTGGTGGTGGTGCTGTCTATGGTCAATTCGCGATTCGTTTCGGTGTTTGCGGACATGCTGCTGGTGGTGTGCACGCTGGCTCCATTGCCGTCGGTGAAGAGCTTGTGGCTCATGACCGGTTCACTCTATCGCGAGGCCAACGCCCGGCCCCAGACCCGCACATTTCATTTGTTGTGCGCAGCGAAGCGCCGCCGGCGGCCCGGCCGAAGCAAGAAATCGCAGCCGAACCGCCGACCCGTCCCACCCTGTTCCGCTGGAGCTCCCGGACCGGGCGGCGGCCCGGTCCGGCGGAGGGAGCTAGGCGCTGGGGAAGACGTCCTTCTCCATGGCGTCGTACCCCTCGGCCTGCGGGTCGCCGTGCATGCCGCCGGACAGCGCGTATTCCTCTTCGGGCGAGAGCACCAGGCGGCTGCGGCCGAACACCGCGAACAACACCAGGCCCACCACGTAGACCACGGCGATCGCCACGATGGCCGGGCGGAAGGCTTCGTTGAGCAGGAAGCCCAGGAAGATCGCCAGGGCGATGATGCCGGCGACGACGGCACCGGGCACCCCGGTGGGGCTCAGGTAGGGCCGCTTGGCGTTGGGGAACACCCGGCGCAGGATGATGAAGGACGCCATCTGCAGCACGTACGCGAGCACCGCACCCCAGACGGCGATGTTCAGCACGATCGCGCCACCCGAGCCGGTCGCTCCACCGGTCAGGTCGACCACGGCGAGCGCCAGGAAGCCGATGACGGCACCGACCAGCAGCGCCACCCACGGCGTCTGCCGCTTGCCGGTGAGCGAGAGGAACTTGGGGTAGTAGCCGGCCCGGCTCAGCGAGTACATGTTGCGGCCGTAAGCGAACATGATTCCCTGCAGCGACGCGAGCAGGCCGATCAGCGCGAAGGCGCTGAGCACGGCGGCGAGGCCGTCGGGCAGGATCGCCCGGAACCCGTCGAGGAGGGGTTCGCCGGAGACGCCGAGTGCCTCGGAGCCGTTGATACCGGGGTTGAGCACGAGCACGGCGGCGCCGCAGACCACGAGCGTGATCATGCCCGTGATGCCGGCCCGCGGGATGTCCTTGGTCGGGTTGTGCGCTTCCTCCGCCACCAGCGGCAGTTCCTCGATGCCCAGGAAGAACCACATCGCGAACGGCAGCGCGAACAGGATGGGAAGCACGCCGTGCGGGAGGAACTCGGTCTGGCCGGCATCCGGGACGATGTCGAACAGGTTGGCGACGCTCCACTGGCCGGAGACAACGGCCAGGACCGCGAAGACGGCCAGGATCGCGATCGAGATCACGGCCACCACCAGGGCGAAGGCGAAGGAGACGGATGCCCCGGCCATGTTCAGCAGGATGAACACTGCGTACAGGATCACCCACCACAACCAGCCCGGCAGTTCGAAGCCGAACAACACGGAGGTGATGCCGTTGGCGTAGGCCGCGGAGAAGTACACGATCACGGCCGTCGTGGCCACGTACTCGATGGTCTCGGCCAGTCCGGTGATGAACCCGCCCCACGGGCCCATGGCCGCGCGGGCGAAGGAGTACGCGCCGCCGGTGTGCGGCATGGCGGCGGACATCTCCCCGATCGAGAACAGCATCGTGAAGTACATCACCACCACGAGCACGAAGGCAATCAGCATGCCGCCGAAGCCGGCGGAGGCCAGGCCGAAGTTCCAGCCGGAGAAGTCTCCGGAGATGACCGCGGCGATCCCGATCCCCCAGATGCCCCAGAATCCGGCGGTGCGCTTGAGGGAGCGTTTCTCGAAATAGCCGGCTTCGGCAGGCGTATACGTGACGCCGGAGACGGATCGGGCGGACTCAGACACCAGGGGGCTCCTTGAAGGTAGTCGACAACGGGATGCTGTCGGTCGTGCCGTGGCCGAGTGGTTCGGTTGTCGAGAGCCTAGGCACTCAATGGTCGTCTGCACAGACCTTTGGATGTAAACAACATGTAACAAGTCGCCCGGGTTTTCGTCGTCGCCCTGTGCTCTAATGGTCGCAGATCGCTCCGTTTGACCCCTGTCAGCTCTCGCACTCACGCGCTTCGCGCACCGTCCACGAGGAGATCCCATGACCGAGAACGCTCCCTCCGCCCCGACAGCCGGGCTCCGCAACACCGGCTACCTCGGCGTCGACGCGCTCGCCGAGGCGGTCTCCGCCGGCCGGATCGACACCGTGATCGTGGCATTCACCGACATGCAGGGGCGGCTGGTCGGCAAACGGGTCTCCGCCCGGCTGTTCGTGGAGGACGTGCAGTCCCACGGCGCCGAATGCTGCAATTACCTGCTCGCCGTCGACGTGGACATGAACACCGTCGACGGGTATGCCATGTCCAGCTGGGAACGCGGCTACGGCGACATGGTGATGATGCCCGACCTCGACACCCTGCGCCTGGCACCGTGGCTGCCCGGCACCGCCCTGGTCACCGCCGACCTGCGCTGGCTCGACGAGGCACCGGTGGTGCAATCGCCGCGCCGGATCCTGCAGACCCAGCTGGACCGGCTGGCCGCACTGGGGCTGGAGGCCTTCGTCGGCACCGAGCTCGAGTTCCTGGTCTTCGAGGACGGCTACCGCGACGCGTGGAAGAAGGGCTACCGGGAGCTGACCCCGGCCACCGACTACAACATCGACTACGCCCTGCTCGCCAGCACCCGGATGGAGCCGCTGCTGCGCGACATCCGCCTGGCCATGGACGGCGCCGGCATGTACTGCGAGGGCGTGAAGGGCGAGTGCAACCTGGGCCAGCAAGAAATCGCCTTCCGGTACGCCCCGGCGCTGGTCACCTGCGACAACCACTCGATCTACAAGAACGGTGCCAAGGAGATCGCGGACGCGCACGGCAAGAGCCTGACCTTCATGGCCAAGTTCAACGAGCGCGAGGGCAACAGCTGCCACATCCACATCAGCCTGCGTGGCACTGACGGCTCCGCGGTGTTCGCCGACGCGGATGCCGAGCACGGCATGTCCACCCTGTTCCGGCAGTTCCTGGCCGGCCAGCTCGCCGTGATGCGGGAGCTCACGCTGTTCTCGGCCCCCAACATCAACTCGTACAAGCGGTACGTGCCCGGCAGCTTCGCCCCCACGGCCATCGCCTGGGGCCTGGACAATCGCACCTGCGCGCTGCGGGTCGTGGGCCGCGGCCACGGTATGCGGGTGGAGAACCGGGTGCCCGGCGGGGACGTCAACCAGTACCTGGCCGTGAGCGCGCTGATCGCCGCCGGGTTGTACGGCATCGAGAACAAGCTCGAGCTCGACGACGTCTTCGTGGGCAACGCCTACGACAGTAACGCCCCGCGGGTGCCGGCAACGCTGCGGGACGCGGCGGCGTTGTTCGCCGAGTCGACCGTGGCCCGGGAGGCGTTCGGCGACGAGGTCGTCGACCACTACCTCAACAACGCCCGCATCGAACTGGCCGCGTACGACTCCGTGGTCACCGACTGGGAGAGGGTACGCGGCTTTGAACGGCTCTGAGAACGACATCGACCCCGGCACCGACGGCGGAACGCCTCCGCTGATCGGCCTCACCACCTATCTCGAGCAGGCCCGCACCGGGGTCTGGGATGTCCCTGCCGCGTTCCTGCCGAAGGTGTACTTCGACGCCATCACCCGGGCCGGCGGCATCGCGGTGCTGTTGCCGCCGCAACCGGTCACGGCGGGAATCTCGCACCGGGTGCTCGACTCCCTGGACGGCCTGGTGATCACCGGCGGCAAGGACATCGAACCGGGACGCTACGGCCAGTCGCCGCATCCACAGACCGACGCTCCCCGGCGAGACCGGGACGCGTGGGAGGACGCGCTCCTCTCGGCCGCCCTCGACCGGGACCTGCCGTTCCTCGGCATCTGCCGCGGCGCCCAGGTGCTCAACGTCACGCTGGGCGGCACCCTGCACCAGCACCTGCCCGACCTGATCGGTGACACCCGGTACCAGGCCGGCCACGGGATCTACTCCCCCGCCGACGTCACCGTCGAGCCCGGCTCCCGGCTCAGCGCGCTTCTCGGCGGGGACGACCGCATCACGGTGCCGGTGTATCACCACCAGGCGATCGACACCCTGGCCGACGGCCTCGTGGTCACCGCGGTGTCCGAGCCGGGAATCGTGCAGGCCGTCGAGCTGCCCACCGCCGCCTTCGCGGTCGCCGTGCAGTGGCATCCGGAGGAGGCCAGGGACGACCTGCGGCTCTTCGCCGGGCTCGTTGCCGCGGCAACCGAGTACCGCGACCGCGGGCAGGCACCCCGCCCCGCCGCGCCGGCCCCAGGACCCTCTTCCGCGGAGTCTCCCGCGTACTCTCCCAAAGGACGACACCGACCATGACCAGCTACACCGTGATCAACCCGGCCACCGAGACCGCGGTGGCCACCGTCGCGCACCTCGACCTGACGGCCACCGACGACGCGGTCGCCCGCGCCGTGGCCGCGCAGAAGCTGTGGGCCGGGGTCGCCCCCGCCGACAAGGCCACCATGCTGCGCCGCTTCGCCGAGGCCGTCGACGGGGACCGGGAGAACCTCGCCGGCATCGAGGTGACCAACTCCGGGCATCCGATCAGCCAGGCCCGCTGGGAGGCCGGCCATGTGCGCGACGTGCTGCAGTACTACTCCGCCGCCCCCGAACGCCTGTTCGGCCGGCAGATTCCCGTCGCCGGCGGCATCGACGTGACCTTCCAGGAACCGCTGGGGGTGGTGGGCGTCATCACCCCGTGGAACTTTCCCATGACCATCGCGGCCTGGGGCTTCGCGCCCGCTCTCGCCGCCGGCAACGCGGTGCTCCTGAAGCCGGCGGAGTGGACGCCGCTGTCGAGCATCCGCTTGGGCGAGCTGGCGTTGGCGGCCGGCCTGCCCGAGGGACTGTTCCAGGTGCTGCCCGGCCAGGGCTCCGTGGTGGGCGAACGGTTCGTCACCCACCCGGAGGTGCGCAAGGTGGTTTTCACCGGGTCGACCGCAGTGGGCACCCGGATCATGGCCGGCTGTGCCGCGCAGGTGAAACGGGTCACCCTCGAGCTCGGCGGCAAGAGCGCCAACATCGTCTTCGCCGATTCCGACCTCGAGCAGGCCGCCGCGACGGCGCCGTACGGGGTGTTCGAGAACGCCGGCCAGGATTGCTGCGCGCGCAGCCGCATCCTGGTGGAACGGAGCGCCTACGACAGGTTCATGGAGCTACTCGAACCTGCAGTGGCCGGGGTCGTGGTCGGCGACCCGACCGACGAGGCCACCGAAATGGGACCGCTGGTCTCCGCCGAACACCTGGCCAGGGTGTCGGCGTACCTGCCGGCCGACGCCCCGGTCGCCTTCCGCGGCAGCGCGCCGGACGGCCCGGGCTACTGGGTACCGCCCACCGTGCTCACCCCGGCCAGCCGCACCGACCGCACCGTCACCGACGAGATCTTCGGTCCCGTCGTGACCGTGCTTCCGTTCGACGACGAGACGGATGCGGTGCAGCTGGCCAACGCCTCCCGCTACGGCCTCTCCGGCTCGATCTGGACCAGGGACCTGGGCCGCGCCGTGCGGGTGGCGCGGGGAGTGGAGTCCGGCAACCTGTCGGTGAATTCGCATTCCTCGGTGCGCTACACCACCCCGTTCGGCGGTTTCAAGCAGTCCGGTCTCGGCCGGGAGCTCGGGCCGGACGCACCGCTGAACTTCACCGAGACCAAGAACGTCTTCATCGCCGTCGACGGCCTGTGATCGTCGTCACCACCATCCCCACCCTTTCTCGCAAGGAGCAGTCATGAGCATCACCCCGATCAACCTCACCCAGCGCCTGGCCGGGAAGGTCGCCGTGATCACCGGCGGCGCGAGCGGGATCGGCCTGGCCACGGCGAAACGGTTCGCCGCCGAGGGAGCCACCGTCGTGATCGGCGACGTCGATGAGAGCACCGGAACGGCCGCCGCCGAACTGGTCGGCGGCCTGTTCGTGCGGGTGGATGTGACCGACGAGGACCAGGTGAACGCCCTCTTCGACACCGCGGCCGGCACCTACGGTTCGGTCGACATCGCCTTCAACAACGCCGGCATCTCCCCGCCGGACGACGACTCCATCGAGACCACGGAGCTGCCCGCCTGGAACAAGGTGCAGGACGTCAATCTGAAGTCGGTGTACCTGTGCTGCCGGGCCGCACTGCGGCACATGGTGGCCCAGGGCAGCGGGTCGATCATCAACACTGCCTCGTTCGTCGCCGTGCTCGGTTCGGCGACCAGCCAGATCTCCTACACCGCGTCGAAGGGCGGGGTGCTCGCGATGAGCCGGGAACTCGGCGTGCAATTCGCCCGCCAGGGCATCCGGGTGAACGCGCTCTGCCCCGGGCCGGTGAACACCCCGCTGCTGCAGGAGCTCTTCGCGAAGGACCAGGCCAGGGCGGCCCGCCGGCTGATCCACATCCCGGTCGGCCGGTTCGCCGAACCGGAAGAGCTCGCCGCTGCCGTGGCCTTCCTGGCCAGCGATGACGCGTCCTTCATCACCGGGTCCACCTTCCTCGTCGACGGCGGCATCAGTTCGGCGTACGTCACGCCGGAGTGAGCGAGCGGGCAGACCGGCGTAATTCACGCCGGAGTGAGCGAGCGGGCAGAATGGACAGCATGATCCAGCAGGGCGCAGCCGCCGAACCGGCCCGCCCTGAAACGGCCGGCCCTGACCCGGCCGGCGCTGAAACGGCCGGCGCTGACCCGGCTGTGGCCGCCGACACCGAACCGGCCGCCACCGAACCGGCCGCCGGCATCCGGTCGGAGCTTCTGCTGCGGCCGGTGCACGGCGGCAACGCCTTCGAGGAGACCGTGCAGCGGCTGCTGCAGACCGTGCGGCTGGGCCTGATCGCTCCCGGCGAGCGGCTGCCGGCCGAGCGTGATCTCGCGGGCATGCTCGCGGTGAGCCGGGACACCCTGAGGGACGCGCTCGCGTCGCTGGGTGAGGCCGGATACCTGGTCTCCCGCCGCGGCCGCTACGGCGGAACCTTCGTGGTGGACGAGTTGCCCACCACGGTGCCGGGCACCCGCGACGCGAGCGGCCGGCCCAGCGGGCACCGGTTCAGCGCCGCCGAGATCGAGGACGCCCTGATCCTGCGCGAGGTGCTGGAGGTGGGCGCGGCACGCCAGGCCGCCGCCCGCGCCCTGTCCCCCGCCGAGCGGGAGGCGCTCTGGTCGAGCCTGGGTGAATCCATCGACGCCACCGACGACGACTACCGGCGGCTGGATTCCCGGCTGCACCTCACCATCGGCGAACTCGCCGGCTCCAGCTCTCTCGTGCCGCTGCTGGCCGAGGTGCGGATGCGGGTCAACGAGTTGCTGGACAGCATCCCGTCGCTCGGCCCCAACATCGCCCACTCCAACCGGCAGCACGAGCAGATCGTGATGGCCGTCCTCACCGGCAATCCGGACGCAGCGGCGCAGGCCATGGCCGAACACCTGGCCGGCACGGCGCTGCTCCTGCGCGGCTTCCTGGAGTAGCGGCGCTCCCGCCGGCGCGCATCCGCTAGACGCCGAACAGTGCCTCGACGGGGCCGCGCACGAAGAAGACCAGGAAGCCGACGGCGACGATCCAGAGCAGCGGGCTGATCTCGCGCGCCTTGCCCGACAGCGACCGCACGACGACCCAGCTGATGAAGCCGGCGCCGATGCCGTTGGCGATGGAGTAGCTCAGCGGCATCACCAGGATGGTGAGGAACACCGGCAGCACCATCGAGAAGTCGCTGAAGTCGATGAACCGGATCTGGGAGACCATCATCGCGCCCACGATGACGAGGGCGGCGGCGGCCACCTCCAGCGGAACGATCTGGGTGAGCGGGGTGAAGAACATCGCTGCGAGGAACAGCACACCGGTGACGACGTTGGCGAAGCCGGTGCGGGCGCCCTCGCCGATGCCGGCGCCGGACTCGACGAAGACGGTGTTCGACGAGGCGGATGCGGCGCCACCGACGACGGCGCCGACGCCCTCGACGATCAGGGCCGACTTGAGCCGCGGGAAGTTGCCGTCCTTGTCGGACACGCCGGCCTCGTTGGACAGGCCGGTCATTGTGCCCATGGCGTCGAAGAAGTTGGTGAACACGAGCGTGAAGACCAGCATCACGGCCGCGAGCATGCCGATGCGTTCGAAGGCGCCGAAGCTCACCTGGCCGACGAGCGACAGGTCGGGCAGCGCGACGAGGCTCGTCGGCAGCACGGGGGCGTTGAGGTTCCAGCCGGCCGGGTTCGTGCCGAGCGACGGGCCGACCTTGAAGATCGCCTCGAGGATCACGGCGAGCACGGTGGTGCCGACGATGCCGATGAGCAGGGCGCCCTTGACCTTGCGGGCCACGAGCACGCCGATGACGAGCAGGCCGATCACGAACACCGTGGTGGGCAGGGTGGCGATGGAGCCGTCCTCGCCCAGCTGCACGGGCGGTGAGGCCAGCCCGCTGGAGCGCACGAAACCGGAGTCGACCAGGCCGATGAACGCGATGAACAGGCCGATGCCCACGGTGATGGCGATCTTGAGCTGGCGGGGCACGGCGGTGAAGATCATCTGGCGGAGGCCCGTCGAGGCCAGCAACACGATGATGAGCCCGTTGATGACAACGAGTCCCATCGCTTCCGGCCAGGTGACCTGGCCGACGACGCTCACGGCGAGGAAGGAGTTGATGCCCAGCCCGGCGGCGAAGCCGAAGGGCAGGCGGGCGATGACGCCGAAGAGGATCGTCATCACGCCGGCGGTCAGCGCCGTCACGGCGGCGACCTGGCCGTTGGGCAGCCAGTTGCCGGCCACATCCACCGCGGCCTGGTCGGCGCTGAACCCGCCGAGGATGAGCGGGTTGAGGATGACGATGTAGGCCATCGTGACGAAGGTCACCAGGCCGCCGCGCACCTCGCGGCTCCAGCTGGAGCCGCGGCGGGTGATCTCGAAGTAGCGGTCGAGCGCGGACTTCGTGCCGCGTCCGGTCGGCTCGGACCGAGGGGGCGATGCCGGGGCCGTTCCGGTCGGGGCGCCGGTCGTGGCGGGTGCGGCTGCGGCGGTGGACTCGTGCTCTGATGCGGAAATGATGCTCTCCCGGTCGACGTTCGGCGGCGTGCCAAACGCCTCAGTCTACGACGCGGCTCGCGACGGTGGAAATCAGCCCAACCGGGCTGGTCAAACGTGCGGCACGAATTTGCCCCACGCCAGCCGGCGCTCGGCCCACGGATCGGCCTCGATCCGGTCGCGGGTGTCGATGATGAGGGTGAGCCGGTCGGCCTCCGTGTAGGCCGGCCAGGCGGCATCCGGGTCGCCGCTGGCGGCGAAGGCCAGCCACCAGCCCTGCATCCGCGCGCCGATGGCCTTGAACGCCCGCCGGCCGCCCAGCACGGTCATGCCCCGACCGAACCAGCCGTCGAGCCGGTCGAAGAGCGGGAAGAGTTCCAGGCCGTGGGTGGCGTCCAGGCCCATCCGGCGCAGCAGCCGGGGCGCGGCGTCGAAGCGATAGAAGTGCACCGGCGCGTACCGGGAGTGCCGCTCCCCCACCTTCACGCTCGGGTACCAGAACGAGTAGTCGCCGCCGAAATCGAGCGCCGCCCGGGCCGCGGGGATGCCCGGGTATTGCGCCTTGAGGGCCTTCTTGGCCTTCTTCTTGGTGTTGGCAAAGACCGCCCGCATCCGCGGCGGCGTCGAGGCGAGGATGTCGATCCGGCCACTGAACAAGGATCCCTCGCGCTCGTTTGTGCCGATGATGAGCGGGATCCGGTGCGCCCGGCCGTCGCGGAACGCGTCGAGGGGGCGTTCGGGCAGGAAGTCGCCGTCGATGACGGGACAGAGCGGGATCGTGCCCGGGTACCGGTCGGGTGAGCGGACGGTCAGCGTCGTCGTGGCGCCGGCGAGGCGGGCCGGTTCGGCCTCCACGAGCAGCCGCACGGCGTCGGCGTCGGTGAGGCCGGACTCGCCGGGGTCACCGGCGGCGGGCGCGTGCAACGTCTGCTCGGCGAGGATGCCCACGAACGTGGCCGCCCACTCGGCGGTCAGCGCCGGCGGGTACACGGCGTTGGGCGGGGAGCTCTGCGCGATCGCGCGCTGGAACAGGCCGGCCGCGGCCGGAACCGTCATGAGGGTGGTCACGGCGTTTCCGCCAGCGGACTCGCCGAACAGGGTCACGGCGTCGGGGTCACCGCCGAACGCCCGGATGTTCGCGCGCACCCAGGCCAGTGCCGCCACCTGGTCGCGGAGGCCCAGGTTGCTCTCGAACGGGCGCTCCGGGGTGGAGTAGCGACTGAAGTCCAGGTACCCGAGCGCCCCCAGCCGGTAGTTGATGCTGACATAGACGATGCCGCCGCGCCGCACGAGTCCCTCGCCCTGGCGCGGGTTCTCCCTCGACGACCCGACGCTGTAGGCGCCGCCGTGCACGAACACCATCACCGGGCGCAGCGCCGCATCGTCGACAGGCGCATCCGGGGCGATCACGTTGAGGTTCAGGCAGTCCTCGCTCTGCGGGATCCGCGGGTGCGCGCCGATGAACTGGCCTTTGTGGCTCTGCGTGGCCACCGGCCCGAACCCGGCGGCGTCCCGCACGCCCGACCACGGCACCGGCGGCGTGGGGGCGCGGAACCGCAACGGCCCCACCGGCGCCGCCGCATAGGGGATGCCCCGCCAGGCCCGGATGCCGCGCTCGCTGACGCCACGCAGCCGCCCGCCCGACACGGTGACCTCGAGCGGATCGCGCGCGCGAGTGCCGGTGTGCGAGGTCATGGGGTGATCCTAATCCGCTCCGCTGACGCCGGGGCAAACTCGGTGGGCCGGCCGCGGAGCAACTACGCTCAGCTAGGGCCGCTCGAACCGGCCGGCCGGCTTCCACAGAAACGAGTTACGAATGGCACTGCCCTGGACCCTGCACGGCGACGGGAAAACCGTCGCCTCGACCGACGTCGTGGCCCCCGGCGAGCGCCTCAACTGGCCGATCACCATCGGCGTCGGCGCGCAGCACGTCGTCGCGATGTTCGGTGCCACCTTCCTGGTGCCGCTGATCACCGGCTTCCCGCCGAGCACCACCATCTTCTTCTCCGGCATCGGCACGATCCTGTTCCTGCTGATCACCAAGAACAAGCTGCCGTCCTACCTGGGATCGTCGTTCGCGTTCCTCGCCCCGATCGCCGCGGCCACCGCCACGGCGGGCATGGGCAGCGCGTTGTTCGGCATCCTGGCCGTCGGCCTGCTGCTGGCCATCGTGGGCGCGATCGTGCAGTTCACCGGCGCCGGCTGGATCGACGCGCTGATGCCGCCCGTCGTCTCCGGCGCCATCGTCGCCCTGATCGGCTTCAACCTGGCCCCAGCGGCCAAGGCCAACTTCACCCTCGCCCCGCTCACCGCCGTGATCACCCTCGCTGCCGTCATCCTGTCGACGGTGCTGTTCCGGGGCATCCTGGGCCGGCTGTCGATCTTCATCGGCGTCATCGTGGGCTACCTCGCCGCGCTGCTGCAGGGCCAGGTCGACTTCAGCGGCGTCGCCGACGCCGCCTGGGTCGGACTGCCGCCGTTCACCCTGCCCACCAACCCGTTCGAGAACCCGGCGGTGCTCGCCATCCTGCCGGCGTTCCTGCCCGTCGTGCTCGTGCTGATCGCGGAGAACGTCGGCCACATCCGCGGCGTCGCACAGATGACCGACAGGTCGGTCAACAAGCTCACCGGTCGCGCGCTGCTCGCCGACGGCCTGGCCACCATGCTCGCCGGTTTCGGCGGCGGCTCCGGCACCACCACCTACGGCGAGAACATCGGCGTCATGGCCGCCACCCGGATCTACTCCACCGCCGCATACTGGGTCGCCGGGATCGTGGCCGTGCTGCTCGGCCTCTCCCCCAAGATCGGCGCGGTCATCTACACCATCCCGGTCGGGGTGCTCGGCGGGGTCACGACGGCGCTCTACGGCCTCATCGGCATCATCGGTGTGAAGATCTGGCTCGACAACAAGGTGGACTTCTCCAAGCCGGTCAACCAGTTCACCGCGGCGACGGCGCTCATCATCGGCATCGCCGACTACACCTTCAGCGCCGGCACCCTCACCTTCAATGGCATCGCGCTGGGCACGATCGCCGCGATCGTGATCTACCACCTCATGACCTTGGTGGCCCGCCTCCGCCGTACGGCGTAAGGCGCACCACACAGCCCACGAGCCGTGAGCTGAGCACCCACATCCCACCCGGGATGGTGCTCAGGTCACGGCTCGCGGGCTTTTTGGGGTTAAGAGTGCAGGGCGGGGACGATCAGGTAGACGCCGTAGAGCACGATCAGGCCACACAGGGTGAAGCAGAGGTAGCCGGAGTACTGGGCGAGGCGCTTCTGCCCGGAGGTGAGCGGGTTGGCCTTACGGGCCTTCTTCGCCCTCTTGGCGTTCTTGGCCGCCCGGGCCGGGGTGAGCACGGTGATGGCGCCGGTGAACTCGAGGGGCTCCACCGTCGGGATGCGCCCGGCCGTGGTCAGGAGGCGGAGGCCCAGTGAGTACAGCGAGACGACGACGGCCGACGACACCAGGGCGGCGGCGGCGACAACGAGGAAAGCGGCCCAGTCGATCACAGTGCAACCTTCTGTCGGTCCTTGCGGGACGGCTTGCGGGGTGTCTTCTTGATGCGCACGACGTGCCCGGCGTCATCGATGTCGTGCAGCATGTTGTCGTGCGAGACCCGGTCGCGCTTGGACCAGCGGAAGAGGATGTAGACCACGGCGGTGCCGATCACGACGTCGAGGATGATCCCGACCGGGCCCAGCAGCGCGAGTCCGGCGGCGAACGCGCCCATGATGGCGGAGGCGGGCAGGGTGAGCAACCAGCCGAGCGCGATCTGGCCGGCCATGCCCCAGCGCACGGTGGAGCCGCGCCGGCCGAGGCCGGAACCGATCACGGAGCCGGAGGCGACCTGGGTGGTGGAGAGGGCGAAGCCGAGGTGGCTGGAGGCGAGGATGGTGGCGGCGGTGCTGGTTTCGGCGGCGAAACCCTGGGCCGGCTTGATCTCGGTCAGTCCGCGGCCCATGGTGAGGATGATGCGCCAGCCGCCGGTGTACGTGCCGATCGCGATGGCGAGGGCGCAGCAGGCGACCACCCAGAACTGCGGTCCCGAGCCCACGGCCTGGTACCCGCCGGCGATGAGGGTGAGGGTGATCACACCCATCGTCTTCTGCGCGTCGTTGGTGCCGTGCGAGAGGGCCACGAGCGAGGAGGAGAAGATCTGGGCGTAGCGGAAGCCGCCACGGCCGTCCGGCTTGCCGACGTCGCGGCGGGTGATGGCGTAGGCCAGGCGGGTGGCGATGAACGCCACGATGCCCACGGTGATGGGGGCGATCAGCGCGGGCAGGATGACCTTGGCGACGACCACGTCGAAGGCTACGGCCTGCGCGCCGACGCCGATCACGGTGGCGCCGATCAGGCCGCCGAACAGGGCGTGGCTGGAGCTGGACGGGAGTCCCCGCAGCCAGGTGATCAGGTTCCAGACGATCGCCCCGATCAGCCCGGCGAAGATGAGCTCGGGGGTGATCTGGATGCCGCCGTCGCCCTCCTTGATGATGCCGCCGGACACCGTCTTGGCGACCTCGGTGGAGAGGAACGCACCGACGAGGTTGAGCACGGCGGCGACACCGACGGCGACCTTGGGCTTCATGGCCCCGGTGGCGATCGGCGTTGCCATGGCGTTGGCCGTGTCGTGGAAGCCGTTGGTGAAGTCAAAGATGAGGGCTAGTGCGATGACCAGCACGACGATAAGGGTGAAATCCACCGGCGTCTTTCCTTGTGTATTCGCCCCGGACCGCGCCTGGACTTCAGGTCCGCGCACGTCAAGAGAACTGGCTGGCTCGAAACCGGGCCTCGTTGATCCTGACAGCCAGCGGCGGGCAGGTCAATTCAGGCGGTGTTCAGACGCCGTCTTCATAACGTTCAGGTAGAGGGTTGCCAGGGTCAGCCGCGGGCCACAACGGTGGCCAGATCTTCCCCGAAGGTGAAGGTGGCCTTGACCGGGATTCCGGCCAGCACGCCGGGCAGCCAGTGCCTGGCATCGTCCCACATGTCGTCGACGGGCAGGTCGGCGATGGTGAACCACACCGGGTTCAGTTCGTCGGACTCGCGGGGCACGCCGCTGAACCGGTCGGTGACGAACACGTTGGAGCGTTGGCTCCAGGCCGGCTTGTGTGGGAACAGGTAGGTGAGCACGCCCATCGGGGTGAGCGCATCCTGCGTCACGGTCAGGCCGGATTCCTCCTCGACCTCCCGCACGGCGGCATCCAGGGCCGACTCCCCCGGCTCGAGCTTGCCGCCGAGACCGACGATGTTGCCCAGGCCCAGGCCCTTCTTCTTCCGGCCGAGCAGCACCTGCGGCTGGCCGGTATCGGAGAGGCGGGTGAGGTAGCACACGCACACCTGGGGCAGGTCGGTCATGAATCAATCGTAGCGAGCGGTCACCGGAGCGAAGCCGCAAGCGTTTTCGGGGGAATCTCGGTTACGCTGTATGCATGGATTTTGTGCCTGAGACCGGAACTATCACGATGTTCACCACCAGCTGGTGCGGCTACTGCTCGCGTCTGAAGACGCAGCTCGACAAGAACGGCATCGGTTACACCGAGGTGAACATCGAAGAGGTCGAGGGAACCCCCGAGCTCGTGATGAGCCTCAACGGCGGCAACCAGACCGTTCCCACCGTTCTGTTCCCGGATGGCTCGGCCGCGACCAACCCGTCGCTCGCGCAGGTGCAGGCCAAGCTCGCCCCCGCAGCCTAGGCAGACCGTTCGAGCGGTTCCACCGCCACGTACCCGACAGCGCAATACCTGACAGCGCAATACCCGACAGCAGACTGCCCGGGCGGCCGAAGCCGTCCGGGCAGTTCTCTGCCTGTTTCGGGTTTAGCCGAAGAGCACGGCCGCTTCGTCGTACCGCGCCTGGGTGACCCGGTTGAGGTCCATGGTGGCGTCGGCGATGCTGACGGTGTGGATGTCGGTGCCCTTGAGGGAGACCATCGAGCCCCACTTCTCGTCGTAGACGGCGTCGACGGCCGACATGCCCAGGCGGGTGGCGAGCACCCGGTCGTAGGCCGACGGGGCGCCACCGCGCTGGGTGTGGCCGAGCACGGTCGCCCGGGCCTCGATGCCGGTGCGCTCTTCGACCATGGGGGCGATGAGCTCGGAGATGCCGCCGAGGCGGGGACGGTTGAACGCGTCCAGGCCCTTGTGCGAGTGGGCCTCGCCCATCTCGGCGAGCAGGAAGCCCTCGGAGACGACGAGGACCGGGGCGCGGCCGCGGTCGCGGACGCTCTCGACCCACTCGCAGATCTGCTCGATGGTCTGCGGCTGCTCGGGGATGAGGATGGCGTGTGCTCCACCGGCCATGCCGGAGTGCAGGGCGATCCAGCCCACGTGGCGGCCCATGACCTCGACGATCATGCAGCGGCCGTGTGAGTCGGCGGTGGTGCGGAGCCGGTCGATGGCCTCGGTGGCGATCTCGACGGCGGTGTTGAAGCCGAACGAGTAGTCGGTGGCGGCGAGGTCGTTGTCGATGGTCTTCGGCACGCCGACGATCTTGATACCGGCGTCGGTGAGACGGCGGGCAGCGGTGAGGGTGCCCTCGCCGCCGATGGCGATGATCGCGTCGATGCCCTCGGCATCCATGGTCTTCTGGATGTTCTCGGGTCCGGCGTTCTCGCCCTCGAACGGGTTGGTGCGGGAGCTGCCGAGGATGGTGCCACCCTGGCGGGAGAGGCCACGAACGCTGTGCCGGTCGAGTTTCATGAACTCGCCCTGCACCAACCCCCGCCAGCCGTTGCGGATGCCCACGAATTCGGAGTCGTAGGCGCGGCCGCCCTTGAGGACAGCACCCCGAATCACTGCGTTGAGGCCTGGGCAGTCTCCACCGCTGGTCAGGATACCGATCTTCATTTTCTGGCTACTCCTTTAGTGCATGCATGTTGTGGTGCGGCAGTCGCCCGTCCCATCATGGGGGCGAGTGAGTACCTGGATCAAGTCAACACCGACGGCGCTGCTCTCAGTAGGGACTTCCGGCCCGGTGTTACAGCTCTCCGTCGAGCGCCTGCGTGAGCACGAAGGCCAACGCGCTGGCTTGCACGGAGTCGGCTGGGGAGACATCCTCGTCGGCACCGTCGAGCGCACGGGCCGCGAGGCCCTGCTTGCTGCCGATGAGTTCGGCGATGCGCGCGTCGATGGTGTGCGCGGCGATGATCCGCCACGCCGTCACCGGTTCGGACTGGCCGATGCGGTGCACCCGGTCGATGGCCTGCGTCTGCTCCGCCGCGGTCCAGCTGAGTTCGGCGAGCACCACGTTGGATGCGGCCTGCAGGTTCACGCCGACGCCGGCGGCGGTGAGCGAACACACCACAACGGCGACCTCGGGGTCGGTGTTGAAGGAGTCGATCGCCGCCTGGCGGGCCAGGGCGCTCTGGTCGCCGCGCAGCGACACCGTGCGGAGGCCGCGCTTGGCGAAGATCTCCTCCGCGGCATCCATCACGTCGATGTGCTTGGCGAAGAACACCACCTTGCCCACCGAGTGCGCGAGCTGGGCTGCGTAGTCGGCGGCGAGCCCGGCCTTGGCCTGGCCGATCTTCCGCACCATGGTGAACACGTTCTCGCCGGTGCTGGTGCCCTTGGACTCCTCGAGGTCGGCGTGCGCGACGGCGCGGATGTACGCGGTGCGTTCGTCGTCGGTGAGGACAGGGGCCTTGACTCCGGGGTGGCGGGCGGCGACGAGGGCGTTGTAACGCTTGACCAGGCGGGCGCCGAGTTCGCGTTCGGCCTTCTGGATCGACCGGCCGAGTTCACTGTCGAGCTCCACCGGGAGGTCGGCGATGCGCTTGGCGGGCAGGTCGGCGGCGACGTCGACCTTGCGGCGGCGCACGATGCCCATGTCGATGACGGCGGAGCGGGCGGCGGTGTAGAAACCGGCGTCCGCGGGGGTGAGCCCGGTTTCCTCCAGCCGCTGCATGAGCTTGGCCGTGGGTTTGTCGCCGTCTATCCAGCCGAGGAACTGCCAGATGGCCCGGAAGTCGTCGACGTCGTTGATCAGCGGCGTGCCGGTCAGCGCCATCAGCAGTGGGTTGTTGCCCGGTGTGCGGCGACGGATCTGGTCCGCGAGGCTGAGCACGTGCTTGGAGCGCTGCGACTGCAGGTTCTTGATGAAGTGCGCCTCGTCGACGACCATGCCTTTGAAACCGAGGGTGCCGAGCCAGGCGAGGTGGCGGTCGAGCACGTCGTAGTTGACCACGACGACGTCGGCGAACGCGTCGAGGGTGTCGCCGTCACCGTGGATGACGGTGGCGCGGCGGTGCGGCGTCCATAGTTCTACCTCGCGTACCCAGTTCATCTTCACGACGTTGGGCACGATCGCCAGCAGCGGGTAGGCGCCGGCGACGGAGGCGGCGAGCAGGCTCTGCGCGGTCTTGCCGAGGCCGGGCTCGTCGGCGAGCAGGTAGCTGCGATGGCCGAGGCGGGCGCTCTCGATGAAGCGCGCCTGGTGCCGCATGAGCTCCATGCCGCGCGGGGAGAACCGGTCGACGTTCGGGGCCTCGGGCAGGTCCATGCTGGCGGCCTGGCCGCCGGAGCCGTATTCGAATGCCTTGAAGAGCGGGCCGAGCAGTTCCCAGTTGGCGAGCCTGCGGGCGGAGGACACCGGGGCGGCCTTGACGGCGCTGAAGTCGGGGGCGAGGAACGGGTTGGCGAGCTGGCGGGCCCGCACGGACTGCGGGATGACCTGGTTCTGCGGCACCTCGGGCTTGGCCTCGGGTTCGCGGGTGATGATGAGCTCATCGGGGCTGAGTTCGGCGCCGGATTCCAGCAGCCAGTCGCGGCGGAAGCGCTGCGCGACGGTGGAGACACCGGCATCCGGTTCGAGGAGGGTGATCAGGCTGGTGTCCCTTGCGGCGGTCTTCGCGAGGATCTGCGCGATGCCGTCGAGGCGTTTGAGCAACTCGGCCCGGTTCGCGTCGGTGAGTTCGCCGTCGGCCTTCACCCGGGCGCGTTCCTCGCGCATCAGCAGCGCGATGACCTGGTACTTCGTGCGGTTGGTCGGACCGAGCTTGGCTCCGCTCTGCGCCTTCGCCTCGACCTCGCGCACCTTGCGGGCGAGGATCGGGATGATGGGGGCGTCGTCGTCGCGGGAACGCGGACGTTGACGGGTACGACCGCTGCCGGCGCCGGCGCGGCCCGCTCCGTTGGGGCGGGTGTAGGCCATTTTTCTCCACTTCACACCAGCGCGTACAAACATGCGCGCTCGTCGTGTTGCGCATCCGCAGGATGCCTTTGCGATCGATACGCCGAACCCCAGAATCGAGCAACGCGACGCCGCAACGCTCAGGCACAGGTGCGCTGATCCTTGCAGGGCCACGGTCGAGACACTGACCGGGTTCTCCAGACGTGCCTTCAGTCTATGCCCGTGCCCGGATTCAGCGGTGCATCGGCACCGGGACCTTTGTTCGGACGCCGATGACGATGAACAGCAGCGCGGCGATGAACTGGGCGGACACCCAGCCCTGGCCGTGTAGTTCGATGACCACGATCGGGTTCCACAGCACCGCGATCGGCACCAGGCCGATGAGCCACCACCAGGCCTTCGCCTGGATGACGAAGACGCAGATGATCAGGGCCAGGATGCTCACCACGTAGCGGATGATGACGAAACTGTCCACGTCGAGCAGCGCCAGTCCGGCCAGCAGCGCGATCGCGCCGAGCAGGCCGGGCGCGAGTGCCGACCGGGTGTAGGTGGGTTCTGCCGGGGTGCCCATCAGACGCCCCCTCCCCCGCCGCCGCCGCCTCCGCCGCCGACGGAACCACCGCCGCCTGAGCCCGAACTGGACGAGCTCGCCGCACTGCCGGACCACGCCGACGAGGTGGTGGTGGCGAAGGCGGCCACCCCGGTGGCGAAGTACGCGGCGGAGAACGGCGCGTTGCCGACGTACCAGTCGGGCTGCTCGCGGGTGCCGTCGTAGTAATCACCGAGGACCTTCGACCACTGCTTCTCCTCGCCGGTGAGCACGGCGTACGGCAGCAGCCGTTCATAGAGTTTGAGCACCTGGACGGGGGCGGTCCCGGCCGGTGCGGCGTCGTCCGGCCGGTAGGGCGTGCGCAGGGCGCCCTGGGGGCTCTGCAGCACGCGGAGCCGGTCGGCTTCGGCCAGCGAAATGTACACGATGACGCCTTTCAGGTAGTCGCGGAGTTCGGCGCCGCGAGCGGTGAGCGGGCGCACCTCGACGGTGACTGCAAGCGTAACAATGGCGGCGACCAGTCCCACCGCGAGGGTAAGCGCCGGCCAGGCGCCGGCGACCTCGGTCGCGAACGACATGATGCTCGCCACGAGCGCGAGGATGCCGGTGACGATGGCCGCGGCGATGAGCCAGCGGCGCAAGGCGCCACCCTTGTGCTCGCGGAGGCCGTCGGTGAGCATCCGCTTGCGGGCCGTACTGCGGATCTTCTGTAGCGCGGTGCCCAGCTTGGTGCTCTTCTTCTTGAGGTCGCGGACCGCACCGATCTTCCGGCCGGCGGGGAACAGGGCGGTCAGCACGGCCGTCTCGGTGGCGTCGAGGCCGTCCCGGCTGCGCAGTTCGAGCAGGTAGTGGTTGGTGCCGTCGCCCTCGAGCACCCGCACGTTGCCGCGCACGGCGAACTGCAGGAACTGGGCGGTGAGGGCCCGACTGCCGGCGCGGGCACCGAGGACGTCGCCGGCCTGCAGCAGGTTCGCCCCCGCCGGCGGCAGGTATTCGGGGATGATGGTGGGCCGGCCCGGGGCGCTACGCCACCGGGTGACCCGGGCGATCACGCCGACGACGGCAGCGGCCACCGCGGCCAGTGCCGCGAGCAGGGCGATGGTGGGGAACGGGTTGGCGGTGAACGAGTCGTCCCGGGGCACGAAGGTTCCGTCGGAGAAGCCCACGGCGAGGGCGAGTCCCTCGTGGGGGCCGAGGTCGCGCGCGGTGGCCTCGATCAGCCACTCGTCGCCGGCGGCGGCGCTGGTCAGCGCGTCGCACTCGGCACCGGACGCCGAACTGCCCTGGTAACACGCCGACTGGCCGGTGAGCGCCGGCACCAGGCTGGCTGGCACGTGCACGGTTGCCGAGACGGTGCCGAACGGCTGGGCCCATCCGGTGCCGTTCACCTCCCAGTAGAACTCCTGGTCCGCCGCGTCGTCGGGGAAGAGGATGACGTGGCGCTGGCTGTAGCTGATGACGTAGGTCTGGTCGCCGTGCACGAAACCGTCGGCGGCGATGGTGACGCTGAGGTACTCGGCATCCGAGTCGTCGGAGATGGTCTCGGTCTCGTAGTCCCGGGCGGCGCCGTTCTCGTCGGTGACCGACTCGATGGTGAGACTGGTGGGCTGGCCGCGGTAGTGGGTGGGGATGTTGCGGCGGATGCCGTGGTTCTGGTCGGCCTGGGGGAACTGGGCGATGAGGGTCTCGGTGGTGGCCAGGGTGGAGTGGCCGTCGTCGTCGCGGCCGAGCGTGTAGTCGGCGTGCATGGACGGGAAACTGAAATCATCGACGTCGGCAGGCAGGCTTTGCGCGGCGATCCGCTCCGGAGCAGGGGCCGAGATCGTCTGGGCCGTCGCCCCGGATGCTGCGAACCCGAGGAGTCCGGTGAGCGTCAGCGCGCCCACCGTCAGGCTGGTGAAAAACCGGAGGGGTCTGCGCATGCCTTCATGCTAGCCACCCGCGACCGGTGACCCGGTCACGCGGGTTGGGTTCAGGCGGGTTGGGTACTGACGGGCAGAGCGAGCGGATGCTGCAAGGCGTCGACCAGTGCCGGGCGCAGCTCAGCGAGCCACACGTCGTAGCCGGCTTCGGTGAGACGCAAGCCGTCGGTCGACCACTCTGCGCTGAGCCGGCCGTGAGCGTCGGCCAGTACCGGCCAGAGATCGAGGTACCTGGCCTTCACCGTCGGGGCGAACTGGCGCAGGTGGCGGTTGACCGACCGGATCACCGGCGTGAAGTCTTCTTCCCGCGGCGGCACGGACTGGATGAGCAACCGCGCGCTGGGAAGCTGCTTGCGAAGGTTGCAGAGGATGGTTTCGATGTTGCGCACGATGTACTCGTCCGAACGATGCCAGCCGACGTCGTTGGTGCCCACCTGCAGCACGACCGCGTCAGGAGCCGCCTCCACGACGTCGTCGAGCCGGGCGATCACTTCGTCTGTCGTGTCACCGCTCACCCCGAGGTTGTGAACTTCGAACTCTTGCAGTCGTTCTTGCCAGCGGGCGGCCGCGCTGAGGCCATCACCTACAAACACCACAACTTCAGACATGCTGCCTCCCGCGCTTGCCTTCCATAATGCGTCAGCGGGTGGAGCTTGGCTAGAGTCCAAGCTGGCAACCTACCGTCAGACCGCCACGCGGTGCGGTCGGAGTCCCATCGGCACAACGCTTGCTTCTCCCTCATGTCAATCCTCGCCCCGACCCGGGCCCAACCAGCGTGTCGCGCGGCTTAGTGCTGGTCGTGCTTTTCGAGGGCGACGGGGCTCTTGCTGCGGAGCCGGATGAGCGTCTGGCCGGGATCGACCGCGGCTGGAGGCCGGAGCCAGTAGGTGCCGTGGTGTTCGAAGATCTGCCAGCCCTGGTTGTGTAACAGCAGGTGGTGCGGGCTGCAGAGCAGGATTCCCAGGCGGATGTCGGTGCTGCCGTGGTCGCGAAGCCACTGGTCGAGGTGGTGCACCTCGGTGCGGGAGGGCGGTTTGTCGCAGTCACCCCACATGCAGCCGCCGTCGCGGGCCGCCAGGGCGATGCGTTGGGCCTGGCTGAAGATGCGTTCTTCCCGCCCGAGGTTCAACGGTTGCCCGTCGGCGTCGAAGGTGACCTTGACGGTGCCGGAGGTGCAGATGATCCGGTCGATGGTCTCCTGGGAGACCGGGGCCGGGTTGCCTTCGAGAAAACCGTGGCCGGTGCCGTCCGGGATCGCGACCAAGGCCTCGGTCGGGTCCGCTGCCGGAGCCTTCGGGGTGGCCGTGGTCAGGATCCGCACAGCGGGGGTGCGGCCGCCGAGCATCCGGTCGGGGTTGACGCTGCTGCCGGCTTTGAGCAGGTCGAGGAACCCGTCGGCGGTGAGCTGGTCGGTGCTGCGCGGGTCGTCCTGCACTGCTTTGGCCCAGGCTGCCCGGTCCGGGTCGACGAACCGGACGCCGCCGCGACGGGGACCGGTCAGGCTGTCGTAGAGGTCCAGAATGTACTGGCCTTGCTCCGGCGGGAACAGCCCGTGGAGGTGGACCTGCCCGGTGTCGATTTTCCAGACCTTGAGGTAGCGGTCGTCCCAGGCCTTCTTCTCCCGCACCGCGATGCCCGCCTCGTCGAGGCTGTCGCGCATCCGGCGGGAGCGCTTGAGCAGCTCATCCACGGTCATCCGGGTGGCCTCGATCAGCAGGGTGTGCACGGCGTCGGCGAGCTTCTCCGCGGTGACGACGGTGTCGATATCGCCCAGGCCGGTACGGATCGCATGCGCGGCCGCGACCGACAGCTCGCCGGAGGCCACGGCGCGCGAGATAGGCGCGTACCAGGGCTGTGCAACTGGCTCCGGCGGTGACGCCAGGTCGTCGAACAGGCCGGGTGGCGTGTCCAGCCCGTCCGCGCCGTCGCTTCCATCGGCTTCGTCACGCAACCGCCGCGCCGCGTCGGCCGCTTCTTCTGCGGCCCGAGCGTCAGCCGCTTCGGTGTCGGCGAGCATCCGGCCCACGTCCACGAGCTTCCGGGCGTCCTGACGGGTGGAGCCGGTCAAGTCCTGGATCAGGTCAGCCGGGTTGAGAAAGCCTTGCTGCTGGGCCAGGCCCTGCTGACCCAGCTCGGGCCGGGACCGGTGCTGGAGCGTTTTCGCCATCCAGGTCTGCCGGGTTTCGACCAGCTGCCGCAGCCGGGCCAGGTCCTTCTGGCCGGCGAGCAGTTCGGCATCGGAGAGGGTGTCGTAGTCGGTGCTGCAGGCCCCCAAATGTTCCACCGCTTCGACCGCGGCGACCAGTGAATCAGCGGGCACAACCACCCCCGACACGGCGTCTAGCGCCGTGCCGGGGGTGAATGTGTCTGCGATGGTGGACATGTACTGAGAATAGCTCAGTATCGCAGATCTGTCTGGTCAAATCTAAACTGTGGAGAACTTTTTTTCGACGTATTTTGGGCGCGTCAGCGCCGCGCGTGCCAGGGACACGACCGGGTCACGGGTTAGCTGTGAGAGGCCTCGGATGCAGCGTGGGTGCCCGCTGTTATGACCGATGTGCCGGCTGTAACGTCACCGGAGGGTGCGTCGACGGCTTCAGCATCCGCGACAGTGAAGTCAACGGCCTCGGTGTCAACGGCGGCCGCCTCGGATTCCGCCGCGGCGGTGATGCGGTTGGCCATACCGGTGAAGATCACCCCGTGGAAGGGCAGGATCGAGAACCAGTACAGCCGGCCGCCGAGGCCGCGCGGGAAGAACACCGCGCGCTGCCGGTACACCGACCCGCCGTCCTCCGTGGGCTCCGCCCGCATCTCCAGCCAGGCCCGGCCGGGCACACGCATCTCGGCGCGCAACCGCAGGAAGCTGCCGCGGTCGATCCGTTCGACGCGCCAGAAGTCCAGCACATCGCCGGTCTGCAGGCGGTCGGGATGCCGGCGTCCGCGACGCAGGCCCACTCCCCCGACGACCTTGTCCATCCAGCCGCGCACGGCCCAGGCCAGCGGGAATGAGTACCAGCCGTTTTCGCCGCCGATGCTTTCGATCACACGCCACAGGTCGGCCGGCTTGGCCGAGGTGCGCTTCTCCTTGAGGTCGGTGTAGACGAGGTGGCCGGCCCAGTCCGGGTCGCTGGGCAGCGGGTTGCTCGACGCGCCCTCGGTCGACGCGTTCTGCCAGCTGGTCTCGACGTCACCGTCGCGCATCCGACCGAGCGCCAGGCGCACGGCCCGGCGATACGTGGTCAGGCCCCCCTCCGGCGGAGGGATCACGGCGTCGATGTCGTGCTCGTGCACGACGCAGTCGTACTGCAGCGACGCGATGATCGGCACCGCGAGGCTGCGCGGGATGGGCGTGACCAGGTTGACCCACTGCGACGCCAGCCACGGGGTGAGCACCGGCAGCGGGGCGATGGGCCGCTGGTGCAGCCCCGCCTCGACGGCGTATCCGTTCATCATCTGGCCGTACCGCAGCACATCGGGGCCGCCGATGTCGAAGGTTCGGTTGACGTCGGCCGGCACCTCGGCGGCGGCCTGCAGGTAGTAGAGCACGTCGCGCACGGCGATGGGCTGGATGAAGTTGCGCACCCAGCGGGGTGCGGGCATGTACGGCAGCACGTCGGTGAGGTGGCGGATCATCTCGAACGAGGTGGACCCGGAGCCGATCACGACGCCGGCCTGGAATGCAACGGTGGGCACCCCGGAGTCCAGCAGGATGCGGCCCACCTCGGCCCGTGAACGCAGGTGCGGAGACAGCGTGGGCGTGTCGGGGTGCAGCCCGCCGAGGTACACGATGCGGGACACCCCCGCCGCGGCCGCCGCGGCGGCCACGTTCCGGGCGGCCGTGCGCTCGGTCTCCTCGAAGTCGCCCTTGGCACCCATCGAATGCACGAGGTAGTAGAACACGTCGATGTCCGCACTGGCGGCGGCGACGGACGCCCGGTCGGAGAGGTCGCCCTGGACGATCTCCACCTCGCCGGCCCACGGCACATCGAGCAGTTTCTGCGGGGAACGCACCAGCACTCGCACCTGGTGCCCGGCCTCGAGGAGCTTGGGTACCAGTCGCCCGCCGATGTAGCCGGTGGCGCCGGTGACCAGGATGCGGAGGGCTGTCGTCTCTGTCATTGCGTCAGCCTAGGGCGAGAGTCTGGGCTGGACCTGCAGATTCTCCCGCGGCCACCGCCGCCTGTGGACGGATCCGACGGCGCGGGGCGGTCCTGGGGGAAAATCGCCGCATGGTTCTCCGACTCGACCCGCGGTATCCGCTCGTCTGGCGCACCCCCGACACGATCCAGCTCGGCATCGACCGGCCGCTGGCGATCGTGCCCGGCGTCACGGCGCCGCTCGAGACCGTCGTCGCCGCGCTGCGGGTAGGGGTGCCGAGATCCGGCGCGCTCATGCTCGGCCGGCAGGCCGGGGCGACGGATGCGGCGACCGCCGCCCTGCTGCGGGCCCTGGCCCCTGCGCTGGTCGACCTCGCTCCCCGGCCGGAGCCGCCCGGAATCGACACCGGGTCCGGCACCGCCACCCGACCCGGCGGCGCACCGCCACCGCGACCCGGCCCCGGCGCCCACCCGTCGGTGTGCGTCGACGGGGTTGGGCCGACGGCCGATCGTATCCGGGACCTGCTGGCCGAGTTGGGCATCCGGGTCGTGGCCACCGGCACCCCGGCGCCCGGCCCCGACCTCGCCGTGATCCTGGATCACTTCGTGCTCGCCCCCGAGCGACACGGCCGGTGGTTGCGGCGCGATGTGCCGCATCTGCCGGTGGTGTTCAGCGACGCCGAGGTGCGGATCGGGCCGCTCGTGGAGCCCGGTGCCGGCCCGTGCCTGACCTGCCTGGAGTTGGAGCGGGTCGATGACGACCCGGCCTGGCCCGCGATCGCCTGCCAGTTGTTGCACCGCACCGCACCGACGGAGACGACCCGGCTGGGCATCGAGGCCGCCACCACGGTCGCCGGCATGGTGCACGACCGGGTGTTCGCGGCGTCGAACCAGTTCGCGGCCGCATCCCTCGCGATCGACGCCGCGACGCTGACGGTCAGGCGCCGCGCGCACCGGCCGCACGAGCGGTGCGGATGCCGATTTCTGCCAGAAAACGTGATCGTTCTCGCGGGGAACGCTGCTGGGTACCGGCCGCTGACCAGCTGAGCGACAGGCGTTTGCGGGCCCGGGTGACCCCGACGTAGAGCAGCCGGCGTTCTTCGTCGACCTGCTCGAAGGTGCCGGCGTAGCTGATCGGCACCAGGCCCTCGGAGAGGCCCACCACGAACACGGCGTCCCATTCCAGCCCCTTGGCCGAGTGCAGGGTGGCGAGGGTCACTGCGGCGACGGTGGGTTCGTGCTGGCCGGCCTGGCGTTCCATCAGCTCGTCGGTGAACTGCCGGAACGTGGTGCCGGGAGCGGCCTGGTCGACCAGTCCCATGATCGCGTTCAGCGCCTCCCAGCGGTCCCGCACGGCGCCGCGGGTCTCCGGGGCGGTCTGGCTCCAGCCGAGCCCGCGCAACACGTCGCTGACCGACTTGAACAGCGGCTCCCCCATGATCGACACGGATGCCGCGCGCAGCGACATCACCGCCTGCTTCACCTCCGGCAGGTCGAAGAACCGCTTCGACCCGCGGATCTGGAAGCTCACGCCGACATCCCCCAGCGCCGTCTCGAGCAACGCGGCCTGCACGTTGACCCGGTAGAGCACGGCGATGTTCTCCGGCGCCATGCCGGATTCGATCAGCTCGAAGATGCTCTGGGCGACGCCGCGGGCCTCGGCCATGTCGTTCGGATAGTCGCGCACCATCGGTTCCGTGCCGGACTCGGCGACAGCGGCGTGCAGCGATAACGCACCGGGGCGGCCGCGCATCAGCTGGTTCGCGGTGGCGACGATGGCCGCGGTGGAGCGGTAGTTCTGCTCCAGGCGCACCACTGTGGCGTCCTCGTAGTGCTTGGGGAAGTCGAGCAGGTAGTCGCTGCGGGCGCCCGCGAAGGAGTAGATGGTCTGGCTGGCGTCGCCGACCACGCACAGGTCGCGCCGGTCGCCGAGCCACAGCTTGAGCAGGTCGTACTGCAGCGGGGAGACGTCCTGGAACTCGTCCACGACGAAGAACCGGTACTGCTCGCGCACCTGCAGCGCCACGGAGGGTTCCGCCTCGATCATGCCGGCCATGGCCAGCAGCACGTCTTCGAAGTCGATCTGCTTGCGGTCGTCCTTGAGCCGCTCGTAACCGGCCTGCATGTCCAGGGTCTGGTTGATGTCGAGCCGGCCGGGCAGGGTGCGGCCTGCGGTCGCGTACTGCTCGAGGCTGAGGCCGCTGGTCTTCCGCCACTCGATCTCGCCGGCCAGGTCGCGCAGGGTGGCGGTGTCGAGCTTCAGCTTCAGCTGCTCGGCGGCGTGGCCGAGCAGCCGGCCCTTGCCCTCGAGGATGCGCGGCGCCTGGCCGCCGACGACGTGCGGCCAGAAGTAGTTCAGCTGGCTCAGGGCGGCGGCGTGGAAGGTGCGCGCGGCGACCCCGCCGGCGCCCAGCTGCCGCAGCCGGCCGCGCAGTTCGGCGGCGGCGCGGGCGGTGAAGGTGAGCGCCATCACCCGGTTGGGCGAGTAGGCGCCGCTCATCACGCCGTACGCGATCCGGTGCGTGATGGCGCGGGTCTTGCCGGTTCCGGCGCCGGCCAGCATGCACACCGGCCCGATCAGCGCCTCGGCGGCCACGCGTTGCTGCTCGTCGAGCCCGGTGAGCAGTGACTCTGCGGTGGGCGTCAACGGGTCAGACACCCTGGCGCACCTGCCCGGGGTCGGTGACGACGGCCGGCCGGGCCAGCCAGTCGTCGATGAGGGCGCGGGCGATGGAGGACGGGCCGGGCAGCATGATCCCGTTCTCGGTGTCGGACAGTTCGGCGCGGGTGAACCAGCGCAGGTCGAGGATCTCGGTGCCGTCGGGCACGAGCCCGCCGGAGTGCTGGCCGTCGGCCAGCCGGGCGGTGAAGCCCACCATGATCGACGCCGGGAACGGCCAGGGCTGCGACCCCTGGTAGACCGGGTCGGCCACCCGTATGCCGGATTCTTCGAAGACCTCGCGCACGACGGCGGACTCGAACGATTCGCCCGGTTCGACGAACCCGGCCAGCAGCGAGTACCGGTTGGCCTCCCACATGGCGTTGGAGCCGAGCAGCACCCGGTCGAGCTCGTCGGTGATGAGCACGATCACGGCAGCGTCGGTGCGCGGAAAGACCTGGCTGCCGTCGACGGGACAGTGCCGCACCCAGCCACCGGAGCGCACATCGGTGGCCGCGCCGCAGCGCGGGCAGTGCGGGTGCGAGTCGTGCCAGTGCAGGATGCCGAGGGATTCGGTGAGGATTCCGGTGTCCCGGTCGGAGAGCAGGGTGGCGTATTCGCGGAGGCCCACCCAGCGGGATTCGTCGCTCTCCAGCGCGGCGGCCTGTTCGTCGTCGAGCGGCACGGCCACCAGGGGTGTGCCGACCGGTTCGGCGGCGTCCTCGGCCAGCGACCGGCCGAGGTACACCCGCAGGGCGGATGCGTCCAGCTCGATCGACAGGTCGGCCGGCGCCGGCAGCAGCAGGCGGGGCGCACCGTCGGCGGCGGGCTCGGCGAGCAGCGCCTTGCCCTTCCACAACGGCAGCAGCCGGGTGCCGGCATCCGCCCAGAGGCGTTCGAAAAGGTCCGGCTCGGCGCGGGCGTCGTTGTCGCGATCGACGGCGTGCCTGGACAGTGGCAGCCGGGCCGTGAACCTGAACGACATGGGACCCCTCGGGAGATCGGGCAACACGTGCCGAAGTTGACTGCAGGCGTGGCGAATGGCCTCACCGGGAGGAAGTCGACCTAACCTATAAGGCATGGCCAGATCCCATCTCACTCTAGCCGCGTTGGCCACCAATGCAGTGCCGGAGCTCGACGTCGCCCACGCCCGCAACCACAGTTTCGCAGGCGACGGGTCGTTCGACTCTGCCCTGTTGATCACCCGCGACGAGAAGGAGCTGATCATCAGGGTTCCCACGTCGCAGGCGGCCGAAACCGAACAGTCAGCCGACCTCGTGGCGCTCCGCGCCCTCACCACCGGCAACCGCAGCCGGCTGCCGTTCGACGTGCCGGTGTTCGTGGGTCAGGCCCCGTTCGAGAACACCAGGGCCGTCGTCTACGAACGACTGCCCGGTGCGTCCTATGACGCGGATGCCCTCACCGGCCATGTCGGGGTGTCCGGGTCGATCGGTCGCGCCATCGCCGCCATCCACGGCCTGCCGACCGCGTTCATCGGTGACGCCGGCCTGGTGCAGCAGAGCGCCCTGGACTGCCGCACCTCCACCATCGACCTGATCGACCGGGCCGCCGCCACCGGCAAGCTGCCGGCCGCGTTGCTGCGCCGCTGGGAGCTGGCCACCGACGACCACACCCTCTGGCAGTTCACCCCGACCGTGATCCACGGTTCTCTCTCCGCCGATTCCTTCCTGATCAGCGATGATGCCGTGGCGGCCGTGCTCGGCTGGTCGGCGCTGAGCGTCGGAGACCCGGCCCGCGACATCCACTGGTTGCTCGCCGCCCGCGGCGACGCCGCCGAGACGGCCATCGCCACCTACACCGCGGCCCGGCAGGGCAACGACCCGCTGATCACCCAGCGGGCGATGCTGTACGCCGAACTGGAACTGGTCCGCTGGCTGCTGCACGGCGTCGACACCCACGACGAGGCCATCGTCGAGGATGCGGTATCGATGCTCGACGGCCTGGTGGACAACGTGCACAGCCACACCATGAACTCGCTCTCACCCGAGACCGGTCCGATCCTCAGCGTGTCCGACGTGGAGTCGATGCTCGAGGACACCCCGCGCACGGCGACCTCCGGGTCCGCCGGCCGGAACGACTTCGAGAACGACGACTACGGCACCAGCGAGTTCGCCGAGACCGGGTCGTTCTCCCGGGTGACGAGCTTCGACGGCACCGGTTTCGACGCCCCGGACATCGACGCGGCCGGGTCGAACGCGGCCTACACCGACGACGCGACCGGCCCGGTTCCCACGATCGACGGCGGCTCGGCGGATGACGCGGCCACCGATGACCAGGCTCGCACGAGGTCCTCCTCGGAGTAGAGCCGCTCGGGGGCCACGATCCGGTCGTCGGCGACGAAGTAGAACACCGCGTCGACGATGGCGGGGTCGATGCCCTTCCACCGGGCGTAGGCAAGGCGGTACAGCGCCAGCTGGGTCTGCTTGAGTTCGAGGTCCGCGGCGTCCTTGGGCGCCTTGCCCGTCTTCCAGTCGACGACCTGGTATCCGGTCTCGGTCTTGTAGACGGCGTCGAGCTTGCAGATGAAGACCTGGTCGCCGAGCACGTGGTGGATTTCGATTTCCACCTCCTCCGGCGCCAGGGTCGCCCATGGCGACCGTTCGAAGGTGGCCTTGAACCGCTCGAGCTGGTCCAGCTCGACCGTCATCCCGTCGCCGGCGTCGGTGTCGGCATCGAGGTCGAGGTCGAGCTCGTCGAGCCCGGCATCGATGAGATCACCGGAGAACGCCCCGGTGGAGCGCTGTTCCACCCAGGAGTGGAACAGGGTGCCGAGCCGGGTGGCCCGGTACGGCCGCTCGGGCATCGGCCGGCGCAGCCGGGCCAGCACGGCGGCAGGATCGTCGACGTAGTCCTTGAACCGGGACGCCGGGATGCGGGTGGGCAGGTCGAGGCTGCCCGGTCCGGCCAGGCGTTGCGCCCGTTCGGCCAGCAGCAGGGTCACCTCGCGCGACCAGGGCGTCTCGATGTCATCGGTGACGGTGTCATCGGCGGCGGTGTCGTCGGTGTTGTCGTGCGTGTTGTCGTGCGCGCGCACGAGCGCGGCGGCGGCCTCCACGACCCGGCGGCGCGCGCCGAGCGGGTCGAAGGGCCACACCTCGGTGGCGTCCTCGTCGGTGACGGGTTTCTCGTCGGACTCGCTGCCCTCCGGCAGGGCCTGGATCAGGCCGGCCTCGGCGAGTTCGAGCAGGTACCGGCTGGGTTTCCGCACTGTCGTGCCGCCGCCCCAGAACGCGCCGGTGAGCAGCAGGTGCTGCTGGGCGCGAGTGGTGGCGACGTAGATCAGCCGGCGTTCCTCGGCGTCGTGCCGGGCGGCGAGTTGCTCCTTGTAAAGCTGGAAGTCCTCGTCGAACGACAGCTGGGTCTCATGGCCCAGTCGTTTGAGCTCGGGCAGTTCGGCCCGGTCGCCGCGGCAGGGGTAGGGCAGTTCGCCGAATCGCAACCAGCCGGTCGTTTCCCGCGACGGCGCGGGCAGGGTCTTCTCGGTCAGCCCGGGGATGGCCACGTAGTCCCATTCCAATCCCTTGGAGCCGTGGATGGTGAGCAGCTGCACGGTGCCGGGTTCGGCGGCCTCGCCGCGCGGGCCGAGGTCGTCCTGCCGTTCGGCGCGGGCCAGCCAGCGCAGGAAGCTGGCCAGGGTGCCCTGCTCGTCGCTGTCGAGGAATGCCGACACGGCGTCGTGGAAGGCGTACAGGTTCGCCAGGGCGCGGCCATGGGTCTCGTTGGCGACGAGTTCGAGGTCGAGCAGGGTCTCCTGTTCGATCAGGCGCACGAAGTCGAGCAGGCCCAGGTTCGACCGGCTCCGCAGCCAGCCCAACTGCCGGCCGGCCTGCCGCAGGCGTTGCCGGCCGTCCTCGCTGAAACCGGCCAGCTGCCCGTGCGACTCCGGGGCGGAGGCCACGAAGTCGAGGGCGTCGACGAGCGAGCGGCTCTCTTCGGTCGCCACCGAGGCGCGCAGTTTTGCCTTGAGCTCGTCGGTCACGGCCTTCTGGGCCCAGTCGTGGCTGGCCAGCCAGCCGGCCACGTTGGAGAGGGCCTGCAGGTCGCGCACGCCGACGCGCCACCGGCCGCCGGTGAGCAGCCGGATCAGGTCGCTGCCGGCCGCGGGGTCGTGCACGACCCGCAGCACGGCGAGCACGTCAGCCACCTCGGGGGTGGAGAGCAGGCCGCCGAGCCCGAGCACGTGCGCGGGCACCCCGTGGTCGCGCAGCACCTCGGCGTAGAACTCCATGTCGCGGCGGGCGCGGAAGAGCATCGCGCCGGACTCCGGAACGGTGTCGGGCCGTTCGGCGGCGGTGCCGGTGCCGAGCCGGGCGGCGAACCAGCGGGCGACGGACGCGGCCTCCTCCGCGATGGTCTCGTGCATGGCCGCCTGCACCTGGCCGGCGGCCTTGCCCTCCGGCACCTTGAGGGTTTCCACCTGGATGCCGTTGGGCCGGGCACGCAGCTCGGCGCTCAGCGGCGCCACCAGCGCGTTGGCGGTGTCGAGCACGGTGACCGGGTTCCGCCAGGTGAAGGAGAGCGACATCGACGGCGCCTGCGTGTTGGGCAGGTCGGCGAAGTCGGTGGAGAAGCCGAGCAGGTTCGCTGAGCTGGCGCCGCGCCAGCCGTAGATGGACTGGTGCGGGTCGCCGACGGCCATCACCGGGTGATGCGCGAACAGGGTGCGCAGCAGCTCGGTCTGCAGCACCGAGGTGTCTTGGTATTCGTCGAGCAGCACGATGCGGTACTGGTCGCGGTAGCGATCAACCACAGCGGGCACCTTGCGGCAGACCTGCAGGGCCAGGGCCACCTGGTCGGAGAATTCGATCAGGCCCTGGCGGCGTTTCTCGGCCCCGTAGGCATCCGCCAGTTCGGCCAGCACCGGCAGCGGCGCGACGGCACCGATGGCCTCGAGCACCGAGTCGAAGGGCTTCTTCTTGCGCGGGTTGCCGTAGGGCAGGTCGGCGAGGTAGCCGAAGCTGTTCGCCAGGCGGGCCAGGTCGTGCGGCACGGGGTCCTCGCCGGGCACGAAAACCGGCGGGTTCTCGGCCAGGGCCCGGCTGAGCGAGAGCACGGCATCCGTGACCGCGTCAACGCCCTTGCCGTACTGCACCAGGCGGCCGTCGCCGTGGGCAACGACCACCCGGCGGGCCAGCAGCCAGGCGCTGGTCTCGCTGAGCAGCACCGATTCGGGTTCGCGGCCCAGCAGCAGGGCGTTGTCGGTGAACAGCCGGCTGGCGAAGGAGTTGTAGGTGGAGACCGCCGGCGCGTTGAACAGGTCGGCCGAGTCCAGCCCGGGCCGGGCCGTGAGCCCGGTCACCGGGTCGGCCGAATCGGTCGTGGGCATCAGCCCGGCGTCGCTGAGCTGGCGGATGCGGCCGTTGATGCGTTCCGCGAGTTCGCCGGCGGCCTTGCGGGTGAACGTGAGGCCGAGGATCTGGTCGGGCCTGGCGTGCCCGTTGGCCAGCAGCCAGAGCACCCGGTTGGCCATGGTCTCGGTCTTGCCGCTGCCTGCGCCGGCAACCACGAGGGTGGGCGTGAGGGGCGCCTCGATCACGGCCTGCTGCTCGCTGGTGGGCGGGAACATCTCCAGTGCCCTGGCGATGTCGAGGGCTGAGACGTAATGGGCTGAGACGTAATGGGCTGAGCCCGACCGGTTGTCTGCGGGCGTGGTGCTCATGAGCTGACCTGCTTGATGACGTGGATGCGGCACGAGCCGTAGGAGCGGGGGTCGAGGCAGTGGTCGGCGATCTCGGCCACGAAGGTGGCGCCACCCATGCCGGCGGCGTCGTCGGTGACCCGCTTGGTGAACGTCGCGAGTTCGTCGGGGGTGAAGGCCGGCTGGGTGGGGTTGCGGTAGTTCTGCTTCTGGGTGCCGGAGGACACGATCACCAGGCGGGCGCCGGCCAGTTCCATGCCGGGTTCGAGGCCGTCGATGACGCCGGCGGAGAAGGCCAGCTGGTACGCGCCGAGTTGCGGGTGCTCGGCGACGCCGCTGTCGCTGGTGGCGTCGCCCTTGCCGGTCTTCAAGTCGACGATCACGGCCCGGCCGTCGGGCAGCCGTTCCACCCGGTCGATGGTGCCGGAGAGCACTGCGCCGTCGAGCTCGAGCGCGAACCGGCCCTCGGCGCTGAGCAGCCGGGTGCCGTCCCGGGCGCCATCGCCGAGGTAGGCGGCCAGCCTGTCGGTCAGCTCGCGGGCCTGGGTCTTCTGCACCCGGGACTGCCAGTCGGCGTCGAAGGCGAGTTCGCCCCAGCGTGCCTCGACGCCGGCCCAGAGCGCATCCGCGCTGATCAGCGCCGGGTCGGGGGTGAGCGCGGGGTCGGTGGCGTCCTCCATTACCTTGTGGATGATGGTGCCGAGGTTCGCGGCGGTGCTGGAGTCGCCGCCGCCGATCTGGCCGATCAGCCAGTGCAGCGGGCAGGTCTCGAACGCGCTCATCCGCGACGGTGACACCCGCACCGGGCCGTCGCCAGCGTCGGGGTCGTTGAGCGGCCGGTCGGTGCTGGCGTCGCGCAGGCCGTACCACTCGTCGGGGGTGGCGCCGGGCACCTTCTCCCTGGCCAGGCGGGCGAGGGTGGCGGCGGCATCCGTGGCCCGCACCGGAAGCACGGCCGGCAGGGCGGCGACGGGGTCGGCGGCCGCGGGCTGCAGCCGGGGGCGCAGGGTCTGGGTGAGGTCGCGACGCAACCGGCCGACCAGCCCCCGCAGCGACAGCGGGTAGCGCGCCAACGGGGCCGGGTCGGGCTCCGGCAGCAGACGCAGGAACGCGGAGGGCTGGTTCTCGTCGTTGTCGACGGCGGTGACGAGCAGCTCGGTCGTGCTGCGGGACGCGGCCTGGGCGAACATCCGCAGTTCGTCGTGCAGCACGCTGGTGCGGGCGCCGGCCGGGTCGGGCGTCTGGCCCGCCGCGAGCAGCGCCAAGTCGCCGGAGCCCAGCAGCGAACCGCGGATGCGCAGGTCGGGCCAGACGTTCTCCTGCACGCCGGCGAGCACCACGAGGTCGTAGTCGCGGCCGATGGTGCCGCTGGGGGTGGAGACGAGCACGGATTCGGCCAGGGCGCGCGGCGCCAGGGTGTCCTCGGGCACGTCGGTGTCGACGAGGTGTTCCACGAACAACACCGGCGGGGCCGCCGGGGTGCGTTCGACGAAGCGTTGCGCCGCGGAGAACAGGGCCACGACGGCGTCGAGGTTGTGGTTGGCCTCGTCGGCGTCGATGCCGGTGCCGGTGGACTGCTCGGCCCAGGCGGGGGCGAGTCCGCTGCGCTGCCAGAGGCCCCAGAGCAGTTCCTCGATGGTGGCGCCGGCGGCGAACGCGGTGCGGGTCTGGCGCAGGTTCTTGGCGCAGGATGCGGCGCGGCGGGCGGTGCGGTTGTCGATCCGTTCCAGCAGGGCCGGGTCGGCGAACGCCGCGAGGAGCAGTTCGTCCGCGGTGCGGGCGCCGTCCTCGGCGAGGTTCTCCTGGCTGAGTTCGTCCTGGCGCAGCGCCGCCCGCAACCTTCGCAGGGTGATCGGGTCGAGGCCGCCGAGCGGTCCGCGCAGCAGGTCGACCGCGGCGTCGGCATCGAGCGGCCGGCGGCCCAGGGTGACGTCGAGGGCGAGGATGAAGGCTTTCACGGCCGGTTCGTCGCGAAGGGCGGCCCGGGAGGCGGCGACCTGGGTGGGCACCTCGAGGGCGGCGAGGCCCTTGGACAGCGCCGGCACGAGCGCGCCAGTGCGCACGATCACGGCCATCCGTCCCCACGGCACGCCGTCGAGCACGTGGCGTTCCCGCAACCGCCGGGCGATCACGGCGAGCTGGTCGGCCGGGCTGGCGGTGACGACGGTCTGCACGGCGCCGGTGCCGGGTGCCGCCGGCACCAGGGCCTCCTCCGCGCTGCCGGCGGAGCGCTGGGTTCCGGCAGCGGCGGCGCCGATCCGGCCGGTGAACTCACGCACCACCTGGCGCAGCTCGGTGCCGTGCCGGTGCACGGTACCGAGGGTGAGGGTCGCCACGTCGGGCAGGCCCAGGTAGTGGCCGAGGCGGCCGAGGGCATCCGGGTGGGCGCCGCGGAACGACCCGGTGCTGAGGTCGGGGTCGCCGAACGCGACGACGGTGACCCCGCGGGCGGCGAACTGGGCCAGCAGCGCCAGGGTGGACTCGGTGGCCTCCTGGGCGTCGTCGAGCACGATCAGGCGGAGCGCGCCGAGCGGGCCGAGCGGGTTGCCGGCGGTGACCGCGTCCAGCATCGTGGACGTGCCCGGGCCGGCCGGCCGGGGGCTGAGGCGCGGGGCGTCCTGCACGATCGCCGCGGCGAACTGCACGAGCTCGGTGGAATCGAACTGGCCGGGCCGGCTCTGGTCCTTGATCTCCTGGTAGTCGCGGATGAACGCGGCGGCGGCGGCCCACTCCGGCCGGTCGTTCTCGGCGGCGAGGTCGGCCAGGCGGGCGGGGGTGACGCCGTATTCCACGGCGCGCATCATCAGGTCGCGCAGTTCCGTGCGGAACCCGCGCAGGAGGCGCACCTCGGCGTCGAGCGGGCTGGGCCAGGCCGGGCCGGTGCCCTCGAGGATGTCGCCCTGCAGGATCTCGGCGATGATCTGGTCCTGCTCCCCACCGGTCAGCAGGGTGGGGCTGGTGCGGCCGGCGGCGACTTCGGCATCCCGCACGATCTGGAAGGCGACGGAGTTCATGGTGCGGGCCAGCGGCCCGTTGGTGGGCACCCGCAGGCGCAGGGCGAGCCGGTCGCGCAGGGCCGTGGCGCCGGTGCGGGTGGGCACGAGGACGAGCACCTCGCTGGGCGAGAGGCCGCGGCTGAGCACCCGGTCGGCGACGAATTCAACCAAGGTGTGCGTCTTGCCGGACCCGGGCGCGCCGATCACGGCGGCGGAACGGTCGACGTCGAGGTCCAGCACGGCCCGCTGGCTGGCATCCATGTCGACGGTCAGGGCGGGGCCCCCGCCGGGGGTTGCGAGGGCGGAGGCAGAGGGCTCATTGAGCAGTTCGGACACCGGGTTCATCACGGTCCAACGGTAACGGGTTGCGCCGACAGTGAACGTGGCGGGCCGATCACCGGGCATGTCGTAATCTGGGCGGACAGGCAACCGAAAGGCGCATCCGTGGACATTCGCATTGGCATTTTCAACTCCCCCCGGGAGATCAGCTTCGAGACGACCCAGCCCGCCAACGAGATCGAAGAGATCGTCGCTGCCGCGCTTGCCGGGCAGACCGGCTACCTCAAGCTCAGCGACAAGAAGGGGCACCTCTACATCGTGCCGACCATCGGACTCGCCTACGTCGAGCTGGGCTCCGAGTCCTCCCGCCGCGTCGGCTTCGTCGCCTAACACCCGCATGGAGCTCCTGTTCGTCGCCCTCGGCGGCGCGCTCCTCGGCCTGGCGGCCCGCTATGCCCTGCCCCGGCGTCACACGCACGGTTCCGTGCTGGTGCCGGCCGTTGGCACCGGCGTCGCCGCGCTGGTCTGGGTCGCCCTGACCTGGCTCGGCTGGGCCTGGGACGGCGGCTGGATCTGGTGGGTGTCCCTCGTGGTCGCCGCCGTCGCATCCGTCGTGGTCGATGTGCTCGTCGGCAAGCGCCGCGAGACGGCCGACCTGGCCATGCTGCACCGGATCACCAAGACCGGGCAGGTCGCGTAGCTCTCCCCCGGCAGGTCAGCAGCCCGGCAGGTACGCTGCCCGCAGGTACGCAGAGACCAACAGAAACGCCCTCATCGATCACGATGAGGGCGTTTTCTGCTGTGTCGGGGCGGATGCTACGCGGTGAGGCCGAGGCCGTCCATCCGTCGGGTGTGTGCGGCGATCAGTTCGGTGAAGACGGGTTCGATGCGAGAGTCCTGGGTCACGGCCATGGCCGACCGGGCCACCAGCAGGGTGTCACCGACGAGGCGCCGGCCCCACAGCGCCAGGCGCGATTCGAGCGCGGGCTCCGCGGCGATGGCCGCGGCGAGTTCGTGCACCAGCACATCGGCGCCGCCGTGCTCGCCGAGCAGGTGGGCGACGCGGGGTCCGATGTCGCCGGGAAGGGCATCGGAGAGCCGCATGAAGAAGTCATCCAGCAGTCCGCCGGTGAGGTAGCAGCTCAGCAGCAGCTCGTGCCAGTCGGCGCCGGCGGTGGCGGCGCGGAAGTTGTCGAGGGCCGGGACGAACGGGCTCATCACGGAGGCCGGTTCGCCGTCGCGGCGGCGGATCTCGTCGATCAGGCCGTGGTGCTTGGACAGCGCCCGCCCGGCGGCCAGGCTCAAGCCCTCCTTGGCGGCGACGGTCGGCGCGGTGATCACGGCGGTCGAGAGGCTCTCGAACATGCCCAATTCGAAATATGCCGCCTGGCCCAGGTAGGTGAGCAGGTCGGGCGCCAGTTCGGTGATGTCGACCTTGGTCGTCGCTCGGCGTTCAGCCCTGGCCGACAGCCGGGGCGTCTCTGCCCGTTTGGGACGTTCACCTAACCACGAGATCACCAGCCAAGCATAGGTCCACCATCCCGTTCGAGGTGCGCTTTGGGGTGGGCTCGCCGCACGGCCACCTGCCTTTGCACAGGGCCGCCCTATAGTCTGGTGTCATTCACCGGCAATGGACCGGTGGACTTGCGCCTGAGGCAAAGACGGGCGCATCCCGCTTCGAGCTAGACAGGCAACCACAAAGTGACCTTCACTGAACTCAATATCGACCAGGACATGGTCGAGGCTCTCGCCGCGAAAGGCATCCTGGAGCCGTTCCCCATCCAGACGCAGACCATCCCCCTCGCCCTCAGCGGCCAGGACATCATCGGCCAGGCCAAGACCGGAACCGGTAAGACCCTCGGCTTCGGGCTTCCCCTGATCCAGCGCCTCGGCCTCAACCCCGAGCCCGGCGTGCAGGCCCTGGTCGTCGTGCCCACCCGCGAACTGTGTGTTCAGGTCAGTGAAGACCTCGAGCTCGCCGCGAGCAACCGTGGCACCACCGTCGTCTCCATCTACGGCGGCAAGGCCTACGAGGGCCAGATCGAGCAGCTCAAGGCCGGCGCGCAGATCGTCGTCGGAACCCCCGGTCGCCTGCTGGACCTCGCCAGCCAGCGCCTGCTCAGCCTCGCCAACGTGCGCGAGATGGTGCTCGACGAGGCCGACAAGATGCTCGACCTCGGCTTCCTCGCCGACATCGAGAAGCTGTTCGCGCAGACTCCGGCCACCCGCCACACCATGCTCTTCTCGGCCACCATGCCCGGCCCGATCGTGGCCCTGGCCCGCCGCTTCATGAGCAAGCCCATCCACATCCGTGCGAGCGACCCCGACGAGGGCCTCATGCAGGCCAACATCGAGCACCTCGTCTACCGCGCGCACAACATGGACAAGGACGAGGTCATCGGCCGCATCCTGATGGCCGAGGGTCGCGGCAAGACCGTGATCTTCACCCGCACCAAGCGCGCCGCCGCGAAGCTCGTCGAGGAGCTCGGCGACCGCGGCTTCAACGCCACCGCTGTGCACGGAGACCTCAACCAGGAGCAGCGTGAGCGCGCCATGGCGTCGTTCAAGGCCGGCAAGAAGGACATCCTCATCGCCACGGACGTCGCCGCCCGCGGCATCGACGTCGACGACGTCACCCACGTGATCAACCACACGATTCCCGAAGACGAGAAGGCCTACCTGCACCGCGTGGGCCGCACCGGCCGCGCGGGCAAGACCGGTATTGCGGTCACGTTCGTGGACTGGGACGACATGCCCAAGTGGACCCTGATCAACAAGGCCCTCGACTTCGGCACCCCGGAGCCGCAGGAGACCTACTCCTCGTCGCCGCACCTCTACACCGACCTGAACATCCCCGCCGGGTCGAAGGGCCGCCTGCGTGCGACCCCGATCAAGGAAACCGTGCCCGGCGCCGCATCCGGCCGTGACGCCAACCGCGGCGGCCGCAGCGACAGCCGCTCCGGCGGTCGCTCGGACGCCGGACGTTCGGGTTCCGCCCGGTCGTCCGACCAGGCCAGCCGCCCGCGCACCCGCGTCGGCAGCAGCACCAACCCGGATGCCCCCGCGGCCACGCCGGCAGCGGGCACCCACGACGGTGGCGGCACCGAGCACCACGACGGAAACAGCGCCCCGCGCCGCCGCAGCCGCACCCGCCGCCGTTCCCCGCAGGCGCCGACCGCGTAGCGGCGCAGCGAATTGCCCGGACGGCCCCCTGACCTCGTGTCAGGGGGCCGTTTCCGTCTTCTCGGCGCCGACCGTTTCGCCGACTTCCGCGAAAGTGCCCCTTCAACTGCCGGGAAGGGGCAATCTGCCGCAACTCGCTGCCTCGAACTGGCGCTGTCGCTATGCGGAAGGGTCAGGCGCCGGCGCGGTAGCCGCGGGATGCGTCGATGACGCGACGCATGGTGGCCAGGGCGTGCCGCAGCTCATCCTCCCCCACCTCGGCCGCGACCTGATTGGCCCAGGCGTGCTGCGATGCGGCCAGCCGGTCCACGGCATCCCGGCCCGCTGTCGTGGGCTCGAGCAGCTTCGCGCGCCGGTGCGCGGGATTGTCCGTGTACACGGCCCAGCGGCGTTCCACCAGGATGTCCGCCACCCGCTGCACGCTCTGCCTGGCCAGGCCCAACCCCACCCGGCGGGCGATCTCCGCCACCGGCAGGGGTTCGGTCAAGGTGGCGCCGAGCACCTGCCACCAGGCCGGGGTGAGGCCCACCGGCCTGGTCATGGTTTCGGCCGCGGCCAGGAACTCCCCGTTCAGCTCGAACGCCGGCAGCACCAGCTCGGTCAACGCGTCCCCGGCGGTCGTGCGGGGCACGCCCGCGTCGGGCGACTCCCCCGGTCCATTGCGCACCGTCGGCGTCCCGGTCGTACTCTCGGCGCCCACGTCAGGCCGGCTCAGTGCCGACAAGCGTGTCGAAGTAGTGCCGCTCCCCCGTGGTGTACAGCCCGTACCAGGCATCCGTGATGGCCGGCGGGAACAGCTCGAGCCGCCGGAAGATCGCCGCGCTGAAGTCGACGGGCGCGGTCGCCGGCGCCGTGATCAGGTCGCCGTCCTCCACCACCCGCTCGTCAAGGTACCGGTCAGCGCCGCCGTAGCCGGACGCGGCGAGGAAGTCCGGTGCGTTGCTGGTGTGCGTGCGGGTGTCGAGCACCCCGGCGCGGGCCAGGCCGAACGTGGCCCCGCAGATGGCGGCCACCGGTGTGTGCCGCTCAAGCAGGGTGCGGGCCAGCGCCAGGGCCCGATCGTGGCCGTCGAACCAGGTGTCGGCACCGGGCAGCACGAGCATTGCCACGTCATCGGCCGTCACGTCGCCGATGGCGCCGTCGGTCTGCAGCCGCAGGCGGCCCTTGGTGGTGACGATGTCGGGCCCGTCGGCCAGCACCCGGAACCGGAACCGGTCCGGCTGCATCTCGGCCGCCATCGCCAGCCCGCTCGTGAGATAGGAGTACTCCCAGTCGGCCATCGTGTCGGTTGCGTACAGAATGATGTCCCGCATGATTGCTCCCTTCGAAATGACAGGATGCGGTCATGCTAAATCGATGACAGCACGCTGTCAACGGTCGGTTGCACCGGGAGGGAGGCGCTGACCAGTGGCAGGCGGATCTCCACAGTGGTGCCCACGCCGAGCGTGCTGGCCGCCGTGATGGAGCCATGGTGAGCGTCCACGATGATCTTCGCGGTCGTGAGACCGAGACCCGCCCCGGCGATCATCCCGGTGCGCGCCGACTGTGCGCGGAAGAAGCGCTCGAACATCCGCTTCCGGTCGTCGTCGGTCATGCCAACTCCGGTGTCGGTGATGCGCACGACGGCGTCGGTCGCGTCCGTCGACACCGACAGCTCGATCCGGCCGTCCGGCCGGTTGAACTTGAGGGCGTTGGAGAGCACCTTGTCGAACACGTCCCCGAGCCGGTCGGCATCCACCTCGGCCACGACGGGACCGCTGTCGGTGCCGACAACCTGGATGCCCGCAGCATCGGCCTGCCGCCGGATCGTGTTGACCGAGTTCAGGGCCACCGCGGCCACATCGAACGGGCGCCGGTCCGACGGCGGTTCGCCCTGCGCGGTGAGCAGCAGGTCGTTGACCAGCTTGAGGAGCCGGTCGGTGTTGCGCTGGATGACCTCGAATTCCTGCGCGATCCCGGTGTCCTCGAGGTCGAGGGCCTCCTCGATGATCTCGAGGTACCCGATCATCGAGGTCAACGGCGTGCGCAACTCGTGGCTCACCGTTTCGAGGAACTCATCGCGGGTGCGGGCCAGCGGCGTGACGTCGTGCGAGGCCACGACGGTACCGATCAGCTCGCCGGATGCCCGCCGCACATACTGGGACGTCGACATGATGGCCCGCTGCGCGTCCCCGGTGCCCACCCAGTAGGCCCGTCGGGTGACGAGTTGCCCGCGGGCGGCACGCGCCAGGACCTGGTCGAACCGAGGGATGGGCGTGATCCGGTCGTCGGCGAACTCCGCCGGATCCAGCTCCTCCGACCGGGACAACACGGCGAGGGTCCTGGCGGTGTCGTTGGTGAGCATGATGTGACCATCCGGCGCGTACAGCGTGATGGCCGCGTCGACGGTGTCCACGACCGCCAGCGTCGTCGACGCCGCATCGATTCCCTGGGCGATGGAAACCCGCAGCGCCTCAGCGCCCTCCTTCCCCTTGGCGACGGAGACCCGGAGCGCCTCGGCACCCTCGACCCCAGCGGCGACCGATACGCGCAATTTCTCGTCGCTGACCGCTCCGCTGGCGACGGCCACCCGCAGGTTCTCGTCAGCCTCCAGCCCACTCTCCACGGCCATCCGCAGGTGCTCATCGCTGGCGCGCCCCTTGGCCAGCGCCGCGCGCAGCTTCTCGTCGCCCGCCCGGCCCTGTGCCACCATCACTCGCAGCCGGCGGGCAACGGTGACCCGTTTCTCGTTCGACACCCGCAGGGCCTCGTCGCCGGCCAATCCGTTCCGCACGGCGATGCGCAGCTTGTCATAGCTCGCCGCCAGCCGGCTGCGCTGGGCACGGCCGTTGGCCGTACCCACACTGAAGAGGTAGATAGCAATGAGGGCCGCGAGGACGGGCGCGATCGTTGAGGTCCATTCCCCCGTCGTTCCCGGCCACCGTCCTGCGCCGATCAACGGTGCGCTGGAGCCGGCGACGATAACGGCCAGCAGGGCGATCTGGACCCAGTAGAGGGCACTCCAGAGAACCCGGCGCTCGGGTTCGGTCGAGGGGTCGTTGCTCGCGGACATGGCAGCCCTCTCCTCAGTCGTGACTGAGCGGGGTCTGGGCTCTCATCCTGCGTGTGGTCCGAGCTTAGCGATCGCGCGGCCGCGGGAGGCTCAGGCGGCGAAAACCGGTTCGGACCCGCGGCCCTCGCCGACCAGGCGTTCGAGCACATCGGGCGTCGTCGTATTCTCGCCGAGCCGGTTGGGCTTGCCCTCGCCGTGGTAGTCGCTGGAGCCGGTGATGGCGAGGCCGTACTTCTCGGCGAGCATGGTCAGCCGTGCGGTGGCCTCCGGTTTGTTCTCGCGGTGCCGCAGCTCCAGGCCGAACAGGCCGGCGTCCACGAGGGCGGCCAGCCGGCTCTCCGCCATCACGTCCGCGACGCCGCGGGTGGCCGGATGCGCGATCACGGGCACTCCCCCGGCGGCGCGCACCAGGGCGACGGCGCGCAAGGGGTCAGGGGCGTAGTGCGGCTGGTAGTACCCGGCCTCCCAGTGCAGGATTCCGGCGAAGGCCTCGCTGCGGGTCAGCGCGAGCCCATTGGCGACCAGGGCGTCGGCAATGTGCGGCCGGCCGACCGTGCCGCCGGTGGTGGTCTGGGCCAGCACGTCGTCCCAGGTGATCTCGTAGTCGGCGCCGATCCGGGCCACCATCTGCTCCGCACGGGTGAGCCGGGCCTTGCGGATGTGCGCGGTCTCGGCCACGATCCCCGCATCCGACGGGTCGAACAGGTAGGCGAGCAGGTGGATGCTGGCGTGGCCGACCCGGGTGCTGAACTCCATGCCCGGGATCAGGGTGATGCCCGCGGTGCGGGCGGCGACCGACGCTTCCGACCAGCCGGCGGTGGAGTCATGGTCGGTGAGCGCCACGGTGCCGAGCCCCGCGGCCGCTGCCGCGCGCACGAGCTGGGAGGGGGTCTCGGTGCCGTCAGAGACGCTGGAGTGAGTGTGTAGGTCGATCGGACCTGTGAAACGCCGTTCGACTGCCATGTGCTCATGTTAGTTGGAGCGAGCTGGCAGGAAGTTCCCTTACAGTGACTGGTCTATGTTCCCCACCCTTGTGCGCAGTGTCGTCGTTCTGGCCACAGCCGCCATCCTGGCCGTGCTTGCCTGGCCGCAGTTCATCGGCCTGCAGAACGCCTGGGTCGTGGCGCACGCGGTATCGCTGCGCGGTCTGGCCGTTCTGGTGGCGGCCGCCCTGTTGGTCGTTCTCGCCGTCCTGCTGCTCCTGGTTCGGCGCTGGCGCGGTACGACGGCGCTCCTGATGGTGCTCCTGCTGGCCTTCGGTGCCGTGAACACCGGCATCCTGCTGCACCGGGGCGTCGATGCGGACGCGGCCGACACGGTCGGGTCGGCGACAACCGGCGACGCTGCCGATGCACAGACTGCCGACGCACCCGCTGCCGAGACGACGCCCGGGGCCACCGCCGCGCCGGCGTCCTCGATCACGGTGCTGAGCTGGAACACGCTCGGTGACGCGCCGGGAGCTGCGGCCATCGCCGCGCTCGCCGTGGCGGAGGATGCGGACGTGCTCACCCTGCCGGAGACCACCGAGGAGACCGGGGTGCTCATCGCCGAGGCCCTGCGCGCCGCCGGCCGGCCGATGTGGGTGCACACGGTGTCGTTCGACCTCATCTCCAAGGCACGGTCGACGACCCTGCTGATCAGCCCGGACCTCGGCGACTACACGGTCACCTCCGCGGCCGGTTCCGGTCCGCCCGGCAACACCAACGTGCTGCCGACGGTGGTCGCCACTCCCGTTGACGGCGCCGGCCCCACGATCATCGCGGTGCACGCCGTGGCCCCGATCCAGTGGGAGATGTCGAACTGGCGCTCCGACCTCGACTACCTGGCCACGCAGTGCGGCTCCGGCCAGGCCGGCAGCGCCGGGGTGATCATGGCGGGCGATTTCAACGCCACCCTCGACCACTTCTCCGGCCGGGCCACGTCGGCGGGCGCCGTGCTCGGCGACTGCCGGGACGCCGCCGTGGCAGCCGGATCCGGCGGCCTGGGCACCTGGCCCGCCTCGGCGCCCATGCTGCTCGGCGCCCCCATCGACCATGTGCTCGCCACCGCCGACTGGCGGGTGCGGGGCATGCGGGTGATCGACACCGAGAACGACGCGGGCAGCGACCACCGACCGATCGTGGCCACGCTGACCACCGACTGACCCGCCCCGCCGTCGCCCCGCCATTCCCCGCCTGCGCCCGACGGCGCGGCCGGCACCGCCTGGTGGGACAATGGAGGAATGGCTGACTCCACCGAAACCGCTCCCGCTCCCGCCCCCGCCGCCCGTTCGAACGAGAACCGGTCGACCACCCCCGGTTCTGTGGGGTTCAAGGAGTACATCTCCAGTGGCTGGGCCGAGCGCACCGAACCGGTGCCGGCCGCCCGCGAGCAGGCCCCGTTCGCGGCCGCACGCCGGGAGCGCATCTCGCAGCTCTACCCGGGCCACCGCCTGATCGTGCCGGCCGGCCGCCTCAAGCAGCGCGCCAACGACACCGACTACCCGTTCCGGGCCCACTCCGCGTTCGCGCACCTCACCGGTTGGGGCAGCGACTCGGAGCCCGGCGCCGTGCTGGTGTTCGAGCCCACCGGCACCGGCCACGAGGCCACAATCTACTTCCGGGAGCGCGCCGGCCGCGACTCCGACGAGTTCTACGCCAACTCCGAGATCGGCGAATTCTGGATCGGCCCGCGCCCCTCCATCGCCCAGGTCGCCGGCGACCTCGGCATCACGGTGCACGGCATCGACGGCTTCGCCGACGTGCTCCGCCGCGTGGACAGCGAGACCCTGCTCGTGCGCGAGGCCGACCCGTTCCTCACCGGCCAGGTCGACGACGCGCGCCTCCGCAACGCGGCCGAGAAGATGATCACCGGAAACGGCTCCGACGCCCCCTTCAGCATCGAGATCAACGACGCGCACGACGCGGACGCCGGCCTCGCCCGTGACCTGTCCGAGCTGCGGCTGGTCAAGGACGCCTACGAGATCGGCCAGATGCGCCTCGCCGTGGCGGCCACCGCACGCGGCTTCGAAGATGTCATCCGCGACCTGCCCCGCTCCAGCACGCACGCGCGCGGCGAACGACTCGTCGAGGGCGTCTTCAACACCCGCGCCCGCGCCGACGGCAACACCGTCGGCTACGACACCATCGCCGCCTCCGGCCCGCACGCCTGCATCCTGCACTGGACCCGCAACGACGGCCCCGTCGTTCCCGGCGATGTCATGCTCATGGACGCTGGTGTCGAGGTGGACAGCTACTACACCGCCGACATCACCCGCACCCTGCCCGTCACGGGAACGTTCACGGATGTGCAGCGCCGCGTCTACGACGCCGTGCGCGAGGCCGCGGATGCCGCCTTCCTGGTGGCCAGGCCCGGCGCGATCTTCCGCGAGGTGCACGCCGCCGCGATGGCGGTCATCGCCCGGCACACCGCCGAGTGGGGCATGCTGCCCGTCACCGCGGAGGAGGCGCTCAAGCCCGAGAACGGCCAGCACCGCCGCTACATGGTGCACGGCACCAGCCACCACCTCGGCCTCGACGTGCACGACTGCGCGCAGGCCCGGCGCGACATGTACATGGACGGCGTGATCGAGCCCGGCATGGTCTTCACCATCGAGCCCGGCCTGTACTTCCAGCCGGACGACCTCACCGTGCCGGCCGAGTACCGCGGCATCGGCGTGCGCATCGAGGACGACATCCTGATCACCGAGACCGGCGCCGAGAACCTCTCGGCCGGCATCCCGCGCGAGTCGGCCGCGGTCGAGGCCTGGATGGCCGCCCTGCAGTCCTAACTCCCCGGCCGCCCGCTCCCACAACTGGTCCCCGTGCGGACAAATGGTCCCGGTGTGCCGGGTGCATTTGTCCGCACGGGGAACAGTTACGGGTCGCGAGACCGGGTCGGGCGACAGGCCGCGGCTGGTTAGCGGGCGGGGTCGATCGGGCCGGAGACCGGCGGTGCCGGCTGGATCGGGCCGGCTGCCGGCGGTGCTGAGACCGGCGGCGCGGTCTCGCCGTAGGCGGGCGGCGCGGTCGGCTGCTCCCCCGCCGCATCGGCGGGCGGGGCCGTGGGCGGCTCGGGCGCCGAGCGCGGCGGGTCAGACGGATGCGGCGCGGCCGCGGCGGGCTCGCCCTGACCGGCGAGCAGGTTGCGGGCCTTGTTCAACAGCTCCACGTCCACGATCACCTGGTAGTTGCCGGCGATCACCTGCATTGTCGAGGTGAAGTCCTTGCGCCGGCGGTTGAGCGCGTAGCTGACCAGCCCGAAGAGCATGCCGAACCCGGCGCCCATCAGCACCGCCGCGAACACGAACGGCAGGCCGGCGCCGTCGGGCGAGAAGATGAAGAACAACAGCCCGAAGAACACACCGAGCCAGGCACCGGATGCGGCGCCGGCCAGCGCGACCCGGCTCCACGTGAGCTTGCCGGTGACACGCTCGACCGTCTTGAGGTCGTTGCCCACGATCGACAGCTGTTTCACCGGGAAGTCAGCCTTCGCGAGCAGGTCAACGGCCAACTGGGCTTCGTTGTAGGTCTCGTATGTCTCCAGCACCTCGCCCTTGGGCAGAACTGGGTACAGTGCGGAGGCGCGACCGCCGAATGGGCTCTGATTGGTCATGAACCCATTCTTTCACGGCCGCCGGGAATCCCCGATGAGCCCGCTGTGCATCCGTTGGGAGAATGCCCCGGTCACCGGGCTGCCACCCCGCCGGCACCGCACCGCGCCGACCCGGCTCCGCACCGGCCCGGCACCGGCCTCCGCGCAGCCCGCACAAGCTAAGTTATAGGTGTGGCAAACACCAGAGTCTTCGTCGCCCGTCTGGCCGGGTGCAACGTCTTCGACCCCGCGGGCGACCGCGTGGGCAAGGTCCGCGACGTGCTGGTGGTCTACCGAAAAGACGACCCGCCCCGGGTGGTCGGCCTGATCGTCGAGATCCCCGGCAAACGCCGCGTGTTCGTCTCCATCGGCCGGGTCACCAGCATCGGCAGCGGGCAGATCATCACCACCGGACTCATCAACGTGCGCCGCTTCGAGCAGCGCGGCGGTGAGGTGCGCGTGATCGCCGAGATGCTCGGCCGCAAGGTCGCGTTCAACGACGGCTCAGGCGAGGCCACCATCGAAGACGTCGCCATCGAGGAGTCCGGCCAGGGCGATTGGGCGATCGGTCAGCTCTTCGTGCGCCGGCCCAAGACCGGTTCATCGCCGTTCGCCAAGGGTGCCACGGCGTTCGCGAACTGGGCCGAGGTGTACGAGAAGGTCACAGCCGGCCAGTCCCAGTCGGCCGAACAGCTCATCGCCACCTACTCCGACATGAAGCCCGCCGACCTCGCGAACACCCTGCTCGACCTGCCGCGCCAGCGCATGTTCGAGGTGGCGGAGGAACTGCCCGACGGCCGCCTGGCCGACGTGCTCGAGGAGATGCCCGAAAGCGAGCAGGTCGGCATCCTCACCCGGCTCGGCGACTCCCGCGCCGCCGAGGTGCTCGACCACATGCAGCCCGACGACGCGGCCGACCTCATCGCGCAGCTGCCGGAGGAACGCGGCGAGCACCTGCTCGACCTGATGGAGCCCGAAGAGGCCGACGACGTCCGGTTCCTGCTGTCCTACGCCCCCGACACCGCCGGCGGCCTGATGACCACCGAGCCGATCATCGTCTCCGCCGACGCCACCGTGGCCGAGGGCCTGGCCCTCATCCGCCGGCACGACCTCGCCCCCGCGCTGGGCGCGGCGATCTGCGTCACCCTGCCGCCGTACGAACCGCCCACCGGCCGGTTCCTGGGCATGGTGCACTTCCAGCGGATGCTGCGCTACCCGCCGCACGAACGCCTCGGCACCCTGCTCGACCTGGGCCTGGAGCCGGTCACCGCGGAAACCTCCGCGGCCGAGGTCAGCCGCATCCTCGCGAGCTACGACCTGGTCTCCGTGCCCGTCGTCGACGAGAACCACCGACTCGTCGGGGTGGTGACGATTGATGACGTGCTCGACTACCTGCTGCCGGACGACTGGCGAAGTCACGACGACGGCGACGAGGTACGCAAACGTGCCACGGCGAGAACCCAGCTCGTAACGGGAAGCATCCCCCTGCCAGGACGGAGGCACGGCAATGGCACGCGCTAACAAGAGCGAACTGCGCCTCGACACCCCCAAGGGCCTGCGCACCACCAACCTCGTCGGCCGCAAGCGCGGCGGGCGCAGCAACGACCGGTTCGGCCGGTTCACCGAGGCGATCGCCCGCGGCATGGGCACGCCCTGGTTCCTGCTGGGTCTCAGCCTGTTCACGGTCTTCTGGATCGCCTGGAACACCCTGTCCCCGCTCCCCCTGCGCTTCGACTCGATCGAGCTCGGCTTCATCGCGCTCACCCTGGTGCTGTCGCTGCAGGCGTCGTACGCCGCCCCGCTGATCCTGCTCGCGCAGAACCGGCAGGACGACCGCGACCGGGTGCAGTTCGAGCAGGACCGGCAACGCGCCGAACGCAACCTGGCCGACACGGAGTACCTCGCCCGCGAGGTCGTGGCGCTGCGCCTGGGCATGAAGGACCTCGCCTCGAAGGACTTCCTGCGCGCCGAGTTGCGGGCCATGCTCGACAACCTCGACCAGCGCGATGAGCAGGCGCGCCGCGAAAACGAAGCCGCCCGTGACCGGGAAAGCCGGGAGCTGGAGAGCCGGGAACGCGAAGCGAGCCCCCGAACCGCCCCGCACGAGGTGCACCCGTTTGACTGAGTACGATCCGGCGTCGACCGAGCACCGGGTGCAGGCCGCCCTCACCCGCGTCATCGACCCCGAGATCCGCAAGCCCATCACCGAGCTGGACATGGTCTCCGGTGTCACGGTCGACGCCGACGGCGGCGCGACCGTGGACATCCGCCTCACCATCGCGGGCTGCCCGGCGGCCACGCGCATCGAAACGGATGTGCGCCAGGCCGCCGAGTCCGTCGTGGGAGCGGGCCTGGCCCGGGTGGTGGTCTCCGTGATGACGCCCGAGCAGCGTCGCGCCATGACCGAGAAGCTGCGCGGCGGGCAGGGCGCCCGGAGCCTGCAGTTCGGGCCGGACTCGCTCACGCAGATCTATGCCATCACCAGCGGCAAGGGCGGCGTCGGCAAGTCCACCGTCACCGCCAACCTCGCGGTGGCCCTGGCCGCCAGGGGCTTGCGAGTGGGCATCGTCGATGCCGACGTCTACGGCTTCTCCATCCCCGGCCTGCTCGGCCTGGTCACCCCGCCCGGGGTGCCCGGCGGCCAGCCCGGCATGGTCAAGCCCACTCAGGTGGGCGACATGATCCTGCCGCCGATCGGCTTCGAGGTGAAGGTCATCTCGATCGGCATGTTCGTCGACGACACCTCCGTGGCCGTCGCCTGGCGCGGGCCGATGCTGCACCGCACCATCACCCAGTTCCTCACCGAGGTGTACTTCGGCGACCTCGACATCCTGCTGCTCGACCTGCCGCCGGGCACCGGCGACATCGCCATCTCGGTGGGGCAGCTGCTGCCGCACGCCGAGGTCATCGTCGTCACCACGCCGCAGCCGGCCGCGTCCGACATCTCCGAGCGCAGCGGCGCCGTCGCGCGGCAGACCGGCCAGAAGATCTACGGCGTGATCGAGAACATGTCCGGGCTCATGCAGCCCGACGGCACCCTGTTGGAGATCTTCGGCGCCGGCGGTGGCGCGGAGGTCGCCGCCCGGCTCTCCGCCGGCCAGGACACCCTGGTGCCCCTGCTCGGCCAGGTGCCGCTGTCCGTGGCCCTCCGCAGCGGCGGCGACACCGGCCTGCCGGTCGTGCTCGGCGACCCGGCCGACCCCGCCGCCGTGGCCATCCAGGCCATCGCGGAGCGTCTGGCTACCCGCGGTCGCGGCCTGGCCGGGCTGAGCCTGGGCATCTCGCCGCGCTGACCCGAGCCCGGGCGGCGCCCGGGCGGCGGCCGAGCGGCGGCCGAGCGGCGGCCGAGCGGCGGCCGGATGCGACCGGCTGCGACCCGGCTGTGTGACCCGGCACGCGCCCGGCCGGCGTGTCTAGACTGGCCAGCATGACTGCTCCCACAGCGCCTTCATCAGCCGTTCCCGCCGCCCACAGGGGCCTGGCGTTCATCGTCGACCTGGACCGCGACATCCGCTCGAGCACGGGCGAGACGGCCACGGTCATCGCCCCATTCACCGGGGTGGCGTTGCACGAGCTGCCCCTCAGCGACGAGCGCGATGTGGCGGATGCCTATGCCCGCGCCCGGCTCGCCCAGATCGCCTGGGCGCGCTCCGGGTTCGCCCACCGCCGGGCCGTGCTGTTGCGCGCCCACGACCTGCTGCTTTCCCGCCGTGAGGAGCTGCTGGACATCCTGCAGACCGAGACCGGCAAGACCCGCGGGCAGGCCTTCGAGGAGGTCTTCCAGGCCGCCGGCGTCACCCGCTACAACGCCCTGGCCGCCCGCCGGGTGCTCGGCGGTGAGCGGCGCCACTCCGGCCTGCCCGCCCTCGTCACCACCCGGGTGCGCTACCGGCCCAAGGGCGTGGCCGGTGTCATCACCCCGTGGAACTTCCCGCTGAGCCTGGCCGCGATGGACGTCGTGCCGGCCCTGGCCGCCGGCTGCGGGGTGGTGCAGAAGGCCGATAACCAGGGCGCCCTGAGCATCCTGCTGCTGCGTCGCGCGTTCATCGACGCCGGCGTGCCCGCCGACCTGTGGGCCGTCGTCGCCGGTGACGGCGGCCGGATCGGCGGCGCCGTCACCGCCGGCGCCGACTACGTCTGCTTCACCGGTTCCACCGCCACCGGGATCCGGGTGGCCGACCAGGCCGCCAGCACGCTCACCGGGGCGTCCCTCGAGCTCGGCGGCAAGAACCCGATGATCGTGCTCGACGATGTCGACCCGCACCGCGCCGCCGCCCAGGCCGCGTACGCCTGCTTCTCGTCCCTGGGGCAGCTCTGCGTCTCGATCGAGCGCATCTACGTGCAGCGGAGCGTGTCCGACCAGTTCCTGCGCGAGTTCGTGACCGTCACCCGGGCGCTGCTGCTCGGTTCCGCGCTCGATTACAGCGCGGATGTGGGCTCACTCACCTCGCAGGCCCAGCTCGACCGGGTGATCGAGCATGTGGCCGACGCCGTGGGCCACGGCGCCACCGTGCAGGCCGGCGGGCGGGCCCGGCCCGACCTGGGCCCGTACTTCTTCGAACCGACCATCCTCACCGGGGTCACCCCGGCGATGCTCTGCCACGCCGGCGAGACGTTCGGCCCGGTGGTGGCGGTGTCGGTCGTCGACACCGAGCAGGAAGCCATCCTCGCCGCCAACGACAGCGACTACGGCCTGAACGCCTCGGTGCTCAGCGGCTCCGGCCGGCGGGGGCTGCGGGTGGCCGAGGCCCTCGAGGCCGGCAGCGTGAACGTCAACGAGGGCTACCGGGGGTCGTTCGCCGCCGTGGACGCCCCGATGGGCGGTGTGAAGGCCTCGGGCCTGGGCCGGCGCAATGGGCCGGAGGGGCTGCTGCGGTTCGTGAACCCGGTCACCATCTCCCGCGCCACGGGCGTGCTCAGGCTGCCGGGCACCGGCGCCGAGTTCGCCCGGCTGGTGGGCCCGATGGTGCTCCTCGCCCGCATCCTAAAAGCGGCGAGGCGGCGCTAGCCGCCACCCCCGCAGGGGCGCCGAGGTTCCCATCCGCCGGTCGAGCTTGTCGAGACCCCGCGACCATGTCTACGTTCAGACGACGCTTGAGGGATCTCGACAAGCTCGATCAACGAGGTGGGCGCACTCTCGGCGGCTAGGTGGCCTCGGAGTCGAACGGCGCCGGTCCGGTCAGGGCGGCCTGGCCCTCGCGGGCGCGTTTGCGATGCAGGTAGGCGCTGTCGGGGTTCGGGCCGGCCCGGGACACCGTCGCGGACTGGGGCTTCACCGGCTCGTCCTCGGTGAGGGCTTCCCGGATGATGCGACGCGGGTCATACTGCCTGGGGTCCAGCTTCTTCCAGTCGACATCGTCGAAGTCCGGACCCATCTCGTCCTTCATCCGGTCCTTGGCGCCGTTGGCCATGTCCCGCAGCTGGCGTACCAGACGGCCGAGCTGGGCCGCGTAATGCGGCAGTTTCTCCGGTCCGAGGAGGAAGACGGCGATGATCCCTATGAGGAGGAGTTTCTCGAACGTCAGACCGAACATGCCCTCAGAATATCCCCCCGGCGAGGCGTCCCCCGACCATGGGCCCGCCCACCGTAGTCTTGACCCAATCATCTACTGGAGTTGCGGAATGTCTGACAAAGATCTGAACTGGAAATTCGCCGACGACTCGGTGGTGGAGAGCGACGCCCTGGCGCGCGCCCGGCAGCAGTCGCACGAACTGGGCATCGAAGCGATCGCCCCGTCGGTGGGCGCGCAGTCCGCCGTGATCGCCGCCGCCACCGGAGCCCGCAGCATCCTCGAGGTCGGCACCGGCGCCGGCGTCTCCGGCATCTGGCTGCTCACGGGGGCGCCGGGCGCCACCCTCACCTCGATCGACCTCGAGGTCGACCACCTGCAGCACGCCAAGGCCAACTTCCACGAGGCGGGCATCCCCACCAACCGGGTGCGGCTCATCACCGGCCGCGCCGCCGAGGTGCTGCCGCGCATGAACGAGAACTCCTACGACATCGTGTTCGTGGATGCCGACCCGCAGTCGGTCATCGAGTACGTCGAGCACGGCCTGCGCCTGGCCCGTCCGGGCGGCACCGTGCTGGTCGCGCACGCCCTCTGGCGCGGCCGGGTGGCCGACCCCGTGGCGCGCGACGAGGTCGCGACGGGCTTCCGCACCCTGCTCAACGAGATCGGCTCGTCGAAGGCCGTGATCAGCGCGCTCTCCCCCGTCGGCGACGGCCTGCTGCAGATCACCAAGCTGCGCGCCTGAGGCGCATCAGGACACAGCGCATCCGGATACACAGCGCATCCGGATACAGCAATCGGCTGTGCGGAACCCGCACAGCCGATCAGCCGGAAATCTTGTAACTACAAATCGTCTAACTACACCGCCGGGGTGACTACTCCGGCGAGCGCATCGTGAAGCTCCTTGGCTTCGGCGTCGTTCACAGAGACGACGAGTCGTCCTCCGCCCTCGAGCGGTACACGCACGATGATCAGGCGCCCCTCCTTTACAGCCTCCATTGGTCCGTCTCCGGTCCGTGGCTTCATGGCCGCCATGAACTCCCCTTCCATTCGTAGTCTGTACTCCTATTATCGACCATTCGGCCGTCAGACAGTAATTAGGGCGGGGTCCAATCGGCCCCGTCGACGCCCCAACAGAGCAGAAGCCAGCCCCATTGGCCGCAGATGAGCACCAGTGTGACCACAACGCGGTACACGACACTGCGCGGCCGGGCGAGCGCGCCGAGCAACGGGAACATCGGCATCAACAGCCGGAAGACGCTCGACTGCGGAAAGAACACCGCGAGCAGGTACAGCGCGTATGACACCACCCACAGCCGCAGGTCGATGCCGAGGCTGCGCACCCACGGCGTGAACATCACGGCCGTGAAGGCCAGGATCAGGCCGACCACCGCGAGGATGCCCACCGGCTGCCCGAGCCACCACACGCCGCTCTGGAACCAGGCGGTGAATGGCACCAGTTCCTGGTAGCCGATGTACGCCGACCGCCAGGACAGTTCGGTGTCGGTGTATGCCGTGATCGACCCGGTCACCGCCCAGGCGAGGGCCGGCCAGGCCAGGCCCATCACCCCGCTGAAGACGGCAACGGATGACGCCAGCACCGCTTCGCGTACCGGGAACGGGTCGCGCGCGCGGCTGTACCACCGGTAGCCCACGTGCAGCGCCAGGAAGAGGGCGAACGCCAGCCCGGTCGGCCGGGTGAGCGCCATCACGAAGATCACCGGCATCAGCACCAGGTACCGCCGCTCCAACACCAGCAGGAGCGCCAGGGTGAGCAGCATCAGCTGCATGGACTCGGCGTAGCCGAACTGCAAGAGCGGCGACAGCGGGGCGACGCAGAACAGCACCACGGAGAACAACGCCATCGACTGCGGCTGCACCCGCCGCATCAGCCGGTAGAACAGCAGCGCCGTGACCAGGCTGCAGGCCACCGACACGAACACGGCCACGCTCTCCCAGGGAGCCCCGGTGAGCATCATCAGCAGCCGCACCAGGACCGGGTAGCCCGGCATGAACGCCCAGGCGTTCTCGCCGACGTGGCCGTCGACGGTGACCGGCAGCACCGACGGGTAGCCGCCGACGGCGACGATGTTGTACCAGAGCGAATCCCACATCGTGGCGAAGTCCAGGTAACCGGGTTTCGCCGGCGTCCACGCGTTCTGCCCCTGCACGCTCGCCAGCACCAGCACCAGCGTCGTGGTGACGACCCGGGAGAGCAGCCAGACGGCCACGACCTTGCCCCACCAGGGCACCAGCCGGTACCGGGCGCGCCAGTGCGCCGGGACGGCGGCGGCCCCACCGCGGCGGCGCACCGTCGAGGTGCCTGCGGGCGTCACGCTCAGCCGATGGGAGCGGTCAGCCAGGCGCGCAGGGCGTCCTCGCAGTCGGTGATCTGGCTCAGCGCCACCCGCTCGTCGTCGGCGTGCGCCTTGAGCGGGTCGCCGGGTCCGTAGTTGACGGCGGGGATGCCCAGGGCCGAGAACCGGGCCACGTCGGTCCAGCCGTACTTGGGCCGCGGTTCAGCGCCGACGGCCTCGATGAACTTCAACGCGAGCGGGGCGTCCAGGCCGGGACGGGCGCCCTCGGCCAGGTCGACGACGGTGATGTCGAAGCCGGCGAATAGCTCCTCCAGGTGCGCCACCGCCTCAGCGGCGGTGCGGCTGGGGGCGAAGCGGTAGTTCACGTGCACCATGCACTCGTCGGGGATGACGTTGCCGGCGATGCCGCCGCTGATGCCCACGGCGTTCAGGCCCTCCCGGTACACCAGTCCCTCCACCTCCACCTCGCGCGGGGTGTAGGCGGCGAGGATGTCGAGGATCGGTGCGGCCTTGTGGATCGCGTTCTCGCCCACCCAGGCGCGGGCGGAGTGCGCCCGCTTGCCGAAGGTGCGCACCTCGATGCGCACGTTGCCGTTGCAGCCGCCCTCGACCTGGCTGTTGCTCGGCTCCCCCAGGATGGCGAAGTCGCCCTGGAACAGGTCGGGACGGTTCGTGGCGAGCCGGCCGAGGCCGTTGAGCGCGGCGTTGACCTCCTCGTGGTCGTACCACATCCAGGTCAGGTCGACGTTGGTGTCGGCGAGCTCGGCGGCGAGCTTGAGCTGCACGGCCACGCCGGCCTTCATGTCGGTGGTGCCGCGGCCCCAGAGGTAGTCGACGCCGTCGATGGTCTCGAACCGGGTGGGCAGGTTGTCGTTCAGCGGCACGGTGTCGATGTGCCCGGCGATCACGACCCGCTGGGCGCGGCCCAGGTTGGTGCGGGCCACGATGGTGTCGCCGTCGCGGATCACCTCGAGGTGCGGGTAGCCGGCCAGGGCCGCTTCGATCGCGTCGGCGAGCGCGGTCTCGTTGCCGGAGACCGACTCCGCGTCGCAGATGGCGCGGGTCAGCTCGATCGACGACATGCTCAGGTCGAGGGCGGGAACGGACGGGGCAGCGGCTGGGTCTACGTCTGAGGGCACCCTACTAATCTAGAGCCATGGTCACTGCGCTTCCCCCCGAACCCCTGTCAGACTCCGTCGCACCCGCAACCACACACGCCTGGGGGTACGGCCTGGCCACGATCGCCGGTGACGGCACGGTGCTCGACACCTGGTACCCGGCGCCCAAGCTGGGCGCGCTGCCGGCCGACCGGGACCGCTGGATCGTGCCCACCGAGCTGGAGGAGGCTGCCGGTCCGGACGCCCGCCGTAACGTGCGCCTCGAGGCCGTCACCGTCGAGATCGACCTGCAGGCCCCGCCCGCCGGCACCCCGGATGCGTACCTCCGCCTGCACCTGCTCTCCCACCTGCTCGTCAAGCCCAACACCATCAACCTCGACGGCATCTTCGGCCACCTGCCCAATGTGGTCTGGACCAATGCCGGGCCGGTGCTGCCGGCCGACTTCGACCGGCTCCGCCCCTCCCTGCAGCGTCACGGCATCTCGGCCAGCGGCCTGGACAAGTTCCCGCCGCTGCTCAACTACGTCTCCCCGGAGCGGGTGCGCATCGCCGACGCCTCCCGGGTGCGCCTGGGCGCCTACCTCTCCCCCGGCACCACGGTCATGCACGAGGGTTTCGTCAACTTCAACGCCGGCACCCTGGGCGTCTCGATGGTCGAGGGGCGCATCTCCCAGGGCGTCGTGGTCGGTGACGGCTCCGACATCGGCGGCGGCGCATCCATCATGGGCACGCTCTCCGGCGGCGGCACCCAGCGGGTCACCATCGGCGAACGGGCGCTGCTCGGCGCCAACTCCGGCATCGGCATCTCCATCGGCGATGACTCCGTCGTCGAGGCCGGCCTGTATGTCACCGCCGGCACCAAGGTAGTGCTGCTGGATGCCGCGCGCACCGCGGAGGGCGCCCCGCGCACGGCCAAGGCCAAGGACCTCTCCGGGGTGCCGAACCTGCTCTTCCGCCGCAACTCGATCAGCGGCGCGGTGGAGGTGCTCCCCCGCAAGGAGGGAATCGTCCTGAACGCGGCCCTGCACGCCTGACCGCCGCCGCCAGACGTGAAAGAACCCCTTCCCGGACCGGGAAGGGGTTCTTTTCTTGTCTCGCGCGGTGAGGACAGCCCGTTAGGACAGCGGGTAGTCGCGGGCGACGGAGCCCGTGTACAGCTGCTGCGGGCGGCCGATCTTCGCGGTCGGGTCGAGGTTCATCTCCCGCCAGTGCGCGATCCAGCCGGGCAGCCGGCCGATCGCGAACAGCACGGTGAACATGCGCGGGGGGAAGCCCATCGCCTTGTAGATCACGCCGGTGTAGAAATCGACGTTGGGGTAGAGCTTGCGCTCCTTGAAGTAGTCGTCGTTGAGCGCGATGAATTCGAGCTCCTTGGCGATGTCGAGCAGGTCGTCCTTGACACCGAGGGCCTCGAGCACGGCGTCGGCGCTCTCCTTGACGAGCTTGGCGCGCGGGTCGTAGTTCTTGTAGACCCGGTGGCCGAAGCCCATCAGGCGCACGCCGGCTTCCTTGTTCTTCACCCGCTCGACGTACTTCTGCACGCCCTCGCCGGATGCCTTGATCTCGCTGAGCATCGTGAGCACGGCCTCGTTGGCACCACCGTGCAGCGGGCCGGAGAGGGCGTTGATGCCGCCGGAGACGGATGCGAACAGGTTGGCCTCGGTGGAACCGACCAGCCGCACCGCCGACGTGGAGGCGTTCTGCTCGTGGTCTTCGTGCAGCATCAGCAGGCGTTCGAGCGCCTTGCTCACGACGGGGTTCACCTCGTACGGTTCGGCGAGGGTGCCGAAGTTGAGCTTGATGAAGTTGTCCACGAAGCTCAGCGAGTTGTCCGGGTACAGGAACGCGTGCCCGATGCTCTTCTTGTGCGCGTACGCGGCCATCACGGGCAGCTTGGCGAGCAGCCGGATCATGGAGAGTTCGACCTGCTCGGGGTCCTTGGGGTTCAAGGAGTCCTGGTAGTAGGTCGACAGGGCCGAGACACCGGCCGACAGCACCGACATCGGGTGCGCGTTGTGCGGCAGCGCGTCGTAGAAGCGGCGCAGGTCCTCGTGCAACAGAGTGTGACGGCGAACGCGGGTGTCGAACGCGCTCAGTTCGCTGGCGCTGGGCAGCTCACCGTAGATGAGCAGCCAGGCGGTCTCGAGGAAGCTCGAGTTCTGGGCGATCTGCTCGATCGGGTAGCCGCGGTAGCGCAGGATGCCGGCTTCACCGTCGATGTAGGTGATGGCCGACCTCGTCGCCGAGGTGTTCACGAACCCGGAGTCGAACGTGGTGAACCCGGTCTGCTTGGTCAGCGTTCCGATGTCGATGCTGGACGGGCCATCCGTGCTGGCCAGGATGGGGAACTGCGCCGTGCCCCCGGGGTAGGTCAGAGTGGCCGTCTGCGGGCCCGGTACGGGCCGATCGATGAACTGCGGCTCATTGGATGGTGTTCGCTGCGCGACGTCGCTCACGGCGCCTCCCTGGATTTTCAAGCCTTTCGGCTGTTGGTCTGTGGCGGTCCGCCGCAGCACGCTCGTGGTGCTTGGCAACGATAACCCGCCTACAGCCTATTCCGCCGAGGGGCATACTGTTGCATCCGCCAACATCGACCGGAGTCTGTTGGCGGTACGCCACAGCCGGCAGCACCGGGTGGACGTATCATTTCCCAGCGTACTGCTGCGCGCGGACCCGCCAGGGCCATAGGGCCCGAATGAACGGATCGGCGGCGCTCAGCCGGCCGAAACGAAGCTGTAAGCCTGGTCGAGGACCTCACTCCAGGTGCCCACACCGGCCTCGACCGGGAACCGTGCCCACTCGCGCATGGTGCGTGTGCCCATCACCACCGGCAGGCCGGAACCCTGCGCCACGAACTCCCGCACCCTCGGCTCGGGGAGCTTGGCGATGAGGTCACCGTTTCGGCCGATGAATGCGAAGAACTTCTGCCGCACCTTCACGCCGTCGCCGTTGAACATCCGCCCCTCCGTCACCGGCGGCACCGGCGGCAGTTCGGCGATGAGCGCGTGCAACGCCGCGACGCTGGCGGTGTAGACGGTGACGGTGTAGCTGTCGTCTCCGGGTTTCGCGGTGCCGGCCATGCGCCCAGCCTAGGCAGGATGGCCGTGAGCACAACTCCTGCAGAATCCGGCCGAGGCGGGGCACCACCGCGGAGTTCCGGCATCCGCCGGCCGCCGACCAGACGAATTGCAGGAGTTATGCCCCAGAGGGGTGGGCCCAGGCGCGCAGCCGCGCGGCGGCGGCGTCGATGCGCTCGTCGCTGGCGGTGAGCGAGAACCGCACGTGCCGGGGGTAGAAGTCGCCGTAGAACGGGCCGGGGCCGGCCAGGATGCCCAGCCCGGCGAGCTGCCGGATCGAGTCCCAGGCGTCGACACCGGCGCTGGCCCAGAGGTAGAGGCCGGCTTCGCTGTTCTCGATGCTGAATCCAGCGGCGACGAGCGCGGGCAGCAGCACCTCGCGGCGAGCCCGGTAGCGGTCCCGTTGCACGGTGACGTGCTCGTCGTCACCCAGCGCCGCCACCATGGCCGCCTGCAGCGGTGCGGGCAGCATCAGGCCGGCGTGCTTGCGCACGGTGAGCAGGCGGCCCAACAGGGTGCCGCTGCCGGCGGCGAACGCGCCCCGGTAGCCGGCCATGTTGGACTGCTTGCTCAGCGAGTAGATCGCCAGGATGTTCTCGGTGTCGCCGTCGGTGACGCGGGGGTCGAGGATGCTCGGGATCGGCTCGGCGTCCCACGGTGCGTCCCAGCCCAGCTCGGCGTAGCACTCGTCGTTGACGATCACGGCGTTGAGCTCGCGGGCGCGGGCCACGGCGGCGCGCAAGTGCTCCACGTTCAGCACCCGGCCGTCGGGGTTGCCCGGGCTGTTCAGCCAGATCAGTTTCGTCGTCTCCGGCCACTCTCCCGGGTCATCGGACGGGAACGAGTCCGCGCCGGCCATGGCCGCACCGATCGCGTAGGTGGGGTAGGCCGCCCGCGGATGCACGATGGTGTCGCCCTCGCCCACGCCCAGCATGAACGGCAGCAGCGCCACGAGCTCCTTGGAGCCGATGGTGGGCAGCACGTTCGCCTCGGCCAGGCCGGTCACGCCACGGCGGCGCGCGTACCAGTCGATGATGGCGTGCTGCAGCGCCGGCGTGCCGGTGGTCTGCGGGTAGGAGTGCGCATCCGTCGCGTGCGCCAGGGCGGCCTGCACCACCGGCGGCGTGGCGTCGACGGGAGACCCGATCGAGAGGTCGACGATGCCGTCGGCGTGCGCCCTGGCCTGCTGCGCGAACGGCAGCATCTGGTCCCACGGGTAGTCGGGAAGCGGCTTCAACACCTCTAGTGCTGAACCTGGGGAGGGAGCACCGAGATCACCGGGTGGTCCTTGGCGATGACGCCCACCTTGGCGGCTCCGCCGGGCGAGCCGATGTCGTCGAAGAACTCGACGTTGGCCTTGTAGTAGTCGGCCCACTGCTCGGGCAGGTCGTCTTCGTAGTAGATGGCCTCGACCGGGCAGACCGGTTCGCAGGCGCCGCAGTCCACGCATTCATCGGGGTGGATGTAGAGGGAGCGTTCGCCCTCGTAAATGCAGTCGACGGGGCATTCGTCGACGCAAGCGCGATCCTTGACGTCCACACAGGGCAAGGCGATGACATACGTCACAGTGGCGGAATTCCCTTCACGAACGGAATAATCAGTCTACGCCGTTGGCCGACGGGCCGGTATTCGCGGCCAGGCGATGACCACGGCGGCGACGAAGGCCGGCACGATGGTCCAGATCGTGCCCAGCACGCCTTCCGGCACCAAAACCGAGCCTCCGGTGCTGCGCAGGGACAGCAGGAAGAGCGTGACCAGCAGCCCGATCGCCGCGGCGAGCACGACCAAACGGTCCCGCACCACCAAGCGCAGGCCCACCAGCAGGGTGCCGGTGGCGGTCAGGGAGAGCAGCAACCCGATGGGCACGGTGACCGGTCCGACCTGCACCGTGGTCTGGTGCGCCACCGTGCCCAGCACGGCGAAGAGCACCCCGGCGGCCAGGGCCACCAGGGCCGTGACCAGGCGGGTGACCACGGTCGGTTTGTCGGCGTCGGCCGGCTGCGCGGGGACGCTGGGGCGCACGAAGGTTTCCGACCCGGTGACCGGCATCTCTCCCCCGTCGGCGAGCCGCACCAGCCGGCCGTCGACGTGCCAGCGGTCGGTGTAGGCGGCCAGCGCGGCCAGCTTGCGGTCGAGGTGGTCGCTCACGTCGATGGCCGTAAGGCGTTGACCGGCGGCGGCGGACACCCGACTGTTGAGGAAGACCGGCACGCCGTGGTCGGCGGCCGCGTCGGCGGCAGCCTGGCGTAGCACCGGATCGCCGGCCGCGGTCACGACGGCGCTCGCCTCCGCTTCGGCCAGGGCCGCTGAAAGCACGTCCCGGCGGGAGGCCGCGTCGGGCTCACCGGTGAGCACCCGCCACTGGCCCGGATCGTTCTCGCCCAGTGCGGTGCGGGCCGCCGTGACGGTCGCGGCGTGCGCTGCGGCGGCATCCGTCCGGCCGAAGAGCACGGTCACCCGTGCGCCGTCGCTCAGCAGCCTCGCGATGGTGCCGCCGGTGAGCAGGGACTCGTCGCCGGGTTCATCGAGCACGAAGACCACACGTTCGCCGGTACCGGACATGACCATGGAAACTCCTGAGCGATGCGAACAAGCGGGTGGTGATGGAAATCGGCCGGACGGGGCCGGGCCAGTGACAAATCTTAGCTGGACACATCCGGCGAACCTACGTAGAGTGGGCGGGTAAGGTTAGCCTTACCAATTGCGGACGACCGTCCCTCACACCCCACCGTTCACAACCGGGAAGCACTGTGCTCGCAAACTACCTGATCGGCCTGCGCGAAGGCCTTGAAGCCGCGCTGATCGTGACGATCCTGATCGCGTACGTCGTGAAGATCGGCCGCCGCGACGTCCTCTCCCGGCTCTGGGCCGGTGTGGGCCTGGCCGTGCTGCTGGCGCTGGGCCTCGGCGCCGTCCTCACTTTCGGCACGTACGGCCTGAGCTTCGCCGCGCAGGAGACCATCGGCGGGCTGCTCTCCATCATCGCGACCGGGCTGGTGACCTGGATGGTGTTCTGGATGCTCCGCACCGCCAGGGACCTCAAGGGGCACCTGCACGGCAACATCGACAAGCACCTGGTCGGCACCGGGATGGGCCTCGTGCTCGTGGCGTTCCTCGCGGTGGGCCGCGAGGGCATCGAAACCGCCCTGTTCATCTGGGCGGCCGTGCAGGCCACGGGAGCGACCACCCTGCCCCTCGTCGGCGCGAGCCTGGGCATCCTCACGGCCGTGGGCCTGGGCTGGCTGATCTACGCCGGCATGCTCAAGATCAACCTGAGCCGGTTCTTCACCTGGACCGGCGGCATCCTCATCATCGTCGCCGCCGGGGTGCTCTCCTACGGGGTACACGACCTGCAGGAGGCCGGCCTCCTGCCCGGGCTCAACGCGCTGGCCTTCAACGTCTCGGCCGTGATCCCCCCGGACAGCTGGTACGGCACCCTGCTCAAGGGCACCCTCAACTTCTCGCCCGCCACCACCTGGCTCGAGATGTTCGCCTGGGTCGCCTACGCCGTGCCCACCCTGACCCTCTTCATCCTCAAGAGCCGCCATGGCCGCCCCACCTCCGCTCCCGCCGCACGCCAGACCGCGTCCGCGGTCGCCGCCCACTGACCCCCACATCACGCACCACCTCCCCTTACGAAGGACAACCATGCGCGCCCGTTTCCTCCCCCTCGTCGCCGTCTCGGCCGTCGGCCTCCTGGCCCTCACCGGCTGCGTCGCCAACGCCACGGGGTCAGACTCCCCGGATGGTGCGCTCACGGTCGACAGCAGCGCGGATGCCTGCGCCGTGTCCGCCGCCGAGGCGCCGTCGGGCAACCTCAGCTTCAACGTCACCAACTCGGGTGACCAGGTGACAGAGTTCTACCTGCTCGCCGAAGACGGCCTGCGCATCGTCGGCGAGGTCGAGAACATCGGGCCGGGGCTCAGCCGCGACCTCGTCGTGCAGCTCGCCCCTGGCAACTACCTCACCACCTGCAAGCCGGGCATGGTCGGAGACGGCATCGACAAGACCGCGTTCACCGTCACCGACTCCGGTGAGGACGCCGTGGTCGACGCCGACCTGGACGCCCAGGTCGAGGTCGCCAACACCAACTACGCCGCCTACGTGCGCGACCAGGTCGCCCAGCTCCTCACCGGCACCCAGGCGTTCGCGGACGCGTACCTCGCCGGCGACGACGACACCGCCCGCACCCTCTACGCCGGCACCCGCGCCCACTGGGAGCGCGTGGAGACCGTGGCCGAGTCGTTCGGCGACCTCGACCCGCAGCTCGACCTCCGCGAGGCCGACCTCGAAGAGGGCCAGGACTGGACCGGCTGGCACGCGATCGAGAAGGACCTCTGGCCCGCAGAGGCCGAGGCCGGTTTCACCGCCTACACGCCCGAGCAGCGCCAGAACTTGGCGGACCTGCTCGTCGCGGACACCACCACGCTGAACGAGAAGGTGCAGGACCTGGACTTCACGCTGTCCCAGCAGACCAATGGCGCGATCGGCCTGCTCGACGAGGTCGCCACCGGCAAGGTCACCGGCGAGGAAGAGTTCTGGTCGCACACCGACCTGTGGGATTTCCAGGCCAACATCGACGGCGCCAAGGTTCTCTACGCCGGCGTGCGCGACATCCTGCTCGAGGAAGACGCCGACCTGGCCGCCGACCTCGACTCCGAGTTCGCCGAACTGCAGACCCTGCTCGACGCCCAGCGCGTCGGTGATGGTTTCACCCTCTACACCGAGCTCACCCCGGCGGAAATCAAGGCGTTCGCCGACCAGGTGAACGCACTCGGCGAGCCGCTGAACCAGCTCACCGCTACGCTCGTTCTGTAGCCCCCGCAGCGAAAGAGCCCTCCCCCGCATGACCGACTCCCCCACGTCCGGCCCAGCCGGAACCCCGAACGCCGCCGAGCCTGCCGCACCCCGCGGCCTGTCCCGGCGCGGGCTGCTCGGCCTGGCGGGGGCGGGCGTGGCCGGGCTCGGCCTGGGCATCGCCGGCGACCGGGCGGCCATGGCCGCGACGGCGTCCTCCGCCCAGACCAGCGCGAGCGCGGTGTACCCGTTCTACCAGGAGCACCAGGCCGGCATCGTCACGCCGGCCCAGGACCGCCTGCACTTCGCCGCGTTCGACGTCAGCGACGGCACCAACCGGGCCGACCTGATCGAGCTGCTGCAGGACTGGACCGTCGCGGCCGCCGCGATGACGGCGGGCCAGGACATCGGCGAGTACGGCGCGGTCAGCGGGCCGTACGACGCCCCGCCGGAGGACACCGGCGAGGCCGTCGGGCTGCCGCCGGCCGGGCTGACGATCACGTTCGGGTTCGGGCCCAGCCTGTTCCAGACCGCCGCCGGCGTTGACCGGTTCGGCCTCGCCGCCCGGCGGCCCGCCGACCTCGCGGAGCTGCCGCACTTCCCCGGCGACATGCTCGAGGATGCCAGCAGCGGCGGGGACCTCTGCATCCAGGCCTGCGCGAACGACCCGCAGGTGGCGGTGCACGCCATCCGCAACCTGTCCCGGATCGCGTTCGGGCGGGCGGCCATCCGCTGGTCACAGCTGGGCTTCGGCCGCACCTCGTCCACCAGCACCAGCCAGGCCACCCCGCGCAACCTCTTCGGGTTCAAGGACGGCACGGCCAACATCAAGGCCGAGGAACCGGCCGCGGTGACCGAGCACCTCTGGGTGGGCGCGAACGATGGGCCGGCCTGGCTCGCCGGCGGCTCCTACCTGGTGGCGCGGCGCATCCGCATGACCATCGAGACCTGGGACCGCACCAGCCTGCGTGAGCAGGAGACCGTGATCGGCCGCAACAAGGGCGAGGGCGCGCCGCTGTCCGGCGGCACCGAATTCACCGAACCCGACTTCACCCTGGCCGGGCGGGCCGACAAGCCGCTCATCGACACCGCCGCCCACGTGCGCCTGGCCCACCCCACCCAGAACGACGGCATCCGCATCCTGCGCCGCGGCTACAACTTCGTCGACGGCAACGACGCGCTCGGCCGGCTCGACGCCGGGCTGTTCTTCATCAGCTTCCAGCGCACCCCGGCGAGCTTCACGACCGTGCAGCTGAACCTGGCCCGCAACGACGCCCTCAACGAGTACATCCGCCACGTCGGCTCCGCCCTCTTCGCGGTGCCGCCTGGGGCCCGGAAGGGGTCCTTCGTCGGCGCGGCTCTCTTCGCCTGACAGCCCGAGAGATTTACGCGGGGGCGACCGTGTAGAGGACGCCGTCGGGGGTGCCCGCGATCGTGACCGTGTAGGTGGCGTTCTTCAAGGCCACCACACCCACGTCGCCCACATTGGCGGAATTGCCGGTGTCCAGTTCGAATCCGGCGTCGACGAGGGCCTGCTTGGCGTCGGCCAGCGGGTCGGCCGCGGCGGATGCCACGGTCACCACCCAGCCCTGGTCGCCGTTGGTGGTGTTGCCGGCACCGAACTTGATGTCGCCGTCGATCACCGGGATCTCGGCGGGCCAGCCGTCGGGCAGCGCCCCACCGAGGCTCACGTCACCGTCGGTGGCTCCCTGCACGGCGCCGTTGACGGCATCCTGCACCTGCGCGTCGGAGCAGCCGGCCAGCGCCGGCGTGACCGCCAGCGCCGCCAGCAGCGCTAGGCCCATCCGCAGCCGTGACGTCTTCGTCTCAAATCCAGTGGTCATGGTTCCCTCGCGCCTACTCGTTCATGTGTCTGATGAAAAAACCGCAGGCACCCCGCGCCGGAGAACCGGAACAGGATGCCTGCGGTCAGGTAATGCTGTCGATCTAGTTCGCGTCCTGCTTCTTCAGACGCGAGACGTTGCGCTGACGAGCGGATGCGGCGAGCTCGACCTTGCGGATACGAACCACGGCGGGGGTGACCTCGACGCACTCGTCTTCGCGGGCGAATTCGAGGCACTGCTCGAGCGTGAGCTGCTTCGACGGGGTCATCGACTCGAACGTGTCGGAGGTGGACTGACGCATGTTGGTCAGTTTCTTTTCCTTGGTGATGTTCACGTCCATGTCGTCACCGCGCGAGTTCTCGCCGATGACCATGCCCTCGTAGACCTCTTCGGTCGGGTTCACGAAGAACTGCATGCGCTCCTGCAGGGCGATGATCGCGAACGGCGTGACAACACCGGCGCGGTCGGCGACGATCGAGCCGTTGGTGCGGGTGTTGATCGTGCCGGCCCAGGCCTCGTAGCCGTGGAAGATCGCGTTGGCGATACCGGTACCGCGGGTGTCCGTGAGGAACTCGGTGCGGAAGCCGATCAGGCCGCGCGACGGGACGATGAACTCCATGCGGACCCAGCCGGTGCCGTGGTTCGCCATGTTCTCCATGCGACCCTTACGGGCGGCGAGGAGCTGCGTGATCGCGCCGAGGTACTCTTCCGGCGAGTCAATGGTGAGGTGCTCGTACGGCTCGTGGATCTTGCCGTCGACGCGCTTGACGACTACCTGCGGCTTGCCGACGGTGAGCTCGAAGCCCTCACGACGCATCTGCTCGACCAGGATGGCGAGAGCGAGCTCGCCACGGCCCTGGACTTCCCAGGCGTCCGGACGGCCGATGTCCAGCACGCGGAGCGAGACGTTACCGACGAGCTCCTTGTCGAGACGGTCCTTGACCATGCGGGCGGTGAGCTTGTGGCCCTTGACCTTGCCGATGAGCGGCGAGGTGTTGGTGCCGATGGTCATCGAGATGGCGGGGTCGTCGACCGTGATGGTCGGCAGCGGGCGAACATCATCGGGGTCGGCGAGGGTCTCACCGATGGTGATGTCGGGGAATCCGGCGACGGCGACGATGTCACCGGGGCCGGCGCTCTCGGCCGGGTAGCGGTCGAGGGCCTTGGTGATCATCAGCTCGGTGACGCGCACGTTCGAGACGCTGCCATCGTGCTTGACCCAGGCCACGGTCTGGCCCTTCTTGATGGTGCCCTGGAAGATACGCAGCAGCGCGAGGCGGCCGAGGAACGGCGAGGAGTCGAGGTTGGTGACCCAGGCCTGCAGCGGGTGCTCGTCGTCGTAGACGGGAGCGGGGATGTGCTGGAGGATCGCTTCGAAGAGCGGCTCGAGGTCGTCGTTGTCGGGCAGCGAGCCGTTGTCCGGCTTGTTGAGGCTGGCGGCGCCGGCGCGGCCGGAGGCGTAGACGACCGGCACGTTCAGGACCAGGTCGAGGTCCAGGTCGGGCACGTCGTCGGCCATGTCGGAGGCGAGGCCGAGGAGCAGGTCCTGGCTCTCTTCGACGACCTCATCGATGCGCGCGTCGGGGCGGTCGGTCTTGTTGACCAGGAGGATCACGGGCAGGTGCGCCTCAAGTGCCTTACGGAGCACGAAGCGGGTCTGCGGCAGCGGGCCCTCGGATGCGTCGACGAGGAGCACAACACCGTCGACCATGGACAGGCCGCGCTCGACCTCTCCACCGAAGTCGGCGTGGCCGGGGGTGTCGATGACGTTGATGGTGATGGGGCCGTCAGTGGCGTGGATGCCCTTGTACGAGATCGCCGTGTTCTTGGCGAGGATCGTGATGCCCTTTTCGCGCTCGAGCTCGTTGGAGTCCATGGCGCGCTCTTCGGTGTGGGAGTGCTCGGCGAACGAGTTCGTCTGCTGGAGCATCGCGTCGACCAGGGTCGTCTTGCCGTGGTCAACGTGGGCAACGATTGCAACATTCCGGAGGTTATTGCGGGTAGCAATCGCCATAAAAATAGATCCTTACGAAGAATGGATGCCGCGAAAAAGCGAATGCGGCGAAGAGTGGATGAGTGGGGTCACTACGGACCCAAGGATTTATCTTACCGTACTCAGCCACCTTCCCGTCGGGCGAGGTCCGCTGACTCCTATATAAGGGGGTCCCGAACGTGTATAAGGGGTCCCGAACGTGCGGATGGGACGTGGCCGGCGGCCACGTCCCATCCGTTGTTCAGCGTGTTATTACTTGGCCCAGCCCACCACGGTCCAGTCGACCGACTGGAACTGCTTGGCGCCGTAGTTGACCAGTCCCTCCTTGACCGCGTACACGTTCGGCAGCGGTGCGAGCGGGATGATCGGCACGTAGGCGGCGAGAACCTTGTCGATCTCGTCGGCGATCTTGAGGCGGGCGTCGGGGTCGAGCTCCGCGTTCACCTCGTCGTACAGGCCCTCGAGCGACTCGTCCGTGATACCGGTGAAGTTCGACTCGGAGTCGACCGGGGAAAACAGCGCCTCAGAGGAGGAGATCGGGAATGCAGTGCCCTGCCAGGAGAAGCTCGTCATCTCGTAGTCGCCGGGGATGATGTAGTCCGAGAAGTACTTGGCGGCGGGAACCTCGTCGAGTTCGACGGTGACGCCCACATCCTTGAGGTCGGCCTGCACCTGCACGGCGCGCTGCTTGTTCGTCGGCGTCTCGGCGGGAACCGTGATCGAGAGGGTCAGCACGTCGCCGTCCTTCTCGCGCAGACCGTCGTCGTTCAGCTCGTAGCCGGCCTCGTCGAACAGGTCGGCGGCCGCGTCGACGTCGAAGCCGATGGCGGCCCCCACGTTGTCTTCGTAGCCCTTCTGGCCGGGCATGAAGATGTAGCTGCCCTGCGTGGTTGCGCTCACACCCACGGGGGTGTTCGCCGACTCGGAGATCAGCTCACGGTTGATCGAGTGGCCGATGGCCTGCCGCAGCGTCTCGTCGGCCAACGGGCCCTTGGCGCTGTTCATGGTCACGTGCGTCCAGGTGAGACCGCCGGATGCCTGGATCTCGGCATCCGAGCGCTTCGTCGCCGTCTGGTACGCATCGGCGTTCGACGAGATGTAGAGCATGTCGGTCTCGGAGTTGCCGAAGGCGGTGGCCTGGGTCGCTCCGTCGATGACCTTCACGATGATGGTGTCGAGTTTGGGGGTGTCACCCCACCAGACGGGGTTGCGCACCATGGTGACGACCTGGCCGGAGGTGTCGATGTCGGAGATCATGAACGGGCCGGAGGACGGCACCGGGGTGGTGGTGAAGCCCTCGTTGAACGCCGCGGGGGTTGAGGCGACCGACGCGGGCAGCACGCTGGTGAAGATCGACTGCCAGTCCGCCGTGATCTGGGAGAACGTGACCGTGAAGGTGTAGTCGTCGTCCGTCGACTCGATGGCGGTGATGTCTTCGAAGATAGCGGTGGACGCAGAGAGGTACTCCTCGTTGCTGCCGTTCATGGCCTGCCAGGTGGCGACATAGTCCTTGTACGTGATGGGGGTGCCGTCTTCCCAGACCGCGTCCGGGTTCAGCGTGATCTCCACGACCTGGGGGTCGTCGCTGATGACCTCTGCCGACACCGCGTAGTCGGGGTTCACAACCGCGGTGCCGTCTTCGGCGATCTCAATGGGGCCGCCGGTGGTCGGCTCGATGGTGTTCACGGTGTCGACCTCGTTGCCGTCGACCTCGTAGTTGTTCCAGTTGACCGGCATCGCATTGATGGCCAGGTTCAGCGTGCCGCCGTCTTCCACATCGGCCGCGTCGGCAACCGCCCAGGCGGTGCTCGGCAGTACTTCCTCGGGGCCGGCGCTGGACGTGTCCGTTGCCGTGTTGCCTGGCGCGCAGGCGGTGAGCAGCAGGGCAGACGCACTCAGAACGGCGACTGCTGCAAATGCGGTGTTTCTCCGACGCATAGGGTTTCTCCTTCTTATCTTGGTGACGGGCGGTGCTTGGTGACGAGCTGTGCTTGCTGTGTGGATGGTGCGGATCGTGCGGTCGGACAGGTTCAGGGGGCGCCGACGAGCGCCGAGTCGACGATGCGGTTGCGATCGACGTGGTGGCAGGCCGCGTCGACGCCGTCGTGGGTGACGAGCGGCGGGTCGTCGGTGGCGCAGAGCGCTTGCGCGGCCGGATCGAGCAGCCGGTAGAGCGGGCAGCGGGTGCGGAAGTTGCAGCCCGTGATCTCCTCGGTGGGGCTGGGCAGGTCGCCCTCGAGCAGCACCCGGGTGCGGCTGCGCTCGATGGCGGGGTCGGGGATCGGCGCCGCCGAGATGAGCGCCTGGGTGTACGGATGCCGCGGGTGCGCGAACACCTCGGCCACCGGTCCGTACTCCACGATGCGACCCAGGTACATGACCGCGACGGTGTCGGCGATCTGCCGCACGATCGCGAGGTCGTGGGCCACGAACAGGTAGGACAGGCCCAGCTGTTCCTTGAGGTCCTCGAGGAGGTTGATCACGCCGGCCTGGATCGACACGTCCAGGGCCGACACCGGCTCGTCCAGCACGACCAGCCGCGGGTTGGTCGCCAGCGCCCTGGCGATGCCGATGCGCTGGCGTTGCCCGCCGGAGAACTCGTGCGGGTAGCGGTCGGCCATCTGCGGGTCGAGCCCGACCAAGTCGAGCAGCTCCTGCACCCGTGCGCGCCGGTCGGCCCGGCTGACGCCGTGCACGGTGAGGGGTTCGCCGATCACCTCGCCGATCGGCAGGCGGGGGTCGATGGCGGCCATCGGGTCCTGGAAGACGATCTGCACGTCCTTGCGCAATTTGAGCCGCTCCGACCGGCTGGCGGTGCCGATGTCGGTGCCGTCGATGAGGATCCGGCCGGCCTGCGGGGTCGTCATCTCGAGGATTTCGAGGATGGTGGTGGACTTCCCGCAGCCGGATTCGCCCACCAGGCCCAGGGTCTGGCCGGGTTGGATCGAGAACGAGACGCCGTCGACGGCGCGCACGGTGCCGATCCGGCGGGAGAAGAGTCCGCCGTTGGTCAGCGGGAAGTGCCGTTTGAGGTTGGTGACGGTGAGCACCGGCTCCTGCACCTCCCGAGCCACGGCGTGCTGCATCTCCAGCGGTTCCGGCCGGGGGAACACGTCGGCGCGGGTGAGGCGGCCGGAGGCGATCTCGCCGGAGCGGTGGCACGCGGCCACGTGGCTGTCGACGGCCGGATCCGCCGTCGCCGGGGTGGCCGACAGCAGGTCAAGGCCGGGAACCGTCACCCCGCCGACGGATTCGGCGTGCGCGGCGAGCAGGGGCTCGACCTCGCGGCAGACGTCGAGCGCGATCGGGCACCGGGCCGCGAACGGGCATCCGGGTGGCAGCGCGGTGAGCGACGGTGGTCGGCCCTCGAGCGGCACCAGCCGCTGTGTGCCGGCGGTCTGCATGTTGGGCACGGAGCGCAGCAGGCCGATCGAATACGGCATGTGCGGTTCGCTGAAGACGTCGGCGGTGCTGCCGTTCTCCACCAGCTTGCCCGCGTACATCACCGCGATGCGGTCGGCGTGGCCGGCGACGACGCCGAGGTCGTGGGTGATGAGAACCACGGCAGCACCGGTGAGTTCCTTGGCCTTCTCCAGCACCTCGAGGATCTGGGCCTGAATGGTCACGTCCAGCGCGGTGGTGGGCTCGTCGGCGACGATGAGCTTGGGGTCGTTCGCGATCGACATGGCGATCATGGCGCGTTGCCGCATGCCGCCGGAGAACTCGTGCGGGAACGCCTTGGCACGGCGTTCGGGGGCGGGGATGCCCACGACCTTGAGCAGTTCGACCGCGCGGACCCGGGCCGCCTGCTTGCTCAGTGCCGCGTCGTGCAGCAGCAGGGCCTCCGCGATCTGGTCGCCGACGGTATAGACGGGGGTGAGGGCGGAGAGCGGGTCCTGGAAGATCATCGAGATGTCTCGGCCGCGCAAGGCCGAGAGCTGGCGGTCGTTCATCTCCAGCAGCTTGTGGCCGTCGAAGTCGATGTCCCCGGTGATCTGCGCCGAACTCGGCAGCAGGCCCATCAGCGCCAGCGATGACACCGACTTGCCCGAACCCGATTCGCCGACGATGCCGAGGAATTCTCCCTGGTGCACGTCGTAGCTGATGCCGCGCACCGCGTTCACGGGCGGGCCGCTGCGCTGCGGGAAGGTCACCGAGAGGTTGCGCACCCGCAGCAGCGGGGTGCGGGCGCCGACCCGGCCCGGCTCGGGGGCGGTCAGGAAATCAGTCACGGTTCACTCCCGAGGTGGGGTCGACGGCGTCGCGCAGGGCGTCCCCGATCAGGCTGACGGCGAAGAGCGTGGCGATGAGCACGCCGGCCGGGAAGACGAAGAGCCACGGCCGGGTGACGGCGGCGGCGGTGCCCTCCGAGAGCAGGGTGCCCAGCGACACGTCGGGGGCGCGGATGCCGAAACCGAAGTAGCTCAGGCTGGTTTCGGCCATGATCATGGCCACCACGCCGAGGGTCGCGTCGATGATCAGCAGCGACGCCACGTTGGGGATGATGTGCCGGGCCAGGATGGTGGGCATCGGCACGCCCATGTACCGGGCCGCCTTGACGAAGTCGCGACTACGCAGCGACCGGGTCTGCGACCGGATCACCTGGGCCATGATCATCCAGCTGAAACCGGCCAGGAACACGGTGAGGAAGATCCAGGACAGGTCCTCGAAGAGCGGGCTGAGGATGACGAGCAGGATGAACGACGGCAGCACGAGCAGCAGGTTGATCACCCAGACCAGCACGTTGTCGACCACGCCGCCCAGGTAACCGGCCACCGAACCGACCACCGCGGCGATGAAGGTGCCGAGCGGTCCGGCGATCAAGCCGATGATCAGGGACTTCTGCAGTCCGATCAGGGTTTGCGCGTAGATGTCCTGGCCGATGTTGTTGGTGCCGAACCAGTGCAGCTGGGTGGGCCCCATGCCCATGTTGAGCGGGTCACGGCTGAACGCGTCCACCGGGTACAGCAGCGGGCCGAGCACCGCCCAGAGCACGATGAGTGCCATCGCCACGGCGCCGATCCAGAAGCGCGGCGTGTGCGCCAGGCGGTTCCAGATCAGGCGGCCCCGCGAGAGCGGCTTGCGGGCGAGCGCGACGGGAGTGGGTTCGGGCTCCGGCCCGGCGGCGAGGGTGGCGCTGGCGCCTTCCACGATCGACATGTCAGTTCCTCACCCGGGGGTCGAGTGCTGCGTAGAGAATTTCGGACAGGGTGGACGAAAACAGCACCAGCACGGCCAGGAACAGCGTCGATCCGGCCACGGCGTTGATGTCGCTCTGGGTGATGGCCTGCAGGGTGAACTCCCCCATGCCGTGGAAGGAGAACACGATCTCGAGCATGATCGACCCGGACACGAGGGTGCCGAAGCTGTAGGCGAAGAACGTCGACATGGGGATCAGGGCCACGCGCACCCCGTGTCGCACCAGCGCCGAATTGCGGGAGCGCCCCTTCGAGCGTGCGGTGCGGATGTAGTCGGAGGCCAGCACATCGAGCATGACGCTGCGCTGGTAGCGGGAGTAGCTGGCCGCACCGGTGAGCACCAGGGCGATGGTCGGCAGCAGCAGGTGCACCCCCCGGTCCACGAGCAGGTCCCACCAGGAACCGGTGAGGCCGGCCGAATACGACCCGGTGAAGGTGATCAGCTGTTGGCCGACGATGCCGTTCAGCATGGTCGCGCCGATCATGAGCAGCACGCCGATCACGAAGGTGGGGGTCGCGAACACCAGGTACGAGGCATAGGTGACCGTCTGGTCGCTGAGCGAGTACTGCTTGACCGCGCCCCAGACGCCGAGCACCACGCCCAGGATCGCTCCGATGATGGACCCCAGCAACAGGAGCTGCAGGCTCACGCCGGAGCGGGTGACGATTTCTGCGACGACGGACTTGCCGCCGACGGTTTCGCCGAGCGAGCCCTGGGTGACGAGGTTCACGATCCAGTTCCACAGCCGCACGAGCACGGGCACGTCGGGGTTGACGCCGAGGCCGTTGAGGATGCTCTCGATCACGTTCGCGCTCGGCTGCGGGTTGCGGCCGTAGTACTTCGCCGCCGGGTCGAGCGCCAGGCTGGCGACGACGTACGCGAGGCAGGTCGCGATGGCCGAGAGGATGAAGTAGTTGACGAATCGCCGCAGGGTGTAGAAGACCATGTCGGTACTCGAGCAGCCTCTAGAGCCCGGCCGCCTGTCGCTGGCTGGATCGGGCGCTCACACTCGGAGCGCTCCCGGTGCTGCGGCCCGGCGTGCTGGCGACTGGTTCGACGATCAGAGTGGTGCTTTTCACGGTATTCCCCCTCAGCTCCTCCGGGGAGGAGCCCATAACGTTTAGAGCGCCGGTGCTCAGCAGGTATTGGAGAGAGCCTAGGCGAGCGTTGACGGCACTTTCGCAGGAAACAGGGCATTCGCGTGATTCGGCCGCGAACTCGCGCATTTCGCAGGTTTTCGTCGTCGCGACGGTCGAAAAGCCCCGTTTCGTGTGCTCATATGAGCAGGATCAGTGGACCCACAACACCTGGCCGGTGGCGATGAGCGCCAGCGCAGCGAGGATTCCGGCCGTGGTCCAATGCCACCGGCGGCGGACTGTGACGGCGGCGGCGGCGGCAGAAGCGGGCAGCGCCGGGTCACCGTACTGGGCGAGGTACGACTCAATCACCCGGTGCGGAGAGGATGCCCGCAGCCAGCCGGACGTGCCCGTTGCCGCCCGGTCGCGGGTGCGGGCCACGGCCACGGGCCGGGTGCGTGCGGCAGTCGGCGCACCCCAGCAGCGGATGCGTCGACCATCCCGGGTTTCAACCGACACCTGGAACCGGGTGGTCACATCCGCGACGTCTGCCCAGGGCACCTCGGTGGTCACCAGCGGGTTGACCACGGTGATGCCGCCGTGGTGCAGCCGGATGCCGGGGCGGAGGAACACCTCCACCGCGAGGCCGGCCACCAGGCCAAGGGCGGGCAGGGACAGCGCGGCCACGTCCCACCGGCCCCGCAGCACGGCATCCGCCAGCAGCACGCCAACCAGGGCGAGCAGGGCGGCACCGACGAACACCGACGTGCGGGCGCGGAGGGTCGTTCCGGGTGACGACGTGTTCGCCATCGTGGCGCCCCCTCTGTGACGAGAACTGCCCCCCGGCCGAAAGCCGAGGGGCAGTCTCTATGAACGGTGTTACCTGAACGGTATTACCGGCCGAACTGGAAGTTGCCGCCGGGGATGGCGGCGAGCAGCTCCTGCGTGTAGGCCTGCTGCGGGCTCTCGAAGACGCTGTCGGTCGACGCGGCCTCCACGATCCGGCCCTTCTGCATGACACAGACGTTGTCGGCCACCAGGCGCACGACCGCGAGGTCGTGCGTGATGAACAGGTACGTCAGGCCGAGCTCGGTCTGCAGCTCGGTGAGCAGGTTCAGCACCTGGCCCTGCACGAGCACGTCGAGCGCCGAGACGGCCTCGTCGAGCACGAGCACGTCGGGCTTGAGTGCGAGCGCACGCGCGATGGCGATGCGCTGGCGCTGGCCGCCGGACAGTTCGCTCGGGTACCGGAAGCGCGACGCCCACGGCAGCGAGACCTGCTCGAGCAGTTCCTTGACGCGCGCCTGGCGCTCCTTGGCGGTGCCGACACCGTGCGCGAGCAGCGGCTCGGCGATGGTGTTGCCCACGTTGTACTGCGGGTCCAGCGACCCGTACGGGTCCTGGAAGACCGGCTGCACACGGCGGCGGAACTTGAGCAGCTCCTTGCCCTTGAGCCCGGCAACGTCCTGGCCGTCGAACTCGATTGAGCCGCTGGTGATGCTCTCCAGCTGCAGGATGAGCTTGGCCACGGTGGACTTGCCCGAACCGGACTCGCCTACGAGCGCCGTTGTGGTGCCCTTCTGGATGCCGAAGGACACCCCGTCGACGGCGCGGAGCTCGTCGGTCTTCAGACCCTTCTTGCGGATGCGGTACACCTTCGAGATGTCCCGCACCGAGATCAGGTCCTTCACCGGGGCAGCGTTCTCACGCTCGGCCGCGCGGGCGATCAGGGTCTCGTCGAGCGAACCCTCACTGAAGATCTCGGGGTCGCCGGAGCCGGCGAGCTTGGCCGACTGGATGCGCCGCGAGGCGAGGCTCGGCGCCGCGGACACCAGCCGCTGGGTGTACGGGTGCCGCGGGTTGGCCAGGATCTCCTGCGAGGGACCGGACTCGACGACCTTGCCCTTGTACATCACCACGAGCTGTTCGGCCCGCTCCGCGGCCAGGCCGAGGTCGTGGGTGATGAACAGCACGCTGGTGCCGTAGTCGCGGGTGAGGGTGCCCAGGTGGTCGAGGATCTGGCGCTGCACAGTCACGTCGAGCGCCGAGGTGGGCTCGTCCGCGATGAGCAGCTTGGGCCGGGCGGAGAGGCCGATGCCGATCAGTACCCGCTGGCGCATACCGCCGGAGAACTGGTGCGGATACTGCTTGAGGCGGTCCTCCGCGTCGCTGAGCCCGGCTTCCTTGAGCACCTGGATGGTGCGGGCGCGGGCGTCCTTACCCTGGGCGATGTTGTTGGCCTTGATGGCCTCTTCAACCTGGAAACCGATGTTCCACACCGGGTTGAGGTTCGACATCGGGTCCTGGGGCACGTAGCCGATCAGGTTGCCGCGCACCGCCTGGATTTCCTTGGCATTGAGCGTGGTGAGGTCGCGGCCTTCGAACAGGATCTGTCCGCCGGTGACCTTGCCCGGGCCCGGAAGCAGGTCGATGATCGCCTGCGCCGTTGTGGTCTTGCCCGAGCCGGACTCCCCCACGATGGCGAGCGTCTGGCCGGCGTAAAGGGTGAGGTCCACGCCGCGCACGGCGGGAACTAACCCGCGCTGGGTCCTGAAGGCGACCTCGAGGTTGCGGATCTGCAGCAGCGGCTGTCCGTCGCTGTTGATGCCCTCAGGGGTGGTGTCTAGGAGTGTCTGGCTCATCGAGTCGCCCTCGCCGTCGGGTCAAGCGCATCGCGCAGAATGTCGCCGAGCATCAGGAACGCGAGCACCGTGATGGACAGGGCGGCCGCCGGGTACAGGAGCACCTGCGGGCTGGTGACAATGGAGGTCTGTGCGGTGCCGATGTCGTTACCCCACGACATCACGCTCGGCGGCAGACCGATACCCAGGAACGACAGCGTGGCCTCGGCGACGATGAACGTGCCGAGCGAGACGGTGGCGATCACGATCACCGGGGCGATCGCGTTGGGTACCACGTGGCGCAGCAGGATGCGGAACTTCGAGACGCCGAGGGCCGTGGAGGCCATGACGTAGTCGGAGTTCGACGCCGTCAGCACGGCGCCACGCATGATGCGGGCGATCTGCGGCCAGGCGAACACCGAGAGCACGAAGGCGACCGAGGTCGGGGTGGCGGTCGGCAGCACCGACATCAGCACGATGGCGCCGAGCACGGTGGGGATGGCGAAGAAGATGTCGCCGATGCGGGAGACGATCGCGTCGAGCCAGCCGCCGTAGTAGCCCGCGAGGGCTCCGACGATGATGCCGAACAGCGTGACGATGCTGGCGGCGAGGAGGCCGACGGTGAGCGACGCCTGGGTTCCCCAGATGGTGCGGGAGTAGACGTCGCAGCCCTGGCGATTGAAGCCGAACGGATGTCCGGCCTCGGGGTCACCATTGCTGTCGCCGAGCACGCACTGCCGCGGGTCGACCTGGGTGAACAGGGTGGGGAACAGCGCCACGACGACGATGAGGAGGATCAGCGCCGCTGAGATCCAGAAGGTGGGACGCCGGCGCATCGACTGCCACGCATCCGCCCAGGTGCTGCGGGCTTTCTCATTCTCATCGAGGCGGTCGATCGCGGCTACGGGGGTGTCTTCCAGCTCCGCGACGAAGTGGGCCTGGCCAGGCTTATTTGGCATAACGAATCCTTGGGTCCAGAGCTGCGTACAGCAGGTCGACGAGCAGGTTGGCGACCACGAAGATCACGACCATCACGGCGATGAAGGACACCACGGTGGTGCTCTCACCGAGCCGGATGGCCTTGAAGACGGTGCCGCCGACACCGTTGATGTTGAAGATTCCCTCTGTCACGATCGCGCCGACCATGAGCGAACCGAGGTCCACTCCGAGGAACGTCACGACGGGAACGAGGGAGTTGCGCAGCACGTGGACCGTGACGACGCGTGGGCGGGAGAGGCCCTTGGCCGTTGCGGTGCGGACAAAATCGGCATTGAGATTGTCAGCCACACTGGCGCGGGTGAGGCGCACGATGTAGGCGAAGGACACGGAGGCGAGCACGATCGCGGGGAGCACGAGCTCACCCCAGGGGGCGTCTCCGCTCACCGTGGTTCGGAACCAGCCCAATTGGACGCCGAAGACCAGCCTGAGGACGAAACCGACCACGAACGTCGGCACGCTGATCAGGAGCAGGCTCACTACCAGTGCACTGGCGTCGAACAGCTTGCCCTTACGGAGGCCTGCGACGAGGCCGACGATGATGCCGAAGAAGGCTTCGAACGCCAGGGCCAGCATGGCCAGGCGGAAGGTGATGGGGAACGCGGCGGCCATCACGTCGGAAACGGCGCGACCTGAGTAGGTGGTGCCGAGGTCGCCCTGGAAGAAGTTGCCGATGTAGATCAGGTACTGGACGATGAACGGCTTGTCCAGGTTGTATTGGGCCCGGATCTGCTCGATCACGCCGGGCGCCGGTGGGCGGTCACCGTAGAGGGCCGCGATGGGGTCTCCCGGGAGAGAGAAGACCATGAAATAGATCAAGAATGTCGCCCCGAAGAAGACGGGGATCATTTGGAGGACGCGCCTGCCTGTGTACCACAGCATCAGGTGAGCTCCGTAAATCTTTTGTGCATGAGGGTCGCAATCACTGAAGAAGTCTAGTCAGTGCAATGTCCGGGGCTTGACGCCCCGGACATTGCACTGCGGGTGGAACTAGGAATTAACCCTTGGTGATCTGGTAATACAGCGGAACGGAATCCCAGCCGAACGTGACGTCGTTGACGCCGTCAGCCCACACGCCGTTGACGTTGGAGTACCACAGCGGGATGGTCGGCAGGTCCTTGAGCAGAACCTCCTGAGCTTCCTGGTACTTCGCGGTGGCGTCTTCGACGGTCGCGGCGGCGGCACCCTCATCGAGCAGGGCGTCGAACTCGGGGCTGCTGTAGCCCTCGTAGTTCGAGCCGGCACCGGTCTTGTACAGCGGCGCGAGGAAGTTGTACAGCGACGGGTAGTCGGCCTGCCATCCGGCGCGGGTGGCACCGGTCAGCTTCTCGTTGGAACGGTCATCGAGGGCTGCGGCGAAGGTCGGGTACGGCTTGCCGACGGCGTTGATGTCGAGGGTGTTCTTGATGCTGTTGGTCACAGCGTCGACCCAGGCCTGGTGGCCACCGTCGGAGTTGTACGCGATGTCGAACGTGGTGTCGCCGTACGGTGCGATGGCGTCAGCCTCGGCCCACAGCTTGACAGCCTCTTCCGGGTTGAACTCGAGAACGTCGGCGCCTTCGAGAGCGTCGGAGTAGCCGTCGATGACCGGGGAGGTGAAGTCGGTCGCCGGGGTGCGGGTGCCCTGGAAGATGACGTCGGTGATCTCGGCACGGTCGATCGACATCGAGATGGCTGCACGACGCAGCTCGCCCTCTTCGCCGCTCCAGTGCTCGAGGTAGTACGGCATGTTGAAGGCCTGGAAGATCGCGGCGGGCTGGTTGACAGCACGGTCGCCGAATTCATCCTGGTAGGTCTCGAACGCCGAGTCCGGGACAGCGTCCAGAACGTCGAGGTTGCCGCCCTGGACATCCGCGTAGGCGGCGTCCTGGGTGGCGTAGAAGATGATGTCCAGTCCACCGTTGACGGGCTTGCGCACGCCTTCGTAGTCCGGGTTGGTGATCAGGTTGATGCCCTCGTCGTGGACCCAGGCGCCCTCTTCGGCCAGCATGTACGGGCCGTTGCCGATCGGGTTTTCGCCGAAGGCTTCCATGTCGTCGAACGCGACGCTCGGCAGCGGCATGAATGCCGTGTAGCCCAGGCGCAGCGGCCAGTCGGCCTCAGGGGAAGCGAGCTCGACGGTGAAGGTGGTGTCGTCGACGACCTTCAGGCCGGTGAGCTCGGAGTCGGCGTCGTAGCTGAAGCCGGTGATGTCGTCGAAGAAGTACGAGGCACCCTGGGCGTTGCTGAACAGCGCGCCGTAGTTCCAGGCATCCACGAAGGAAGAAGAGGTGACTGCTTCACCGTTGGTGAAGGTCCAGCCGTCGTTCAGCGTGACGGTCCAGTTGGTGGCGTCGTCGGACTCGATCGACTTGGCGACCTCGTTCTCGATCGCACCATCAGCGTCGTACGAAACCAGGCCGGCGAACAGCGAGGTCGTGATCTTGCCGCCACCGGTCTCGGTGGTGTTGGTCGGGACGAGGCCGTTCTGCGGCTCGCTGCCGTTCGTGCTGATGATCGACGTTGAGTCGGCGGCGGGTGCGGCGTCCTCATCGTTCGACGACGCGCAGCCGGCCAGCGCCAGGGCGCTCACCGAAACAAGCGCGAGGGCGCTCAGGCCCATGCGGGATCTCTTCAATTTTCCTCCAGTGCAAAGGTGAGCGCCGTCGCGGTTCGTGACCGCAACGGCGCGCTAGTAATGAAAACCCTAGGTTTGTCTCGACCCCGGTGCAAAACGTGGCGGTAAACGTTACACAGGAGTAATGAAAGACGCACGATTCTTGCGCCGAGCGCGCATTTTGCGATTTTATCTGCGAATATCGCGAGATTCTCTCACGATGCTTGGGGCCAAAGCACCGCGATGGCTGCAAGCGATTTCAAAACCGGGCGAATTAGCCCGTGGGAGCTGTGCCGCGGATGGACCAGCGGGCGCAAAATAGAGGAATGCCGACTCCCCCGCGCACACCACCCGCCACGCTCATCTTCGATGGCGATTGCGGCTTCTGTACGACGGCCGTTCTCTGGCTGCAGCGCACCCTCCCCCGGGTGCCGGCGACCGCGCCGTTCCAGTGGACCGACCTGGCCCAGTTCGGGATCAGCGAGGCGCAAGCCCGGTCACGCGTCTGGTTCGTCACCGGCGGCCGGCGCTACGGCGGCGCGGCCGCGGTGGCCGCATTGTTGCGTGGGCAGCCGAATCCTGCGTTGCGGGTGCTCGGCTGGCTGGCCATCGTGCCGCCGTGGTCCTGGGCGGCCGCGGCCGGCTATCGGGTTGTGGCCCGGTACCGCTACCGCCTGCCCGGCGGCACCCCCGCCTGCCGGATGCCGAGCGCGACGTGAGCGGCCTGCCCTACGGTCCGTCGGAGATGGAGGGGCCGGGCCGCTCGGTGCCCGCCGCTCCCCCCGTGCTGTCCCGGGTGCGGCTGCGCTGGGAGATCGCCATCGTGCTCGGGCTCTCGCTCGGCGCATCCGCGGTGTACTCGGTGGTCTCGATCATCGCCCGCCTCACCGAGGAGGTCGCCCTCAGCGACCAGTCGGCGACGATCAACGGGTCGCAGTCGACCAGGGAGTGGCTGGACTTCACCTATCAGTTCCTCGGCATCGCGATCGGGCTGTTCCCCGTTGCGCTGGTGCTCTACCTGCTCTGGCAGCCGGGGCGCAGTTCCTTTCGTCTGCTCGGGGTGGATTTCACCGAGCCACGGCGGGACCTGCTGCGCGGCGGTGCGCTGCTGCTGATAATCGGAATCCCGGGCCTGGGGCTGTACCTGGCCGGCCGGGCGCTGGGGTTCACCGTGGCCGTGGTGCCGTCACCGCTGGACACCTTCTGGTGGACCGTCCCGATCCTGGTGTTCTCGGCGGTGCGGAGCGCCCTGAGCGAGGAGCTCATCGTGGTGGGCTACCTCTTCACCCGGCTGAGGGAACTGGGCTGGAATACCTGGACCATCATCGTCTCGGCCGCCCTGCTGCGCGGCAGCTACCACCTCTACCAGGGCATCGGGCCGTTCGTGGGCAATGCGCTGATGGGCGTGGTCTTCGGCTGGTGCTACCTGCGCTGGGGCCGGGTGATGCCGCTCGTGATCGCGCATTGGGTGCTCGACATCGTGTCGTTCGTGGGCTATCCCCTGGCGGTCCTCTGGTGGCCCGCCCTCCTGACCCCCACCGCCTGAGCCAACCTCAGAGACGCGCCCACGCCGCTGGTCGAGCTTGTCGACGCCGTGCTGAGCCTGTCGAAGTCGACCCGGCGACCAGGTCTCGACAAGCTCGACCAGCGATTGGTTGCGAGCTAGTGATCGGCCTTACTCGAAGGCCTCCGGCGGCGGGCAGGCGCAGACCAGGTTGCGGTCGCCGTAGGCGTTGTCGATGCGGCGCACGGGCGCCCAGTACTTGTTGCGGATGAGCGTGCGCACCGGGTAGACCGCGGTCTCGCGGTCGTACGGGTGCGTCCACTCCCCTTCAATCACGCTCTGGGCGGTGTGCGGGGCGTTGTGCAGCGGGTTGTCGTCGGCCGGCCAGGTGCCGGCGGCCACGGCATCCGCCTCGGCCTTGATGCCGATCATGGCCTCGATGAACCGGTCGATCTCGCCGAGGTCTTCGCTCTCGGTGGGCTCAACCATGAGGGTGCCGGCCACCGGGAAGCTCATCGTGGGTGCGTGGAAGCCGTAGTCGACCAGGCGCTTGGCCACGTCGTCGACAGTGACCCCGGTCGCCGCGGTGAGCGGGCGGAGGTCGAGGATGCACTCGTGCGCGACCAGGCCGTTGTCGCCGGCGTAGAGCACCGGGTAGTGGCCGCTGAGCTGCTTGGCCACGTAGTTGGCGGCCAGTACGGCGGCGCCGGTGGCCTCCTTGAGGCCGTCGGCACCCATCATCCGCACGTACGCCCAGGAGATGGGAAGGATGCTCGGGCTGCCGTAGGGCGCGGCCGAGACCGGGCCGCCGCCGTGCACGACGGTTTCAGTGCCGGTGCCGCCGAGCAGGTAGTGCTCGTCGTCCTGCGCCAACGGGTGCCCGGGCAGGAACGGGGCGAGGTGCGCCTTGGCCGCGACCGGACCGACGCCGGGGCCACCTCCGCCGTGCGGGATGCAAAAGGTCTTATGCAGGTTGAGGTGCGAGACGTCGCCGCCGAAGTCGCCGAACCGGGCGAAGCCGAGCAGGGCGTTCAGGTTGGCACCGTCCACGTAGACCTGGCCGCCGGCGTCGTGCACGGCGGCGCAGATCGCGCCGACCTCGTGCTCGTACACCCCGTGGGTGGAGGGGTAGGTGATCATCAGGGCAGCCAGCGCATCGGCGTGCAGTTCGATCTTGGCGCGGAGGTCGTCGAGGTCGACGTTGCCGAGCTCGTCGCAGGCCACAACGACGACCCGCATGCCGGCGAGCACCGCGGAGGCGGCGTTGGTGCCGTGAGCACTGGACGGGATCAGGCAGACGGTGCGGTCCACGTCGCCGTTGGCGAGGTGGTAGCCGCGGATGGCGAGGAGCCCGGCGAGTTCACCCTGACTGCCGGCGTTCGGCTGCAGTGACACGGAATCGTACCCGGTGACATCCGTCAGCCACGTCTCGAGCTGGCGGATGAGTTCGAGGTAGCCCTCGACATCGGCCTTCGGGGCGAACGGGTGCAGGCCGCCGAACTCGGGCCAGGTGACGGCCTCCATCTCGGTGGCGGCGTTGAGCTTCATGGTGCAGGAGCCCAGTGGGATCATGCCGCGGTCCAGCGCGTAGTCGTAGTCGGCGAGGCGCTTGAGATAGCGCATCATGCTCGTCTCGGAGCGGTGTGTGTTGAACACGGCGTGGGTGAGGTACTCGCTGGTGCGGGCCAGGCTGTCGGGCAGGCCGCCCTCGATCGCGCTGAGGTCGACGTGGCCGAACGAGTCGCGTCCGCCGAAGAAGCCCACGACGGCGGCGACGTCGGCCGCGGTGGTGGTCTCGTCGACCGAGATGCCGATGGTGGTGGCGTCGACAGAGTGCAGGTTGTAGCCGGCGGCGGCGGCCTGCGCGACGATCGCGGCGGCGCCGGCCGGAACCGACACCCGCACGGTGTCGAAGAAGGTGCTGTTGATCACGTCGACGTCGATAGCGCGGAGGGCGGCGACGAGGGCGCCGGCGCGTTCGTGCACCTCGGTGGCGATCGCCTTGAGGCCCTCGGGCCCGTGGTACACCGCGTACATGCCGGCCATGACGGCGAGCAGCACCTGGGCGGTGCAGATGTTGGAGGTGGCCTTGTCGCGGCGGATGTGCTGCTCGCGTACCTGCAGCGACAGGCGGTAGGCGGGGTGGCCGGCGGCGTCGACGCTCACGCCGACGAGGCGGCCGGGCATCTGGCGCTCGAGTCCCTTGCGCACGGCGAGGTAGCCGGCGTGCGGTCCGCCGAAGCCCATCGGCACGCCAAAGCGCTGGCTGGTGCCCACGGCCACGTCGGCGCCGAGCTCGCCGGGCGACGTGACGAGGGTCAGGGCGAGCAGGTCGGCGGCCACGACGGCGAGGGCCTTGTTCTCGTGGGCGAGGGCGATCACGGCGGCGGGGTTCCAGATCCGGCCGGAGGCTCCGGGGTACTGAACGAAGATGCCGAAGTAGTCGCCGAGGTCCTCAGCGGTGGTGCTCTCGTCCAGGGGCAGCACGGCCAGTTCGATACCGAGCGCGTGCGCGCGGTTGCCGAGCAACGCGTGCGTCTGGGGCAGCGCATCCGCGTCGACGATGAACCGGTTCGACGGCGACTTGGATGCGCGGCGAGCCAGCAGCATGCCCTCGACCACCGAGGTGGACTCGTCGAGCATCGACCCGTTCGCGGTGGCCATCCCGGTGAGGTCGGCGACCATGGTCTGGAAGTTGATGATGGCCTCGAGCCGGCCCTGACTGATTTCCGGCTGGTACGGCGTGTACGCGGTGTACCAGCTCGGGTTCTCGAGCACGTTGCGCTTGATCACGGCGGGCGTGATCGTGTCGTAGTAGCCGAGCCCGATCATCGAGCGCTTCACGGTGTTCTTGTCGGCCAGGGCGCGAAGCTCCTGGATGGCCTCACGCTCGGTCGCCGCCGGCGGCAGGGTGCTGTCGCCCTCGCGGCGGAACTGCTCGACCTGGATGGTGGCCGGAACGGCGGCGTTGACGAGGGAGTCGACGCTGGTGTGGCCGAGGACGGCCAGCATGCGGGACTGGGCGTCGGCATCCGTGCCGATGTGACGCTGGGTGAAGGGCTGCGACATGTGGAGAAAGGCTCTTTCCGGGTCAGTCAGGTCAGGTCAGGTTGGGTTATTCGCCGATGATGGCGGAGTACTCGGCGTAGCTGAGCAGGGCAGGCAGGGTCTCGAAGGTGACCTTGATGAGCCAGCCCTCGCCGAGCGGGTCGCTGTTGACGAGCTCGGGGCTGGCCACGACGGCGTCGTTGATCTCGGCGACGGTGCCGTCGATGGGGGCGAAGAGCTCACCCACCGACTTGGTCGACTCGATCTCGCCGACAACGGTGCCGGAGGCGAGGGAGCTGCCGACCTCGGGCAGTTCCACGAAGACCACGTCGCCGAGCTTGTCGGCGGCGTAGGCGGTGATGCCGACGGTGGCGGTGTCACCGTCCACGAGCACCCACTCGTGCTCTGCGGTGTACTGGAGTTCGGTCTTGTCTGCCATGGGGTTCCTCTCAAAGGGTTGATCAGGTGGGGGTGATCACTGGAGTCGATCGGGGTTGATCAGTTTGTGGGGGCGGTGTGCGCGGTGGCGTCACCGTTGCGGATGCCCGTGGCCGGGCATCCGGACGTCGGGAGTTATTTGCGGCGCTTGTAGAACGGCAACGCGATGACGGTGGCCGGTGAGCGGGTGCCGCGCACGTCGATGAAGACCTCGGTGTCGAGGCGGGCGAGAGCCGGCGGCAGGTAGGCCATGGCGATCGGGTATCCCAGGGTGGGCGAGAGGGCGCCGCTGGTGATGACGCCTTCGGGTTCGGTGGCGTCGACGCTGCGGAAGATCTGGTAGCCGGCGCGACCGGCGCGCTTGCCGGCCGAGACCAGGCCGACGAGCACGGGGGCGTCGCCGGCGGGGCCTTCCTCGCTGGCGGTACGGCCGACGAAGTCGGTGGGCTTGGCGAGGTTGACGACCCGGCCGAGGCCCGCCTGGGCGGGGTAGGTGGAGGTGGTGAGTTCGTGGCCGTAGAGCGGCATGCCGGCCTCAAGGCGCAGGGTGTCGCGGCTGGCGAGCCCGGCCGGGACCAGGTCGTGCGGGCCGCCGGCGACGACGATGGCGTCCCACAGGGCGAGGGCATCCGCGTTCGGCAGGTAGAGCTCGAAGCCGTCTTCGCCGGTGTAGCCGGTGCGGGCGACGAGCACGGAGGTGCCGTTGAAGGTGGCGGTGAGGGCGCGGTAGTAGCGCAGGGCCGCGAGGTCACCCTCGACGCTGAGGCCGGCAGTGGCCTGCACGATCGCGAGGGAGTTGGGGCCCTGCACGGCGATGAGCGCGGTGTCATTGCTCTCATCGGTGACGGTGACGTCGAACCGGGCAGCCCGGCGGGTGAGGGCGTCGAGGGCCTGGTCGTGGTTGCCGGCGTTGGCGACCACGAGGAACTCGCTGTCACCGGTGCGGTACACGACGAGGTCGTCGATGATGCCGCCGCGCGCGTTGAGCAGGAGGCTGTACTTGGCCTGCATCAGGTCGATGACCGAGAGCTGGCCGGCCAGGGCGTGGTCGAGGAACTCGCCGGCCTGGGGGCCGCTCACCCGAATCTCGGCCATGTGGGAGAGGTCGAAGAGGCCGGCGGCCTTACGCACGGCGTGGTGCTCGGCGAGGTCGCTGGAATAGCGAACGGGCATCTGCCAGCCGGCGAAGTCGGTGAAGCTCGCGCCGGCGGCCACGTGGGCGGAATGCAGCGGCGAGAACCGTTCGGTGGCGGCGGTGTCAGGGCTGGACGAGGTCATGAGTTCTCCGGTTCGTCACCCGGCGCGCCGGATGAGTTGCTCCGGGGCTCGTTCGAACCCCGTTGGGAACTCCCCCTCTGTCGTCAGGCCTGAGAGCTTCGCCGGACGCTCGCGCGGTGCCGGCTTTCACCATGGGCGGGACTTGGCAGTTCTGACCGGTTCGGGGCGTGCCCGCGCCGGACGCGCTGTGCTCGTCCGCTTTTCAGAGTGGCCCGTTCGATGCGGTACGAGTACCTGAGAGATTGTCGGGGAGGATTGCTCCTTCGGTGTTCGCTCGTCTCGCGACGTCGAACTCTCCCGCATCGAGCCTTAGGCCCAGTTTTCAATTTCAAGAAGTCTATCCTCCCCCGAGCCGTGACCTGAGCCCCAGAATCTCGCCTTTTTGGGGTTCTTCTCACGGGTCACGGATGGGGCCGGTCGGGTGGGCAGGAATGTCGGTGGTAGGTGAGACGATCTCACTATGAGTAGCCCCGATCAGGCACCACCGCCCGCTCCGGATGATGACGACCACTCTCCGGAACTCGTCCCACAAGATCCACACCCGCCCACAGCCACACCCGCACCCGAGCTCGAGCTCGAGCTCGAGCACGACACCAACACCGACCCCGCTACCGACACCGACACCGCATCCGCACCCACGCCGGTACCGGCGGCTCCGCCCGAGTCGTACGAGCCCGATCCGACCATGGATCAGCGGGTGCGCGACGAACTGGCCGAGCAGACCGAACGAATCGCGGCGGAAGACCGCCTGATCGCGCAGGCGCAGGCCCGCCGGATCGAACTTCTGGTCGGGCTGCAGGACTGGAGCGAAGACCCCCGGGTCTCGTCCCGGCTGCACGGTGACCGGGAGTCCATCGCGACGGCGGACCGGAACGCGGCCATCATGACCGACGACCAGGCCCGCGCCGCCGCCTACGCCCGGTGGGACGAGCACAAGATCGCCCGCCGCACCATCGTGACCGAGACCGCGTGCCTGACCCGCACGGCCGAACGCACCATCGAACATCAACTCGACGAGGCCCGGTTCCTTTACAGTTACGCACCGCTCACTTTCGATGCCCTGTCGAAAGGGGAGATCAGTTACCGGCACGCGACCGCCCTGCTCGATCAGATCCGCACCATTCCCGACGAGGACCAGGCCGCGTTCGAAGAAAAGGTACTGCCGGTGGCGAAGTCGCAGCCGGTGGGCCGGTTCACAGATCGCGCCCGCCAGCTCCGGGAGCGGCTGCACCCGGAGTCCATCGTCACCCGCACCAAGGACGCCGTAGCCGACCGGCAGATTTCCTGGGAGCCCGCACACGACGGGATGGGCTGGTTGCACTGGTACGGCACCGCCGAACAAACCAAGGCCGCCTGGGACCGGATCACCAGCATGGCTACGGCCTTGAAGAAACTTGGCGACCCGACCCCCGACCCGGCCGACGTCGAAGCCGGCACAGGGGTGGTAAATGCCGGGAAAGGTGCCGCGTTCGGGATCGAACAGAACAGCCCCGACGACCTCCCGACTCGCACCCTCGACCAGCTGCGCGCCGACGTCACCGCCGCCCTCCTGCTGGACGGGATCACCCCGACCGGGATGGGCGCCGGCATCCGTGGCACCGTGATGATCACCGTTCCGGTGATGACCCTGCTCGGGTTGGACGACGAACCCGCCGCCCTGGAACGGTACGGGCCGATCTCGCCCGAGGCGGCCCGGCGGATCGTCGGCGACGCGCAAAGTTTTACCCGCGTGCTCACCCACCCCGAATCCGGGGTGATCCTCTCCGTCGATAAGAAGCAGCAGAAAATCACCAAGGGCATGCGGAAGGTGCTGCGGATGCGCGACGAAACCTGCCGGTTCCCCGGTTGCTCCCGCCCCGCGATGAAAAGTGACATCGACCACACTCAGGACCGGCAATACGACGGCGGTACCGACCTGGACAACCTCGCGCACCTCTGCGAAGGCCACCACCGACTCAAACACCTCTCCCAATGGTCCGTGATGCAAGAACCCGGCGGGGTGCTCGTCTGGACGTCACCGGGCAAGCGCACCTACCGCACCAACCCGGCCAACCCGATCGGCCCACCGCGGCCCAAGCCGCCCACGGTGGGACCGAAAACGCGGAAGCGACCCGCGGACGACAGCTACCTGATGCCCCGGCACCAGCCCAAGCGCCACCCATCCCCACCAGTACCCGAGAACCCGCCCTTCTGAGCCGAGCAGGCTCCGGCAGAATGGACCGATGCACATCGAGGACATCTCCGCCGCCGACTTCCCCGCCGTGATCGCCCTGTGGGAAGAAGCCGGGCTGACCCGTCCCTGGAATCCCCCGGCCGCCGACCTGCAGCGTGCACTCGATACCGAGACCTCCACCGTTCTCGGCGCGGTCTCCGACGGCCGCCTCGTGGGTACCGTGATGGTGGGTCACGACGGCCACCGCGGCTGGGTCTACTATCTGGCCGTTGGAATGTCCGAACGCGGCACGGGTCTGGGTCGGCTGCTGATGCAGGCTGCCGAAGCCTGGCTCGTGGATCACGGGGTCGTCAAGGTGCAGCTCATGGTGCGCCACACCAACGCCGCCGTCACTGGCTTTTATGATCGTCTCGGTTACACGGATGCCGACGTCCGGGTGCTCGCGAAACGGCTCGACTGAGCCGCGGCACCGACCGAAATCAGTCGCAGAAGGGGAACCGTGGACCTGGCCGAGTACTCCGCCCACGATGCCGTGGGTCTCGCAGCCGCCATCCGCGCGGGTGAGGTGAACGCGGCCGAGGTCGAAGCCCTGGCGCGACGGGCGGTCACCGCGGTCAATCCCGACCTCAACGCGCTCGCCCAGCCGATGTTCGCCCCCGCCATGACCCACGTTTCAGGCGGTCCGTTCGCCGGGGTGCCGTTCCTCATCAAGGACAGCGGCCCGTTCGCCCGGGGCGTGCAATTCGCACTGGGCAGCCGCAGTATCCGGGGTGTGGCGGCGGAGACCGACCACGAGTTGATGGTGCGCTTCCGCGCTGCCGGCCTGGTGGCTATCGGGCAGACCACAGCGCCGGAATTCGGTCTCAACTTCGCCACCGAACCCGTGCGCACCGGTCCCACCCGCAACCCGTGGGACCTCAGCCGCGGGGTCGGCGGCTCCAGCGGAGGTGCGGCCGCACTCGTCGCCGCCGGGGCGGTACCCCTGGCCCACGCCAACGACGCGGCCGGCTCAATCCGGGTACCGGCGGCCTGCTGCGGCATCGTCGGGTTCAAGCCCAGCCGCGGTCGCACGCCGAGCGGTCCGCTGGCCGGCGAGGCCGCGTTCGGGCTGACCGGCGAATTCGCGCTCACCCGCAGCGTGCGGGACGTCGCCCATCTGCTCGACGCCGTCGGGGGCCCCGCAACCGGCGAGAAGTACACCCTGCCCGCCCCGGCGACCAGCTACGCCCGCTCCATCCAGGAAGACCCGGGGCGGCTCCGCATCGCCGTGCTGCGCGAGGCCTGGTCGGGTGTGCCCGTGGACGCCCAGGTGACCGCGGCAACCGCCGCCGTCGCCCGCACCCTCGAGTGGATCGGACATTCGGTGCTGGACGACCGGCCGCCGCTGAACCCCGACGACATCGTCGAAGCCGAGATGCTGGCCGTGTTCGCCACGGGCGCCGCCCTGCTGCGAGCGCCGCGGCGACCGGATCCGGCCCTGTTGGAGGCCGTTTCCCGGGTGGTGCTCGAGGAAACCACGCGGGCCAGCGCCCTCGACGTGGCCGCGGCGATCGACGCGCAACACCGGGTGACCCGACCGGTCGGCGAGTTCCTCAGCCGGTACGACGTGCTCGTCACGCCAACGGTGGCCCAGCTGCCGCTGCCCCACGGCACGCTCGACTACAACGCTCCCGGCCACAGCGCACGCTCGTGGATCCGCCGGATCCTCGAATTCGGGCCCTTCACCGCCCCGTTCAACGTCTCCGGGCACCCGGCGATCAGCCTCCCCCTCGGTCAGAGCCGGGAGGGCCTGCCGATCGGGGTGCAGCTCGTGGCCGCCCACGGCCGCGACCACCTGTTACTGCAGGTGGCTGCCCAGCTCGAGCAGGCCATGCCCTGGGCCGACCGGCTCCCGCCGATCTACGCCGACCAGCCCTGAGCGCCCCGCGCGGCGCAACTGTTCCCGCACCGGACAATTGGTCCCGGTGTGCCGGGTGCAACTGTCCGCACGGGGAACAGTTGTGGGCGAGGGCCGGTCGCGGCGCTTGGAATTCGGGCGGGAGCGTGCTTCGCTGGGAACATGTCGAATCGTGGGAACCCGCCCGACGAGCCCGGAACTCCGGACCGGCCGTCGAGCGCGCCCGCGGAGGCCGGTCCCACCGGCCTGCCGATGTTTCCGCTCGGCTCAGTGCTGTTCCCCCACATGCCCCTGCAGTTGCGGGTCTTCGAGCAGCGCTACCTGATGATGCTCGCCCGCATCCTCGAATCCGAACCGGCCGAGTTCGGTGTCGTGCTCATCGAGCGCGGCCAGGAGGTCGGCGGCGGCGAACATCCGTTCAGCACGGGCACCGTCGCCCAGGTGATCGAGCTGGTGGCCCCGGAAGGTTTCGTGGGACTCGTCGCGCAGGGCGACCGCCGCATCGAGGTGGTCGAGTGGAGCGACGACGCTCCGTATCCGCAGGCGGTGGTGCGGGAACTGCCGCCTCTGGTCTGGGACGACGCCCTCAAGCCGCTGCGCATCCTCGCCGAGCAGACCGTTCGCCGCACCCTCGCGCTGGCCAGCGAATTCACCGACGACGCCTGGTCGGCGGATGTGGCGCTGTCGGAGGATCCGGTGGAGGCCGCCTGGCAGCTGGCCGGCATAGCGCCGGTCGGTCCGCTCGACCAGGTGGCGATGCTGCGATCCACCACCATGGCCGGGTTGCTGCGGTCGATCTTCGACCACACCGAGGCCGCAGCGGATGCGTTTCGGCTGCCCGGTCCGGACCAGCCGGACGACCTGGACACCGACGACCTCGACGACCTGAACCCCGACGACTGAGCCCCTCCCGCTAGGGCGCTACTCGTGCATGAGACCCGCCACCGGTGATCGCCGAGCCGCGCCGGAGGCCGGAACGACGGTGGCCAGCAACCCGGCGACCAAAGCGCCCGCGAGCACCATCGCCAGCTGGCTCCAGGGCAGGTGTACGGCCAGGTCCAGCTTTTGCGCCTGCAGCGACACCGCCGACAGGCCGGCCCAGGCGTACAAGCCTCCGAGCCCGATGCCGCAGGCCGCCGCCACCAGGGTGATCAGGGTCGCCTCGAGGCCGAGCATGCCGCGCAGCTGGCCGCGGGTGAGGCCGAGGGCGCGCAGCAGCGCCGACTCCCGCCGGCGTTCGAACACCGACAACGCCATCGTGTTGGCCACCCCCACACACGCTATGACCACGGCCATGGTGAGCAGGGCCAGCACGATCAGGAGCATCACGTCGAGGATCTGCTCGTAGTAGGTGCGCTCGGGCGCTCCCCCGCCCACCGTGAACTGCTCGCTCACCGACAGGATGACGGTGCTCAGCTCCTGCACCTGGCTGCTTGTGACAGTGTCGTCCAGCCGCAGCTGCACCTGCCCGGTGACCGGCGATGCCACCAGGTTGAGGTCGTGTTTGGTGAGCGTTGCCAGTCGGGGTGCGGTCGGCGAGAAGACAACCGTCACCGTGGCACTGCCGGCGTCACCGCTCACCGTCACGGTCTCACCGTTGCGCACCTCACCGGCGTCTGCGGGATTCAGCAGCAGCTCGCCGTCCTCGGGAACCGGCACCGTCGACCGGGCCACCTGCTGCACCTGGTCGGGGTCGAGGCCGCGGGCCGGCAGCGTCCACGGTTCGCCGGCGGCCGGGCTGATGAGGATCGAGGCCGACGCAATCGAGGTGGACCCCGCCACGTCGGGCAGGTCACCCAGCCCGTCGATCTGGGCGGAGGTGATGCCCTCCGGGTCTACCGACTGCACGGTGATGTCGACCGGCCGTTTCTCGTCGATCTTGTCGCTGATCGAGGTGCGCACCGAGTCGACGCCCACCACCATCATGGTCACCAGGGTCACCCCCACCAGCAACGCGGCCGCCGTCGACGCGGTACGCGCGGGGTTGCGGGTGGCGTTGAGCGCCGCGAGCCGGGCCGGGGCCGACATCCACCCCACCGTCGCACCCACCGCGCGCACGATCCAGGGGATGAACAGGGCGGAGCAGAGCAGGATGCCCAGGAAGCTGACCACCCCGGACACCACAGCCAGGGGCAGCCCCGACCGGGTCGCACCGATGACGAGCCCAGTGCCGCCGATCGCCGTCAACGCCACGGCGACCACAGCTCCGACAAGGCCCTGGCGCACACTGGCCGGGGCAAGGGCGGCGCGCATCGCGGCGACCGGGCGCACCCGCGTCGCCCGGCGGGCCGGCGACAGGGCCGAGCCGAGCGTGAGCACCACCCCGACGCCGAACCCGATCGCGAGGCGGGCCGGGTCCACGACCAGCTGGCCGAGGTGCAGGCCGGATGCGCCGTCGCGGCTGAGTTCCGCCAGCACCAGCGAACCGGCCAGGCCGAGCCCTACCCCGAGCACCGACGCCACCACGCCCAGAAGCAGCGCCTCACCGAGGATCAGCCGGCGCACCTGTCCGGCGCTGGCGCCGATGCAGCGGAGCAGCGCGAGCTCCCTGGTGCGCTGGCTGACCAGCACCTGGAAGGTATTGGCGATCACGATGGACGCCACGAACAGTGCAATGGTGGCGAAGGCCAACAGGATGCTGGTGATCACCGTGGCGCTGCCGGACAAGAGTGCAGTCTGCTGGTCGAGGGTCGTCGCGCGGGTCTGCACCGTGATGCCCGACACCCCCGCGACGGCGGTGGTCACGGCCGCGGCGAGCGCATCCGCTGACCCCGCATCCGTGCCCGCATCCGCCGCCCCGGCCACGAGGATGGACGTCGACAGGGCGAAGAGGTTGGGGTCGGTGAGCGCCTCAGCCTGCATGATGAGGGTCGGGGCGCCGGTGCCGACGCCGGCGGCCTGTTGCCGGGTGATGCCGACGATGGTCACCTCGGTGGGGCTCAGACCGGAACCGGCGGCGGCCACGGAGACGATGTCCCCGGCGGCGACCTCCATCGACTCGGCCGCCGCGCGGTCTATGACGGCCTCCGTACCGGTGGCCGGCCAACGGCCGGAGTCGAGGCTCTGCCAGCGCACCGATGCGTCGAGCAGGGCACTGATCTGCCCCATGCTCCGGGTCTCGCCGTGCCGGAGGTCGACATAGGCGAGACGTTCCACGTCCGCCGCGGCCACGCCGGCCGCCGCCTGCACCGCCGGCAGCACGGTAAGGAGCACATCGGTGGAGGTGCGCGGGTCGGAGGTAGCGACCATCGCCACGGTCGGCGTGACCACCACATCGGCCTTGGCCATGCTGGCCGTCAGCGACTCCTCGGTGGTGTGGGTGAACGTGGCCGAGAGAGTGAGGGTGGCCACCACGAAGCCCACCGACAAAGCCACTGCGAGCGTCGTCGCCAGCAGCCGCACCACCGTGGCCCTCAGGCCGGCGAAGACGACCCGGATCACACGAACACCTGGATCACACGGACGCCCGGCCCGGCGCCAGGCGGTCCCCGTGCAGTGCGGCCAGCACCGTCTCGACGGTCGGGTCGGTCAGCTCGCCGGTGAGCCGGCCGTCGCCCAGCAGCACCACCCGGTCGGAGTAGGCCGCGGCCACGGCATCATGGGTGACCATGATCACGGTCTGGCCCCAGGCGGTGACACTCGTGCGCAGCAGGGCGAGCACCTCGGCGCCGGCAACGGAGTCCAGGTTGCCGGTGGGTTCGTCGGCGAAGATCACGGCCGGACGACCGAGCAGCGCCCGCGCCACCGCCACCCGCTGCTGTTGCCCGCCGGAAAGTTCGTGTGGGCGGTGCTTCAACCGGCCAGAGAGTCCGAGGGTCTGCACGACCTCGTCGTACCAGGCCCGGTCCACTTTTCGCCTGGCCAGGGCCATCGGCAGCAGGATGTTCTGCTTGGCGCTGAGCGTGGGCACCAGGTTGTAGGCCTGGAAGACGAACCCGATCTTTTCCCTCCGCAGCCGCGTGAGCCCGCGGTCGCGCAGCCCGGTGATCGGGGTGCCGTCGATCCACACCGTGCCGCTGCTCACCGAGTCCAGTCCGGCGAGGCACTGCATCAGGGTGGATTTGCCCGACCCCGACGGTCCCATCACTGCGGCGAACTGGCCGCGCGGGAACGCCACCGTGACGTCGTCCAGGGCGGCGACCGCCGAGGCCCCGCGACCGTAGGTCTTGCGCAGCGCGTGCGCCACTACGGCATCCTGCCCGCCGTTCGGTGCGGAGTGGTTCGGTGCGGAACGATTCGGTGCTGAGTGCTGCGCGCGGCGTCGGTTGATGTCGGTCATGAGTGGTCCCCCAGCGCGTGAGTCCTGGCTCAGGCGAGTGCGTCCGGCCAGAAGAAGCCCGGATGCGCGGCCGCGCGTTCACCGGCACGTCGTCAGACCGAGAACGGGTTGTCAGCCGGTACTGCGCCCACAAGGTTCGAGCGGTGGCATCACGCTGCCCCCGTCGAAACGACCCCCATTTGGGTTACAGACTACCCCGAGCGACGACTCCGCCGTGACCGCGCGCACCAGGCCGCCCTAGAGCGTCTCGCCGTTCTGGGCCAGCATGGGGACATGCCAGCAACCTCACCCACCCAGCGACCCGACACGGAGCCCGCACCGGCGCCGGGCGGATTCGCGTTAGGGACACCCGTGCCCCGGCACGACAGCTTTGCCGACGGCTCGCTGAAGGCGAGCGGATTCGAGTTGGACGGCAAGCTGCACGGGCACTGGGAGTGGTTCCGAAGCGATAGGACCCTGATGCGCTCCGGCGAGTTCTACCTCGGTGAACAGGTCGGCACCTGGCGCACCTGGGACCGGCGGGGACATCTCGTGAAGGAGACCGTCTTCACCCGAGCGCCGACGTCTGCTGCTGCCGGGACGACGGCGGCGAAGACGGCTGCAGCTGCCGCGGAGACGGACCCGCGGTAGGACGATGGCCAGGGCGCCTCGACCCGCGGGTATCGACACTGATGTGATGATCGTCGGCGCCGGTCCCACCGGGCTCACCCTCGCCCGGGAGCTGCACAGCCTCGGGGTGGCCGCGCAGATCGTCGACACGGCGCCGGATGCCGTGCACGAATCCCGGGCGTTGGCCATCCAGGCGCGCACCCTCGAGGTCCTGGCCCGCAACCGGCTGGCCGACGACCTGGTCGCCGCCGGTAATCCGAGCGGGACCCTGCTGCTCCATGAGTCCGGCAGCCGTGGCCGCACCCATGTCATCCCGCTGTTCGACTCCGCGATCGGCGACACCCGGTTCCCTTTTCTGCTGTTCCTGTCCCAGGCCGGCACCGAACGGGTGCTCGTCGACCGCCTGGCCAGCGCCGGGGTCGGTGTGCGCCGCGGGCTCACCCTGACCGGTCTGGTGCAGGACGACTCCGGCGTCACCGCCACCCTCGAGTCGCCCGGCGTGCCGGCCCGGGTGGTCCGCGCCCGGTACCTCGTCGGGTGCGATGGCGCCCACAGCGCGAGCCGGCGGCTGGCCGGCGTCGACTTCTCCGGCCGCGCCTACCCGCAACGGTTCCTCCTCGCCGACGTCGAGGCCGATGGCCTGGAACGTGACCGGGTACACGTCTACCTCGCCAAGGCGGGCCCGCTGTTCTTCTTTCCCCTCACCCGCCCGGCCAGCTGGCGGCTGATCGTCGCGCTGCCGCGGTCGGCCCCGCGCGGGCCGGTCACCCTGCCGGTCGCCCAGGCGGCGGTCTCCCGCCACATCCGGCAGCACATCACGCTGCACCACCCGGTCTGGCTCACCGAGTTCACCATCAGCAGCCGCCTGGCCGACACCTTCCGGCGGGGCCGGGTGTTCCTGGCCGGTGACGCTGCGCACATCCACAGCCCGGCCGGCGCGCAGGGCATGAACACGGGCATCCAGGATGCCGTGAACCTCGGTTGGAAGCTCGCTCTCGTCTGCCGGGGCGAAGCCGACCCGGCCCTGCTGCAGAGTTACGAACGCGAGCGGATGCCCGTGGCCCGCTCCGTGCTGGCGATGACCGACCGCGCCTTCCGGGTGGCGACCATCCAGATCCCGCTCGTGCGCAACCTCCGGGCGTTCCTCGCTCCGCGGGTGGGCGCCGTCGTGCTGCGGAGCGCGACGGTGCGGCGAGCCGGCTTTCGCGTGATCGCCGAACTGGGCATCCACTACCGCCGCAGCCCCCTGTCCGTCGACGGGCAGCCGAAACCGCCCGGTGGGCCCCGGCCCGGCCACCGCTTTCCGCAGCCCGGCATGGGCCCGCCGGCTGCCGGCGTGGAACCGGCCGCGACCCCGCCCGCGGTGGTGCAGCATCCGCCGGTGTTCCGGATGCTGCTCTGCGGGCCGGCCGCGCGCTGGTCCGCCCGGAGCGTGCGGGAGTTCAGTGCCAGCTGGGGGCACCTGGTCGCTGTGGAGCACCGGCCCGACGCACCACGATCCCGGTGGTCGGCGGCCCCGCGAGCTGCCGCAACCTCGCGCCGGAACCCCGGCACCGCCCAGTACCTGGTGCGCTGGGACGGCTACGTGGGCTACCGCGCCGGCGGCACCGACCTCGCCGGGGCCGCCGCGTACCTGCACGCACTCGGTGCCCGCCCGCTGCCGGAATCCGGCCGGGGGCCGGCGGTCACCTCATAGTGAGCCCATAGCCGGGTCAGCGCGGCCGCATAGAAGCGCCGCCTAAAAAGGGGGAATGCGACCCACACCATCCCGCACACCCCGGCAGAAGCGGCGCCGGGCGATCATCGGATCGGCCCTCGCCCTCACCCTGGTGCTCGGCGGCGGCACCACCTGGGCCCTGGATCGATTCGTGATCGAGCACCCCGAGATCACCGACGTCGACGCCTACGAGGCCGCGAATTCCACTGCGACGAGCACCTCCGATTCCACCGCCGCATCGTCCACGGGCACGTCCGACGCCACCTCCGACGGCACGGTCACCGACACCAGCTACGACTCCGACGACGCCGACGTGTCGATCTCCACCGTCGTCACCGGCACCGGCGACGACACCGTCACCTATTACGTGGCGGACGTCACCCTCACCGACGCCACAGCATTGCGGTCGGCGTTCGCCAAGAACACCTTCGGCGAGAACATCACCGAGACCACCTCGGACATCGCGGAGGACAACGACGCGATCTTCGCCATCAACGGCGACTACTACGGCTTCCGGGACACCGGAATCGTCATCCGCAACGGCGTCGTCTACCGCGACGAGGGTGCCAGGCAGGGCCTCGCCTTCTACCTCGACGGGTCGGTGCAGGTCTACGACGAGACCGCCACCACGGCCGACGAACTGCTCGCCGCCGGCGTGTGGAACACCGTCTCGTTCGGCCCGGCGATCGTCGAGGACGGCGACGTCGTCGACGGCATCGAAGACGTCGAGGTCGACACCAATGTCGGCAACCACTCGATCCAGGGCGATCAGCCGCGCACCGCCATCGGCGTCATCGACGACAACCACCTGGTCTTCGTGGTCGTGGACGGCCGCAGCCCCGGGTACAGCGCCGGCGTCACCCTCACCGGCCTGGCCGAGATCATGCAGGGCCTGGGCGTCACCACCGCGTACAACCTCGACGGCGGCGGCTCGTCGACGATGTACTTCAACGGTGACCTGGTGAACGACCCGCTCGGCACCGGCAGCGAGCGCGGCACCTCCGACATCCTCTACCTCGAGGGCTGAGGCGGCGCCATGATCATCCTGATCCCGGCGTATGAACCGGATGCCCGCCTCGTCACCCTGGTCGCCGAACTCCGCACGGAGGCTCCGCACTGCCGGGTCGTGGTCGTCGACGATGGCAGCGGCGAGGCCTATCGTGAGGTCTTCGACGCTGCTCGCCTCCGGGGCGCGGAGGTCATCGGGCATCCGCTGAACCAGGGCAAGGGGTATTCCCTCAAGGAGGGGTTCCGCCACATCCTCAGCCGGTACCCGGGCAGCGACGTCGTCTGCGCCGACAGCGACGGCCAGCACCGGGTGCGCGACATCCTGCGGGTCGCCGCCAGGGTGCAGCAGCACGCCGGCCGCGCCGACGCACCGCTGGTGCTCGGCGGCCGCCGCTTCACCGGCGCGGTCCCGCTGCGCAGCCGCCTCGGCAATACCCTGGCCAGGCAGGCCTTCCAGGTCACCACGGCGCGCAGCATCCACGACACCCAAACCGGCCTGCGCGGATACCCGGCGACCCTGCTGGAGGGACTCCTCGGAGTGGGCGGCGACCGGTTCGAGTATGAGCTGAACACCCTGCTGGAGGCCTCCTGGGCCGGCCGGGCCATCGAGGAGATCGACATCGAGACGGTGTACCTGCACGGCAACGCCTCGTCGCATTTCCGGCCGGTGGTCGATTCCCTGCGGGTGATGCGCCCGCTGCTCGTCTACGGTGCGGTGTCGTTCGGGTCGTTCCTCATCGACCTCCTCGCCCTGCAGCTCCTCGTGTCCGCGACCGGGCTGCTGGGCCTCAGCGTGCTCTCCGCACGCCTGATCAGCGCGTCGGTGAACTTCCTGCTCAACCGCAGGCTGGTGTTCACCACGGCGAAGCCGCACCGGTTGCGGCGCGAGGCGCTGGCCTATGCCGCGCTGGCAGCATCGCTGCTGGCCGCGAGCTACCTCGGACTGACCCTGCTCACCCAGGTCGGTGTGCCGCTGCTGGCTGCCAAGCTGCTCACTGATGTGACCCTCTACCTGGTCAGCTTCCAGGTGCAGCGCCGCGTCGTGTTTGCGCGGTCGGTGTCGGCGGCACGGTTCGGGTTCGCAGAGTCCGGGTTCGCAGAGTCCGGGTTCGCAGAGTCCGGGTTCGCAGGGGCCGGGTTCGCAGGGGCCGGGTCCGATCAGGTGCTGTCGTCCACCGTGCTGCTGTCGCCCGTCGGCAGGCCCAGTTCCCGCGCCTTGAGCAGGCGTCGCAGGATCTTGCCGTTCTGGGACTTCGGCAGCTCGTCCACGAAGTCGAGCGCCCCCGGCGCCACCGCCGGTCCAAGGCGCGTCTCGGCGAAGTCGAGGATCTCCTGATGCAGGTCGTCGCTCGGCCTGGCATCGTCCAACAGCTTTACGTACGCCTTCACCAGCTCGCCGACGACGGGATCGGGGACGCCGATCACACCGGCATCGGCCACGGCGGCATGCTCGATCAGTGAGGTCTCCACCTCAAACGGGCTGATCAGGTGGCCGGCCGAGATGATCACGTCGTCCGCCCGGCCCACGAACCAGTAGTAACCGTCCTCGTCCCGCTTGGCCAGGTCGCCGGTGCGGTACCAGTCCCCGCTGAAGCAGGCCAGGTACCTTTTCTCGTCGTGGATGTAGCCGCGGAACATCGACGGCCAGCCGGAACGCAGGGCCAGTTCCCCGACCGAATCGGGCTCGGTGACCAGTACGGGCTCACCGTCCCGCATCCGCGGCTCGCCATCGTCGCCGCGGGCCAGCAGCCCGGCCTCCACGCCTGGCAGCGGCAGCCCCATCGACCCCGGCTTGATGGCCAGCCCGGCGAGATTGGCGATCATGATCGCGCCGGTCTCGGTCTGCCACCAGTTGTCGTGTACGGGCTGGCCGAGAACCTCCTGGCCCCACAGCACGAGTTCCGGTTCGAGCGGCTCGCCCACACTCGCCACGAAACGCAGCGCCGACAGGTCCAGCCCTTCCGCCGCATCCGCGCCGGCCAGCATCAGCATCCGCAGTTCGGTGGGAGTGGTGTACCACACGGTCACGTGCTGACCGGCGAGGATGCGATACCAGCGACGGGCGTCGAATTCTTCTTCTTCGTCGATGACCGCGGTGATGCCGTGCACCAGCGGTGCCAGAACGCCGTACGACAACCCGGTCACCCAGCCCGGATCTGCGGTGCACCAGTACACGTCGTCGGCGTGCAGGTCGAGCGCGTACAGCGCGCTGGTGTAATACGCCGAGACCGCGTCGTGCACATGGATGGCGCCCTTAGGTGCACCGGTCGTGCCGCTGGTGAAGTGCAGCACCGCCATGTCTTCGCGCTGCGTGGTCGCCGTGGCGCCGAACTCCGGGGCCTCGGCCAGCAACGCCGCGTAGTCCAGCGTGCCCGGCTCCGGTTCACCGTTCGCGTCGACGAGGAGCACGAAGACGAGCTCCGGCAATTCCAGTCTCACCGGGGCGACGTGCTCGAGGTACAGAGCCCGGGTGGTGACCAGCACGCGGCCCGATCCGATCCTGAGACGCTGGCGTACCGGCTCGGGGCCGAAGGCGTCGTAGAGCGGGCAGAAAACGTCGCCGCTCTTCAACGTGCCGAACGCGGCCACGTACTGCTCCGGCACCCGTCCCAGCAGGGAGAAGACGCGGTCCTGACGTTCCAGCCCGAGTCGCCGGAGCACACTGGCGAACCGGCTGACCTGGTCGGCCAGGTCCGCGTAGCTGACCGATCGGGTGCTGCCGTCGGCCAGGACGAAGCGCAGGGCCTGGCGACCGGACCGCGCCCCGACGGCGTGCCGGTCGACGGCCTCGTGGGCGATATTGACCCCGTTGCCGCCGGGCAGGCCCGAAATGGCCGCCCTGGCCTGCTCCCAGTCGAAGTCGGCGCGGGTCTTGTCGTAGTCGACGAGGTTGGGCAGCACCGCCAGGGATGCCGGGTCTTTATGGATGGTGGCCCAGCGGGTCGAAGGTTCCGTTCCAGCTGTCATGCCCCCATGAAACCCCCGCTCGGCCGGGCTGGATAGGGCAATTCGCCTGTCGTCAGGCCAGCAGAGCGAGCACGAACTGCAGCACAACGAGGGCGGCAGTGGCCCCGGCCAGCGCCAGTGCGGCGAGGGTCAGTCCGCGGCCTGTGGCCCCCGCGGGGATCACCCGGTAGGCCTGCAACGAGAACATGAGCCCGACCGCGCCGACGACCAAAGCGGGAACCGGGTACACCACCGCGACGATGAGGGCGAGCAGCGTCACCCAGAACCCCGGCACCCGGCCGGGCGCCTTCGTCCAGTCGGCCTGCGGTGCACCCATTGCGAGGAGGCGATTGCCCTCCATCTTGGCTCGAGGGTCGTTCACTGGCTGCTCCTTCGAGGGACCGTTGGACCGCTTCGGCCGCGCCCGCTCTTCAGCCCTAGTCTGGCGCATCCGGGGGTCGTGTGGGTGGGCGTGGTGTGAGTGGGCGTTGTGGGTCGGTGGGGCGTCAGGGCCGGCTGCCCGCCGCCCGGCGACGGCCGGTCGCCGTCTCCACCACGAGCGGAGTCGCCGCCGCCAGCACGGTATTGAGCAGCTCGACAAACCCGGCCAGCGCTCGGAACCGCTCCTCCACAACGTCGACGAGGTCCTCCCGCAGGGCGGCGTCGCCGGGCAGGAGCGCGAATTGCGCCCAGCTGCGCACCCGCAACAGGTCGGCGGCCGGATGCTCGGGGTCGAAGCCCCGGGGCGCGCGCAGAAGCGGGCGCCCGTCGAAGGGCTCGGTAACCCCGGTCACGGCCGCATCGGCCAGCACCGCCCGCATCTCGTCGTGGTGGTCGAGCAGGTACTCACGGATCGCGCGCAACTGCGGCGAACCCGGTGAATACGCGCCCGCCGCCACCATCACACCGTGCACCCCCACCTGCAGGAAGAAGCCGGCACCGCCGACCTTCTCCAGTCCCTGCCGGGGCCAGCTCGCGGCGAGGTGCGTCTTGTACGGGGTCTTGTCGTTGGAGAACCGTACGTCACGGTAGATCCGAAGCATGGCCTTGGCCGGCGGGCGCAGGTAGTCCGGCGCGAACTCGGTCAGCCGGGTGTTGATCGCGGCAATGACCTCGAGCATGGGGTCCTTCAGCTCGGTCTCGTAAACGGGCTTGTTCTCCTGGAACCACTCGCGGTTGTTGCGATGCTCGAGTTCCTCCAGGAAATCGAACGCCTGCTCACTGAAATGGGGTCCCACCTGCACGCTCCTCGGCCGACGGCTCCGTGCCGCCCGGCTGCCCCCATTCTCCCGCGTCCCGGTTCCGGGTGGGCGGCGGTTCCCGGTCCGCGGGGCCGGGCCGGGCCCTCTTGATCGCGCCGCTGCACCGGGCTAGATTCGGCGCATCTGTGCCGTTTTCCCCTGAGACACCCACCACTGATTCAGCGAGCGGAAGGGACCATCATGACCAGCAACACGGCAACCCCCGACACCATCGTGCTCATCCACGGGCTGTGGATGACGCCGCGCAGTTGGGAACACTGGGTTCCCTACTATGAAGCCCAGGGCTATCGCGTGATCACCCCCACGTATCCGGGGTTCGAGATCGAGGTCGAGGCCTTGCGCGAGAACCCGGACGTGATCGCCGATCTGACCGTGCCAGAGACGGTGGATCACCTCGCGTCCGTCGTCGCCGACCTCGACACTCCCCCGATCATCATGGGCCACTCCTTCGGCGGCACCCTCACCCAGCTGCTCACCGCCCGGGGCCTGGGCGCGGCATCCGTCGCCATCAACTCGGCACCCACCGAAGGGGTGCGAGTCACCCCGCCGTCGCAAATCCGGTCGTTCTTCCCGATCCTCAACAACCCCGCGAACTACCACCGGGCGGTCGGCTACACGGCAGAGCAGTTCCACTACGTGTTCGCGAACACCCTGAGCCGGGAGGACTCCGACGCCGTGTACCAGCGCTACCACATTCCCGCCCCGGGCCACTGGGTGTGGGCGTACGGCCTGATCGCGAACTTCAAGCCGGGCAAGCAGGAGACCTGGGTGGACTACGAGTTCAACGACCGGGCGCCGCTGCTCTTCATCGCCGGCGGCGACGACCACATCATGCCGCCGTCGGTGAACCGGTCCAACGCCGACCACTACAGCCGGTCGACGGCGCTGACGGAGTTCCACGAGTTCCCCGGCCGGTCGCACTGGACCTGTGGCGAACCCGGCTGGGAGGCGGTGGCCGACTACGCCCTCGACTGGGCGGTCCGGAACGCCGACACCGAACACATCAGCACGGAGCACATCAGCACGGAGCACATCAGCACGGAGCACACCAGCACCGAGCACATCCGCCGGGATGAGCCGGCCTGACCGGGCTAGGTGGACTTCTTCGTGACGGTGACCGAGATGGAGATCGGGCCGATCCCGATGGTCACCGTCACGGTGCGCACCTTGGGAGCCTGGGCGCGCACAGTGGCCGTTGACTGTTGGCTGGTGCCGCTGGCCCCGGCGACGTCGCTGGCGTCGACCGTCTTCAGCGTCACCTGGGTATCGACGCCGACCTCCGCGAACACCTTCTGAACCTGGCTGCTGTCACCGCTGTGCACGGCGTCGATGAGGCGCTTGGTGAGGGCGTCGCCCTTCGAGAGTGCGTCGGCCACCTGGCCTACCTGCATGGCGTATTTCTGGATACCAGCCACCTCGTGCAGCGAATCGGCCGGGGTCGTGGTCCCGTCGCCCATTTGCATGTCGTCTGTGTGCATGTCGTCTGAATGCATGTCGTCTGAATGCATGGTGGACTCCTCCGCGCATCGTCGGTGGTGCGAACGCGACCATGCTAAACCCCGGCCCAGGGCCCGGCTACGGGCAGCGAAACCCGGGGAGCGCGGCTACTTCTTGGCGGATTCCTTGGCCGCTGCCTTGGCGGCGCGTTTGCTCTCCCGCACCCGGGCCAGCGACTCCGGATCGACGATGTCGGCCACCGACTTCAACGAGCCGTCCTCACCGTACGGGGCGGATGCCTCGCGCCAGCCGGCCGCGTCCAGGCCGAGCCGTTTGCCGAGCAGGGCCAGGAAGATCTTCGCCTTCTGCTCCCCGAACCCGGGCAGTCCCTTAAGCCGGCGCAGCACCTCGGCACCGTCCGGGTCGTCCGCGGTCCAGATGGCGGCAGCGTCGCCGTGCCAGTCGTCGGCGACCACACCGGCGAGGGTCTGCACCCGGCCGGCCATCGATCCCGGGAACCGGTGCACCTCCGGGGTCTGCTTGAAGACCTCGACGAAGGCCTCCGGGTCGTAGTCGGCGAGGGTCCGCGCGTCCAGCGTCCCGATCCGGTCGCGGATCTTCGCCGGGCCGGCGAACGCGGCTTCCATGGCGATCTGCTGGTCGAGCAGCATCCCAAGCAGGAGTGCGAACGGGTCTTCGCTGAGCAGGGTGTCGGCGGCGGCATCGCCGGTGAGATGCAGTGTCATCGGGCCATTCTGCCACCGCGACCGGCACTTTGGGGGTGACCGCTGCCGTTGGCGCTCCGGCGGGACGGTGCCAGCATGGCAGTGATCGGGCGTGACGAAAGAAGGCACCATGTTGGACGTACCCGCGGGAAGCGTGATGCGCAGTTGGACCGGCTGGATCGCACCGGAGTCCCGTGCCGCCTATGCCGCGTACATGGAGCGAACCGGTCTGGCGGACTACCGCTCGACGCGGGGGAACCTGGGTGCGGTGATCGTGTTCCGTGACCTGCCCGACGGCCGCTGCGAGGTGCGCACGGTATCGTTCTGGCGCTCGTACGCGCACATCGAATCGTTCGCCGGCGAGGACATCGAACTGGCGGTGTTCTACCCCGAGGACGACAGGTTCCTCATCGACCGTGAGCTGATCGTGGCCCATTTCGAGGTCGCCTGACCGGTGGCACCCACACCCGGGCTCGCATCAACCGCCTCTCCGGGCCGATGATGTCTGCATGGACCCCGTCGACGCCCTCAACGAGATCGCCTTCTGGCTGGAGCGCGAACTGGCGCCCGCATTCAAGGTGCAGGCCTTCCGCAAGGCGGCGGGCATCATCCGGGAGTTGCCGGCTGCGGAGGTCGCCGAGCGCGCCCGCACCGGGCGTCTCACCACCCTCAGGGGCATCGGCGGCCGCTCCGCCGAGGTGATCGGGCAGGCCGTGGAGGGCGTGGTCCCCGACTACCTCGAGAACCTGCGCCAGCGCGGCGCCGTGCCGCTGTCGACCGGGGGTCACGACCTCCTCGCCCAGCTCCGCGGCGACCTGCACGCGCACAGCGACTGGTCGGATGGGACTACGTCGATCGACCTGATGGTCGCCGCGGCGGCCGTCCTCGGCCGGGAGTACCAGGCGCTCACCGATCACTCGCCCAACCTCACCGTGGCCAGCGGGCTCAGCGCCGACCGGCTGGCGGAGCAGCTCGACGTGGTCACCGGGATCAACGCCGAGGCATCCGCTTCCTCCGCTGGAGCCGGCGTGCGCCTGCTCACCGGCATCGAGGTCGACATCCTCGAAAACGGCGAGCTCGACCAGACGCCCGACCTGCTGTCCAAGCTTGATGTCGTTGTCGCGAGCGTGCACTCCAAGCTGCGCGCCGACTCGCTCAGCATGACCAGGCGGATGCTCGCCGGGGTGCGCGACCCGCACACCAACGTGCTCGGCCACTGCACCGGCCGGCTCATCGGCGGTGGCCGCGGCACCCGGCCGCCGTCGACGTTCGACGCCGACAAGGTGTTCGCCGCCTGCGCGAAGAATGACGTCGCGGTCGAGATCAACTCCCGGCCGGAACGCCAGGACCCGCCGGATGACCTGATCCGGCTCGCCCTAGACGCGGGCTGCCTCTTCAGCATCGACACCGACGCGCACGCCCCCGGGCACCTGGATTTTCTGGCCTACGGCGCCGAACGGGCGGCGGCGAACGGGGTGCCCGCCGAGCGCATCGTCACCACCTGGCCCGTCGAGACGTTGCTGGACTGGTCGCGGGCCTCCCGCTGAGCCCCGGGCAGGCCAGCACCCGGTCAGGATGCTTCGATAGGTTGGAAGCCTGCCGACACCGGCTGCCCCGGCCACACACGAGGAGCTCCATGCCCATCACCGTTCAAGGCGCGATCGCCCGCTCGAAGGGGGCTCCCGTGGAGCTCACCGACATCGTCATCCCCGACCCAGGGCCCGGCGAGGTCATCGTCGACATTGAGACCTGTGGTGTCTGCCACACCGACTTCCACTACAAGGAGGGCGGCATCAACGACGACTTCCCCTTCCTGCTCGGCCACGAGGCGGCCGGCCGCGTCAGTGTGATCGGCGACGGTGTCACCCACGTGGCCGTCGGCGACTTCGTCGTGCTCAACTGGCGCGCCGTCTGCGGCGACTGCCGGGCCTGCAAGCGCGCCGAGCCCTGGTACTGCTTCAGCACCTTCAACGCCACCCAGAAGATGACCCTGGTCGACGGCACCGAGCTCAGCCCGGCGCTGGGCATCGGCGCGTTCGCGGAGAAGACCCTCGTGCACGAACGCCAGTGCACCAAGGTCAACCCGGAGGCCGACCCCGCCGCGGTCGGACTGCTCGGCTGCGGCATCATGGCCGGCATCGGCGCCGCGATGAACACCGGCAACGTCACCGCCGGTGATTCCGTGGCCGTGATCGGCTGCGGTGGCGTCGGCGACGCCGCGGTGGTCGGCTCCAAGCTGGCCGGCGCCGCCACGATCATCGCGATCGACCGGGACGCCAAGAAGCTGGCCAAGGCCACCGAATTCGGTGCCACCCACACCATCGACTCCTCCGCCCTCGACGAGGACGGCGTCGTCGCCGCGGTGCAGGCCCTCACCGGCGGGTTCGGCGCCGACGTCGTCATCGACGCGGTCGGCCGCCCCGAGACCTGGCGGCAGGCGTTCTACGCCCGCGACCTGGCCGGCACCGTGGTGCTCGTCGGCGTGCCCACCCCCGAGATGATGCTCGAGATTCCGCTGCTCGACGTCTTCGGCCGCGGCGGTTCGCTCAAGAGCTCCTGGTACGGCGATTGCCTGCCCGAGCGGGACTTCCCGATGCTTACCGAGCTGTACCTGCAGGGCCGGCTGCCGCTGGCCGACTTCGTGAGTGAACGCATCCGCATCGACGAAATCGAGGCCGCGTTCGCGAAAATGGCCTCCGGCGACGTGCTGCGTTCGGTAGTGGTGCTGTAATGAACGCACGCATCGAACACCTGGTCACCGAGGGCACCTTCGACCTCGACGGCGGCAGCTGGGCGCTGGAGAACAACGTCTGGATCGTCGGCGACGACTCCGAGTGCGTCGTCATCGACGCCGCCCACAACGCCGAGGCGATCCTCGCGGCGGTCGGCGACCGCACGCTGCTGGGCATCCTCAGCACGCACGCGCACAACGACCACATCGGCGCCGCCGGTGCCGTGTCCGCGGCCACGGATGCCCCGGTGCACCTGCACCCCGACGACCGGATGCTCTGGGACGTCGTCTACCCGGATGCCGCCCCGAGCCACACGCTCGAGCACGGCCAGCGCATCGCCGTCGCCGGCATCGAGCTGGAGGTCATCCACACACCGGGGCACTCCCCCGGTTCGGTCTGCTTCTACGCGCCCGCCTTCGGCACCCTGTTCAGCGGTGACACCCTCTTCCACGGTGGGCCGGGTGCCACGGGCCGCTCCTACAGTGACTTCCCCACCATCATCGAGTCGATCACGACGAAGCTGCTGAGCCTGCCCGCCGAGACGGTCGTGAACACCGGACACGGCGAGTCGACCTCGATCGGCGCCGAGACTCCCGACCTGCCGGCCTGGATCGCCCGCGGCCACTAGCCGCGCCCACATCCCTCCGCGAGTTGCCCCCGTGCGGACGAGTTGCCCCCGCGCACCGGGGCAACTCGTCCCCTTTAGGGCAACTCGGCGGGACGGGTTACTCGGCGGCGTGGACTGCGGAGTCCCGGGCGCGTTTCGCGAAGACGCCGGCAGTGACAGCGCTGTAGGACTCCCTCAGGATGCCCTCGAGGACCCCGAGGTCCACCTTGTCGAGGTTGGTGATGTACAGGCAGACCAGGCCCGTCTTGTGCGCGCCGAGCCGACTGAGCGCCTCGGTGTGAGCGCCGATCCCCTCCGGCAGGTAGATCGTCGTCGACGCCTTGCGCGGCGAGAACCCGGCCGCGCCGGCGTCGCCCTCCCGGCCGCTCTCGTACTTGTAGTGGTAACTGCCGAAGCCGATGATCGTCGAGTACCACATGCGCGCCGGCTCACCGGTGATGCGCCCGAACAGCTCGAGCAGGGTCTCCGCATCCCGTCGTCTGGTCGCCCCGGGCACAGCGTCGACGAAGGCGCGCACCTCCTGGTCGGCGGCCTCATGGTCAATGCGGTCTGCGGGGGTCCCTGGAGCCATGCCCCCACGGTAGCGCCAGCCGGCCGGTGCGACCAGTGCGCCGCCGGCCCGCTAGGCGTGCTGCTCGGTCTTTGCCAGCTGCCGGGCGAGGTCTTCCGGCGACAGGTTGGCGTCGCGGAACGCATCCGTCAGCGGCAGCTGCAGCCGCAGGTCGGTGCCGAGGCACAGCGCCGCACTGCCACTCTTCAGCTTGAAGTCGAGTACGTGGCCGCCGCCGGTGCGGTCGTCGGTGATGAAGTGCGCGTGGCAGCCGGGCACGCCGATGCCCTGCTCGTAGAGCGGGGTGCGGAACCCGACGATGGAGCCGGTGACGTTGTGCAGCTCCACGATGGCGTCCTCGTCGGTCGCCTCCACCATGGGTCGGTAGGGCTTGTGCTGCTTGACGACCGTGCGCATCCGGATCCACTCGAAGTCGCCGTCGATACGCAACGCGTACATGTAGTTCTCGGATGCGGTCATGTGGTCGATGAAGTCCGACGCCTCGGTGCGGAGCACGTTGGCGGGCAGGTCGCTCTCGATGTGCGGAACGAAGTTCGTCACCACGGCGTACGGCGTGTAGGCGCCGAGGTCGGCCTTGTTCACCCCGCCGTCGGCGCGCAGCTGGTAACAGGTGCCGTCGACGATGAGCATCTCACCGTCGAGCCCGTTGAAGGTGCCGATGCCGAAGCTGCCGTGGCCGAGCAGGTCGCGCACGGTCATTTCGCCCTCGTAGACGCCGTCGAGCAGGGCGCTCATCAGGCTGGTCTGGAAGATCTCGTGCCGGGAGACGGTGAACGCGGGTGTGGGCGCGGCGCTCACAGCAGCACGTCGCTTTCGAGGTCGGCCATCAGTTCATCCCGGTTGTTGCGGTAGTCGACCCGCACGTCGATGATGCTCGGGCCGTCGTCGTTCATGGCCTGTTCGAGCACCGCAGCGAAGTCGTCGAGGTGGGTGACGCGGTAGCCGTGTGCGCCGAAGGACTCGGCGTAGGTGACGGCGTCGTAGTCGCCGAGCTGCACGCCGGAGGTGCGGCCGTACTTGCCCTGCTGCTGGAACGCGACCATGTCGTAGGTGCCGTCGTTGAAGATGATGTGGGTGAATTTCGAGCCGAGCCGCACGGCGGTCTCCAGCTCCATGGCGGAGTACAGGAAGCCTCCGTCGCCGGAGACCGACACCACCGGGGTGCCTGGGCGCACCAGCGTCGCGGCGATCGCCCAGGGCAGGGCAACGCCGAGGGTCTGCTGGCCGTTAGAGAACAGCAGGGTGCGCGGGTGATAGGTGCGGAAGTGCCGGGCCATGTAGATGTAGTGCGAACCCACGTCGCAGAGCACGGTGGTGTCGTCGGGCAGCAGCGCCCGCATCGCCAGGGTGAGCTCGGCGGGGTGCACGCCTTCGGACTCGTCGTCACGCAGGTTCGGCTGGTCGGCCTCGGCCAGGCGGGCACGCTCGGTGGCGACCACCGCTGAGGCGGATGCCGACAGGGTGAGGCCGTCGATCTTGCGGGCGAGCGCATCCATGGTCTCGGCGACGTCGCCGCGCAGTTCGACGGTGGGGCGGTAGTAGTCGTCGAGGTCCGCCGACAATTCGTCGAGGTGGATGATGCGGCGCAGGTGATCCCGGTTCCACTTGGCCGGTTCGTACTCGACGAAGTCGTAGCCGATGGCCAGGATCAGGTCGGCCTTGTGCAGCAGCACGTCGCCGGGCTGGTTGCGGAACAGGCCCACCCGGCCGAGGTAGTGCTCCTCGAGCTCGTGGGAGAGCACGCCGGCGGCCTGGAAGGTCTCCACCACGGGCAGCTTGGCGGCGCCGAGAAGGCGGTGCAGCGCGGCAACGGCCCGGTCGGAGCCGGAGCGGGCGCCGGCGAGGATGACCGGGAACTGGGCATCCCGAAGCAGCTGGGCGGCCTCGGTGATGCTGGCGGCCGGGGCGGCGCCGAGCTGCGGCACCCAGTGCGGGGTCCGCATCGACACGGTGGTGGAGTCGGTGAGCACGTCGTAGGGCAGTACGACGGCGGCGGCACCCTTGGGCTCCTGCACCGCCTGGCGGAACGCGTTGGCGATGGCCTCCGGCACGTTGTCGGCGACGCTCACCTCGCCGGCGGACTTGGTGACGGCGGAGAGCATGCCGACAGCATCCATCGATTGGTGGGTGCGCTTGAGCCTGTCACCGCGGGAGACCGCTCCGCAGATGGCGACGAGCGGGTCGCCCTCGGTGGTGGCGGTGAGGAGGCCGGTGGCGAGGTTGGCGGTGCCTGGGCCGCTGGTGACGAGGACGACGCCGGGTTCACCGGTGAGGCGGCCGACGGCCGCGGCCATGAAGGCGGCATTCTGCTCGTGGCGCACCACGATCATCTGTGGGCCGCCGTCGAGGAGGGCGTCGTAGACCGGGTCGATCTTGGCGCCGGGAACACCGAAGATCCACTTCACACCGTAGGCGGTGAGGCACTCCACCACCCGGTCGGCCGAGCGGCGGGGTGATCCGAGGGCGCCGGAGCCGAAAGCCGTGCCGGTGGTGTCGGTGCGCTCGGGAGCGCCGGTGTCCAAAACGGGCGATGTGTTCGCCATGTCGTGCCTCCAGGGTGCCGGGTTGACCGGCGTCTGTATCCATCGTCCCGCTCCGACCGATAAGAAACAACGCCGATCAGCGATCACAACGATCTGCCGATGAGATGATTGGGAGATGGACCTCAGGCAGCTCGAATTCTTCAGTGCCGTCGCCGGCGAACTCAACTTCACGCGCGCGGCCGAGCGACTCACCATCGCGCAGTCCGCGGTCTCGGCGGGTGTGCGCTCCCTCGAGGGGGAACTGGGCGTGGAGCTGTTCGACCGCAGCCGGCGGCAGATCCGGCTCACCTCCACCGGCGAGCTGCTGCTGCCGAAGGTGCGCGAGGCGCTGGATGCGGTGAACGAGGTGCGCGAGGTGGCCCAGCAGTCCACCCACGCCATCACCGGGTCCATCGTGATCGGCCTGATGACGTCGGTCACGCTCGTGAACGTACCCCGGCTCCTCGGGCTGTACCGCACCGGGCATCCCGGTGTGGGCGTGCGGCTGCGCGCGGCCCGCCGCGGATCGGCCGACCTCGTCGACGAGCTGGCCACCGGCGAACTCGACCTGGCCTTCCTGGCACTGAGCGGGGCGGTGCCGGCGACCCTCTCCGCCGTTCCGATCGCCTCCTCCCCCATGGTGCTGGTGGTGCCGGCCGGGCATCCGCTGGCCGCGTCGCCCGGCGTGGACCTGGCCGCCCTGAACGGGGAGGAGTTCATCGACCTGCCGCCCGGCTACGCGAGCCGGCAGATCGTGGACGATGCCTTCGCCGCAGCCGGGGTGGAGCGCCGGGTGATGATCGAGGTCTCCGACATCGGCACGGCCGCCGAGTACGTCACCAACGGTCTGGGCGTGGCGCTCCTCCCCGAGTTCTCCGCCCATGCCGCCCTGAACGTGCGCCGCATCCCGGTGGCGAACGTGCCCGACTTCACGGTCTACCTCGCCGCATCCCGCAAACGCCGCGCCTCCGCGGCCGTGCGCGCCTTCGTCAACCTGGCCCTCTCCGGCGAGTAGCCGCCCGCCCAAGCCCAAGTCCACGCCCTCATCCGCAACTGTTCCCCGTGCGGACAAATGGTCCCGGCGCACCGGGACCATTTGTCCGGTTTGGGAACAGTTGGCGGGGCGACGACCCTTGAGCCGGGCGAGATCGTCCGCCTACTATGTGCGGCATGGCAATCGAGGTGCTCCCGGCCACGACTTCGACGATCTGGCGACCATGTTCGCGCCGAAGAAACCCGAGTCGTCGGTGTGCTGGTGCCTGTCGTGGCGGCTCAACGCGAAGGAGAACCGAGCCCTCGTCGGCACCCAGCGGGCCGACAAGGTGCGCGAGCTGTGTTCGCGTGACCTCGCGCCCGGCGTGATCGCCCACATCGACGGCGAGGTCGCCGGCTGGGCCGGGATCGCCCCCCGCGCCGACCTGCATCCGTTCGCGCACTCGCGCAAGATCCCGCACATCGACGACCTCCCGATCTGGTCGCTGTGGTGCCTCCGGGTGCGGCCCGGGTACCGCAAGCGGGGTATCACCCCCGCGCTCATCGACGGCGCCGTCGCCTACGCCAGGGCATCCGGAGCGCCGGGCGTCGAGAGCTACCCGGCCGACAACGGCTCCCACCGGGTCGATCTGACGATGGCCTTCGTCGGCACCCGCAGCATGTTCGAACGCGCCGGCTTCACCAAGGCAGCCAACACCGATTCCATCGCCGGCGGGTTCCCCCGCATCCTGATGCGGCGGATGTTCGACCCGCACGTGAGCTGACCGGCACCCGGGGTGCGCCGGACTGCCCCTCGTGGCTGACCGTCAGGTCAGAGGAACCGCTCCGCGAACCCGGGCGAGCTGGTCGCGCGAGTGCCGGCGGCATCGAACCCGGAATCCACCGTCCCGCCGAGCAGGTAGGCCCGGAATTCGGGGTCGGTGAGGAGGTGGAAGGCGAGCTCGCCCTCGAACCGGGAGAGAGCCCGGTTCAGGTCCGCGCCGGACAAGCCCAGCCGGCGGGACACGGCAGCCCGGAACTCCGATTCATCGACGCGGACGATGGCGCTGAGCCGCGCGAACGGTGTCGTCTCCGCGAGTCCGGTACCGCCGACCTCGGCGCCCGTGGGCAGCGGTGCGCCGAGCATCGCGGCGGCGTCGACGATGCCGGCGCCCCACATCCCTGCGTCCCAGCCCGGCGGCACCCGGGATTGGGAGCGCAACAGACGCAGGAACGCGGCCTGCACCTGTGATCCGTACCGTTCCCGCAGCATCTCGGGGCCGTGGTGAGCCAGCCAGAGTGCGGCGACCCCCGCTACGTGCGCCACCGCATATGACGTCCCCGTTTCCTGCACCACGTCGAAGACCAGCCCGGCCTCCTTCCAGCGAAAACCGGCCACCCACACGCACCAGCCAGGTGCGCTGACATCCACCATGGCGCCGCGGGACGAGAGAGGCCACGGTTGGTCATCGGCTCCCGTCGCGGCCACCGCCAGGCAGTTCGGGTACGACGCCGGCGCAACCACGATGCCCACGTCGTTACCCGCCGCAGCAAGCACGATCATCCCGGCATCGACAGCCCCCTGGATGGCCCGCTCCAATCCGAAGAATCCCTTGCCGCCGAGGCTGAGCGAGATGAGGTCGCAGCCGATGGAGTGGGCATACGCCACGCTGCGTGCGACATCCGTGTCGAAGAGTTGCACGACGCTCTCCACCGCCCGGATCGGCACCAGTCCGGCCTCGGGGGCGACGCCGACGATGCCGGAGGCGGTCGTTGGGCGGCCGACCATCACGCTCGCGGTCTTGGTCCCGTGGCCCGGAAACGACCCCGGCCAGGGCGACGTGTCGGCTGGCAGGAGGGGGTCGCGGGCGTCGTCGTCGTGGTCCAGCTCATCCCGATCACGGCTCAGGTCCAGTGCGTCGGCCAGGATCGGGTGCAGCGTGTATCCGGTGTCTGGATGCCCGATCACGGCCCCGCTACCGCGAGAGCCGCCGCCGGGTGCGGATGGGACCGCCCACGCATCCTCGGCACGGATGGCGTGCAACGCCCACCGGACGTCGTCGCTGCCGGGCGGGCACGAACCGTCGGTGGGGTCGGAGAGGCTGGCGCGAACCGGGTCAGGGCGTGGCTGTATCGGCAGGTCGGCCTCGGCCCGGCTGATGGCCGGGTGGTCGAGCAGACGCTGCACCAGTGTGTGGGCCGCCCGCGCGTAGTCCGCCGTTCCCACCAGCTCGGGGACCTGCCCGGAGAGCACCCAGAGGCCGTCCTCGTGCTGAAACAGGGGCGTCACGCGCCAGTCGGCCAGCACCTCGCCCGACAGCTCGGCGAGGTCACCGGTTTCCGGTCGATGATCGCACTCGACCACGATGCGCATCTCGTGGATGCGTGCGGCGGCCGTACCGGCATTCGGGGTGGTATCCATCGCGGGCGACTCCTCTACGAATCCTCGACCGGATTTTTCGTTATCGCGGTCCTGTGCCTGGATCGTGCCACGGTTCTCCAGCCGGCGGCGGCGGCGTGCCGCACGGGTCGAGCCCGCCACGCCACAGCGGGGCTCAGGTGAGGAAGAGTATCGTTATCAGCAGGGCGATGATGAAGGTGCTGAACGCGAAGGAGATGTAGGTCTGGCCGATCACCACGGCGCGAGCGCGGGTAGTGAGGATCGAGACGTCTGACGATGAGAACGTCGTCGCGATCTGCGCCGCCAGGTAGTAGTAGTCGAGGAAGACCGGGCCGTCGGCCGTCCCGGGTAGGTCGACCGACTTCTCGAGCGAGTTCAGCCGGCCGTAGAGAACCGCGTAGGACGACACCGTCACCAGCCAGACGCTCACCACCACAGCGAAGCTCAGGCCACACCTTGCCTGGTCCACGTAACGACTGTGTGAATTCTGGTCAAACGCTTGCAGGACCCCAGTGCATGGGGGCATAGTTTGACGGCATGGCGACCACAGTGGAAACATCCGTCTCGCACAGTGAACTCAAGCGGTCGATCACGACCAAACAGCTGTATTTCTACGTCGTCGGTGACGTCCTCGGCTCTGGCATCTACGTCCTCGTGGGCCTGGTCGCCGCCGCGGTCGGCGGGGCATTCTGGATGGCGTTTCTTGCGGGTGTCGCAATCGCCGCCATCACCGGACTCGCCTACGCCGAGCTGGTCACGAAGTATCCGCAGGCAGCCGGGGCCTCGCTGTACATCAACAAGGCGTTCCGCAGCCCGGTACTCACGTTCTTCATCACGATCTGCATGCTCTCCGCCAACATCGCCGCCGTCGGATCGCTGGCGTCGGGATTCGTGCGGTACTTCAGCGATCTGATCGGGATGCCTCAAGATGCGATCTGGGGCACCACCCTGGTTGCGCTGGTGTTCGTGGCCATCATCACGGCGATCAACCTGATCGGCATCACCGAGTCCGTCGTCGCAAACGTCGTGATGACCTTCGTGGAGATCACTGGCCTGATCATTGTTGTCATCATCGGCGTCATCGCACTGGTCGAGGGCGTCAACGACCCCTCGGTGCTGCTCCAGTTCAACGTGGAGGGTGGCGCCGGTTCGGCGGTCCTTGCCGTGCTCGCAGGTGTTTCCCTGGCCTTCTTCGCCATGACCGGCTTCGAAAACGCCGCCAACGTGGCCGAAGAGACCATCAACCCGTCCCGGGCGTTTCCCCGCGCGCTGATCGGCGGGATGCTCACGGCCGGTGTCGTATATGTGCTGGTATCCATCGCCGCGGCGCTGGCGGTCCCGATTGACGCCCTGGCTGGGAACACACTGCTCGAGGTCATCCGGGCCGACCTCTTCTTTATCCCGGCCACGATCATGCTCGTGATCTTCGGCGTGATCGCCATGATCGCCATCAGCAACACCGCCCTGGTCACCGTGGTCGCTCAGTCCCGCATCCTCTTCGGCATGGCGCGCGAGAACGTGGTGCCGGCAGTCTTCGCCAAGGTGCACCCCACCCGTCGCAGTCCATACGTCGCGCTGCTCTTCGGAGCCGCCATCGTCGGCGCACTGCTGGTCGTCGGCGCGGCTATCAAATCGACCCAGACAGGCCTGCCGGAGGATCAACAGCTCGATATCGTCGACCGGCTGGCGACCATCACGGTGGTTTTCCTGCTCTTCATCTATGCCCTGGTGATCGTCGCCTGCCTGAAACTGCGCGGGACGGACGAGGGTCCGGACACCTATCGGGCGAACACCCCGCTGCTGATCCTCGGGATCCTCGGAAATCTGGCCGTGCTCGCATACACCCTGATCGATGACCCGGAGGCGCTCTACTGGGTAGGCGGCCTACTGGCGGTCGGCCTGGTTCTGTATCTCGCACAACAATTCTTCGGCAAGAAAAAGGCCAGCCCTCCCGGTACCGGGCAAGGCTCCCCGGCCTCCGACGAATCGCTCCCCGCGGAAAAGGAACTCTGAGCCATGCATGTCATCGTCGCCACCGACGGATCCCGGGCCTCGCTCTTGGGTGCCCGACAGTTCAAGTGGATCGCGGACTCCCGCGAGATCACGGATGTGACCATCGTCGCGGTGGTCAGCCCCTACGCCGCCGCGCCGTTCGCCAATGAGCTGGGTCCACACCGAAACCCCGGATTGACCGAGCTCAGCTTCACCGAAGAGGCCAGAATCGCGCTCAACACTGTCGCCGCGGAATTCGACGGCTGGGGGCCGAACATCCACACCCAGCTCCGCAGCGGCTCCCCCGCCCAGGAGATCATCCGCGCGGCCGAAGACCTGAGCGCCGATCTCATCGCCATGGCGGCAGGCAGCAGGGGGCTCAGCCCCACGATCCTGCTCGGCAGCACCGCCTCACGGGTGCAGCACTCCGCACCCTGCCCTGTCCTGGTCTGCCGACCCACGCCGCGGAGCGAGCGCGAGCTCAACTGACTCTCATCGGCGGTGCTGTGCGGACAGGAGCACCTCGGCGCGACGGCGATGGTCGTCCAGCGTGTCCGGATCCATGTGGTCCAGCAGGGAGACCACCATGCGTGTGCGCGGGTTCGCGGCGAAGACCTCGCGGTGGTCTTCGATGAAGGTCCAGTACAGGCCGTCCCAATCGGGCATCCAGTCGCCCGCCGGCAGGTCGGACATCTTCCGCAGGTAGTTGCTGCCCGACACGTAGGGTTTGGTGGTGATCTCGTCCCCCGCGGCGAACTGGCTCATCGCGTAGACGTTGGGCACCATCACCCAGTCGTACGCGTCGATGAACATCTCCATGAACCACTCGTAGACCGCATCCGGATGGATGCGCAGCAGCGACATCGCGTTGCCGAGCACCATCAACCGTTCGATGTGGTGTGCGTACCCGGTGTCGAGCACGCGGGAGATCACCAGGTCCACCGGCGCCAGGCCGGTGCTGGCGTCCCACCAGCCGTCGCCGAGGACGTTCCGGTGATCGAGCCGGTTCGCCACTCGCATCCGGCGCCCGCTGGTTCGGTAGGTGGCGCGCATGTATTCACGCCAGCCGATGACCTGCCGCACGAAGCCTTCCAGTGAGGCGAGCGGGGTCGACTTATCGGCGCCGTCGAGGACCGCCTGCACGACCTCGCGCGGGTCCAGCAACCCGATGTTCAGCGCGGCGGTGAGCAGGCCGTGATTGATGAACGGATGCTCCGTGGAGATCGCGTCCTCGTACGGCCCGAAGTCGCTCAGGCGTTCGCGGACGAACTCCTGCAGGTGATCCCGGGCCTCATCGGCGGTGGTGGGCCAGGCGAACAGCTGCGGGTCGCCCGGGGCGTCCGGGAACTCGGTGCTGACCCACGCGATCGCGAGGTCGACCTCGTCGGATGCCTTGACCTCCTCGGCGTCATCCAGCAGCGCATCGAGGTCGAAGGTCCCCTCGAGCTGGAGCACGGGATGGTGCGCGAATCGGCCAACGGTCTGGGGCGAATACCCGCGCGGCAGCTTCTTACGGTTGTCGGTGTCGAAGGACCATTTGCCGCCCACGGGTTTGCCGTCCTCGACCAGGATGTCGAGGCGGCGCCGTTGCCACACGTAGAAGTCCTGCATCCGGGAGCCGTTGTGTGAGAACCAGTCATCGATCTGGGCGCGATCGGTGAGGAAGTTCGGGGTCTCCAGGATGTCCTCCGGACGCATCTGATAGCCGCCGTCGGCGAGCCCGGCGACCAGGTCCTGTTCGAGCCAGTCGTCGACCACGTCGAACCAGGTCACCCGCCCTGGTGTGCGCTGCCGGACGAGGTCGGCGAGCTTGTCGTGCGAGGTCAGGGCGGCATCGCTGTGGAGGAGCTCGACCTCGTAACCGTGTTCTCGCAAGTGACGCGCGAACCGGGCCATCGACGCGCGGTGCAACACGAGCTTGTGGGAATGGAACCGGTACTGGCGAAAGAGCAGGTCATGCTCGATGAGCACGAACACCGTGTCGCCGGCCGACTCGAGATGCTGCTCGAAAAGCTGATGCGGCAGCACGAGGCGCACACTCTGGCCTGAACTCATAGTCCCCACGATAGAAGATCATGTGGCCCGAGAATTGTACGGTCGCCGATAGGATTGCTTCGCGACCCGAGGCGTCCCCCCACGCCGGTGGTCACGTTGCGTCCCGCCGCGTCCCCCCACGCGGCGGGACGTTTTTGGCGTCCATTCCCCCCTTGGACATGTCTAACCCTACCGCTTTCGTCAGGGTGATCACCACCCCGCGCACCGCCCGTTCAGATCTGTCGTGAAGCGTGGCGGGTGTTACTTACCAGTCAGGTCCGAGCCGCCGGGCAACCTGTCCTCGAGTAGCCTCGTGATCTCCCGAAGAGCTTCGGGTGACGTGTCCCCCAGGGTTCGTGCCGCGAAGTTGATGACTCGCTTGACCCGGATCATTCGGACCAACTCCAGCTGAGAGTCGATCCGCTCCGGCAGGTCATCGTCGGATCCGAGCAGGTACTCCGCAGCAATGCCGAAGAAGTTCGCGATCTCAGTGAGAAGCCGCACGTCACTGACCAGTGGGCCTTCCCCCCTGACCATGTACTGCCATCGGGCCCGCGAGAGCGAAACGTTTTTGACTTCGAGACCGGCGGCGATCTCGCGGTAGGTGTACGGGGTGTTTCCTTCGGCCACCACGACGTCGAGAAGCAGGTTCAGCTTGCGCGCGAGCTCCTGTTGCGGCGTGGGCAGGGGTGCCGCTGTCCCATCCGCTTCATTAGGCATCTTCGTACTCATTGCTCCTCGAGTCGGTTTTGGTTTCGCTGGATGCCTCTGGTGCCCGACGAATATGCTCTTCGATCCTCTGGATGAGCGCGTGCTCGCGAGCCGAGATCGGCTGGTCGGGGTGGAGAAGGAGACAGTCACGAACCTCGACGTAACGACGGTGGAGGTGTATGGCGTGACTCCCACCAAAGTAGAGCGCTACCCGTGACATCGGTGCTTCAATGCTGAGCTCAGGTCGGTCGGCAAGCAGCCGCTGCCAGAGTGGGGTGACCTTCCACAGCAGCCGCCGGCTTTTGGCAGTGTCGCTCAGGTTCTTGGAAGCTGCGATCAGCAGGCGAAGACCGAGACCTACCGCCAGGAAAAGGGGCGCGAGCAGCGAGCACGTCACCGATAAGAAGTCGACGGTCGGGCTGAGAGTGGTACCGCCTGTTGCCCTGTCAATCGCTACCCCCATCTGAACGACGACGTAGAGCGATACCAATGCGCACCCGGCAGATATCGTCATGAGCGCAATCTTGAGCGTCGTGTCCGACTGACGTGTGAAGTCCGTCGAGCACGCGACGATTGTCGAGATCGCAAGAACAATCAGGGCAATCCAGGTCGTGAAGCTGAAGACGAGCTGACTCCAGTCGCCGGGGCCGATGAACTGGATGTTGTCGATCTCCCAGTCGTTGGCGAAGAAGAGGCCGGCTTGAAGGAGGATCAGTCCGGTCGTTCCCCACACGGCGAATCGCTTTCGCCCAGCGGTGAGTCCGGCCTGTGAGACGGCCGTCTGGATCAGGGAGTCGAACAGGGCCACACAAATGATCACTGTCGCGTGGAAGATGAAATACGTTATGTCGACTCCACCCAAGAGCTCATCGATGAATGCGTACGGTGCGTCGGAGACCAGCGACATAGTGACGGCGAAAGCCAGCATGAACCAGAACAGCAGACGTCGTTTTCCGCGGAGCGCGCTGGGCATCAGGAGAAGGGTCGTGCCCCACAGGGCCGCGAGCATCGCGTATTCGATGATTGCGAACATCAGAGAATCTGCCCGAATCCGGTCTCGGAGTCGCGCCTGCTGGTGGATGCGTCCTTCCGAAGGATCATCGCGAGTTCGTCCCCGATGGCTTCCGCCATTGCTTCTTCCTCATCGGTGAAGCTACTTCTGGAGAGCGCCGAAACGATGGCCTTCAGCGGGACGAGGGGCGCAAGAAGTGCAACCCTGTCGGCCGGCATTATCAGCTTCTTGTGGTTGAGGATCATGTGCCCGAATTCATGGTTCACAAATTGCTGCCGGTGCACGGCAGAGTCTGTCGGCGCGTAGTAGACCCGCTCGAATTCTTCACCCGAAACCTCGAGCCAGAGCGCGCAGATACCTCTATCCACCATTCCTTGCGGCGCCTGCAGGATGATGATCTTCTTCTTCCGGAGCTGCTCCATGTGTCCATGGAGGAGTTCCGAGTTCAGGGGACGTGGTAGGCCTATCTCCTGCACCAGTTGCTCGGCGCGGTGTTGTCGTGCTGCATAATCCACTCTGGATCCGATTCTCGTGTCGATCCGCTGTGTCCCCTAGCCGGATGCAGCGCACCTGAGACGAATACGACGGCCGTCAGCATGTGCTTGCTCAATTTCTCCATGATAACCACGAGCTGCCCGATGGCGCTTGCACTGAAAAAGGCCGTGACCGGCACATGTCGGCCAGGTCACGTCTGACGGCGTCCCGCCTCCAACCGCAAAAACGCCGCGCATCACGATCGATACGAGGCGTTTTGTGCTGTTCACCGCACAAGCGGACTACATGGCTAGTTGTTGAAGCGGAACTCCACCACGTCGCCATCCTGCATGACGTATTCCTTGCCCTCGATGCGGGCCTTGCCCTTGGCGCGGGCTTCGACGACGGAGCCGGCGTCGATGAGGTCCTGGAACGCGAACACCTCGGCCTTGATGAAGCCCTTCTGGAAGTCGGTGTGGATGACTCCGGCGGCCTGCGGGGCCGTCCAGCCCTTGTGGATCGTCCAGGCCCGCGTTTCCTTGGGGCCGGCGGTGAGGTAGGTCTGCAGGCCCAGGGTGTCGAAGCCGATGCGGGCGAGCTGGTTCAGGCCGCTCTCCTCCTGGCCGGTGGACGCCAGCATCTCGGCGGCGTCTTCTTCGTCGAGCTCGGCGAGTTCGGATTCGAGCTTGGCGTCGAGGAACACGGCGTTGGCCGGGGCGACGAGGGCAGACAGCGTGGCCAGCTTCTCGGCATCCTGCAGCACCGCCTCATCGACGTTGAAGACGTAGATGAACGGCTTGGTGGTGAGCAGGCCGAGTTCGCGGATGGGCTCCACGTCGATCTTCGAGGCCGACAGCGGCTTGCCGGTGTCGAGGAAGGTCTGCGCTTCGAGCGCCGTCTTCAGCACGATCGGGTCGAGCTTGCGCCCCTTGGTCTCCTTCTCGTACCGCACGATCGCCTTTTCCAGCGTCTGCAGGTCGGCGAGGACGAGCTCCGTGTTGATGGTCTCCATGTCGCCGGCCGGGTTGACGGCACCGTCGACGTGCACGACGTCGGGGTCGGCGAAGCCGCGGATGACCTGCGCGATGGCGTCGGCCTCCCGGATGTTCGCGAGGAACTTGTTGCCCAGGCCCTCACCCTCGCTGGCGCCGCGCACGATGCCGGCGATGTCGACGAACGACACCGGGGCCGGCAGGATCCGCTCGCTGCCGAAGACCGTCGCCAGCTTGGCCAGGCGGTGGTCGGGCAGGTTGACGATACCGACGTTCGGCTCGATGGTGGCGAACGGGTAGTTCGCCGCGAGCACGTTGTTCTTCGTCAACGCGTTGAAGAGGGTGGACTTGCCGACATTGGGCAGTCCGACGATTGCAATAGTAAGAGCCACGGGAGTCCATCGTACCGGCTCTGCCCGTCCGGCGTTCTGCCGCGTCTTTTCGCGGCACGCCCAGGCTCGCCGATGCCCGCCGCGCGGCAACGTCGGTGGCGCGTGAGACCATGAGGCGTGCCTGTCAACTTCACCGCCATCGATTTCGAAACCGCCAATTCCTCGGCCGCATCGGCTTGCTCCGTGGGGTTGGTGAAGGTACGCGACGGCGTCGTCGTCGACAAGATCGGATGGTACATCCGCCCGCCGCTGGGGCACGACGCGTTCCTGGAATGGAACATCCGCATCCATGGCATTTACCCCGAGCAGGTGGCGGATGCGCTCAGCTGGTCGCAGCAGCTACCCGATCTCGTCGACTTCGCCGACGGCGACGTGCTCGTGGCGCACAACGCCGGCTTCGACCTGGGCGTGATCAAGACCGCGTCCACCATCACCGGCATGGCCGTGCCCGACTTCCGGTACGTCTGCAGCCTGCAGGTGGCCCGGAAGACCTACCACCTCGACTCCTACCGGCTGCCGGTCGCCGCCATGGCCGCGGGCTTCGAAGACTTCTCGCACCACGACGCCCTCGCCGACTCCGAGGCCTGCGCGGCGATCATGATCCACGCCGCCGACCGGCACGGGGCCGACACCGTCGAAGACCTGGCCCGCATCTGCGGCGTCAACGTCGGCGCCATCGGACCGGTCGCCACCCAGGAGCACCGCGCCACGCACGGCCCGATGGCCCTGAACTAGCCTGCCCGCGCCCGGTCCCGCCCGGCCGTCGGCGCGACGCGCGCCCCGGCTCCCGGCGGTGTCGGTGGCCGCTGTCAGACTGGCCGCATGGATCCCCTCGCGCTTCTCCTCGGCCTCGTTCTCGGCGCAGCCCTCGGCGCCCTGCTCAGCGCGGTGCTCCTGCAGCGTCGCCGGTCGACGACCCCGGCGGGCGACGACCCCGCGGTGGTCGAAGCGCGGCACCAGGTGCTGCTGAGCGAGACCCGCGCCCGGGAGGCCGGGGTGCAGTCACTGTTGCGGGAGGAGCTCGCCGCGATGCAGGCCACCGCCGACGGCATGCGCGACCAGATCGCCGACCAGCGCCGCCAGTATCGGGAGATCGTCGACCGGCAGCGCGACGACCAGGCCGCCCGCACCGAGCGGGACCGGCAGGAGAGCCAGGTGCTGCAGGCCCTCGCGCCGGTGAAGGACAGCCTGGCGAACATGCAGCAGAAGGTCGCCGACCTCGAGCAGCAGCGCAGCCTGCAGCACGGCGAGCTCACCGAGCAGCTGCGTTCGGCCACCGAATCCGAGGAGCGCCTGCGCAGCACCGCCGAGTCCCTCGCCTCGGCCCTGCGCGCCAACAACACCCGCGGGGTTTGGGGCGAGACCCAGCTGCGCAGCGTGGTGGAGGCGGCCGGGCTCATCGAGCGGGTCGACTTCGACGTGCAGTCCAGCATCCACTCCGACGCCGGCGCCGGCCGCCCCGACATGGTGGTGCACCTGCCCGGCGGCAAGAACATCGCCGTCGACGCGAAGGTTCCGTTCACCGCGTTCCTCGAGGCAAGCCAGATTCCGGCGACCGCCACCGGCGCGGATGGCGCCCAGCGCGCCGTGTTCATGAAGGCGCACGTGAAGGCGGTGCGGGACCACGTCACGGCGCTGGGCAGCAAGGCCTACTGGCAGGGCCTGGACGCCTCCCCCGAACTCGTGATCGCGTTCATCCCCAGCGAATCGCTGGTGTCCTCGGCACTGGAAGCCGATCCGTCGCTGATGGAGTTCGCGTTCAGCCGACGCGTCGCCCTGGCCTCCCCGGTCACGCTGTGGTCGGTACTGAAGACCGTGGCGTTCAGCTGGCAGCAGGACGTTCTCACCCACGACGCCCAGGTGCTGTTCGACCTCAGCCGCGAGCTGTACTCCCGACTGGCCACCACGGCCACCCACATCGAGAAGCTCGGGCGGGCCATCGAACGCACCGTGAAGGACTACAACGGTTTCGTCGGCTCGATGGAACGCCAGGTACTCCCCACCGCACGCAAGCTCAACGCGCTCGACGAGTCAAAGGTGCTGGCGCCGCTGGCCGCCATCGAGGACACCCCGCGCGACCTGGCCGCTTATGAATTTGTGGCCGCCCTGGAGACCGACGCCCTGGAAGCGATCCCCACCCGGGACTGAGCAGCACTCCCCGAACTGAGTTGCCGAAAAGTGCCCCTTCAGCGCCTGCGAAGGGGCACATTGCGGCAACTCGGCGGCTTGATTTGGGCAGCTACGGGATGGCGCGAGCCGTGCGTTCGAGGTCGGAAACCGGCTGGTCGCGCTGGGTGGCGATCGAGGCGCTGGCCGCCAGGCAGACCGCGACGATGGCCAGCTGTTGAACCAGCAGCAGGCTCTCGCCGAGCACCAGCACGCCGAATACCGCACCGAAGACCGGCCCGAAGCTGGTGATGATCGCGTACAGGCGTGGGGTGATGCGGCGCAGGATGGAGGTGTCCAGCGTGTACGGGAACGCCGACGACAGCACACCGACGGCCACGAGCAGCCCGATCACACCCCAGGTCAGCTGCGAGTAGTCCACCGTGAACAGCGCAAGCGGCACCAGCAGCACGAGGCTGACCACACTGGCGATGGTGATGCCCTCCAGGCCCGGCAGCTGGGTGGCCACCCGGCGGGTGAGCAGGATGTAGCCCGCCCAGGCCGCCGCGGCGGTGAGCGCCAGGGCGATGCCGATCGGGTCGAGCGTTCCATCCGACCAGGTGAGCAACACAACTCCGCCCGCGGCCACGGTCGCGCAGACGAAGTCCAGGGCGCGCCGGGATGCGGCCAGCGCCACGGCGAACGGGCCGAGGAACTCGATGGTGGCGGCCACGCCCAGGCCGAGCCGGTCGACGGACTCGTAGAACGTAAGGTTCATCACGGCGAGCACGACGCCCAGCATGAGCGCCGGCCACAGCCGTGCCCAGGTGAAGGTGACCCATTTGGGCCGGTAGAACGGCAGGACTGTGACCGCCATCACCAGCTGGCGCACGGCCACCACGACGGGGGAACCCACCATCGGGATGAGCAGCCCGGCCAGGGACGACCCGTAGTTGATGGTCACCTCGGTGACGAGCTGGGCTCCGGCGCCGGTCAGGCGGTCACGCTTGGCTGTCACTGTTCTCCCTCGCCGTCCGGATGCCGCCATCCGACGACTTTACCGGGCGCCGGGCGGGCAGCCTGGCCCGGCAGTCACGCCCCGCAACGCGGCGGGGTGCACGCACAACGAAGGCCGCCCCACCAGGAGCGGCCTTCGGTTGGGTCACGGGCGGAAAGCCCGATCAGCTCCGGCTAAATGACGCCGTGACGTCGACGACGAACCACGATCAGCGCGCCACCGGCGGCGAGGAGCAGCGCGGCCGCGCCCAGCAGCGGGGCGAACTCCGCGCCGGTGGCGGCGAGGACGCCGCCGACGGCCGTGGCCACCCCGGCCGATACACCGCTCGTGGGACCGGCACCCCCGCCCGCACCGGCCGGCGCCGCCGTCGGCGTGGCGGAGGGGGTCGCAGACGGGGTCGCCGTGGGAACATCCGTCGGGGCAACCGTGGGAGCAGCCGTCGGCGATGCCGTAGGAGCACCCGTCGGCGTCGGCACCGCGACAGCGGCGGAAACGGTGAGCGCGGCAGAGACCGAGGCGCCGGTCTGCGCGCCCGTCAGAGTCACCTGGTACTCACCGGGTTCGGTCGGAGCGGTGCCGGTGAAGACCGCCTGACCATCGATCACGTCGGCGACACCCAACGGGTCGGCCGAGGCGGAGGTGCCGACCTCACCCGTTGCCCGCCAGTCGGCGGCAAGGCCGGCGCCCGTCGCGGTGAAGCCGGCACCGGGGGCGACCGTGGCCTGGTCGAGAGTGACGGTGGCACCGGCACTGAGGGAGACCAGGTCGGTGTTCAGCTCCAGCGCGTTCGCCGAGGTGAAGAACAGGTCGGTCTGGTCGGTCAGGCCGAGCACGTTCGCTGCGCCGGGTCCGTAACCGGCGATGCGCACCTGGGATCCGGTGTGCTGCTGCGATTCCCCCGCTTCGGCGGTGCCGTAGCTGACCAGCATGGTCTGACCCTCTTCGGTGGTCAGCGCGACGCTGAGCCCGGGCGGGGTGGAACCGACGATCTGGCTGGTGTGGGCGTGGTCGGCGGTCACCACGACAAGGGTGTTGCCGTCGGCCTCGGCGAAGGCGAGGGCGGACTGCACGGCCTCGTCGAGGTCGACGGTCTCGCCAATCTGACCGCAGGCATCCGCGGCGTGGTCGCGCTTGTCGATGCTGGCGCCCTCAACCTGCAGGAAGAAGCCCTGCTCGGTGTCGGCCGAGAGCAGGTCGATGGCCTTGTCCGTCAGGGTGGCCAGCGACAGGCCGGTGTCCAGCCGGTCGGGGTTCGCCGTGCAGGACTCCGGGGCGAGGTCGGCGCCGCCGACGGTGGCTTCCGGTCCGACCCAGCGGGTGGGGAAGTTGCCTTCGGTGAACAGTCCCAGCAGTGGTGCGTTCTGGTCGGCTGCCGTAACCGCAGCGAGGCCGGCCGCGTCGTCCACCAGCTGGTAGCCGCGGTCGGTGGCCTGCTCGAAGAGCGTCTGACCGGCCCAGTCGCCGGCGACAGCCGACTCGGCGAAGGTCGCGGAACCGCCACCGAGCACCACATCCGGGCGCAGGGTGAGCAGCTGCTCGGAGATGGACCCAAGCCCACCGTTCTCCAGCGCCTCCGAGGTGCAATCCACGGAGGTCGCCACCGGGCCGTAGCAACCGCGGGCGGAGATGTGCGCGACCTCGGCACCGGGGGTGGCGTCCTGGATTTCGGCGGTCGACACGTTCCCGGTGCGCAGCCCGTTGGCCTTGGCCAGTTCCAGCAGCGTCGACTGCGGGGCGCCGTTGATGTCCACCGAGAGGGAGCCGTTGACAGTCTTGGTGCCGGTCGACCAGCCGCTGGCGGTGGATGCCGATTCCGACGCGTAATTCGTGGTGCCATCCTCGTTGAGCGAGTAGGTCGTGTACTGGCCGGTCAGCGGCAGCGCGTCGATTCCGGCGAGCTCACCGGCGGCGCCCTCGGCGTAGTTGCGGGCCACGGTGATCTCGCTGTCGCCCATCCCGTCACCGATGAGCAGGATGACGTTCTTGGCCGGACCGTCGACGATCGATTCGCGGATGGCGGCGGTCTGGTCCCCGTCGTTGCGGGCGGCACCGCCGTGGTCGTCGGTGGCGGCGAACGCACCGGTCGGAGCGAGAATGCCGACGCCGGCGATGAGGCCGGTCGCGGCGACCATCAGCGCGCTGCGGCGCCGAGGGTTCGTGGACGAGTTGGACGCACGGTACACGCGGATCTCCCTGAGAGTGGTGTGTGAGTGGTATGGGCGGCACTGGCTGCGGACCGACCCGGATCAGTCAAAGGGGGCAGCGCAGACGGGGCGTGAACCGCCGATGAACAGCAGGTCAACCTTGCCGCTGGCCTCAGGACACACCGACTATCCCGCACCGGCGGCGCATATTCGAGCTGGCCGCGTCGGGCCCCACCGCTCCCCCACCCTCCGCCGCTAAACTCTCCAGCGAGGCCATTCACCACCAGGAGCGGCCGCGCTGGAGGAGATCACGCTGGATACTCACGGTTCCGAGGACCCACACGGATCCGAGGCCGCTGTGGGAGGCGGTGACCGCGGGCACCCGACTAATCCCGGCACCGGAATCGGCGATGCGCTTTCGCCCAACGGCGCCTACGACTACTCCGCCGAGTTCACTCAACTCGCGGTTGATCTGGTGCCCGAGCTCGACGCCGAGTCAATGCTGCTGTTCGTTCTCCTCGCGCGCGTGGCACGCGTCACGTCATACGACTTCGAATCGACTGTGCACCGCCCGGCGGCGCTGAACTACTCGTCATTCTTCATTGTGGCGCTGCTGGCGGTCGACGGACCGATGGAGGGATCTCGACTTGCGAGCGCGAGCGGCATGAGCAGGGCGGCCGTGTCGGCAATCACCAAAACACTTCACCGCGACGGCTGGGTTCTACGCGCACCGTCGCCCCGGGATGGACGCTCCGTGGTGTTCAGCCTCAGCCCGGAGGGACACTCCCGTATTCCCGGGCTATTCCGCCGGCTCAACACGCGGGAACAGCAGTGGTCGGGCGCGCTCTCCCCCGCTGATCGCTCCGAGTTCGTGAGGCTCCTCCGCCAGCTGGCCGGCGGAGCCCCACCCGACATCCACTCTCGCGCCTGACCTTCGCCTAACCGCCGGAAGCGCTGTTCGGGAGCTCATTCTGAGGCAGTGCTGAGCAGTGCGCCCCCGTGCGCGACGGCAACCGCAAATGGGTGGAACCGGCCGTGCGTGCGCAGGGTGGAGACATCGCGGAAGTAGCGCTGCACGCGGGTACCATCGACCACGCGCAATGTGCCGATGTGCTCAAATACCGCGTCGACTGCGGTCTCTGCCAGACGCATCGCAGACGTTCCGAGGCCCGCAATCTGGGTCAGTTCCATTTTGGTCACCGCGACCCCGGTGGTCAGCTGTCGCCGACCGGCGGCCGTGTAGGCATCCACGGCCGCGTAGACCAGGGCTTCTGCAGCATCGGCCCGCGCCGAAGCGACACCGAGCGTGTGTTGGAACGCGGGGTCGTCAGACTTTGCCGAGCCACGCAATTTGTCGGTACCCGACTTCACCACCGCGGTGAATTCTTCGATACCGGCGCGCGCGGCCCCGACCGCGACAGCGGCAAGGCCCACCGGGTGATAGGCCTCGAGGCGGCCGAAGTAGAGCCCGTCGTTGTGCAGGGTCACCCCGCCCGGAATCGTGGTCACATCATCACCGATGCCCGCGATCACCCAGTCGGCAGGAACGAATCGTTTCGTGAACCGCACAGTGTTGCTGCCCGATGCCTTCATGCCGAACGAGCCGCGCCAGTCATCCAACACCTCGTAGCCCTCCCGCGCGATGAGCAGCGTCACGTAGTCCGGGGCGGCCGGGTCAGCATCCCGCACCGGAGACGAGATCATCACGTGCGTCGAGTATGGCGACCCGGAGCTGAACGGGTAGTCGCCGTCGATGACGTAGCCGCCGTCAACGGCGCGCACGTCACCCGGGCGGGCGAACTGGTGCGGTGCCAGGAACGAACCGCGACTGAGCACTTCGCGCTGCACTTCTTCGGGCCAGTGTGCGGCCACGGTGGTGGTGTGCTGCGCCGCGAGCGCAAAACTCCACCCGCTCCCGGGATTGCCCGCCGCGATCTCAACTATCACGGCCATCAGCACCGGCAGAGGAAGCTGCAGCCCGCCGTATGTACGGGGGGTAGTGATGTCATACAGGCGACTCTCGAGCATCTTCTGGTGGATGCCGGCCGAGTAGATTCCGCGCGAATCCGCGGCAGTCTGATCCTCCCGCAGGTCCTGTCGAAGCTCGCGTGCCGCAGTAATCACGAGCTCCGCGTTCCGCCGGTCAGCTTCCGTCTGGAGCGAAAGGTCGGAGAGCAATGTGGGGACGTAAACAGGAGATTTCACAGCACTTCTTTCGAGAGAGGGCGGTCGGCAAAACTAGTCAAAGGTTTTACTAACTCTAGTGGTTGGCCTGAGATTGGCGATGCCTGTCATCGCGTGGGCCAGCGGAATGGAGGTCAGTGAAAGACCGACCGGGCCACCGCCGTGACCTGCACGGGCAGACCGTCGGGCACGAACAGGGTGAGCACCGGCGGCTGCCACCAGGCCTGGAGGGTGACCGTTGCACTCTGACCGTCCACGGTGTCGGCGCGGGTGAGCACCACGTTCTCCACTCCCGGATGCGGGGCCACCGCCAGGTAGGCCGAGGCCGCGGCACGGATCTCGGGGGTAGTGAGGGCCGCGTGCAGCTCGTCGCCGTTGATCGCGACGGAGTCGAGGGCGAACGATTCGGCACCGGCGAGCGCCGCACCGTCCGCGAGGGTGAAGAGCTTTTTGCGCTCCAGGTAGAGGCTCGTGGCGGCGACCACGATCAGTACCACCAGCAGGGCAAGGAAGCCGTAGAAGATCGTGAGGAGCAGGGTCGACCCTTCCTCGTCGTGGCGTAAGCGGCCGAGCACCCCGGGTCGCATCGGCGGCCTCATCCTCCGTGCCAGAACCGGGACACGGTCTGCGTCGCCGACGCCTCGAGCGGGATCGTGCCACCGTGGGACTGCGTGAGCACGGCGGGCACGAACGGCAACACGACGTGTATCCGCACCGTCACGGTCACGACGCTCCGTCGGGCGAGGCAGACCGGACCGGCCGTGCAGCCGATGCTGACCTCTGCCGTGGCCGCATCAATGCCGTAGTCGGCCAGACCCACCAGCACGGCCCGTTCGGCACGCGCCTCGGCGTCGGCCGGGGTTGGCGCCAACACGTACACTCGCGCAGCCTGCCGCGCCGCCCCCTCTGCCGCGAACGCGCCGCCCTGCAGCACCGACATCGCCAGCACGAGGTAAACCAGCGGTACGAGCAGGATGAGCCCGACCGTGATGAACTCCAGCGACGCTGAACCCGCATCGCCGGCGAGCACCGCCCGCCACGCCGGCGGTCGACGCTTACTCGCCCGCCAACCCCTCCACGGCCGCATGTCCTTCCACCTCCAATCCGCGTTCCATACCCAGCAACCCGAACAGCGGCAATGGTGCCACGACCCGCACCCGCACCCCGGGCGCTCCGGCGATGTCGGCGTAGCTGGCCGAGACATCCGCGGCGTAGGCCGGCCCGAGCGCCGCGGTGATCAGGTCCCGGCTGCGTGCGGCGCCCTCATCAAGGCCGCTGTCGGCCAGGGCGGCATACCGCGCCCCCTCCGCCGCGGCATCGAGCACCGTGTTCCGGATGTGCAGCGCCAGTGCCAGCTGCAGCACCGCCAGGGTGAGCGCGGTGAGCAGGGCGGCCACCATGACGAACTCGGCCAGCACCGAGCCGCGATCGGCGTCGCCCGGCGGCCAGCGCCAGCGCACGGACATGGCCGGCTAAATGCCGCTGACCCGGTCGATGGCCTGCTCGAAGATGCCACTGAGCGCCGGACCGGCCAGCCCCCAGATGATCATGACCAACCCGGCGGTCATCAGGGTGATGAGCACCCAGCCGGGTACGTCGCCCCTCTCGTCGTGCAGTCCGGCACGGATACGGTCCAGCAACTGGATGAAAAGTCTCACGGTGTCCTGCTTCCTCCTGGGTGGTGCACGGATGGTGCGGGATGGGTCTGGTCGGGTGGGTCTGGTCGGGTGGGTCTAGAAGCCGGCCTGCAGCACGAACAGGCCGGGGAAGATCGCGAACACGATGGTCATGGGCAGGATCAGGAACACCAGCGGGACCATCATCGCCACCTCTTTCTTGCCGGCGGCTTCGAGCAGATGGCGTTTGGCCTCCTCGCGGCCGTCCTGCGCCTGCGCGCGGAGCACCTCGGCGAGCGGAGAACCGCGATCAATCGCCCCGACGACCTGGTCCACGAACCGGGTGAGTGAGGTGAGGCGCATCCGGCGGGACAGTTCGGTGAGCGCCGTGGTGACGGAGACCCCGGCGTGCACGTCGCCGATCACGCCGGCGAACTCGCGCGAGAGCTCCCCCGACGTGCTGCGCGCCACCCGGCGGAGGGCATCGAGGATACCTTCGCCGGCCGCGAGCGAGAGGGTGAGGAATTCGAGGATGGTGGGCAACTCGCTGTCCATCCGGGCGAGGCGGGCCGTAGCGGCACGCTTGAGCTGCACGTCCCGCAACACGACGCCCGCTGCGGCCGCGAGTCCTGGCGTCGCCACCTGAACCACCAGCGGCCAGCTGCGGCCGAGCGGAGTGCCGAGCACCGTGAGTAGGGCGGCGGCCAGGCCCAGCAGCCCCCAGACCAGTTGCTCGGAGCGGAACGCCTCGACCGTCCGGATCGAGCCGGACTGGCGCAGCCGGCGTTCGATGACGTCGGCGCCGCCGAGCACGCCAGCCAAGGCCTGGGCGAGCGCGTCGAACACCGGCGAGAACAGGGTGCCCAGCACCGGGATCGGGTCGACCGAACGCCGTCCCACGAATACCCGGGCCTCAGCCGAGACATCGAGCAGGTAGGGCGCCAGCCGGTTCGCGAGCCGGGGCCGGCTCAGCCGCGGGGTGAGGCTCACGAGGGACCAGAGCCCGATGCCGAGCACCGACCCGAAGAACGCTCCCCAGGCGAGCGCGGTCACTGGAACCACCGGCGTTCCTCTGGGAGACGCCCCAGGGCGAGCATCACCCGGTAGGCCAGTACCGACACGGTGAGACCGCCGAGGATGACGACGGTGCCGGCAGTGGTGTTGAACGCCTGCGCGGCCTCGGGCCGGGAGCTGATCAACACGAGCACGATCCACGGCGCTGCCACCCCCAGCCGGGCGGCATTGACCACCCAGGATTGCTTGGCCTCCACCTCGGCGCGCACCGCGGCATCCTGCCGCAACCAGCTGGACAGGCTGCGCAGCACCACGGTGAGGTCGCTGCCGCCCACCTCCCTGGCCATTCGCAGCGTCTCCAGCAACCGGTCGGCGAACGGGTCGGCGAGGGATGCCTTGAGCCGGTCGACGCTGTAACCGAAGTTGCCGGTGGCCCGGTATTCGCGTTCGAACTCGGCGAAGGCGGTACGCGTGGCCATTGGGCCGGCCTGCGCCAGGCTGCTCACGGCATCGGGCAGAGCCAGGCCGGAGCGCACCGCCGAGACGAGGTGGTCGACCACGTCCGGCCAGACGGCGCGGTTGAGGCGGCGGCGTGCCCTGGCCCGCCACAGCACGATCAGGGTGGGCAGGATCAGCCAGACCACCCCGGCGACGACGGTGAGGGCGCGCACGCCAAGCACCGCCTCGGCGAGCGCCGCCGCTGCCACGGCGAGAACCGTGGAAAGGGTCGCGAACACCGACAGCGGCAACGTGCCGAACCCGGCCTGGGCCAGGCGGGCCCGCCAGCCGGCCGCCAGCCGGCCACCCCGGGTGCCCGGCCGGCTGGCCGGCCACAGCAGCGGTGCGCTCATCAGCACCAGCCCGGCTCCGAGCAGGCTGCCCAACAACAGGATCATGCCGCTCCCCTCCGCAGCACCTCGGCGGGGTCCAGGCCCGCGGCCCGGAACTTGGCGAGTTTGGTGGGGAAGCCGCCGGTGTGTTCGAGCACGCCGTCCTTCATCAGGAACAACGGACTGGCCTCGATGGTGGACCCGGTCAACTGTCCGCTCGGCGCGATGATCTCCGTCACCCGACGGCGGCCGTGCCGGTCGATCTCGCAGTGCACGACGATGTCGATGCATCCGGCCACGGTGGGCAGCACGAACGCGGAATCGATGTTCCGTCCGGCCAGCAGCGGCAGGGTCGACAGCTTGCCGAGCGCGTCCCTGGCACTGTTGGCATGGATCGAGCACATGCCCGGGAGTCCGCTGTTCAGCGCGATGAGCAGGTCGAGGCTCTCCGCCTCGCGCACCTCCCCCACCACCAGCCGGTCGGGCCGCATCCGCAGCGACTCCTTGATCAGGCGGCGCAGGGTGATCTCGCCCGCACCCTCCAGGCTCGGTTGCCGGCATTGCATCGCCACCACATCACGCGCGCCAACACTCAGTTCGAACGTCTCCTCCACGGTCACGATGCGTTCTGTGCGGCGGGTGGCCGACAGCAGGGCGTTGAGCATCGTGGTCTTGCCGGTATGGGTGGCCCCGGAGACCAGGATGTTCTGCCCGCCGCGCACGCATACCCGCAGGAAGTCGGCGGCCGGCTGGGTCAGTGCGCCAAGGGCCACGAGTTGGGTGAGGTCACGGATGCGGCGGGTGAACTTGCGCACGTTCACCGCCCAGTGCTTCTGGGTGATGTCGGGGATGACCACGTGCAGCCGGGACCCATCGGGCAGGGAGGCGTCCACGAACGGCGACGACAGGTCGACCCGACGGCCGGAGGCCTGCAGCATCCGCTCGACCAGGTCACGCACTTCGCGCTCGGTGAGCACCATCGTGGTCAGCTCCGGCACGCCGTCCCTGGCGATGAAGACTCGGGTGGGTGAGTTGATCCAGATCTCCTCGATCTCGGGGTCGTCCAGGAACGGTTGCAGCGCCCCGAACCCGGTCAGGGCGGCGACCACTTCCCTGGCGGCCTGGAACTCGTCGGCGATGAGCGGCATCGACCCGCCGAGCGCCCGCTCGCTGTAACGGCGCACCTCGTCGCGCACGTACTGGTCGGCCAGGCCGACATCGGCGCCCAGGTCGACGCCGTCGCGGCGCACACGCATCCGCACCTGCTCGGTGATGATGCGCACAGCCTCGCTCATGAAGGACAGCCTGCGTCAGGAACGGTGCAGCGCGTGCAAGTTATCCACAGGCCGGGATCTGGTGGGCCGGAAACCCTTGCGACTCGGTGCTCGGAGCCCGACCGGCTACGTCTGACGTGCGCCCTCTAGACTGGATCCGCACTCGCGGGAGTGGTGAAATTGGTATACACGCAGGTTTTAGGTACCTGTGCCGGAAGGCGTGAGGGTTCAAGTCCCTTCTCCCGCACCGACGGGCTTCGGCTGTCGGCACTCAGATGCCGTCCGATTCCGCTGCACACCGAGAATCCCCCCAATTCCGACGACCGCCAAGCGGTTAAGTTAGGATTGCCTTACTCGTCCTCCAGCAGATCGGTTCTCATGCCCGCGACCCCAGCACGCACCGAGCACAGCATGGACCAGCAGCCGAGTCTGGCCGATTACCTCCGGGCCAGCTCCAGCAGCCAACACCGGGACACCGAGACCCGCTCATTCATCACCGAACTGATGAGCGGCGCCCTGTCCCTCGCCGACTACACCCGGTACCTCGGCCAATACGCCTGGGTCTACGAGGCCCTCGAGCAGCTGGTCGACCGGGTCTCGCAGGTGGACCGCAGCGAGATCTTCGACCCCGCGCTGGACCGCCTGCCGGCCATTGAGAGTGACCTGGCCGCCCTCGGGGTACAGGACTGGCGGCGCGAACATCCGCCCCTGCCGTCCACGACGGCGTACATCGCGCACCTGCAGTCGCTCACCAGCGCCGACAGTGTGCGTTGCCTGGCCCACCACTACACCCGGTATCTGGGCGACCTGTCCGGTGGCCAGGCCATCGCGGCCCTCGTCGCCCGGTACTACGGGGCGGCCCCTGAGCAGCTGGGGTTCTACCGGTTCGACGCGATCAACAACATCGTGCAGTACAAGCGTGCCTACCGCGACAAGCTGAACGCCCTGTCGCTTCCGCCCGCCGACGTGGACACCCTCGTCGCCGAGGTCGATGCGGCGTTCACCTACAACGGCGCGGTCTTCGACGGGTTGGCGCGCTAGCCGATGTTGCGCGCCGCGGCACTGGACGGCCAGCTCAGCGATTTCGTCGCGAGCGCGGGCGTCGTGGTGTTCTACCTGCTCGTCTGGGGGCTCGTGTTCGCCGGCACCGCCCTGTTTCTCGGGGTGTTCATCCCGTTCATCACCGGCGACTCCCTCTTGTTCGGCGCCGGACTGGTCGCCGCGTCCACGTCCAGCCTGAACATCGTCGTGCTCGCCGTGGGTGTGGGGGTGGCGGCGTTCCTGGGCGACCAGGTGGGCTTCCTGCTCGGCCGGCGCTACGGTCGCGGGTATCTCGATCGACGCGGCGGCCGGCGCACCCAGCAGATGATCGTGAAGACGGAGTCGTTCTACCTCAAATACGGCTGGTGGGCCGTGGTTGTGGCCCGGTTCATGCCGTGGGCCCGGGTGTTCGTCCCCGTTGTCGCGGGAGTCGGCCGGATGAACTACTACAAATTCCTCTCCAGCAACCTCGTCGGGGCGCTCGCCTGGGGTGTCGGCATCACCCTCACCGGGTACTACGCCGCCGCGATCCCCGGTGTGAAAAGTGCCGCTTACATCATCGCCGGGTTCTTCATCACGGCGTCGATAGTGTTCGGTCTGCGGACTTGGCTCGCCGACCGTGCCAACAACCGCGTGGAAGCGCGAAAAGGGTAGGGATACCTCCAACACATTGGGGGGTTAGCCCACCCCTTCATCAGGCCTTCCACAATCAGAACGCGATAACCTGTAGCGACGCACGTGATCAACGCCGACCGGCCGATCTAGCCGCCGACGACTGGAGTTTTCTTCGTGATTAACACCGCACTCATCCCGTGGCTCGACCCGGAGATCCTCATCAACGGCTTTGGGCCGTGGGCGTTGCTGGGTGTGTGTGCGATCGTCTTCGCCGAGACCGGCCTGCTCATCGGTTTCCTCCTCCCCGGCGACACCCTCCTCGTCATCACCGGCCTGTTCGTCTTCTTCGACATCATCAAGATCGACATCTGGTGGGTGGCCCTGGCGATCGGTGCCGCGGCCTTCCTCGGCGGTGAGGTGGGGTACCTCATCGGCCACCGCCTGGGCCCGCGGGTGTTCGAACGCAAGGAATCCGGCCTGTTCAGCGTGAAGAACGTCCAGCGCACCAACGCGTTCTTCGTCCGCTTCGGCGGTTTTGCCGTGATCGCGGCCCGCTTCGTGCCGATCGTGCGCACCTTCGCCCCGGTCGCCGCGGGCGTCGGGCACATGGACTACCGCAAGTACAGCCTGTACAACTTCATCGGCGCCATGATCTGGGGCGCCGGGCTCACCTTCTTCGGCTACTTCCTCGGTTACATCCCGCCGCTGGCCGACTTCGTGCGCGACTACATCGACCTGATCCTGCTCGGCGCCGTGGTGGTCACCCTGATCCCCACCATCTACCACTACATCCAGTCCACCGTGAAGGCCCGCCGCGAAGCCCGCGCTGGCGGCACCGTCGACCCGGACAAGCTCGTGCTCGACCCGGAGACCTTCGACACGAACAACGACGGCAAGCACGAGGGCTGACCCGACCGCCGGGCCGCACACCTCCGCCGGTCAGAGGCGATCAGCGGTGCGAGTGGTGCTCGTGTTCCGCATCCGCCGCATGGTCGGCGGGTTCGAGCTGGAACGTGGAGTGCTCGACGTCGAAATGGTGTGACAGGCACTCGGAGAGTTCGCTGAGCAGTTCGCCGGACCGGCCGGCAGCCAGCAGTTCGGGCTCGACCACGATGTGGGCGCTGAACACGTGCGAACCCGAGGTGATCGCCCACACGTGCACGTCGTGCACCGCTACGACCCCGGCCGTGCCCTCCAGGTGCTCCCGGATGGCGCGCACATCGGTGTCTGCCGGTACCGACTCGCTGAACACCTGCACCACGTCGCGCAGCAGGCCGAATGCCCGGGGCACGATCATGGCGGCGATCACGAGCGACGCGATGGCGTCGGCCTGCGCGAACCCGGTTGTGAGGATGACGACCGCGGCAACGATCACGGCGACCGAGCCCAGCGCATCCCCCAACACCTCGAGGTAGGCGCCGCGCATGTTGATCGATCCGGCGGCGGCCGGGCGTAGCAGCAGGATCCCGACGATGTTCGCGACCAGGCCGATCACGGCGACCACGAGCATCGGCCCGGCGAGCACCTCGGCCCGATCGCCGGACGCTAGCCGTCCGATCGCGCCGGTGACGACGAAACCGGCCACCACGAGCAGGATCAGCCCGTTGATCATCGCGCCGAACACCTCGGCCCGCTGGTAGCCGAAAGTCTGTCGGTCGGTGGCGGGGCGCGCGGCGACCACCGTGGCGGTGAGCGCGATGATGAGCCCGGCGAGGTCGGAGAACATGTGGCCGGCGTCGGCAAGCAGGGCCAGGGAGCCGGTGAACCAGGCCCCGATGATTTCGATGATCAGCACCGACGCGACCAGGCCGATCACGATTGACAGGCGCGCGCGATTGCGCGTCGAAGCGGATGCGTGATCGTGGCCCATGGTTCAACGCTACGAGCCCGCAGGGGCGAAAGCCAGCCCCGCCGCTAGATGGGAATGAGTGCCGTTCTCAGCAACCGACGCATCCCCACCGGGGAGAATATCAATCCCTGATCAGTCTGCTAAAAGCTCGGTAAGAACGGGTCCGAGCGCCGCGAACGCGATGGCGCGGTGACTTTCGGCGTTCTTCACCTCGGCGGCCAATTCGGCGGCGGACACGTCGTGCCCGTCGGGCTGGAAGATCGGGTCGTAGCCGAAGCCGCCGCCACCCGCTGGGGCGTGCAGGATCCGGCCGGGCCACTCCCCCGTGACGGCGCGCTCGACACCGTTCGGCAGGGCGAGCGCGGCGACGCAGGTGAAGTGCCCGGCGCGATGCTCATCGGCGATGTCGCTGATCTGCCAGAGCAGCAACCGCAGGTTCTCCTCGGAGTCACGCGCCGGTCCGGCCCAGCGGGCGGAGAAGATGCCCGGCGACCCGCCGAGCACGTCGACGCAGATGCCGGAGTCGTCGGCGATGGCCGGCAGCCCGGTGTGCGCGGCCGCGGCGCGCGCCTTGATCAGCGCGTTCTCGGTGAAGGTCGCGCCGTTCTCGACCGGCTCCGGGCCGTCGTAGGCCAGCACCTCAAGGTCGGGGAGCATGGGCGCGAGGATGCGGCGCAGCTCCTCGACCTTGTGGGCGTTATGGGTGGCGAGAACGACGCGCATCTCAGCGGCCCAGGGTGGTCTTCTGCAGTTCGGTGAGGCTGATCGCCCCACCGAGGGCGAGGTCGAGCAGGGAGTCGAGCTCGCTGCGGTCGAAGGGGGCGCCCTCAGCGGTGCCCTGCACCTCGATGAACTTGCCGCGGCCGGTGACGACGACGTTCATGTCGGTCTCGGCGCGCACGTCTTCGGTGTACGCCAGGTCGAGCATCGGCACCCCGGCGATGATGCCCACCGAGACGGCGGCCACGCTGTCGGTGAGCGGCTGGGCCTTCTGGGCGATGAACTTCTTCTCCCGGCCCCACTCCAAGGCGTCGGCCAGGGCCACGTAGGCGCCGGTGATCGCCGCGGTGCGGGTGCCGCCGTCGGCCTGCAGCACGTCGCAGTCGATGACGATGGTGTTCTCACCAAGCGCCTTCATGTCGACGACGGCGCGGAGGCTCCGGCCGATCAGCCGGCTGATCTCGTGGGTGCGGCCGCCGATGCGGCCCTTGACCGATTCGCGGTCCATGCGGGAGTTGGTGGAGCGGGGCAGCATCGAGTACTCGGCGGTGACCCAGCCCTTGCCCTTGCCGGCCATCCAGCGCGGCACACCGTTGGTGAACGACGCGGTGGCCAGCACCTTGGTGCGTCCGAAGGAGATCAGTGCGGAGCCTTCCGCCTGGTCGCTCCAGCCGCGTTCGATGGTGACGGGACGCAGCTGGTCGTTGGTGCGGCCATCGGCGCGCAGGATGTCGGTCACGGGTTCTCCTTGAAAAAACGCGGTGTGGTGGACGACGCGGCCAGTCTGGCCACCTCGCTGAGACTGATGGTGCCCGTCGCGACCAGGTCGACCCGGGAGATCTCCGGGCCGAGCAGCCGATGCGCGAGGCGCAGGAACTCGTCGGCGCTGTCGCCGGTGGCCTCGTAGCGGTAGCTGGGCGGTGCGGCAACGACCCGTTCGAGGCCCTGGCCCACGAGGACCCGGTAGACGTCGTTCGCGGTCTCGGTGTGGCTGGAGACCAGCGTCACCGCGTCCCCCATCACGTAGGAGATCACGCCGCGCAGGAACGGGTAGTGGGTGCAGCCGAGCACCAGGGTGTCGACGTCGGCGGCCTTGAGCGGGGCGAGGTATTCCTCGGCAACCCGCAGCACCTCGTCGCCCGTCGTGACGCCGGATTCGACGAACTCCACGAACCGCGGGCAGGCCTGGGAAAACAGCTGGATGTCGGTGGCCGCGGCGAAGGCGTCGTTGTAGGCCCTCGAGTTCACGGTGCCCGCCGTACCGACTACGCCGACGCGCTTATTGCGGGTGGTGCCCACCGCGCGGCGCACCGCCGGCTGGATCACCTCGACCACGGGAACGCTATAGCGCTCCCTGGCGTCCCGCAACACGGCCGCGGATGCGGTGTTGCAGGCGATTACCAGCAACTTCACATCCTGGGCGACCAGGTCGTCGAGAACCTCGAGGGCGTACTCGCGTACATCGGCGATCTTCTTCGGCCCGTACGGCGAATGGGCCGTGTCGCCGATATAGAGGATCGACTCGTTGGGCAGTTGGTCCTTGATGGCCCGGGCGACGGTCAACCCGCCGACGCCGGAGTCGAAAATCCCAATCGGTGCATCCGTCACGACAATCAAGCCTAGCCGGGTTCGGCATTCACCCCGCCGTGACACCGTTATATACCCAGAACGCTCCAACGTACGTTGAGACGCATATACCCGTAACTACACTCGGCATGTGGGCCAGGTCAACCAGACAGAGCCCGCACCGGAGACGTCCCTCGCGCCGTCTGAGGAGATGATCGTCATGAATGATCGAGTCGTAATCACCGGATTGGGAGCCCTCACCCCGCTCGGCAATTCCTGGACCGAAACCTGGGACGGCCTCACCAACGGACGCAGCGGCGTGGCCCGCATCACCCAGTTCGACGCCACCGACCTGCCCACCCAGATCGCCGGCGAGGTCAAGGGTTTCGACCCGGCCACGCGGATGTCGATCAAGCAGGTCAAGCGCGCCTCCCGCGCCTCGCAGATGGCCATCGCCGCCGCCCGTGAAGCCGTCGCCGACGCCGGCTTCGGCCCGTCGATGGAGGGCATCCACACTGCCGTCATCGTGAACAGCGCCGTCTCCGGCTACGCCGAGATCCAGGACGCCACCGAGCACGTCAACGCCGGCAGCCCCCGCCGCATCTCCCCCCGCTTCGTTCCGCAGTCGCTGATGAACATGGCCGCCTGCGAGATCGCCATCGACCTGGGCGTACACGGCCCGGTGAACGCCAGCGCCCTGGCGTGCGCGAGCGGCGCCTACGCGCTGCTCGAGGCGCGCACCATGCTCGTCACCGGTGACGCCGACGTCGTCATCGCCGGCGGCGTGGAAGCCGCCATCACCCCGGTGATGTTCGCCGGGCTGAACGCCATGCACGCCGCCTCCACCCACAACGACGAGCCCACCGAGGCCAGCCGCCCGTTCGATGCCAACCGCAACGGCCTCGTCTTCGGCGAGGGCGCAGTGGTCTTCGTGATGGAGCTGCTCTCCCACGCCCGCGCCCGCGGCGCCCGCATCTACGCCGAGGTGCTCGGTGGTGCGCTCACCAGCGACGGCTTCAGCATCGTCGCGCCGGACCCGTCCGGCCAGTACGCCAGCCAGGCCATCACCCGGGCCCTGGACCGGAGCAAGCTCAACCCGGCCGACATCGACATGATCGTCGCCCACGGCACCTCCACCCAGGCCAACGACAAGGCCGAAACCCTGGCCATCCGCCAATCGCTGCGCCACTTCGCCGACAAGATCTCGATCACCGCGCCCAAGTCGATGACCGGGCACATGATCGGTGCCGCCGGCGCCCTCTCCGCCCTGATCGGCGCGCTGTCGATCAAGAACGGCATCGTGCCGCCCACGATCAACCTGCGCACCCCCGACCCCGAGTGCGGCCTGGACTACACGCCGCTGACCGCGCGCATCCAGCCCATCAAGCACGCCCTGGTGAACGCGTTCGGCTTCGGCGGCCAGAACTGCATCGTCGCGTTCGGCGCCCTCTAACCGCCCCCGTCGGCTACAGCATGGTGGGCGGTGGGGCGGCTAGGCTTGCCCGCGTGACCGAGTCTTCAGCACTGCGAACCGACCGTTATGAACTCACCATGGTGGATGCCGCGATCCAGAGCGGCACCGCCGACCGGGAGTGCATGTTCGAGGCCTTCGCCCGGCGGTTGCCCGCCGGGCGGCGTTACGGGATCGTCGCCGGAACCGGCCGACTGCTCGACCTGATCGCGGACTTCCGGTTCGGGGACGCCGAGCTCGACTGGCTGCGGGACAACAACGTCGTGCGCCCGCCGACCCTGGACTGGCTGGCGGACTACTCGTTCAGCGGCAACATCTGGGGCTACAGCGAGGGTGACGCCTATTTCCCCGGCTCACCGCTGATCCAGGTGGACGGCACCTTCGCGGAGTGCGTCGTGCTCGAGACCCTGATCCTCAGTGTGCTCAACTACGACAGTGCGGTGGCCAGCGCTGCCGCACGCATGGTGTCGGTGAGCCTGGGCCGGCCACTGGCCGAGATGGGCTCGCGCCGCACCGGCGAGTACTCCGCCGTCGCGGCCGCCCGCGCCGCGTACATCGCCGGCTTCGGCTCCACCAGCAACCTCGAGGCCGGCCGCAGCTGGGGTGTTCCCACGATGGGCACCGCCGCGCACTCCTTCACCCTGCTGCACGACAGCGAGGAGGATGCCTTCCGCGCCCAGGTCGACGCCTTCGGCAGCTCGACCACGCTGCTCGTTGACACCTACAACATCGAACGCGGCATCGAACTGGCGGTGGCGGTGGCCGGGCCCGGCCTCGGCATGATCCGCATCGACTCCGGCGACCTGCCGACCGTCGCAGCCGCCGCTCGCGCCCAGCTGGACTCCCTCGGCGCCGTGAACACCGGCATCACCGTGACCAGCGACCTCGACGAATACTCCATCGCGGCATTGTCCGCGTCGCCGGTGGACGCGTTCGGCGTGGGCACCTCCCTCGTCACCGGGTCCGGTGCCCCGGCGGCTGGCATGGTCTACAAGCTCGTCGCGCACAAGGACAACGACGGCGACTGGGTGTCGGTAGCGAAGACGTCGGCGTCCAAGGCGTCCATCGGCGGCCGCAAAAGCGCCGTGCGTCGATTAGACGCCACCGGCACCGCCCGCGAAGAAGTGGTGCTGGTGGATGCCAACGGCCCGACCGCGCCGCCGGCCGAGTTGCCCCAGCCCGGCCCCGACGGCTTCGTCGAGCGCGCCCTGCTGGTGCCGCTGATGGTGGATGGCGTCGTCGACGAGCGTTACCTGGGGGCTGCGGGCACCCACCTGGCCCGGGAGACCCACGCTGCGGCGATGCGGGAACTACCGATCGACGCGTTCCGGCTTGGCCGCGGTGACGCCGTCATCCCGACCGTCTACCGTTAGTCGCCAAGCGCGGTAGTCACGACGAAGCGACAACCAGCCAGTCGCGGGCACATCACCACGTCTCGATGGGGCGGACGACGGTTAGTCCTGCTTCATCTTTTCATAGATGGCCTTGCAGGTCGGGCAGACCGGGAACTTCTCCGGGTCGCGGCCCGGCAGCCACTTCTTGCCGCACAGTGCCTTCACCGGCTTGCCGGAGAGGGCGGACTCGAGGATCTTGTCCTTGGGAACGTAGTGCGAAAAGCGTTCGTGGTCGCCAGGCTCGATCTGCTCCTGGTTGAGGAGTTCTTCGAGCTCGCGGTCGAGGGTCGAGGTTCCGCCGCCGGTTCCGGGGCCCTGGCCGGGGTCAGCAATGCTCGCGCGAGTGTCGTGTGTCATAACGTCAAGTGTAAACAGCTACGCGCGCAATGCGGAGGAGAGCATTTCGGGCCCACGACGCTCGAAGGTGCGCGAACCGGCCCACACCCCGCAGATCAGCATCAGCAAGCCGATGCCCAGGCCCCAGTACAGGGCCGGCAGGGTCCAGATCGGGTCGACGAAGATGCTCAGCACGGCGCACACGATCGCCGGGATCGCCACGATGATCGAGCCCACGAACGTGAACGACTGGATGATCGCCGCCGCGGTGTCCGACGACTGCGGCTGGGCGAACGGGCTGTCGCCCGGCTTGGTGGCCGGGTACGGGAACCGAGCGGAGGTGAAGCTGGAGAAGCCGAGCCCAGCGAGCAGGATGCAGGTGCTCACGCCCAGCAGGGCCGGCAGCACGGCCCAGTCGCCGTAGACGCCGACGCTGATGGCCGACCCGAGTCCGATCAACGGGATACCGACGAACAGAGCCGGAACGAGCCGGCCGACCCGGTCGGCCACGCCGCGCGGACCGGAGACCACATGCAACCAGATCGCCGTGTGGTCGTAGGCGACATCGTTGTGCAGGGTCCAGCCGAGGAAGACGCACATCAGTGGAACCGGCACCAGCGCCAGGTAGTCGATGGGCACGCCCGCGATCGCCAGCGGCAGGATCACGAGGACGGGCACGATCGGGATCATGATCAGGGAGACCCAGTAGCGCGGGTCGCGGCCCCAATAGGTGATGCTGCGGGCAGCGATGGCACCGATCGGGTTGTGCGGCATCCGGTCGAACCAGCCCAGGCCGCCGTATGCGCGGGCCTGCGCCTCACGGCCGGGCGTCACCAGCATCCGCGCCACCAACCCCCGCCAGGCCAGCCACAGCAGGTACACGGTCGCCGCGGCGATCAGCAGCCGGAGGAGGGAGTCGCCCCAGTCGCCCATGGCCGCGTCGCCGGGAACGGCCCACGCGGCACCCAGCGGTGTCCAGCCCAGGATGGCGGCGAACCCGCCGAGCATGTCCAGGCCGTACCGGCTCCAGTCCACGTTGACCAACAGCACGACCACCGGGGTAATCATGACGATGAGCAGGATGCCGATGATGCCGGTGAATTCGCGGGCACGGCGGGTGGAGAGCATGAACGCCGCCAGCGAGGTGCTCACCCGGGAGGCCAGCATGCACGTGGCCAACAGCAGTGCCGCCGCGAGGACAGCGAGCAGGGTCTCCCCCGGCCCCCTGGACCAGGTCACGATGGTGCCGAGCAAAACCAGCGCCAGGGTGGTGGCGGGTACGCCGACCAGCGACGAGACGGCCAGGCCGAACGCGAGCTGTTTGTTGGGGATGCCCAAGGTGGAGAACTTGCGCGGGTCCATGCTGTCGTCCACGCCGAAGATCAGCGGCACGAGGAAGAACCCGAGTACCACGACCGAACCGACGACGATCAGGCCGTCACGGATGGCGCCGATGTCGTCGACGGCGCGGAACGCGATGAGCATGGCCACCAGCGCGGCGGCGACGATCAGCCCGTAGAGGAGCCCGAGCGCAACTCCCACGACCTGCCAGGGGCTACGCCGAAAGAGATTGGCGAGAAGCCTCAGCTTCAGTCCGAGAAATTGTGCAACCACTCCAGGCCCTCCGCAACCTTTCGTCCGCCGGCCAGGTCGACGAAGCGTTCTTCGAGGGACGCGTTGCCGCGAACCTCGTCGATCGTTCCGGACGCCAGGACCGATCCCTGCACGATGATCGCCACGTGGTCGCACACCCGCTGGATGAGGTCCATTCCGTGGCTGGAGAGAATCACCGTTCCCCCGCTGGCGACGTAGCGCTGCAGGATTTCGGTGACGTTGACCGCCGACACCGGGTCGACGGATTCGAACGGTTCGTCGAGGACCAGCACCCGGGGCGAGTGGATCATGGCGCAGGCGAGGGCGATCTTCTTGGTCATGCCGGCCGAGTAGTCGGCGACAAGGCGGTTGAGGGCGCTCTCCAGCCCGAAGGCGGCGGCCAGGTCGGCCGAACGGGCCCGAACGGTCTCGGCTTCGAGTCCGCGCAGGACGCCGGAGTAGTACAGCAGCTGGGCGCCGGTGAGCCGGTCGAACAGCCGAAGCCGGTCCGGGAGCACCCCGATGGCCCGCTTGGCGGCGATGGGGTCGGCCCAGACGTCGATGCCGTGCACGTTGATCGTGCCCGAGTCCGGGCGGAGCAGCCCGGTGATCATCGACAGGGTCGTGGTCTTACCCGCGCCGTTGGGTCCGACGATGCCGTAGAACGATCCGGCGCGCACCTCGAGGTTGACTCCGGCGACGGCGACGTTCTGGCCGAAACGCTTGTTGAGGCCGCTGACAGCGATCTCGACGGGAGCGTCGGCGCGGATGACGGCGGATGCGCCGGTGCGAGGCGCGACCGGCTTGCGGGTGACGGGGGCCACGCGCGGCGCCGGCGCTATGGCCGGAGCGACCGGTGCAACAGGTGCAACAGGTGCGACCTCAGTGATCTGCGGCGCGGCCTTGGCCACGACCGCCGGGGGCGTAGTGGCCGGCGGGGTGGCGACGGGGGGCGTGACGGCCGGGGTCGTGACGGCCGCTGCGGCAGCGACCGGGGGCGCCGGGACCGGTTCGGACGGCTTCTGGGCCGACCTGTTCAGCCGCCAGAACGGGCGACGCTCGGTGCGCGCGGGCTCGGCGGCCGTGGCTGCAGGCGGCACCGTCGCGGCGACGCCCTCGGGGGCAGCCGGCAACCCGGTGTCGGCCGGCTTGGGCTCGGCGGGCGTGGCCGCAGCAGCCACCGACTCGGCGGGCTTGGCCTTGGCAACCTGCTCGGCGGGCTTGGACTTGGCGTCCTGCTCAGTCGTCACCGGTACCGAGGCGGTGGGCTCAGGCGTGGCGGACGCGTCGGTGGTCGTCGGCTGGCCTGCACCGGCATCCGGCTCAGCGCCGGACGTTGCGCGTGAAGCGGCACCGGCAGCAGCCGCGGCCGTGGCGGCCCGCGCTGCAGCGGTTGCTGCGGACCGGGCGGCGGCGGCTTTCGCCGCTGCGGACTTGGTGGCGGCCGCGCGGGCAGCGCCCGCCTTTGCTGCGGATTCCGACTTCGCCGCGGCGGCCTTGGCGGCCGCAGCCTTGGCGGCGGCCGGCCGGCTCGTGCCGGCACGGGCAGCCGTGCTCGCCGGCTGCTCCGACCCGGCTGCCTGGGCCGCTGAGGGTTCGCTCGCGGCGGCAGCCTCGACGGCGTCAGCGGTGTCGGCGGTTGCCGTCGTGGTGGCGGGCAGACGAGTGGCCTTGGCAGAAGGCGGCTTCGCGGTTGCCCTCGCCGGAGTCTTGCGGGCAGCGGGGGTACGGCTCACCGTGACCCGTGCGGCAGCGGTGGCGGGTTCGGAGCGCTGAACCTCCGACGGCTCCGCCCCGGCGTCCTGCGAAGTGGTGGGCTCGCCCACCGCAGCTTCGGATGCGGCTGCGGTTGCGGCAGCGCCTGCGCTGGTTGCGGCGGGCTTCTTCTTGGCCGGAGCACGCGTCCCGGCGGCGCGAGGCTTTGCGGGCGGCCTCGGGGCTCGGGTTGTGGTGCGCACCGGCTTGGCCGGGGCGGCTTCGCCGTCGGGCGTGGACGCAGCGGCGTCAGTGGGAGTCGCGGCATCCGCGTCGGCAGCTTCGGCGGCGGCAGCAAGGGTCGGGGGCGCAACGAGGCGCGGCACGCTCGTGCGGGGTGCACGTTTCGCCGGGGTCTTGCGGGGCGGTTTGGCGTCGGTTGTCGGCGCGGCCACGCTGGGAGTTGCAGGCTCATGGGGGCGGTCCGCAGGGGCATCCGTTTCAGGGGCGCTACCCTCGCGTTCCGGCTCCGTATCGGGAACGGGCAAGACCGGGGTCTGCTCGTCGGGCTCGGAGTTCGGAGGCACTGGAGTCACCCCGCTAACCTACCAAGTACCGTCTGACCTCGCTGAGTCGACAAGGCCTTTGAGGGCGTATTCACGAGGGCGTTAATCGTCACGATCAGGACACGCATTGTGGCATCCCTTCCCCCGGACTAGGGTATGCAGCTAGTCTGAGGTTGGCATAACGAAGTGTCTATACGTGAACTTAGGGGTGAACCGCAGGCAAACTCGGCAATAATGCCAGGCCGCCGCGGGGCCACCCAGATCTTTCTTAGGAGATATTCGTGACCACCCAGGTAGTAATACTTGCAGCAGGAATGGGCAGCCGTCTCGGCCGCTCGCTGCCCAAACCTTTGACCGAACTGAACGACGGCCGCACCATCATGCAGCAGCAGTTCGACAACATCGAGCACGCGTTCGGCAAGAAGACCAAGGTCACCATCGTTGTCGGCTACAAGCTCGAGCACATCATCGAAGCGTTCCCGCAGGCCTCCTTCGTGTACAACGAGCAGTACGACGTGACCAACACGTCCAAGAGCCTGCTCCGCGCCCTCCGCGCCTCCGCCACCGGCGGCGTGCTGTGGATGAACGGTGACGTCGTCTTCGATCCCGCGATCCTCGACCGTGCCGCTTCGATGATGAAGCGCGACCAGTCATTCGTGACGGTCAACACGTCCAAGGTGTCCGACGAGGAAGTCAAGTACACGACCAGCGCCGAGGGTTACATCAAGGAACTCTCCAAGACCGTGAAGAACGGGCTGGGCGAGGCCGTCGGCATCAACTACGTGTCTGCCGCCGACAAGGCCGTTCTCATCCATCACCTCAGCAAGGTCGACGACCAGGACTACTTCGAGCGCGGCATCGAGCTCGCGATCGAGAAGAACCGCATGCTCGTCGAGCCCGTCGACATCTCTGACTTCTACGCCGTCGAGGTCGACTTCGCCGAAGACCTCGAGCGCGCCAACCTCTTCGTCTAATCATCCGTCGCGATCGGGGCACCGCCGCCAGTGGCGCGGTGCCCCGATCTGCTCCCATACGATAGAGCGCGTGAGTAGTTACGCTCAGGTGCGTCCTGAACAGCGCACCCCGTTTGCGCGGTACCGTCATTCCCTGTGGCTGCTGACCCAGCGCGACCTGCGGGTTCGGTACTCCACCTCGGTCCTTGGCTACTTCTGGTCGATCCTCGATCCGCTCGTGATGGCCGGCATCTACTGGTTCGTCTTCACCCAGGTTTTCCAGCGCTCCGTCGGCAACGAACCGTACATCGTGTTCCTCCTCGCCGCGCTATTGCCGTGGATGTGGTTCAACGGAGCGATCTCCGACTGCACGCGGGCGTTCCTGCGGGAAGCCAAGCTCATCAGGTCCACCCGGATCCCCCGCACCATTTGGGTCAACCGGCTGGTGCTCTCCAAGGGCATTGAATTCATCGCCGCCATTCCCGTGCTGATCCTCTTCGCCATCTTCTCGGGCGCCGAGATCAACACGGATGCAGTGTTCTTCCCCCTTGCGATCCTGATCCAGGCGATTCTCACCGCCGGCGTCGGCCTGATCGTCGCCCCGCTCGTGGTGTTCTTCCGCGATCTCGAGCGTGCAGTCAAGCTGATCCTCCGCTTCCTCTTCTATGCCTCTCCGATCATCTACGGCACCAGCGACCTGCCGGAGCAGTTGCACTTCTGGGCCGCGTTCAACCCGCTCAGCGGCATCTTCAGCCTCTACCGTGCGGCGTTCTTCCCCGGCGAGCTCGACTGGTTCGTCGTGGCCGTCAGCGCCGTCATGTCGCTGGTGTTCCTCGGGGTCGGCCTGTTGGTCTTCTCCCGCACCGAGCGCGCCGTGCTGAAGGAGCTCTGATGACCGACACTGTCATCTCCCTCCACGACGTCGGCATCCGGTTCCGCCGCAACCGCCGGAGCCGCCGCAGTTTCAAGGACTTGTTCGCCGGCAGCCGCCGGCGCACCCGGTCGGGCGAGTTCTGGGCGCTGAAGAACGTGTCGTTCACCGTGCAGCGCGGTGAAGCCATCGGCGTGGTCGGCCGCAACGGGCAGGGCAAGTCCACGCTGCTCAAGCTGGTCACCGGTGTCGTCCTGCCCGACGAGGGAACCGTCGAGGTCGTCGAGGGCGTCGCGCCGCTGATCGAGATCACCGGCGGCTTCGTCGACGACCTCACCGTGCGTGACAACGTCTACCTCACCGCGGGCCTGCACGGCATGACCCGCAAACAGATCGATGCCCGGTTCGACGAGATCATCGAGTTCGCCGAGATCGCCGATTTCATCGACACCCCCTACAAACATCTCTCCAGCGGCATGAAAGTGCGTATCGCATTCGCCGTGATCTCCCGGCTCGAAGAGCCGATCATCCTCGTTGACGAGGTCCTCGCCGTGGGCGACAAGGCCTTCCGGGAGAAGTGCTACCGACGTATTGAGGAGCTGCTCGCCGGCGGCCGTACGCTGTTCATCGTCTCGCACAACGAGCGCGACCTACGCCGGTTCTGCGCGCGCGGCCTCTACCTCGACAAGGGCGCCCTGGTGCTCGATGCGCCAATCAACGAGGTCCTCGCCCGCTACAACGCCGAATACGGCGTCAAACCGGCCTGAGACGTTGCGCGGCCTCCATTCGTCACGCCTGGCGCGCAATTATCTGCTGGGAATTACCTCGCGGATGCTCAGTTTCGGCCCGTAAACTCGTGCTTCTGCACCCGAGGAGGACTGCATCATGGCTAAGAAGCCCACACCCCTGCTCTCACCCACCGGTGGAACGTCCGGTGGCGGCCCGCTGCCCGCCGGCGTCGTGACGGGATTCGACCGGGTCATGGCGATCCAGCGTCCCGCCGTCCTCGCGCACATCCGGGGCATTCGCCGGCGCCACCCCGATGCATCGCCGGAGCAGCTCGTCCGGATTCTGGAACGGCGCTATCTCGCCGCGGTGACCAGCGGTGGTGCCGCCGTCGGTGCGACGGCAGTGATCCCCGGAGTCGGAACCGGCATCACCCTGGCCCTGTCGGGCGTGGAGACGGCGGGTTTCCTCGAGGCGACGGCGCTGTTCGCGCAGTCCGTCAGTGAAGTACACGGCATCACCGTCGACGACCCCGAGCGCGCTCGCGCGCTGGTGATGACCATGATGCTCGGGCACGAAGGCTCCGACCTCGTGCGCCAGCTTGCCGGCCAGGTCACCGGAGGCGGCGTCGCCCGCACCGCGTACTGGGGCGAACTCGTCACCACGAGCCTGCCGCGCGCGATCATGGGCCCACTCACCGACAAACTGAAGCGCACGTTCATCCGTCAGTTCGCCGCCAAGGGCGGCGCCAGCCTGCTCGGCAAGGCCGTGCCGTTCGGCATCGGCGCGGTCATCGGCGGCATGGGCAACCACATTCTCGGTAAGCGCGTCGTCGGGTCGTCCCGGATGGCCTTCGGTCAGGCGCCGACCGTGTTCCGCATGGAGCTCGACCCGCACGGCCGCACCATCACGTTGCAGGACGGTGTGATCGTTCCCGGCAACCCGCTCTCCCGCCTGGGCCACGGCGCGCTTCGCGCGCTCCCCCGGCCGTTGCGCCGCCGTACGTCGGCCCCGGACCCGGTCGAACCCGAACCGTCTGTGCCGACCCAGCCCACGCGGTAGGGCGGCTCACCGGGTCTCGACAAGCTCGACCAACGAAGCGGGTGCGCCCGGCACGTCGAGTCACCAGGTCTCGACAAGCTCGACCAACGAAGCGGGTGCGTCCGGCAGGTCGGCGCACGAGGGTTTTAGACCTCTTCGGTTTCGGTGAGGTCTTCGACGAACTCGGGCAGGCCGTCTTCGTCGTCGGCGTGCAGGGCCGCGAACCGGTCCCACTCGGCCATGAGGTGCCCGATGGCGGCGTGGAAACGTGCCGTGGGGGCTCCGGGTGTCGGATCGCCGAAATACTGCTCGACCCAGCCGCGGAGCCGTTCCTCGGCCGTTCCGTCGCTCGTGAGCGCGTCGATGGTCGCAACGATGCCGGCGGTGTCGCCTGCCCCGAGCCATTCGCAGTCGGACAGGTATCCGCTGGTGTCGATGGCCGCGAGGGGGTTCTCCGGCCGGGTGACCATGAGCGGCTTGCCGGAGGCCAGGCGGTCGTAGACCATCGCGGAGATGTCGACGATGGCGACGTCGGCGGCGGAGAGCTGCCAGCCCAGTTCGGGCCCGGTGTCGACGACGTGTTGCGCCGATGCATCCCGGGCGTTCGCCGCGGTGATGGCGGCGATGATCTGCCGGTTGGCGACGCCGTAGGCGTGGTCGACGACGCCGCTGCGCGGGTGCGGCCGGTAGACCACCCGGTGCCGGGGGCTGCGGAGCAGGGCGGTGACCAGGGACACGCCGTGCGTGGCGATGGACCCGTAGGCCGCGGCGGCGCGGTCGCCCTCCCAGGTGGGGGCGTAGAGCACCACCGTGCGCGCATCCGGCGTGTACGGCAGCACGCCGGTGTAGTGGTCCGCCTGGGGGCGGCCGATCATGACGGCGCGCTTGTCGAAGTCGTAGTCCCACAGCACCTTGCCCAGACGGGTGAGGGCAGCTTGTCCGGCGACGAACGAGTAGTCGTAGGCCTTGAACTGGTTCGTGGTCATGTACATCTTGTCGCTCTCACCATGGTTGATGAAAACGTGCCAGCGACGCCCGTAACGCATCATCTGGAAGTTGCGGGAGTTCTGGTTGACGTAGAGGACGACGCGGATGTCCTGCTCGGCGATCACCCGCTCAAGGTCGGTGACCTTGCGCACGTACGCGACCGGGATCGGGCTCTCGTCGAGCAGCTTGATCGTGCCGCCGGCGGTGCGGCTGAGGATGACGACGGGCCAGGTCTCGGCGAGCTTGGCGAGCGGCTTGTACCACTGGCGCATCTGGTAGAGGTTCACCGGACCATCCGCGAAATACACGGCGATCTTGAACCGCTGGGTGGGGAGCGGTCCCCGCGCTGTGAGGCGCTCGATCGTCAGGCGCTGGGCCTTGCGAGAACCGAGCACATCCTTGACCAGCTTTGCTGCGAGTCGGACATCTCTACTGCTTACCACTGTTCCACCCTACCTACCGGGGCGGGCGGGCAACCCTGCACACCCCCGAAAGAGGCGCAACGGTAGTGAATCGTTAGCCCCACTCAGATCACCGGCGGCCGGCCCGCCCGGGTCATTCGCCAGATGGTGCGGGATTTCAGCGGGTGGCGTTCACCGGGGTCGGAGGCCCACCCTTCCCGCCAGCCGCGGAACCAGGCCATCAGAGCGCGTGGGTTGCGGGCGCCGCGCAGCACCTGGATGAGCGTCCAAGACCCGACATAGAGCGGGATCAGGGGCGCGGGCAGGTTACGTCGGGCGATCCACACCCGGTTGCGGGCGTTGAGCCGGTAGAAGTCGGCATGCCGGGTGGGCAGGATCACCGGGTGGTTGGCGACCAGGTCGCCGGCGTACCAGGTGCGCAGGCCCTGGTCCCAGACCCGCCAGGCCAGTTCGATGCCTTCGTGGGCGTAGAAGAACGGTTCGGCCCAGCCGCCCGTGGCGTCGAACACTTGCCGGGGCAGCAGCACAGCCCCCTCCCACACCGAGAACACGGCGCTGGAGTGGGCGGCGTCGCCCTTGCGGATGCGCGGAATCCAGCGCCGCGGCGCGGTGAGGCCGGCGGGGTCGATGACCTGCGGCTGCAGCAGGCCGATGCTGGGATCGGCGCGGAGCAGCGTCACGGCCTCGATCAGGAACCGGGGGTCCGGCAGGCTGGCGTCGTCGTCGAGGAAGAAGAGGTACTCCCCCGCCACCTGGTCCACACCGCGGTTGCGTCCGGCCGGGATACCCAGGTTGGTCGGCAACCCGAGCGCCTTGACGCCGGCGGGCAGGCCGGTCGGCTCCCAGCCGTTGCCGACACAAACGATGTCGAGCCGCACGTCCTGCTGCGCAAGCAGGCTGCGGATGCCGCGCTCGATGTCATCGGGACGGCGCCCCTGGGTGAGCACGACGACACCGATGGTGACCGGGGCGGGAGAGGCGGGCGGCTGAACTGCGGGCATGCGGCTGCCGGGCCTCAGGACCGCACGCGCTTGGACGCCATGATGGCCAGGAAGTGGCCGATGAGCGCCAGGAAGGCGAGCGGCACGAGCACGGCGAGGAAGAACCGATCGGTGGCGGGCTGGCCGAGCACGAGCCCGATCACTGCCGCCACGAAGATCACCATGGTCATCTCCACCGAGTGGTAGAGGCGGTGGAACGGCAAGAACCGCGCCAGGCGGCGCAGGGTGGCGATGAGGCCGGCCTGCGGAACCTTCTCGCCCTTGTTGTCGGCCAGTTTGGTGAGGCCGGCGTTGGCGCGGGCGACGTGCACCATGTCGTTGAGGGCTTTGTTGAGCACGATGATCAGCGCCAGGGCCAGCCCGAGGGTGGTGAACAGGTAGTCGGCGGGGGCCTCGAACGGGTAGGCCGCCGCGCGGATGCCCAGCGCGATGGGGATCAGGGCCTCGGTCGTGTAATGGCCGACCTTGTCGAGGAACACCCCGGCCGGCGACGAGGTCCTGCGCCAGCGGGCGACCTCTCCGTCGCAGCAGTCGACGAGCATCTGCAGCTGCCCGAGCGCCAGGGCGAGCAGGGCGCCCCAGATGCCGGGGATCAGCAGGGCCGCCGCGGTGGACCAGCCGACGAGGATCATCAGCCCGGTCACCCCGTTGGCCGAGATGCGGGTCTTCAGCAGCATCCAGGTGAGGTACGGCGACAGGTCACGCAGGTACAGCGATGCCGTCCAGTGTTCGGCGTTCGCGCGCATCCGCACCTCTGGGGGTTGCGCGACGGCACGAAGCTCTGCGATCGAGGATGGCCGAGCCGTGTTGGGCAAACCAGACGTCATTGATGTCTTCCCGTGTGTGCCGAGATGTTGGTGGTGAGCTTGAGATAGCCAAGCAGGAACCCGACACCCCAGCAGAAATGAATGCACGGCAAGACTACGAGAAACCAGAGCGCCACACGAATGCCGTCGGTACGGACCGCCGGAACGGCGGCCACCAGCACGATCAGCAGGTAGGCGAGCGGGGCCGCGAAACCCAGCAGCAGCCAGCCGGGCAGGCCGATCAGGGTCTGTACCACGCCGATCAGGCCGAGGATGGTGCCGAGGGCGACGCCGAGCACCATCACCGGTGGGGCGAAGTAGCGCAAGCCGTTGGAGGCCGGGTTGCGGCGGGCGAGTTCGCCGCGCCAGAGCCCGGTGGAAAGCATCTGCCTGGCCAGTCGGGACAGGCTGGGACGGGGCCGGTAGATCACCTTGAGCTTGGGGGTGAACCAGACCGATCCACCGCCCTCGCGCAGTCGACGGTTGAGATCCCAGTCCTGGCCGCGCTTGATGCCCTCGTCGAACATGCCCACACGCAGCAGGCTGTCGCGGCGGAAGCAGCCGAGGTACACGGTCTCCGCTTCGCCCTCGGCGCCGCCGACGTGCAGGGGGGTGCCGCCGAGGCCGATGCGGGAGCCGTAGGCGAAGGCGACGGCTTGCTGGAACGGCTCGGTGCCCTGGGCATCCATGATGCCGCCGACGTTGTCGGCGCCGGTGCGCTGCAGCGTCTCGACGGCGATGCGGGCGTAGTCCCGGGGCAGCACGGAGTGCGCGTCGACCCGGATCACCACGGGGTAGCGGGACGCACGGATGGCGATGTTGAGCCCGGCGGGAGTGGAGCCCACCTCATTGGCCACGACGCGGATGCGCGGATCCACCGCGACCATCTCCTCGACGAGCTCCGTCGTGCCGTCGATGCTCGGGCCGAGGGCCAGCGTGACCTCGAAGGGGCCGTCGTAATCCTGCTCTAGCAGGCTCTGCACCGCGGCCCGCACATGGCTGGCCTCGTTGAGCACCGGCATGATGTATGAGACGCCGATCAGCTCTGTGTCTGCGCTCTCCTGCACTGGGCTGGCCATCTTTCCACTCATTCGGACAATCGCCTGAGCCTAGCAGCCGAGCCTTTTCCCTCGCCCGCGTGCCCGCCGCTGCCGGGGAGTGTTCCGGGTGCGTGACCCCGGGTGAACGCAGCACTGCGCCGCCGGCACGAGGCCGGCGGCGCAGTCAGGAAGGAGCGTCAGGTCGGGTCAGCTGGTGAGCTCACCGACCTTGACGGTGACGGTGACCGACTTGCCGTCGCGCACGTACGTGAGGTCGGCGCTGTCGCCGGCGGCGAGGGTGCGGACCTGCGCGGTGAGGTCGGTGGCGTCGGTGATGGGCACGCCGTTGAAGTTCGTGACCACGTCACCAGCCTTGAGGCCGGCGTCCTGCGCCGCTCCGCCGGACGATACCTCGCTGATGAGGGCGCCGACGGTGGCACTGTTCTCGCTGGAGGCGCTGGTGACGCTGGCGCCGAGCAAGCCGTGTGAGGCGGAGCCGCTCTCGATGATCTCGTCGGAGACGCGCTTGGCCAGGTTGGCGGGGATCGAGAAGCCGACTCCGATGCTGCCCGCGGCGGTGGTGGAGCTGCCGCCGGCGTTGGCGATGGCCACGTTGATGCCGATCAGCTCGCCCTTGCTGTTGAGCAGGGCACCGCCGGAGTTGCCGGGGTTGATCGCGGCATCCGTCTGGATGACCGACAGCGAGATGCTGCTCTGCGTGGTCTGCGTGTCTGGTGAGCCCGGCAGGTCGTAGTTGAAGAAGTTGCCGTCGCCCTCGTCTGGCGTGGTCTCATCCGGCGTGGTGGGCGCCGCGGAGGACGCCACCGTAATGCTGCGGTTGAGGGCGCTGACGATGCCGTTGGTGACCGTGCCGGACAGGCCGAGCGGTGCGCCGATGGCGATGGCGGTGTCGCCGACATTGAGGTTGCTGGAGTCGGCCCACTTGATCGGGGTCAGCCCCGTCGCATCGGTGAGCTTGATCACGGCGAGGTCGGACACCGGGTCGGTGCCGACCAGGGTGGCGGAGTACAGCTTGCCGTCATTGGCCTTGACCTGGATGGTCGCGTCGGAGGTGGCACCGTCGAGGGTGACGACGTGCGTGTTGGTGAGGATGTAGCCGTCTTCGCTCAGGATGACGCCGGAGCCGGTTCCGCCCGAGTCGCCGGATGCGACCTCGATCGTGACCACGCTGGGCGACGCCTTGGCGGCGACGGCGGTGATCTCGTTCACACTGTCGGTGTTGTTGACGACGACGGTGTTCGGGCCTTCAGCCTGGCTGGCGGGTGTTCCGTTGCCCTGATCGGAGATGACGAATGCCGTGACGCCGGCACCGGATGCGCCGCCGACGAGGGCACCGATGGCGAGCGCGGCGATCAATGCCACGCTGCCCTTACGGCGGTTCGGGTCCTTGGGCGCCTTCGCCCCGGGAGCGGGCTGGGGGGCGTAACCGTTCGCGTTGGCGTAGGCCTGCTGCTGAGCCGGGGTGGGGTTGTAAATCGGGGTGCGACCGTCTGGACCCGGAATCGGCCGGCCGAAGGCATCCGTGGGGTACGCGGCGGGCGCAGGCTGGCCGTAGGCCTGGGCGGGCTGACCCGCGGGGTACGCGGCAGGCTGGTGGTCGGCAGCGGCGGGGGCCGGGGTGCCCACCTGGTGCGGGGCGGGGGCCGGAGTGGCGACGATGCCGCCTTCCGATCCGAGGACCTCGGTGGCTTGGTTGTCAGCGGGGTGCGGCACGGCAGGCTGCACGGCGGTGGTGTTGTCAGCGGTGCTGTTGTCAGCGGTGCTGTTGGGGGCCGCGGTGGTGTCGGGGTGAGTCGGGACGGCTTCGCCCGACGCGTTAACTTCGATCGGTGCGTTGCCCTGCGGCTGGTCGGGGGTCTTGCCCTCGTCCTGAGTGCTATCAGTCATGATGTGCTCCTTCCAAGCGAAATTAGCTTCTCGCCTGAAGCTGAACGTTTGATATGCGCAAACTGGGAGCAGTCAATGATCCAGCCGTGACCTTGCCCGGCAGCGGTGCCGCTGAATTTCGGCGGCACGCCCATGGTTGCACTTCCGCCCGTCACTTTGTCGTGAGGACCGCATCACTTCGTCACTGACAGCCGACGCCAGCTGGGTTGGCGGCGCAGGCTTCGGCCACCAGAACCGTGCCGGCGCGGTCGGCGATTGCGGTCATAGGCGCCGCCGGGACCGTCAGAACCCCTTCTACGGCGCGCCATTCGCCGCCGTCGAATCGGTACGCGGCCGCGTAGGACACGCTCAGCCCAATCGTGAGAGTGCCAGTGTTTTCGTACACATGGCTGGTGGACGTGGCCGAAAACTCCGTCAGGCCGAGGGCCGCCCAGCTCGCGCCGCCGTCCGCCGTGGTGCCCGCGCTGCCGTCACCGTAGTCCCAGGTGAAACCGACCGGACTGAAGCGCACCTCGGCAGGGGAACCGAGCAGCGGGCCGGACGTCACATGCGCAGACGCTGACGCGAAGAAGTTCGTCGGGATGCCCACGACGAGCCAGCCGTCCGGCTCCATGCCCTGAGTGGGCGCTTTGGCCTCGATGCTCACAAGGTCACTGATCCGAACCACCAGCGCTGGATCGCAGGGTGTCTGCGGCGCACACGCGGGCGCCCCCGGGACGGGCACGATCTGGCGCGGCATGGTGCCAGGCAGGCCTGCACCCGTATCCTCGCCCGCCTCTCCTGGACCCCAGGTGAAACCATCCGGCAGGGTGTCGTCGACTTCCACTTCGCCACCGCCACCGCTGTTTCCGCCGTTGCCACCCCTGCCACCGCCGCCGCCACTGCCACCGCCAGTTCCCTCAGCGCCTGTCCCCGAGGTCACTTCCTCCCAGCCCGCGCTGACCTCCACCCCGCCGTCGCCGACGGCCGCTTCGGTCTCTGGGCACTCGCCAACCCAGTCATTCGCCCGCTCACAGCCCCCGTCGTCTGCATTTGCGCTGGCAGAAGAGAAAAAGAAGAGCATGCTCGCAGTTACGACCATTAGAAGCGCGTGCGCGCGGCTCAGGAACATATTCCGTCGCCGTCCCAGACCGTGATACTCGATACAACCAAGGTGCCCAAGCTCGCATCTGAAAGGTCAAACCCGATCTCGTAGGGCTTGCGGTCTTGACGATCCGGAGCCACGACAGATTCCCCGGCTTCGTCAACAACATCGGTTTTCGAGAGGTCAGAGCAGACGTAGGCCGTGACAACCTTCACACCCGATGGATTTTGCAAAACCTGCTGCAGGGAGAAATTGGAATAGCTGCTTTCGCCGACCCCGTGCAGATTCCGTTCCTGGAGGGAAACGAACGATTCAATCTCCGACGTCGCTAAATCGTCTGAGACATACCTGCTAATCCGCGACGGATCGACCCCGCCCTCTCTTACAATCTGGTCTGCTACCAAGACGTATTGTTCATAGGCCTCGGTGGCCGCGGCGAGGGCCTCCTCATCCGAGACGAAGACCGGCGCGGCTGTAGGTGCGGCGGAGCGCGGAGTTGGCGCCGGCGCTGAGGCGCAGCCCGCCCCTGAGACCATAAGAAAGCCCACGCAGGCGACCGCCGCCATCGGTGCCATGCGTCGTGGTTTACCGCCGTCGTTCCTCATCCGGTCACCGTAGACGCAACCGGGTCACTCGCGAGCAAATTATCCACAGGCGCGCCAGGACGTCACCAGACCGCACGGCGGCGAGGGGCTTGGGGATGTCGTAAATTTGGGGGTATGCAGGTCACCACATGACGATTACCGGCGCTTGGCAGCGCACTGCCCGCGGGGCAGGCCTCCTCGGCGCCGACGGCAGCATCTCCGCCAGCATCTTCGCCGAGATGTCCGCCCTCGCCATGCGTACCGGGTCCATCAACCTCGGCCAGGGCTTCCCCGATGAGGACGGCCCGGCCGTCGTGCTCGAGGCCGCCCGCCAGGCCATCAGCGACGGTGTCAACCAGTACCCGCCGGGACGCGGCATGCCGATACTGCTCGAAGCGATCGCCCGCCACCAGCAGCGTTTCTACGACATCACCCTGAACCCCGAAACCGAGGTGCTGGTGACCGCCGGCGCCACAGAGGCGCTCTCCGCGACCCTGCTGGCCCTGCTGGAACCGGGCGACGAAGTGGTCACGTTCGAGCCGTTCTACGACGCCTACGGCGGACTGATCGCCCTGGCCGGCGGCGTGCACCGCACCGTGCGGCTGCGCTCCCCCGACTTCCAGCCCGACCTGGACGAACTGGCCGCCGTCGTCACCGACCGCACCCGGATCATCCTGATCAACAACCCGCACAACCCCACCGGCACCGTGTTCAGCCGCGAGACCCTCGAACTCATCGTGGCGCTGGCGCACAAGCACGACGCCCTGATCGTCACCGATGAGGTCTACGAGCACCTCACCTTCGGCGTGACCCACGTGCCGGTGGCGACCCTGCCCGGCGCCTGGGACCGAACCGTCACCATTTCGTCCGGCGGTAAGACGTTCAGCACCACAGGCTGGAAGATCGGCTGGCTGAGCGCCCCCGCTCCCATCGTCACCGCGATCCTCGCGGTCAAACAGTTCCTTACCTACGTCAACGGTGCGCCGTTCCAGCCCGCCACTGCCCTCGGCCTCGACCTGCCCGAGGCGTACTACACCGGCATCGCGACCGACCTGGCGGCGAAGCGCGACCTCCTGGCCGGCGGTCTCACTGCGGCCGGGTTCACGCTCACCGTGCCGCGCGGGTCCTACTTCATCGTGGCGGATGCCGCTGCCCTCGGCTATACCGACGGGGTCGAGTTCTGCCGCACCCTGCCCGACCTGGCCGGGGTGGTCGGCATCCCGATCAGCGCCTTCTGCCTGCCCGAGCACAAGCCGGAATATGCGTCCCTGGTGCGGTTCGCGTTCTGCAAGCGCGTCGACGTGCTCGAGGAGGCTGCCGCCCGCCTCGCCCGGCTGTAGCAGCGCCGTCCCCCGCCGACTCAAGCGAAACTGCCCCATGACGATGCGTCGTGGGGCAGTTTCGCGGCACTGAACCGGGTTAGTTCGCGTAGGCCGGGTAGTCGGTGTAACCCACTGCATCCGGGCCGTAGAACGTGAGCGGGTTGGGCTCGTTCAACGGCAGGTTCTCGAGCCAGCGGCGCACCAGGTCGGGGTTGGCGATCACGGCGCGACCGACGACGACGCCGTCGCCCAGTCCATCGTCGAGCACTGCCAGCGCCTCGGCGCGGGTGGTGACGGTGCCAAAGCCGGTGTTCACCAGCAGCGGTCCGCCGAAGCGGCTACGCAGGGTCTGCACGAACTCGCCGGCAGGGTCGTTGTGCAGCACGCTGAGGTAGGCCAGGCCGAGCGGGGCGAGGCCGTCAACAAGCGCACCATAGGTGGCCAGCACGTCCGCGGCGTCGGTCTCGAGCGCATCCTGGATGTTGTGCTCCGGTGAGATGCGGATGCCCACCCGGTCGGCGCCGATGGCGTCGGCAACGGCCGTGGCCACCTCGATCACGAAGCGGGCCCGGTTCTCCGGGGAGCCACCGTAGATGTCGTCGCGCACGTTGGACGCCGGCGAGAGGAATTCGTGCAGCAGGTAACCGTTTGCGGAGTGGATCTCGACCCCGTCGAGTCCTGCCGAAATGGCATTGCGGGAGCCCTGAACGAAGCCGGCGATGATGCCGGGCAGGTCGTCAATCGTGAGTGCGCGGGGCACCGGGTATGGCAGCTTGCCCTTGTAGGTGTGGCTCTCGCCCTGGATCGCGATCGCGCTGGGGGCGACGACCTCCAGGCCGCCATTGGTTTCCGGGTGGGTGACCCGCCCGGCGTGCATGACCTGCGCCACAATACGGCCGCCGGCCGCGTGCACCGAGTCGGCCACCTTGGCCCAGCCTGCGATCTGCTCGGGCGTGACCAGGCCAGGCTGACCCGGGAATCCCTGACCGGCCTGGTCGGGGTAGACACCCTCGGAAACGATCAGACCAAGAGTCGCCCGCTGGCCGTAGTGCTCGACATTCAGCTCCCCGGGGACGCCGTCGACGCCGGAACGCATCCGCGTCAGGGGCGCCATCACCAGTCGGTTGGGCAGCTCGAGGGCTCCAAGGTTCAGCGGGGTGAAAAGACTCACGTAATGCTCCTTCTAGGTTGCTTGTGCGGACGCTGTGCGTGCGCGGCTGAGCCGCCGCCGCCGGAATCGCGTCCTGTTCAGGAAACAGTGCGTCCCACCGGGGTATTCCGGCGTGGGCGCGATGAACAGGCGGCACCCAGACTCGCCGAACCGGCAATCCGGGGCCCGGTTGGCACCGAACATTAGGTATGCGCACCCACTCGATCGCTCCGGTGTCCACCGGCAGCGCGCTGGGCTACAGCCCGTACCCGCTCACCAACGACGATGCGGGGCTGGGCCTCAGCACAAGCCGTATCGCCACCGCACTCGGCCCGGTCACGGTGCGGCACGGCCGATGCGGCGGGCCGGTGGCGACGATTCTCCTGCACGGCGCCGCGGGATCGTGGACCACCTGGACGCCGCTCATCCGCGCAACCGACCTGGATCCCCTCGGTCCGCTGGTCGACCTGGTGATTCCCGACCTGCCCGGCTGGGGCGACACCGCACTGCCCGACGACCCGGCCGCCGAGAGCATCGAAGCGCTGGCTCGAGCCGTCGCCGACATCGCCCGTGCCCTGGGTTACGAGCGGTGGCAGGTGATCGGGCACTCGCTAGGCGGATTCGTGGCCCTGGAATTGGCGGCGAGCAACCCGGAGCACACCATTCATGTCGGCCTGGTGTCGGCCACGACGTACAGCGTGATCGAGAGCGCACGTCATCCCCTCGCCCGCTTTTCCCTGTTGCCGGGGTTCACCGCCCTGCTCGGCGTCATGCGGGTGTTGGCCTCGCTGCGTGGCGTCGGCCGGGGCCTGGTCATGACGCTGAACCGGCTGGGCCTGATGCGCACACTGGTCACGCCGCTGTTCGACCGGGTCGACCGGATCGATGCCAGTGTCGTTGGCGCCCTGGCGGTCGAAGCAAGGCCCCGTTCGTTCGCGCTCGCCGCCGACCGTGCCGCCCGCTACGCCGCCGACCAGTCCTGGGCACGAATCGTCTGCCCGGTGCGGGCGGTGCACGGCGACCGCGACGTTTTCGTCACGCCTGGCGATGACCGGCGGATGGCTGCCGTGATCGCCGATTTCGACGTCACCGTGCTTGCGGGCACCGGGCACTTCGGCCACATCGAACGCCCTGTCGCCACGGCACACGCCATCCGTGGAGCCGACCCCGAATACGGTGCCGGGCTTTCCTGAATCGCTTGCCATCCGGCCCCGGTGGGTGGAGAGTTGAATAATCCTCCGGTTCCCCTGTCAGTGATCCATCACCGCTTTCACTTGTTCCCGGCACCATGAAGAACCAATTGGAAGTGAAAGTGAAAACTAATGGGCACCCTGTCGTACGACCGGGTCGTTGTGGAATTTGACGACAGAATCTTGACGCACCTGCAGGTCGTGATTGTGCAGAAGTTGCGCCGCGGCGAAAGCTTCCTCTTCTCCTGGCGAAATGCCGTGGAGGTAGGCGACGGACGAAGTTCGGCCTGGATGCACCCGGCCATTCCGTTGTACTTCAAATTCACCGGCGGCCACGCTCCCAGTCTCAATCCCGAGTGGATTGCGCAGCTGACGCGGTCGGCGAACAGTTCGCAAGGGCTGATTGCCACCAGTGAGGAGCGCTGTATCGACTCGGGTCACTCCGGCGGCGCGAATGTGTCGTTCGCGGTCAAGCCCGCGGCGGCGTTGCCGAAGTCGTCGATAGCCTCGCCGGAATAGGACCCGGGTCAGGGAAGGGGGACGACTCCGAACCGGCGCAAGCTAAGGGCGGGATTGACCCGTCGTACCTCGGCCAGTCTGGTGCGGGAGATCATGGCGACGGCGACATCCGTCGTCGCCCCGAGCGTTACGAGTTCGACGCCCGACGGGTCGACCACCATGCTGGTGCCGACCCCACCGGGCGGCGCGTGGTCGGCAGCCGCGACGTAGATCGTGTTCTCGAGCGCTCGTGCGGTAACCAGGGTGCGCCAGTGCTGCTCCTTGAGCGGCCCCGGCACCCATTCCGCGGGAACGAGCACCAGCTCGGCGCCGGCGTCGACGAGTCGGCGGCTCACCTCGGGAAACCGGATGTCATAACAGGTCTGCAGGCCGACGGCGAACCCCGCCACCGTGAAGGTTTCGGGATCCTCGATGACGCCGGCACGTACCCGGTCGGATTCCCGCGCCCCGAACGCGTCATAGAGGTGCAGCTTGCGGTACCGCGCCACGATCCGGCCCGCCGGGTCCACGGCCACGATCGTGTTCTGCACCCGGGCCGGATCCGACGTGCTCTCCAGCAGGCCGGCCACGATGTGGATGCCCAGCTCGCCGGCCAGCCGGCCCAGTGCGGTCACGAATGCACCGTCCAGCGATTCGCCGGCCGCGACGGATGCCTCGCCCAGCTTCCGCTCGAAGAACGACGAGTACTCGGGAAACACCACGATTCCCGCGCCGCGGGACACCGCGGTCGCGGCCAGCGTGCGCATCTCGGCCAGGTTCGCGGCCTGGTCGGTGCCGGGCGCGAACTGGGCAACGGCAACACCGAGTTCGTCCCGCTCGCTGGATTCCGCCATGCCGTCAGCCTAGCGGCGGCATCCGGTGGATCGGTGGCCGGTTGCAAGCGGTTCTCCCGCCGACGTGCCAGCATAAGACCCTGACACGAACGAAGGGTGGCGGGATGAAGATTTTGGTCGTGGAGGACGATGACCAGATGGGCGCCCTGATCGAACGTGGGCTGAAAGCGGAGGGCTACGAGACCGCCAGGGTAGCCAACGGCGTCGACGCGCTGATCGCGCTCGCCGGCGATGGCTTCGGCCTGGCCGCCATCGACGTGATGCTGCCGCAGATGTCGGGCTTCGAGATCTGCCGACGCATCCGTGAATCGGGCAGCACCATGCCCGTGCTCCTGCTCACCGCCCGGGACACCGTCGATGACCGGGTCTACGGGCTCGACAGCGGCGCGGACGACTACCTCACCAAGCCGTTCGCCTTCGCCGAGCTGTCGGCTCGGGTGCGCGCCCTGCTGCGCCGACACTCCATGGGCGCCCCGCTCACCGTGGAGATCGGCAACCTGATGCTGGACTCCCGGGACCTGCGGGTCACCGTCGCCGGCCGCCCGGTCTCCATGAGCCCCAAGGAAGTCGCCCTGCTGCGCCTGCTGTGCAGCCGCGCCGGCACCACCGTGGACCGCACCACGATCCTCGAAGAGATCTGGAACGGTACGGCCCACATCGACCCGAACATCGTCGACCAGTACATCAGCTACCTGCGCCGCAAGATCGACACGGATGCCGCCGGCGTGCGCATCGTCACCGTGCGCGGGGCCGGCTACGCCGTGGAACTCGTCGAATGAGGCGGCCCACCCGGTGAACCGAGTCCTCCGCGCGTGGCTGCCGCCCCTGTCGATCCGGGCCCGGATCACGGTCGGCAGCCTCGTCGTCGCAACGGTCCTGTTCAGCACCGCCGCGTTCTTCTTCCGCCTCGAGGTGCAGTCGATCCTCACGGAGACGAACGAGACCATGCTGCAGGGCGATGCCGAACCCCTGATCAGCGAGCTGGCCACCGCTCCAGCGGATGCCCTCCAGGCCGCCTCCGAGGGCCAGCTGCTCGCCGTCATCGACTCCACCGGTGCCGTGCGCAAGTCATCGCTGCCGCGCAGCCTGGACCGGCAGATCGACTCACTCGCCGAGATCGGGCCGGAACCGGAGACCGTGAGCACCCCGGCGGCCACCTATCTGGTGTCCGCCACCACGGTGACCACCGACTCCGGCGACTGGGTCGTCATCGCCGCCCGCAGCCAGCAGGCCCCCGGCCTGCTGCTCGATGAGCTCACCGGCGTGCTGTCGCTGGGAACCTTGATCCTCACCGTCGGCTTCGGGTTGGCGTCGTGGCTGCTCACCGGCGCGGCCCTCCGCCCGGTGACCCGGCTGCGCGAGGAAGCGGAGAGCCTGAGCGCCACCGGGTCCTCGGCCCAGCTGCGCGTGCCGGCCGGCAACGACGAGGTGAGCCGCCTCGCCCGCACGCTGAACGTCTTCATCGACCGGCTCCGGCGCGGGGTCGACCGGGAGAAGCAGATCGTGTCCGACGCGAGCCACGAGCTGCGCACCCCGCTCGCGGTCCTGCGCGCCCAGCTGGAACTGGCCCACCTCGATTCCGGCGACGCCCCCGCACTCGAGCGGGACATCCGCGACGCCTCTGCCACCGCCGAACGGCTCAGCCGGCTGGCCACCAACCTGCTGGAACTGAGCAAGCTGGAAAGCGAGCAGGTTCCTCCCGAAACCGACTGGGCCGGCCTGGTGGGTGAGATCACGGCATCGGTAGACCGGGCCCGGGTGATGCGCGCCGGGCACGAGCTGGAGGTCATTTACCGCATCGACGGTGATGACAGCGGGGGCCGGTACGGCATCTCGGCGACGAATATGGGCCAGCTCCTCGACAACCTCATCTCGAATGCCGTGAACGCCATGGCCGGACACGGCAGCGTCACCGTCACGCTCGGGAGGTCCGGCGCTGGTGCCCTCCTCACCGTCGTCGATACCGGGCCAGGCCTGCCGGAGGATTTCATCCCGCTCGCCTTCGACAGGTTCTCCCGGCCCGACAACGCCAGGTCGAGCAGTTCCGGCGGGTCGGGGCTGGGCCTCGCGATCGTGCACGCTATCGTCGAGCGCGCCAACGGGCGGATCCTGCTGCGCAATACCGGTGACGGCCTGGCCGTCGAGATCCGGTTGCCGCGACACGTGGGCTGACCGACAGTGGGGGCGAATGTTCACCCGCGCCTTCTACTATTCGACGGCCGGGCGCTCGCAGGACCGCCGGCGCCACACCGCACGCACATCATCGAACGCACATAATCGAACTGACAAGGTAGATCCATGCCATCCACTGTGGTCATCATCCCCACGTACAACGAACGCGAGAATGTCGGCCCCATTGTGCGCCGGGTGCGCGCCAGCGTGCCCACGGCCGAGATCCTCATCGTGGACGACGACTCCCCCGACGGAACCGGCGAGCTGGCCGACCGGCTCGCCGCCGACGACGCCCAGGTGCACGTGTTGCACCGCGCCGCGAAGAACGGACTGGGCGCGGCCTACCTCGACGCGTTCGCCTGGGGACGGTCGCATGGCTTCGATTTCCTCGTTCAGCTCGACGCCGACGGGTCGCACCTGCCCGAGCAGCTGCCCACCCTGCTGGCTGCCGCGGCCACGAACGACGTCGTGATGGGATCACGCTGGATCCCGGGCGGCCGGGTGGAGAACTGGCCCTGGCACCGCCGGATGCTCTCCCGCGGCGGTTCCCTGTACTCCCGGCTGCTGCTGCGGCTCCCGCAGCACGACGTCACCGGCGGGTACCGGGTCTACAGCGCCGACGCCCTCGAACGGATGCAACTGGGCAGCGTCGACAGCCTCGGCTACTGCTTCCAGATCGACATGCTCCTGCACGCCGTGCGCGCCCGCCTGAAGGTGGTGGAGATCCCGATCACGTTCGTGGAACGCACCCTGGGCAGCTCCAAGATGAGTGGCGGGATCGTGCTCGAGGCCATGGGACGGGTGACGATCTGGGGCCTGACCGGCCACGGAGCCCGGCATTCCAACCCGGTCGCCGCGGCGAAACCCACCGAGGGCCACTAGGCCCGATTGCAGAATTTCACCTTTAGGTCAGAATGACTATATGATGGGTCTCACGTTAGAGTCATACTGACCTTTAGTTGAGGATGTCCCAATGGCCGAGATCCACGCCCCCGCGCTCGCGGTGTCGACGGTCATCTTCGCCCTGCGCCCCGACACCGAGTCGGGCTTCATGACGCTCTGGCTGCCGCTCGTGCGGCGCACCCGCGAACCCCACCTGGGCCTGTGGGCCCTGCCCGGCGGATGGCTGCCCAGCGACGAAGAGATGTCCGCCGCTGCCGCCCGCACCCTCCGCGAAACCACCGGCCTCACGCCCAGCTACCTCGAGCAGCTGTACACCTTCGGCGACGTCGGCCGCTCCCCCGGCACCCGGGTCATCTCGGTCGTCTACTGGGCGCTCGTGCAGTCCGTCGAGGCCGACCTCGCCGCCGTGGACGAGAACGTGCAGTGGTTCCCCGCCGACCGGCTGCCCTCCCTCGCCTTCGACCACAACCAGATCGTCGACTACGCGCTCTGGCGCCTGCGCACCAAGGTGGAGTACTCCCGCATCGCGCACGCCTTCCTGGGCGAGACGTTCACCCTCGCGCAGCTGCGCGACGTGCACGAGGCCGTGCTGCGCCGCGCCCTGGACCCCGCCAACTTCCGTCGCACCATCGAATCGTCCGGCACCGTCGTCGACACCGGGCTCCGCCTGGCCGGCGTGCCGCACCGGCCGCCCCGCCTTTACCGCTACAACGATTCCCAGGCCCGCGCCGAACAGGGCCCGCTCGGCCCATCCGTGGGCTTCCCCGAGACTCCCCTCCAATCCACGCCGCACCCCCCGAGGAGCACGACATGACCATCGCATCGGTCGACCGCACCATCCGCCTGATCAGCACGGGCGAAACCAAGGGCAGCACCTGCACCCCCGACCTCGCCGTCGACCCCTGGTACTTCGACGCCAAGGCTCCCGGCTACGGCCCCGGCTCCTCGATGGGCGACGTCATCCCCACCGGCTCCCCCCGCCAGGGCGAGCTGCCGGCCAAGTACCGCACCGCCTCGAACGGCGAGCTCGGCGACTGGATCCGCGCCGCCAAGGCCACCCTCGGCGAGAGGGTCGTGGTGCTCGGCCACTTCTACCAGCGCGAAGAAGTACTGCAGCACGCCGACTTCGTCGGCGACTCCTTCCAGCTCGCCGTCGCCACCCAGAGCCGGCCCGACGCCGAGGCCATCGTCTTCTGCGGCGTGCACTTCATGGCCGAGACCGCCGACCTGCTCTCCCGGCCGGAGCAGGCCGTGATCCTGCCCAACCTCGCCGCCGGCTGCTCGATGGCCGACATGGCCGACATCGACTCGGTCACCGAGTGCTGGGAGCAGCTCGAGGAGCTGTACGGCACCGAACCGGATGCCGACGGCCGCGTGCCCGTGATCCCGGTCACCTACATGAACTCCTCCGCCGCGCTCAAGGGCTTCTGCGGCGAGCACGGCGGCATCGTCTGTACCTCCTCGAACGCCGAGACGGTGCTCGAGTGGGCCTTCGAACGCGGCCAGCGGGTGCTGTTCTTCCCCGACCAGCACCTCGGCCGCAACACCGCCAAGGCCATGGGTGTGCCCCTCGAGCAGATGCCGATGTGGAACCCGCGCAAGCCCCTCGGCGGCAACACCGAGACCGAGCTCGAAGACTCACGGGTCATCCTCTGGCACGGCTTCTGCAGTGTGCACCGCCGCTTCACCGTCGACCAGATCGCCACGGCCCGCGCCGAGCACCCCGGCGTGCGCGTGATCGTGCACCCGGAATGCCCGATGGCCGTCGTCGACGCCGCCGACGAGTACGGCTCCACCGACTACATCGCCAAGGCCATCGCCGCTGCCCCGGCCGGGTCGACCTTCGCGATCGGCACCGAGATCAACCTCGTGCAGCGCCTCGCTGCCGAGTACCCGCAGCACACCATCTTCTGCCTGGACCCGGTGGTCTGCCCGTGCTCGACCATGTACCGCATCCACTCCGGCTACCTGGCCTGGGTGCTCGAGGCCCTCGTCGGCGGCGACGGCGTGCCGGCCGAGGTGCTGAACCGCATCACCGTCGCCGACGACGTCGCCGGGCACGCCCGCGTGGCCCTCGAACGGATGCTCGCGGCCAAGCCGCCCGCCGCCGGCCCCGTTGCGCCCGTCGTGGCCGGAGCCTGACCATGGCAGGCGTGCTCGTCGTCGGCAGCGGACTCGGTGGCTTGATCGCCGCGGTCCGGGCCACCGACGCGGGCCACCGGGTGACGCTGGTCACCAAGGCGGCCCTCTCCGACAGCAACACCCGCTACGCCCAGGGCGGCATCGCCGCGGCGCTGTTCCCCGACGACTCCACCGATGCGCACATCCTCGACACGCTGCGCGCGGGCGCCGGTCTCTGCGACCCGGCCGCCGTGACGGTGCTCTGCGAGGAAGGCCCCGCCCGGGTGCGTGACCTGATCCGGTTCGGCGTCGACTTCGACCGGGACGAATCCGGCATCACCCGCGGACTCGAGGCCGCGCACTCGCGTTCCCGCGTGCTGCACGCGGGCGGTGACGCCACCGGCGCCGCCATCGAGGCCGCCCTGGTGGCCACCGTGCAGGAGCGCGCGAACCGCGCGCACACTCTCGGCGGCGACCAGATCACCATCCACGAACACACCATGCTGGTCGACCTCGTGGTCGACGCCGGCCGGGTGACCGGAGCGATCCTGCTCGGCCCCGACGGGGCCCAGCACACCGTTGCCGCCGACGCGGTGATCCTCGCCACCGGAGGGGCCGGTGCGCTGTACACCCACACCACCAACCCCGCCATCGCCACCGGGGACGGCGTCGCGGCCGCCTGGCGGGCCGGCGCCGCGATCGCCGACGTGGAGTTTTACCAGTTCCACCCCACCGCCCTCGCGGTACCCGGCACTCCCCTGGTCTCCGAGGCCGTGCGCGGCGAGGGTGCCGTGCTGCTCAGCAGCACCGGCGAACGCTTCATGGCGGCGATCCACCCGGATGGCGAACTCGCGCCGCGCGACATCGTCGCCCGCGGCATCGCCGCGCAGATGCAGGCGCAGGGCGGCGCCCCGGTGCTGCTCGACGCCACCGGCCTCGGCCGCGAGCTGCTCGAGACCCGCTTCCCCACCATCACGGCCGCCTGCCGCGCAGCCGGCCTGGACTGGGCGGTCGACCCGATCCCCGTCGCCCCGGCCGCGCATTACTGGATGGGCGGGGTCGCCACCGACATCTGGGGGCGCACCTCCCTTCCCGGCCTGTTCGCCGTCGGTGAGGTCGCCCGCACCGGTGCGCACGGCGCCAACCGGCTGGCCTCGAACTCGCTGCTGGAGGCCGCGGTCTTCGCCGACCGTGCCGTCCGCGCGCTCGGCGACGCCGGCGGCCGGCATCCGCTCTTCGACGACGACTCGGACACGGTGGATTTCGACGACATCAGCGAGAACAGCGGCGCCACCCCGGTTGACCGCGGCACCCTGCAAAGCCTGCTCTGGGAGGCCGCCGGCGTGCACCGCTCCGGTGCCGGCCTGACCGCCGCCACCGCCACCCTGGCCGGCTGGCGGGGTGCCGACCGGTCCACGGCAACCGTCGGCGAGCTCGAGACCGGCAACCTGCTCGACCTCGGCCGGCTGATCGTGGCCGCCGCCCTCGCCCGGGAGGAATCCCGCGGCGCCCACCACCGGGCGGATTTCCCCGCCAGCCGGCCCGAGCTGGCCCGGCCGCGGTTCACCCGCCGCGCCGAGTCGTTCGGCCGCACCCTCGTTCCCGCTCTTTCGTCCGCTCCGGAGGCCATCGCATGCTGACCACGTCCGCCATCGACACCGTCGTTCGCGCCGCCCTCGACGAGGATGCCCCCTGGGGCGACCTCACCAGTGAGATGCTCATCCCCGCCGATTCCGTCGCCACCGCCCAGCTGGTGGCGCGGGAGGACGGCGTCTTCAGCGGCGGCGCCGTCTTCGACGCGGCGTTCCGTCTGGTCGACCCGCGCATCTCGGTACGGCTGCTCGCCCGCGACGGCAGCAGCTTCGCCGCCGGCGACCTGCTCGCCGAGGCGTCCGGCCCGGCCCGCGGCATCCTGCAGGCCGAACGCATCGGCCTCAACTTCGTGCAGCGGATGAGCGGGATCGCCACACTCACTGCGCAGTACGTAGCCGAGACCGAGGGCACCAGCGCGCGCATCGTCGACACCCGCAAGACCACGCCGGGCCTGCGCGCGTTCGAGCGCCAGGCAGTGCGGGACGGCGGCGGCCACAACCACCGGTTCAGCCTGTCCGACGCCGTGATGGCCAAGGACAACCACCTGGCCGTGCTCAGCGCCGGCGGCATCAGCCTCACCGACGCGCTGCTGGCCGTGCGGGCGAAGCTCTCGCACACCACCCACTTCGAGGTCGAGGTCGACACCCTGGAGCAGATCGAACCGGTCCTCGCCGCCGGCATCGACACGATCATGCTCGACAACTTCGCCCTCGGCGACCTGCGCGAGGGCGTGCGCCGCGTCGCCGGCCGCGCGATCGTCGAAGCCAGCGGAGGCGTGTCCCTCGAGACGGTGCGCCGGATCGCCGGGACCGGTGTGGACATCATCTCGGTGGGCGCCCTCACCCACAGTGTCCGCTCGCTCGACCTCGGCCTCGACGTCGTCATCCTGCCCGAAGCCGTCTTCCCCACCGCCTGAAACCCACCCGCACACCCCACCGCCCGGGAGCAGCCATGATCTACCTCGACAACGCAGCGACCACTCCGCTGCGCCGTGAGGTCGCCGAGGCCATCTGGCCGATCATGACCCGCGGTTTCGGCAATCCGTCCAGCCACCACCGGGTCGGCGAGGCCGCCGCCGCGGCGCTGAAGGCGGCACGCACCCGCATCGCCCGGGTGCTCGGCTGCCGCGCCGGCGAGATCACCATCACCAGCGGCGGCACCGAGGCCGACAACCTCGCGATCAAGGGCCTCGCGCTCGGAACCCCGCGCGGCCGGCACATCATCACCACGGCCCTCGAGCACGAGGCTGTCCTCGAATCCTGCGACTACCTGCACCGGCTGCACGGGTTCGAAGTCACGGTGCTGCCCACGGATGCCGCCGGCCGGGTCGATCCCGCCGACCTGGCCCGGGTCATCCGGCCCGACACCACCCTCGTCACCGTGCACTACGCCAACAACGAGATCGGCACCGTCCAGCCGATCCGCGAGTTGGCCGCCATCGCGCGCGCGGTCGGTGTGCCGTTCCACACCGATGCGGTGCAGGCCGCCGGCTGGTTGCCGCTGAACGTGACCGAGCTCGGCGTGGACGCGTTGAGCATCTCCGGGCACAAGCTCGGCGCCCCGCAGGGCGTCGGCGCCCTGTTCCTCCGCGGCCGCCTCACCGTCGAGCCGGTGCTGCACGGCGGCGGCCAGGAGCGCGGCAAGCGCAGCGGCACCGAGAACGTCGCCGGCGCCGTCGGCCTGGCCACCGCGCTCGACCTCGCCGACGCCGAACGCGTGGACCTCGCCTCCCGCCTCGCCGCCCTGCGCGACACCTTCGTGGCCGACGTGCTCCGCAGCACTCCCGGCGCCGCCCTCACGGGAGACCCCGTGCACCGCCTGCCCGGTCACGCCTCGTTCACCTTCGCGGGCACCGGCGGGGAGGCCGTGCTGCTCGAACTGGAACGCTTCGACATCGTCTGCTCGAGCGGCTCGGCCTGCGCCGCCGGCAGCGACGAGCCCTCGCACGTGCTCACCGCCCTCGGCATCCCCGGCGACCTCGCCCAGACCGCGGTGCGGTTCACCCTCTCGGCCACCACCACCGCCGCCGAGCTCGCCGAAACCGCCCTCCGCGTGCGCGACGCCGTCGCCGCCGTCCGGGCCATCTCCGCGCCGTAACTGTTCCCGTTCCGCAACAATTGCACCCGGTGCGCCGGGTTCAATTGTCCGGATTGGCAACAGTTGCACGTCGCCCGCGCCGGGCCGAATTGCCGCTGGACGTGGGACCTTTGGCACCTGTTTTGGGTGACGGCGAGTTCTAGGTTTGAACCAGAGACAAAGATCCCAGATCGGGTTGTCCAGGAGGAAAAACATGACGATCACAGACCAACCAGTCGCCACTCCATTAGCTGCGCAGATCGACACCATGGTTTCTGCCGGCGCCGTCGCGCTGAAGGAATACGCAAACTTCACGCAGGAACAGATTGACTTCATTGTCAAGAAGGCCTCCGTTGCCGCACTGTCCAAGCACGCCGAACTCGCCGTGCACGCTGTCGCCGAAACCGGCCGTGGCGTCTTCGAAGACAAGGCAGTGAAGAACCTCTTCGCTTGCGAGCACGTGACCAACTCCATGCAGAATCTCAAGACCGTCGGCATCATCAGCCGCGACGAGATCACCGGCATCACCGAGATCGCCGAGCCCGTCGGCGTCATCTGCGGCATCACCCCCGTGACCAACCCCACCTCGACCGCGATCTTCAAGTCGCTCATCGCGCTGAAGACCCGTAACCCCATCATCTTCGGCTTCCACCCGGGAGCCCAGCAGTCCTCCGTCGCCGCAGCCCGCGTCGTCCGCGACGCCGCCATCAAGGCCGGCGCCCCCGAGAACTGTATTCAGTGGATCGAAGCCCCGTCGCTCGAGGCCTCCACCCTGCTGATGAACCACCCCGGTGTCGCGACCATCCTCGCCACCGGTGGCAACGCCATGGTGCGCGCCGCGTACTCCTGCGGCAAGCCCGCCCTGGGTGTCGGCGCCGGAAACGTGCCGGCCTTCATCGAGAAGAGCGCCAAGCTCAAGCGTGCCGTCAACGACGTCGTGCTCTCCAAGTCCTTCGACTACGGCATGATCTGCGCATCGGAGCAGGCCGTCATCATCGAAGAGCCCCTCTACAAAGAGGCCATGGCCGAGTTCAAGATCCTGCACACCCACCTCGCCAGCACCGCTGAGAAGGCCCTGCTCGAAGAGTTCATCTTCGGTGTCCAGGCCAACTCGGAGAACTGCGCCGGCGCCAAGCTGAACCCCACCGTCGTCGGCAAGTCGCCGGTGTGGATCGCCCAGCAGGCCGGCTTCACCGTTCCCGAAGACACGTCGATCATCCTGGTCGAGGTGTCCGGAGTCGGACCGCACGAGCCGATGACCCGCGAAAAGCTGGCCCCCGTTCTCGCCGTCCTGCACGCCAAGGACGCCGAAGAGGGCATCTCGCTCTCCGAGCAGATGGTGGAATTCGACGGGCTGGGCCACTCTGGCTCGATCCACAGCGAAGACCCCGCGATCATCGAGGAATTCGGCAAGCGCGTCAAGGCTGTCCGGATCATCACCAACGCCCCCAGCTCGCTCGGTGGCATCGGTGACATCTACAACGCGTTCATCCCCTCGCTCACGCTCGGCTGTGGCTCGTACGGACACAACTCCGTCTCGAACAACGTGTCGGCGATCAACCTGATCAACGTCAAGCGCATCGGCCGGAGGAACAATAACTTGCAGTGGTTCAAGATCCCCGCGAAGACCTACTTCGAGCCGAACGCGGTTCGCTACCTGGCCGACATGCGCAACGTCAACCGCGTCACCATCGTGACCGACTCGACCATGACCCGCCTGGGCTTCGTCGACAAGATCCTCGACGTGCTCAACCGTCGCGAGAACCGCGTCGCCCTGCAGATCATCGACAACGTGCTCCCCGAGCCCACCGTTGCCGCCGTCGAGAAGGGCGCAGAGGAAATGCGCGCCTTCAAGCCGGACACCATCATCGCCCTCGGTGGCGGCTCGCCCATGGACGCCGCGAAGGTCATGTGGCTCCTGTACGAGCACCCTGAAATCGAATTCGCCGACATGAAGGAGAAGTTCTTCGACGTGCGCAAGCGCGCGTTCAAGTTCCCCGACCTCGGTGAGCTTGCCAAGCTGGTCTGCATCCCGACCACCTCGGGCACCGGCAGTGAAATGACCCCGTTCGCCGTCATCACCGACGACGTCACCGGAGTCAAGTACCCGCTGGCCGACTATGCGCTGATCCCGTCCGTCGCGATCATCGACCCGGTCCTCACCGCCATGATGCCGTCGTTCCTCGCCGCCGACTCGGGCTTCGACGCCCTGACCCACGCCACTGAGGCGTATGTCTCGGTGTACGCGAACGACTTCACCGACGGCCTGTGCCTGCACGCGATCAAGCTGATCTTCGAGAACATCGAGACCAGCGTCAAGGGCACCATCGGCAGCTCCGACGGCAGCGTCATCAAGGCCCGCGAGAAGATGCACAACGCCGCATCCATCTCGGGCATGGCCTTCGGTAGCGCGTTCCTGGGCATAGTCCACGCCATGGCGCACGTCACCGGCGCGCAGCTGCACCTGATCCACGGCCGGGTCAACGCGACCTACCTGCCGCACGTGATCCGGTACAACGGCACCGTCCCGACCAAGCTGACCAGCTGGCCCAAGTACGAGCACTACATCGCCCCGGAGCGCTTCCAGGAAATCGCACGGCACCTCGGGCTCCCGGCCTCGACCCCCGCTGAGGGTGTCGAGTCCTACGCCCAGGCCGTCGAGCAGCTGCGCGACAAGGTCGGCATCAAGCCGTCCTTCCAGGCTCAGGGTGTGCCCGAGGAAGACTTCATCAGCCGCCTCGACTCGCTCGCCATGGGCGCCTACGGCGACCAGTGCGCACCCGCCAACCCGCGGATGCCGATGCTGGACGACATGAAGACCCTCATGGAAGCCGCGTACTACGGCACGTCGTTCGCCGAGGTTCGCGCTGGTCGCGCAGCCGTGGTTGACGCCGCGCTCGAGACCGGTGCAGAGGTTGCCCCCGCCGAGGCCAAGAAGCCGGCCCGCAAGGCCGGCAAGTAGGCTCAACGCCCGACAGTAACCGTTCGACCTGCACCACCACAACGGCCCCGCACTCACGTGCGGGGCCGTTCTGCGTGGCAAGTGGGTGTTAGATGGGACCGTGAGCAAATCACCTGACTCCCCCGACCATAGCGACGCCGCTGCGGAACCCGACGCGACCGCCGAGGCGGCCGGCCGGGAGGAAGACCGGGAGGTCAAGAAAATCCTTGTGGACGCCGACCGGCGGGACGACGAAGCCGACGATCGGGATGCGGCGTCCGACAAACGTTCGGAAGCGGCCGATCTGCAGGCTTTCCTGGACACCAGCGAAACATACTCCGGACACGGAGAACGCCGGGCTGCGGCGATCGATCGATCCCTCGCGAAGAGCGACCGGGAATCATCCGCCGATGATCGCGCGCAACTCTCCAAGCGCAAGAAGGACTCGGACGGGCCTGACTGACCGGTCGACCCGCCTGCAGATGCCTTGTTAGAGGGTATGGCGCGGGATATTGTGTTGTCGTTGCCTCGGACGAAGAGTACCCGTCACCGCACGGAGCGCATTCGCCGCATACCGGCCCAGTCACACTCATATCCCCGACACCCACGGGAGGCTGCTGTGAGCCGCATTCTGGAAACCCAGACGGACATCCGTCCGTTCCACATCGAAATCCCCGATTCGGACCTCGACGATCTCCGCCGTCGCATTGCCCGGACCCGCTGGCCGAGCAAGGAGTTGGTCGGCGACCGCTCGCAGGGCGTGCCACTGAAGACCATCCAGCAACTGGCCGGCGATTGGACGGAGCACGACTGGCGGACGGTCGAAGCGCGACTGAACGCGCTGCCGCAGTTCGTCACCGAGATCGACGGCGTCGACATCCATTTCCTCCACGTGCGGTCCACGCACGAGGACGCCCTGCCGATGATCGTCACGCACGGTTGGCCCGGATCCATCATCGAGCAGCTCAAGATCATCGAGCCGCTGACTGATCCCACATCGGCTGGGGCGGACGCCACGGATGCGTTCCACCTGGTCATCCCGTCGCTGCCGGGCCATGGCTTCTCCGGCACACCGACGGAAACGGGCTGGGACCCCATCCGAATCGCCCGCGCCTGGGCGGAGCTGATGAACCGGCTGGGCTATGACCACTACGTCGCACAGGGCGGCGACTGGGGCAACGCCGTCACCGAGCAACTGGCTCTGCTGAAGCCGGCGGGACTCCTCGGCATCCACACCAACATGCCGGCAACGATCCCGGATGACGTGGCGCACGCCCTGCAGTTCGGTGAAGGCGCTCCCCACCCGTTCACCCCCGACGAGCAGCAGGCCTGGGACCAACTCGCGACCTTCTACCAGCACGGACTCGGCTATGCCACCGAGATGGCGAACCGGCCCCAGACGCTCTACGCCCTGCAGGACTCACCCGTCGGGCTGGCCGCCTGGATGCTCGACCACGATGCCGCCAGCCTCGAGCTGATCGTTCGGGTCTTCGACGGCGAGAAGACGGGCCTGTCGAAGAGCGACATCCTCGACAACATCACCCTCTATTGGCCGACGGAGACGGCGGTCTCGTCCGCGCGGTTGTACTGGGAGAGCAAGCTGGCCTTCTTCGCTCCGAAGGGCGTCACGCTTCCGACGGCGGTGAGTGTGTTCCCCGATGAGATCTACTCCGCGCCGCGGAGCTGGGCAGAAGAGGCGTATCCGAACCTGATCCACTACAACCGGCTCCCCGAGGGCGGCCACTTCGCCGCGTGGGAGCAGCCGCGGGCCTACTGCGACGAAATGCGAACGGCATTCCGACCGTTGCGATCGGGACGCTGAACCCGAGCGCCCGCGCGGTGATCCCGCACCCGGAGCAGTTAACGCAAAAGTCCCGGCCTCTTCCGAGACCGGGACTTTTGTTTCTGTTGCGGGGGCAGGATTTGAACCTACGACCTCTGGGTTATGAGCCCAGCGAGCTACCGAACTGCTCCACCCCGCGCTACAAGAACTAAGTTACCACAGTTCCCCAAGGCCTTCGAATCGGCCCCTCCCCCCGGGCGCGTCGCGCCGGCACGACGTCGGCAGAGACAAAACGCGGGTGGTGCGACCGGGTTTCCCCGGCGCACCACCCGCGCGCGGATGAGGCGGCGAACTACGCGCTACTGCTGGTCGAGCAGCACCAGCAGCTCGGCGACCGCATCGTTCAGCTTCTTGTCGGCAACCCCATAGGCGGAGAAGTCACCCGACGTCAGGGCCGCCTGCTTCTCGGTCACGGCCAGCTTGGCTTCCGCGAGGAGCGACCGGATCTGAGCGTCCGTCGCCGGGTCACCGGTCGTAGTCGACGGGGCTGTGCCTCCGTCGACGGGAGCCTCGCCCGTGGTGGGCGTCTCCACGGCCGGCACGTCGGTGTCGCCGGCGTTGGCCCCGGACTCACCGCCGAAGAGCACGTTGAGTGCGTTATCGAGTGTGTCCTCGAAGGCGATCTGGTCACCGAAGGCCACCAGGACCTTCTGCAGCAGCGGATAGCTGGTCTCACCGGTGGACTGCACGTAGACGGGTTGCACGTAGAGCAGTCCGCCACCGACAGGCAGCGTCAGCAGGTTGCCGTTCAACACCGTCGACTGGCCCTGCTTGAGCAGGTTGAGCTCAGCGGAGATCGTCGGATCACCGTTGAACTTGGCCTGCACCTGGCCGGGGCCGGGCACCGTGATGTCGTTCGGCAGGGTCAGCAGGCGGAGCTTGCCATAGCCTTCCGCACGTTCACCATCCGTCGCCCCCGCATCGGCATCAGCCGCCAGGTAACCGGTCAGCACGTTCCGGCTGGTCTCGCCGGACGCGTTCGGGATAAAGGTCGAGTACAGCGAGTACGACGGCGCTTCCTGGCCGGGCATCTGCATGGTCAGGTAGTACGGCGGCTGCAGGGTCGTGTTCGTCGACGGCGACACCGGGTCGTTCGGCGTGGTCCAGGCGTCGTCCTCGGAGTAGAACGAACCGGGATCGGTCACGTGGTACTTGCCCAGAACGGCGCGCTGCACCTTGAACATGTCGGCCGGGTAGCGCACGTGGCTCATCAGGTCGCCGGTCATCTCGCTCATCGGCTCGACGGTGGTGGGGAAGATCTTCTGCCAGGTCTTCAGCAGCGGGTCTTCCTCGTCCCAGGCGTACAGGGTGACGGAACCGTCGTAGGCGTCCACGGTCGCCTTGACCGAGTTGCGCATGTAGTTGATGTTGTCCAGCGCGAACGGCTGCTCGGGCGTCTCGGTGTCGGCGATCGCGTCGCTCAGGCTGACCGCGGTGGAGTACGGGTAGCTCGCCGATGTCGTGTACGCGTCGACGACCCACTTGATCCGGCCGTCGACGACTGTCGGGTACGGGTCGGAGTCCAGGGTGAGATACGGCGCAACCTTCTGCACCCGGGTGATCGGGTCGCGGTCGTAGAGGATCTGCGACTCGTCGTTCACGGCGTTGGCGAGGAAGATCTGCTCGGACTGGAACTTGAGCGCGTAGATCAGCTTGTTGAACGGGCCGCTCAGGCTCGGTCCGCCGTCACCACTGAAGGTGGTGTAGGTCTGCTGGGCGCCGTCTTCGCCGGACGGGTAGTCCAGTTCGACGGGGTCGCTGCCCTCAGGCGCTCCGACGATGGAGTAGGCCGGCGAGGTCTCACCGAAGTACACCCTCGGTTCGAAGTCGCCCAGTGCCCCCGAGGTGGGGATACCGGACTCGAGGAACACCGGCTGGCCGTCGGCCGAACGCTGGTTGCCGTACGCGGCGACGACGCCGTAGCCGTGGGTGTAGACGACCGAGGAATTGACCCAGGTCTCGCTGCTCAGGCCCTGCAGGTTGAGGTCACGCACCGACACCACGGTGTCCTGGGACTTGCCGTCGATCGTGTAACGGTCGACGTCGAGGTTGGAGGGGAACTGGTAGTACTGCTTGAACTGTTCGAGCTGCGCGAACGCGTCGCTGACCAGCGCGGGGTCGAGGATGCGGATGTTCGCGGTGGTCTCGGCGTCCTCGCGGAGGGCTCCGGGTTCGGCCTCGGTCGTTGCGGTGTACGGGATCTCCTCGACGTCTGAAACGCCGTAGGCATCCCGGGTGAGGTCGATGTTGCGCTGGATGTACGGTGCCTCGAGGGTCTTCGCGCTCGGGTCCACCTGGAAGCGCTGGACGACCCAGGGGTAGAGCGAACCGATCAGCAGGCTGCTGACGATCAGCAGCGCGGTGCCGATGACGGGCAGGCGCCAGCGGCCGATGAAGGCTGTGACGATGAAGAGGATGGCCACGAAGACCGCGGCGCCGGCGAGGATCGCGCGGCCGGGGATGGTGGCGCTGACGTCGGTGTAGCCGGCGCCGGTGATCAGGTCGTTCGCCTGGGTGAGGGTGGAGTACTGGTCGAGCCAGATGCTCACGGCCTGCAGCAGCAGGTAGACCGCGGCGGTCACGGCGATCTGCACGCGCGCGGCCTTGGCGACGTAGACCTCACGGCCGGTGATGCGGATGGCGCCGTAGAGGTAGGAGGTGGCCAGCGCGACGAGGGCGGAGATGAGCACCACGGCGGAGCTGAAGGCGAGCAGGGACTGGTAGAACGGCAGGTCGAACAGGTAGAACGACACGTCGAAGCCGAACTGCGGGTCGGAGGTGCCGGCATCCGTGCGGTTCAGCCACATCAGGATGGTCTGCCAGTGCGTCGCGGCGGCGACGCCGGCGAAGAGGCCGAGCAGGGCGGGGATGCCGTACATGGCCAGGCGACGCAGCGGTTCGATGACCTGCTGGTAGCGATCGACCTGCGAATTCAGCTTCGCGTAGACCGGGCGCAGCCGGTAGGCGACCTGGATGCTCACCCAGACGGGCACGGCCATGCCGAGGAACCCGACGACGAACAGGACGGCGCCGGCGATCCACTGCGTGGTCAGGACGCTGAGGAAGCCAAGCTGGTCGAACCAGAGCACATCCGCGTACAGCCCGGCGAAGATGAAGAACAATATCACCAGCCCGGCGATGATCGCTGCCGTGATGGCGAGCGGGGCACGGCTCCGACGTGGAGCGCTTCCGGCGGATGATGTGGTCACGAATTGGCCTCTTGCTCTGATAGATCGGGGGTCAGACCCTCATTCTATGCAGCCCTCCTCAGGGCAAACCCCCAGTTCGCTGAGGGCTCACCGAGAAGGAGCCCTGCTATCAGGCCGCGGGGCAGGTGGGCAGGGTGCTGGTGTCCGCTCCGGTGCGGATGGCGTCCAGCGCCGCGAGCGAATCGTCCAGGGTCTCCACCGCCAGCACGGTCAGCCCATCCGGGATGTGACCGGTGACTTCGTCGCAGTTCGCGGCGGGTGCCAGGAACCAGGCGGCGCCTGCCTTCTCGGCACCGAACAGCTTCTGGCGGATACCGCCGATGGGGCCCACGGTGCCGGCCTGGTCGATGGTTCCGGTCCCGGCGACATCCGCCCCGCCCTGGAGGGACCCGGGGGTGAGCTTGTCGATGATGCCCAGGGCGAACATCATGCCGGCGCTGGGCCCGCCGACCTTGTCGAGTTGGATCTCGACGTCGAAGGGGAACTGGTAGTCGGACTTGACGTTGATGCCGAGCACCACCGAGCCCTGCAGTTCGATGGGGGTCACGTCGACGCTCAGGTCGGCGCCGTCCCGGCTGAGCCCGATGGTGGCCGCCTTGTCGGCGCCGCTGGCGGCCAGCGCCTCCCGCAGCGCGGTGATGTCGGCAACGGTCTCACCGTTGACCGACCTGATCAGGTCGCCGGGCTCGATCAGGCCGGTGGCCGGGGCGTCATCGGCCAGCGACACCACGCTCAGATCGCTCGGGTAGTCGTAGTCGAGGCTGGTCAGCGCGGCAGCGATGGCGTCCTGCTGGGAGTTGACCATCGCGACCTCGTTGGCCTTGTCGCGGTCCTCGGTGGTCTCGTCGGCCGGGAAGACCGACTCCAGCGGCACGACGGCCTGGCTGGGGTCGAGCCAGGCGGCGGCCACGGTCAGCCAGTTCAACCGGTTGTCCGGGTTGCCCAGCACCGACACGGTGAGCAGGTCGAGGGAACCCTCGGTGGGGTACACGGTCTGGTCGGGGATGGTGATGAGGTCGGTGTCCTCGCCCTGGTAGTCGGCCGAGCCGAGGGTGTTGTACACCGGGCCGGGCTTCTCCACTACATACGGCGACGGCACGACGGCCAGCGCCAGCCCGGTGACCAGGGCGATGCCGAGCACCACCCAGCCCGTGCGGGAGCCGCGGCGGGGACGGCCGGGGCCTCGGGATGAATCGTCGGTGAAGAGGGCCACCAGGCTCCTTATGGGCGTGAACGGGGTTCGTACGGTGTTCGCGACAGGCGGACACTAGAAGAACCCAGCGTAGGTCATTTCCCAGTTCTGGCCGGGGTTCTCGGGCTAGCGTAGAGGCAAGCAACTGAGAGGTGCCTGAAGTGCCCGATGACTCCCGACCCGACGACGGTCAGAACCCAGAAGACGAATTCCAGGACATGCTCCGGGACATCCTGTCCGGCAAGTCGTCCATCGACCCGAGCCAGCTCGCCGGTGCGGCCGGGCTGCCCAACGACCCCGCGAGCGTCGCCGCGCTCATGCAGCAGCTGCAGGGCGCGCTCCGCGCCGGCGGTGACGGTGGCATCAACTGGGACATCGCCCTCCAGCAGGGCCAGGAACGCGCCGCCGCCGCTCAGCACACCACGACCCCCGCGCAGCGCGCCGAGCTGGAGCAGGCGTTCCACATCGCGGCCCTCTGGCTGGACGACGTGATCTCCGTGGCCGAACTCACGGTGGAACCGCGACTCATGACCCGCAAGGAATGGGTCACCGCGACCATGCCGTTGTGGAGCCAGCTGGCCGAACCCGTGGCCACGAGCATCTCCGACTCCCTCACCGACGTCCTCACCGAGCAGGCGCCCGAGGAACTCAAGGGCATGCTCGCCGGCGCCAGCCAGATGATGCGCAACCTCGGCGGCACCCTCTTCGCCATGCAGCTCGGCCAGGTCGTCGGCCAGCTCTCCAGCGAGGTCGTCTCCGGCGGCGACATCGGCATCCCCCTCTTCGGCGACCAGCAGGCCGCCCTCCTTCCCCAGAACGTCGCCGAGTTCGGCGAGGGCCTGGATGTTCCCACCGACCAGGTGCAGATCTACCTCGCGGTGCGCGAACTGGCCCATGCGCGCCTGTTCCGGCACTCCCGCTGGCTGCGCCTGCACATGATCAGCTCGATCACCGACTTCGCGCACGGCATCAGCATCGACACCAGCCGGCTGGAGTCCCTGGCGGAGGGCTTCGACCCGTCGAACCCCGAGGAGCTGCGCGACGCCATGGTCAACGGCTCGCTGATCCCGCCCAAGACCGACGCCCAGCTCGCGGCGCTCGGCCGGTTGGAGACGATGCTCGCCCTGGTCGAGGGCTGGGTCGACGTGGTCACCCTCGAAGCCACCGGCCGGCTCCCCCGTGCCGACGCCATCAACGAGACCGTCAAGCGCCGCCGCGCCTCTGGAGGCCCGGCGGAGTCGGCCTTCGCCACCCTGGTGGGGCTCGAGTTGCGCCCGCGCCGGCTGCGCGAGGCCGCCGCGATGTGGCAGGCCGTGACGGATGCCGTGGGCAACGAGGCCAGGGATGCCCTCTGGGCGCACCCCGACATCCTGCCCACCGCGGAGGATCTCGACGACCCGCAGGCCCTGGTGGCCCGCCTCACGAGCACGGCCAAGGGTGAGCCGCCCGTGCTGGACGACATCGACCAGGCCCTGGCCGACCTCCTCCGCGACGACAACACCGACCGCCCCCACGAGGCGTAGTCCCACCCTCCAGCCGCGAGTTGCCCCGCTACGGACGAGTTGCCCCCGTCTAGCGGGGCAACTCGTCCGCACGGGGGCAACTCGAGGGCCGAACCCGGCTCAGGGCTCGCGGGCTAGCAGGGCTTGGGCCGTATCCTCGTCGGTGATCAGGACGGTGCAGAGGCCGGACAGGACGACGGACCTGGCTATGGCGTGCTTGCGGGCTCCGCCGATCACCGCGATGGCGGTCTTGGCCCGGCGCAGGTGCTCCAGCGGGATTCCGAAGGTGCGCTCGTTCAGGGCCGGGTCCACGATCTGGCCGGCGCTGTCGATGAAGCGGCCGACGATGTCGCCCACGGCGCCCTTGCGCACGAGTTCGTCGACCTGGTCCGGGGTGAGGTAGCCGCTCTCCACATGCGCCGAACCGGCGTCCGCCTGGCCGGCGCTGAACAGGTACGCCGACGCGGACGACCCCATCTCCAGCACCGCCGCGACCGACCGGTCGGTTGCGATGGCCTGTTTGGTCTCCACCCGCTCGAGGATCGCGGGGCTCGGCAGCAGGGTGAACTGGCCGGCGCCCTTCTGGGCGATGCTGACCGCGGTGGCCGCGGCCGTGCCCGGTCGGGCGTTCAGGCTCACGCCGCCGTTGATCTGCACGACGTCGACCCCGCTGGCCCAGCCGGGCTTGAGCTGCACCGAGATGTCGTGCAGGGTGCGGCCCCAGCTGATGCCGAGTGTGCGCGGCACCGGGCGCAGGGCGGTGAGGTAGTCGGCAGCGGCCTGGGCGGTGCGCTTCTGCAGGTCGAGCTCGTCGGTGACACCGGCCGTGGACACCACGATGGCATCGGTGAGCCCGGTGGCGTCCCGCAGCGCGCGTTCGAGGCCGAGCCGGCGGGCGCGGGGGTGCACGATCTCGATGCGGATGAAGCCGTTCGCCTTGGCCTGCGCCAGCAGCCGGCCGACCTTCCACCGGGTGAGCCGGAGGATGGTGCCGATCTCGTCCTGGGTCTTGTCTTCTTCGTAGTACAGCTCTGCCGCCCGAATGGACAGGAGCTCGTCGATGTCGCTCATTCGTGGTGCCCTCCCGGTTGACCCAGCGTAGGTGGGCGGCAGGCGCCGGAACAACACGCGTTGACGATCTTGCTCATATGAGCAGGCCGGCTCAGCGGCCGTGGCGCCGCTCCAGGTCGTCCTCGAGCAGGTGCGGGCGCGCGATGACCGCTCCGGCCACGGTGATCGCCAGCGCCGTGCAGATCAGGAAGATGAGCGGTGCCGTCCATCCCCCGGTCAGCTCGTGTAGCAGGGCGACGCTGAGCGGGCCGAGGGCGCCGAGGGTGTACCCCACGCTCTGCACGAACCCGCTCAGCGCCACCGAGCCGGCGTGGGTGCGGGTGCGCAGGTTGATCAGCACCAGGACCAGGGGGAAGAACAGCGGGCCGAGACCGGCCATCACCACCCAGAGCCAGGTCAGGGTCGCCGGGGCCATGAGCAGGCCCAGGTCGCCGATCAGGAAAACGGCGACGCCGGCGTATACGAGCACCGCCACGTTCTTCATCCGGGCGGTCAGCCAGGGGATCAGCAGGGCGCAGGGGATCCCCATCGCCGCGTACACCGAAAGCAGGGTGCCGGCCTGGCCGGGGGTCACGCCGGCGGTGTCGATGAGCAGCCGGGGCAGCCAGGCGAACATCGCGTAGGCGTTGAGCGAGGAGGCGGCGAAGACCACGGCGAGGGCCCACGCGATCGACGAGTGCCAGATCTTGCCGATCAGGGCGGGTTCGGCTTCCTCGACGAGGGCGCCGGGGGTGACCTGCACCCGGTGGCGCACGAACATGGCCAGCCAGGGCGCGAGGGCGAACAGGACCGGCAGGATCCACAGTCCGAGCGACACCCGCCAGCCGGCGGCATCCGCGACCGGCACCGCGATCAGCGGCGGGAACAGGGTGCTCAACGACAGCATCGTGACGTACAGGGAGGTGACCAGGCCGATGCGGTCCGGGAAGTACTTCTTCACCAATGGCGGCAGCAGCACGTTGCCGACGCCGAGGCCGGCGAAGGTGACGACGCTGCCGATCATCAGGACGGTGAGCGACCCGGCGAGCCCTCGGGTGAGGTGGCCGATCAGCATCGCCGTGAGGGCGAGCACCAGCACGTTCTCCAGCCCGAGCCGGCGGGTGTAGACCGGGGTGAAGATGCCGAACACGGCGAAGCAGACCGGTGGCAGCATGCCGAGCACACCGATGGCCGTCGAGCTCAGCGGGATGTCGGTGGAGATCTCGGTGACGATGGGCGACAGGCCGGCCACGGCGGTGCGCAGCGTGGAGGCGACCAGGATGATGCCCAGCAGCGCCAGGGTACGCCCGGCCCAGAGGGAACGGGGCGGGGTGTCTGACACTCAGCAAGTCTAGGCTGGGCGGCATGGCAGAATTCGCGCGACACCTCCCCTTGAGCCTTCGGAGCGTCGGCAACGAATCGGGTGTCAACGCCCGCTGGGCCGGCCACGTCGGCGCCACGGTCACCGCGATCGCGGACCTGCTCGCCGGGCTCACCCCGGACCAGTGGGAGACGCAGAGCCTGTGCGGCGGGTGGCGGGTGCGTGACGTGGCCGGCCACTTGGTCTGGCGGCTGGGCAGCTCGAACCGGGAACTTGTCGGCAGCGCCGCCCGCGCCTACGTCGGGCATTTCCTGCGCCCCGGCCGCGCCATCGACAAGGTGAGTCGGCGGGCCGCCGAAGCCGAACCGGACCAGCTCGTGGCCCGGTTGCGCGAGATCGCCGCCGCCAAGGCCGCGGGCGTGGGCCGGGGCGGCATCACCGAACTGACCGAAGCCGTGGTGCACGGCCTGGACCTGGCGCATCCCCTGGGCCTCACCCTGCCGATCCACGCCACGGCCGGCGGCGCGGTGGCGCTCCGCCGCAGCCTGATCGCGCCCACCGAGATCAAGGGTGTGCTGCGCACCCGGCGGCTGGTGGCGACGGATGCCGAGTGGAGCGTCGGTCACGGCTCGCCGTTGCGGGGCACCGCCGCCGAGCTGATCCTGTTCCTGTTCGGGCGCGGCCCGCTGCCATCCGAGACGCCGGCGGCGCCGGGCCAGAACCCGGACTAGTCCAGCGGGCGGTGCAGGATCGCGCGGGTCTTCAGGACGTCGTCCTCGATCTGCCTGATCAACGGGTCGATGCCGGTGAAGGCGACCATGCCGCGGATGTGCTCGACGAAGGAGACCTCGACGACGTGGTCGTACAGGTCGATGTCCTGGTCGAGCACGTAGGCCTCGACCTGCTTGTGCGCGACACCGTCGAAGGTGGGGTTGTTGCCGATGGAGATGGCTGCGGGGTACCGCTTGCCGTCGTCGGTGAGCCAGCCTGCGTAGACGCCGTCGGCCGGGATCAGCCCTTCGGACTGCGGTGACAGGTTCGCGGTGGGAAACCCGAGCTCGCGGCCGCGGGCGGCGCCGTGCACGACCTCACCGCGCACCGTCGGCGCATGGCCGAGCAGGCGGGTCGCCGACCGCACGTCGCCGGCCGAGAGCAGCTCCCGGATCCAGGTGGAGGAGACCCGGCGTTCGCCGTGGGGCATGACGTCGTCGATGAGACGCACGTCGAATCCGTAGCGCTGGCCGAGCGCGGTGAGCAGGTCGGCGTCGCCGGCTCCGCGCGCGCCGAACCTGAAGTCCCGGCCGACGGAGACGTGCCGCGCGTGCAGGGTGTTCACCAGGATGTCCCGTACGAAGTCTTCCGGCGGCAGCGACGACAGGGCGGTGTCGAAGGTGAGCACCAGGGTGGCGTCTAGGCCGGTCTCGGCGAGCAGATCGAGCTTCTGTTGCACGCTGACCAGCTCGGTCGGGCACTTCTCGGGGTTCAGCAGGGCGAGCGGATGCCGGTCGAAGGTGACCACGACGGCAGCGAGGCCCTCCCGGCGGGCCAGGGTCTTGAGCTCATTGATCACGGCCCGGTGGCCGGCATGCACGCCGTCGAACTTGCCGATGCTCACGGCGGACGCCGGCCAGTCGGTGGGAACGGCGTCGACGCCGTTCAGCACCTGCATCGGGGTGGTCTTGGCGGCGGTCATGCTGCCACGCCGTCGCGGCCGGCGCGCACCGGGGCGTGCCTGGCCAGCCACCACATGCCCAGGATCGGCAGGACCAGCGGGATGAACAGGTAGCCACGGCCGTAGAACGACCAGACGGTGTCGTGCGGGAAGAGTTGCGGGTCGACCAGGCTGAGCGTGCCGATGACGAGCACGCCGACCAGTTCGAAGCCGATGGTGATCCATGCCACCCGGTACCAGGCGGCACCCCGGTTGATCAGGGCGATCGTGGCCACGATGTAGACGACCGCGGCGAGGGCCGACAGGGCGTAGGCCACGGGAGCTTCGTCGAACTTGCTCACGATCTGCACGAACGAACGCCCGGTGGCGGCGAGCGCCAGGATGCCGTACACGACGATCAGGACGCGTCCGATGCCGGTCACCCGGCCCGTTTTCATTGTGCCGGTGGCGTTGTCTCCGGTGTCGGTCTTCTGCTCATTCATCGCTCAGTAATTATCGCAGCATCCACGGCCGTCGTGTCGCCGGGGCGCCCGGCCGGCCGGGCGGGCGCTCAGACGCCCTGCACGGTCCAGATTTGCAGCATCCGGTAGACCATCACGGCCACTGACAGGCAGACGACGCCCAGGATCACCGTGCTCCAGCGGCTGCGTTCGATGAGCGCCCACGCTCCCCCGGCCAGGGGCAGCAGGATGGCGCTGACCAGGTAGGTGTAGAACTCCAACAGGCTGCCGGTGGCCTCGTTGCCGGTGAGCGGGGCGACGATCGCGACCACGAGCTGCACGATCAGGAGCAGTTCGACCAGTGCCGTCGCCCCCATGCTGAGGTCGGTGGGCTTGCGGCCGGCGAAACCGAGCCCAAGGCAGAGCAGGCCGGCGGCGATGGCGACGGCCAGTTGCAGGTAGGTGAACCACTCGATCACGAGGCCTCCTCCGGCTCCGCCGGCTGCGGGGCCGCCGACTGCGGGGCCGCCGGCGCCGGCGGCTCGTCCGGCGGGAAGTTCACGATCGATTTCGCCTGGCCGGCCCGGTACTCGGCCAGGCCGATCAGCCGGCCGTTCGGGCCGACGGCTGCGACGGGACCGCCGTCAACGGCGCCGTCCGGGGCCGCGATGCGCTTGCCCTGGCTGAGCTCGAGGGCCTGCTGCTCGTCCAGGTCGAGCCGGTCGAAGAGCCGGCAGGCGGCATCCGCCGGGCCGATCAGGGCCCGGGCCACGTCGAGCTGGTCGAGCGGGTCGGCGGCGTCGATGCCGAACGGGCCGATCCGGGTGCGGCGGAGGCTGGTGAGGTGCCCGCCGACGCCGAGGCCGGCGCCGAGGTCGCGGGCGAGGGCCCGGATGTAGGTGCCGGAGGAGCACACCACCCGCACCTCCAGCTCGAGGAACCCGTCGACCGGGGTGCTGCCGACCAGCTCGAACTCGCTCACCGTGACCGGCCGGGCCGGCAGTTCCACGTCTTCACCGGCCCGCACCCTGGCGTAGGCGCGCTTGCCGTCCACCTTGATCGCGCTCACGGCGCTGGGCCGCTGGCTGATCTCGCCGGTGAGGGCCCCGATGCCCGCGCTGATGGCCGTCTCCGAAAGCGCCTCGACGGCGCCGGCGGGCGCCCGGGTGAGCTCCTCCCCCTCGGCGTCGTCGGTGGTCGTCGCGGCGCCCAGGCGGATGGTGGCCAGGTACTCCTTGTCCAGCCCGACCACGTAGGTGAGCAGCCGGGTGGAGCTGTTGATGCCGAGGATCAGCAGGCCCGTCGCCATCGGGTCGAGGGTGCCGGCGTGACCGACCTTGCGGGTGTTGGCCAGGCGGCGGGTGCGGGCGACGGCGTCGTGGCTGGTCCAGCCCTGGGGCTTGTCGATGAGTACGAGGCCGCTCGTGGTGCTGCTCGGTTTGCGGCGGGGGGCGTTCACTGGCGGTCCTTCGTGGCTGGGATCAGGCATTCTCTGCGGCCTCGGCGGCTGTGGCGCCGAGCACAACATCGAGCTTGCCACGGAACGTGCAGCGCATGAGTTCCTCGGCGTCGGGGTCCTCGGCGAAGATGTCGGGCAGCCGGATGGCCAGGAGGGTGTTGAACAGCATGCCGTCGGCCAGGAACCCGCGAATCGCATCCGGCGGGAAGCCGGCCTCGTCGCGCAGCATCCGGTAGATCTCGAGGAAGCCGGCCCTGGCCTTGGCGCCGACGACTGGGTTGTGCCCGCTGATGAACGCCTGCATGAGCGAGAGCAGGATGCCGCGGTCTTCGATGAGGTCCACGTACGCGGCGCCGAGCCGCGCGGCCAGCAGCTCGACCTCGTCGGCGCCGTGCTCTCGCGGTTCGGCGATGATCTGCCTGAACCCGGCGACCAACCGCCCGAGGGCCCTGGCCAGGACCTCCAGGAAGAGGTTCTCCTTGGTGCCGAACATGCGCACAACGTAGGGCTGACTGATCCCGGCGGCCTTGGCCACCTGGTCGGTGGTCGCTCCGGAGTAGCCCCGCTCGCCGAAGACCACGCTGGCCGCAGCCAGGATCTGCTCACGACGCTCCGCGGCGGGGATGCGCTCGGTGGGCTGGGCGGCTGCGGTGCCGGATGTCTCGTTCACACTTGACAGGTTATCAGTCGATTACTAATCTCCTATCTTGTAATCATTCAATTACAACATTCTCCGGCTCGTTCCCGAAGGGACCTTCCATGACCACAACCTCCACTCTGCCGTTCGGGTGGCGCCTGAACCGCGTGCCCGTCTGGCTCGCCGTCGTTGCCGCGTCACTGCCCATGTTCATGGCCACCCTGGACAACCTGGTGGTCACCAGCGCCCTCCCGGTGATCAACACCGACCTCTCGGCAAGCATTGAAGAGCTGCAGTGGGTCGTGAACGCCTATTCGCTCAGCTTCGCCACCTTCATGCTGATGGCCGTGGCGATCGGCGATCGGTTCGGGCGCCGGTCGGTGTTCCTGGCCGGGATCGCGCTTTTCACCGCGGCGTCGGCGCTCTGCGCCGTGAGCGTCGAACCGTGGATGCTGATCTCCGCCCGCGCACTCCAGGGCGTCGGTGCTGCCGCGCTCATGCCGCTCTCCCTCACCCTGCTCGTCGGGTCGGTGGCCGACCGCTTCCGGCCGGCGGCCATCGGCATCTGGGGCGGCATCGCCGGCCTCGGCGTCGCCCTCGGCCCCCTCATCGGCGGCGCCGTGGTGGAAGGCTGGAACTGGGAAGCCATCTTCTGGCTGAACGTGCCGCTCGGCCTGCTGTCGATCCCCCTGGTGCTGGTGGCGTTGCCGAACAGTTTCGGAGCCCGGCTGCGCGCCGACGTGCTGGGCCTGCTGCTGGCCGGCGGCGGTGTCTTCGGCCTCGTCTACGGGATCGTGCGCGGTAACGAGGCCGGTTGGACCAGCACCGAGGTGCTCACGGCGCTCATCGGCGGCGGCGCGCTGCTGCTGGCCTTCGTCTGGTGGGAGGGCCGGGCATCCGCGCCGCTGCTGCCGCTTCGCCTGTTCCGCGACCGCAGCTTCACGATCGCGAACCTCGTGGGTGTCACCTTCAGCTTCGGCATCTTCGGGTCGATCTTCATCCTCATCCAATTCCTGCAGATCGTGCAGGGCCACAGCCCGCTCGAAGCCGGTGTGATGACGATGCCGTGGACGCTGGCGCCCATGATCGTGGCACCGCTGACCGGGATGCTGAGCCCGAGAACCGGCACCCGGCTGCCGATCGTGCTGGGGCTGGCGCTGCTCTCCATCGCCATGTTCTGGGTCGCCCTGACGATGTCGGCCGATGTCGAGTACGGCGAGCTGGTGGGCGCGTTCATCCTGGCCGGACTCGGCATGGGGCAGGTCTTCGCGCCGAGCTCGACGGCCGTGCTCGCCAACATGGTCCCGGACGACCACGCCAAGGCCTCCGGCACCAATTCCACCTTCCGCGAGATCGGCGTCGCCCTGGGCGTGGCCGTGCTCACCGCCGTGTTCACCGGCAACGGCGGCACCCTGACACCCACCGGGTACGTGGATGCGGCGGTACCCGCCGTGCTGGTCGGCGCCGGGGTGCTCGCGGTCGCTGCACTGATCGCACTGGCGCTGCCGTCGGGACGACGGGTGGTCCAGCCCGCGGTGACGGCCCCGGCCGGGGCCGACCCGGTCCTGGTGGGCGGGTAGCGCACACCGAGCGGCCGGGCTCCTAGGCTGAGGGCATGCGAATTGCTGTGATCGGTGCCGGTGCCCTCGGCGGAACCTTCGCCACCCTCCTCAGCGTCGCCGGCCATGACGTCACCGTCACCGCGCGCGGCGCCGGGTTGGCCGCCATCCGGGAGCGGGGCATCCGGCTGGAGGGCGGTTTCGGCCAGGCGACCGCGCACCCCGCCGCGCTCGAACGGCTGGTGGAGACCCCGGAGCTGGCCCTGGTGTGCACCAAGGCGCAGGATGCCGAGGCGGCCATCCGCGACAACGCCGCCGTACTCGACGGTGCCGCGGTGATCGTGATCCAGAACGGCCTCGACGGGGTCGACACCGCGCGCCGGCTGCTTCCCTCCTCCGACTGCTTCGGCGCGCTGTCGATCATCGCCGCCAACTACACCGAACCGGGCCTGGTCACCGTCACCACGGCGGCGCCCACCTACCTCGGCCGCGGCAGCGGCCCCGCCGACGCGGCCACCCGCCGGTGGCAGGAGGTGCTGGCGGCGGCAGTGCCGTGTGCGGCCATCGACAACTTCGTCGGCGCCCAGTGGACCAAGCTCGTCGTCAACATGCTCAACGCCCTGCCCGCGATCACGGGGCTGAGCGTCCAGGCCGTGGTCGCCCACCGGGGCCTCCGCCGCGTCATGACCCTGAGCATGCGCGAGGCGGTGCGGGTCGGAATGCGCCGCGGCATCCGGTTCGGTGCCATGCAGGCGCTCGGCGACCGCCGGTTGCGCGCCTTCTCCCGGCTGCCCGCCTGGGCCGGGCAGGTGCTGCCGCTGATGATGCGCGCCCGGATGGGCACCGTGCCCAACCTGGGCTCCACGCTGCAGAGCGTCACCCGCGGCCAGCGCACCGAGGTGGACTTCCTCAACGGCGCCGTGGTGCGGGAGGCCGCTGCCGCAGGGATCGGCGCCCCGGTGAATGCCACGCTCACCGCGCTGGTGCACGAGGTGGAGGAACGCGGCTCGTTCTACACCCCCGGGCAGGTGCTCGCCCGGTTCAGCAGGAGTCGCTGAACACCCGCTGCGGCTGGTGCCGCTCGCTGAGGTCGATCACCGCTGACGCCACCTGTCGGGGGCGTTCCTCCTTCTGGTAGAGATAGTCGGCCTCTGAGGTCGCTTCACTCTCGAGCAGGATGCGGTAATTCCAGCCGTCGCGGAGCTCGCCGCGGAGCGCGAACTCGCCGTCGATCACCAGGAAGGCATCCGTCGGGGCCGTGGTCCAGGTCGGTTCGATCCAGGCGTCCCGGTCGGGGTCGAACACCTGGGTGACGAAGGCCGTGCTGCCGCCGAGCCGGAACGGCTCAAGCAGCACCCGGCGAAGGGCCGAGTAATCGAAGCCGTGCCGGTAGAACCGCTCAGGGGACTCCGGCCCGAACCGGGCCTGGTCCGCCTTTGAGCGCTGGAAATACCGCAGCGAGGCCCGGAAAGCGGGCTTGTCGGCCTCGTCGAACACGGCGGCCAGGTCGTCCGCGAACGCGGTGCGCGCGGCGTGGTCGGCACCGTCCACCGCCACGATCACCCGGCCCCGGCCGTTCAGGTTGAGGATCTCGGCCGCGAGGGTACGCAGGTACTCGACGCGTGGGGTGGAAACGAGCTTCATGAATCGAGCCTAGGTTAGTTCTGATGAACGTCACAGCCCAGCGCCACGCGCCCGAATCCCCTGGCGCACCCGACACCAGCACCAACACGGGTGCCGGCCCCGGGCCGGGCCCCACGCTCAGCCACGCGATCAGCGCCTGGTTCGGCGACAATGCCAGGGACCTGCCGTGGCGGCGCGCCGGTTTCAGCGCCTGGGGCACGTTGGTGAGCGAGTTCATGCTGCAGCAGACCCCGGTGAACCGGGTCATCCCCCGACTGGCCGAGTGGCTCGAACGGTGGCCGACCCCCGGCGACCTGGCCGCCGTGCCACCGGGTGAGGCGGTGCGCGCCTGGGCCAGCCTCGGCTACCCGCGCCGAGCGCTGTGGCTGCACGCCGCGGCGGTGCAGATCACCGAGCGGCACGGCGGGGTGGTGCCGGACGACGTGGACGACCTGCTCGCCCTGACCGGCATCGGCGATTACACCGCCAGGGCCGTCGCGGCCTTCGCGTACGGCCACCGGCATCCGGTCGTGGACACCAACACCCGTCGCGTGATCGCCAGGGCCGTGGCCGGGCAGGCGCAGCCGGCTCCGCCCAGCCGCACCCGTGACCTGGAAGCGATGGCGGCGCTGCTGCCGCACGAACCCGAGGCCGCCGCCGTGTTCAACGCCGCGATCATGGAATTGGGTGCCGTCGTGTGCACCAGCCGCAGCCCGAAGTGCGCCGTGTGCCCGGTCCGGGATGCCTGCGCCTGGCGTGCCGCGGACTATCCGGAGTACACCGGACCGAAGAAGGCAGTGCAGAAGAAGTTCGAGGGCAGCGACCGGCAGGTGCGCGGACTGATCATGGCGGAGCTGCGCGCCACGCATCATCCGGTCAGCAGCACGGAGATCATCGGTCTCTGGCCGGACGAGATCCAGCGCGACCGCGCCCTGGCGGGGCTGCTCGCCGACGGTCTCGCCGTCGCGGTGGAACCAGGGCTGTACGCTCTTTCGCAGGGGTGAAAACCCCCAGCACTCCCCCTACAGAAATGGTTTCGATGAAGAACTGGGCCGGCAATGTCGAGTACTCGACCGACGACGTGAGGCATCCCACCACGGCGGACGAGGTCGCACGGATCGTGGCCGAGGTCGACGCCGCGGACGGCGTGGTCAAGGCTCTGGGCTCCCGGCACTCCTTCTCCATCATCGCCGACACGCCGGGCACCCTCGTGGCGCTGGACCAGCTGGTCGTCGAACCGTCCCTGCAGTTCGGTGACGACGGTACCGCGGTGAGCGTGCGGGTCGGTGCCGGCAGCACCTACGCGCAGGTCGGCGCGTTCCTGGCCGGCCACGACCTGGCACTGCCGAACCTGGCGTCGCTGCCGCACATCTCCGTCGCCGGCGCCATTCAGACCGGTACCCACGGTTCCGGTGTGCGCAACGGCTCGCTGGCCTCCTCGGTGCTGGCGCTGGAGATCGTGCGCGCCTCCGGCGAGGTCGAAATCGTACGCGAGCACGACCCCGATTTCGCGGCCTCGGTCGTCGGCCTCGGTGCCGTCGGCATCGTCACCGCCGTGACCCTGAGGGTGCAGCCGCACTTCCAGATCTCCCAGTACGTGCACGAGGGGCTGTCCTGGACGGCGGCCCTGGCCAACTGGTCGGCGATCATGGCCAGCGGCTACAGCGTCAGCGTGTTCACCACCTTCCAGGGCGACAATACCCACCAGGTCTGGTCGAAGCGCCGGCTCGACGTGGACGGTGCCGAGTTCGACCTCGCCGCCCTCGGCGCCACCGAGGCCACCGTTGCGCTGCATCCGCTGCCCGGCGTCTCTGCCGAAAGCGTCACCGGACAGCTGCGTGAGCCCGGGCCCTGGAACGAACGGCTCGCGCACTTCCGGAGCGAGTTCCAGCCCAGCCACGGCGAAGAGATCCAGTCCGAGTACCTCATCCCCGCCGCGCACGCCGTCGCGGCCATCACCGCCCTGCGCGCGATCGGCGACCGGATCGCCCCGTTGCTGCACATCTCCGAGCTGCGCAGCGTGGCCGCTGACACCGCCTGGCTCAGCCCGAGCTACGCCCGCGACTCGCTCGCCATCCACTTCACCTGGAAGCCGTTGCCGGAGGAGATTCTGACGGTGCTGCCCCTGATCGAGCACACCCTCGAACAGTTCGCGCCGCGCCCGCACTGGGGCAAGGTCGCCACCATGTCCCCGGCCCGGCTGCGCCGCGCCTACCCCCGCCTCGATGACTTCGCGGCGCACGTGCGGCGGGTCGACCCCGCCGGCCGCTTCGAGAACGCCTACCTGAAACGAGTCCTGAGCAATGACTGACGCCGCCATCATCCGCCCCACCGTCGACGGCCCGGATGCCCTGGTCCTGCCGCTGTCCGGCCTGCAGTTCACGATCGGGCACGGCGGTTACTCGGCCACCATCGCCAGCGTCGGCGCCAGCCTCCGCGTGCTCACCTGGCACGGCCGCGACCTCGTGGTGCCGTTCGACGCCGACGAAATCCGCCCCGGCTACCGCGGCGCCGTGCTCGCCCCCTGGCCCAACCGGGTGGTCGACGGAACGTATACCTACGACGGCATCGACTACCAGCTCCCGCTGACAGAGCCCACCCGCTCGCACGCGCTGCACGGCCTGGTCTGCTGGGCGGACTGGACCCTCGAGTCGCGGTCGGCCGATTCGGTGACCCTGCGCACCACCATCGTGCCCAGCGACGGATACCCGCACCCCGTCGCCGTCCTGGCCAGCTACCGGCTGGATGACGACGGCCTGACCACCACGGTCACCGCCGAGAACCTCGGCGCGAGCACCGCACCGTACGGCACCGGCCCGCACCCCTACCTCGTGGCCGGCCCGGGCACCGTGGACGACTGGACCCTCGAGTTCCCGGCGGCCAGCTACCTCACCGTCACGCCGGACCGGCTCAGCCCGGTGGCCACGGTGCCGGTCGAGACCACGCCGGAGTTCGACTTCCGTGCCGCCCGGCCGATCGGCGAGACCTTCATCGACCACGCCTTCACCGCTCTCGGGCGGACGGCGGACGGGACGGCGACCGTCACCGTGACCAGCCCGGCCGGAACCGGGGTGCGGATGAGCTTCGGAGTCGACCTGCCCTGGCTGCAGGTACACACCGCCGACAGGCCGGCCCCGGAGCGCAGCCGGATCGGGCTGGCCGTCGAACCGATGACCTGCCCGCCGGATGCCTTCTCAACCGGAGAAGACCTGATCCGCCTCGCTCCCGGCGCCACCCACTCCGCCAGCTGGACGATCGCCGCGACCGAGGCCTGACCCGGCCCACCGCGCTAAGCGTCGAACCGGGCACCCTCCGGCTTCGACGGCAGGAGCGTCAGGACCAGCAGGATGAGTCCGCCCACCAGCGGCACCAGGGCGACGAAGATGAAAAAGCCGGAGAAGTTGCCGTCGTGCAGTCGGCGGACCGTGAGGGCCAATTCCGGTATGAGCGTGGCCAGGCCGTAGACCGTGAGGAGCAGCACCACGACCACCGCTCCCCCGGATGGCGGCGCGACGGTCCCGTCGACGGACACCGTGGGGGTACCGTTGGCGACCAGCGCCAGGACCCCGAGGACGATGAGCACGACGTAGTTGACCAGGGCCCACCACCAGTACTCACTTCGGCTGGCCCGCCCGGAGAACACCGCGTACTTGGTGAAGAAGCGCTTGACCGCTTCGGTGATGGGTGCGCCGTAGTACGGCGCTGCGAGCGGGACGCCTCCGACAGGTGCGGTGGATTGCTGGGGTAGGGCCATGACAACTCCTTCAGATGTGGACGATTGCGTCGATCCTAGGGATATTTGGCCCCGTTCACCGGGGATTTCACAAATTGTGCCGCGTGTGTTCCGCATTGTTTCACCACTGCGAAACCTCCGGCGCCCGTTGGGGTCGACCGGAGGTTCCTGGGTGCCGCGTGCGCGGCCGTTCGTGCGTGTGCTTAGCGGGCATCCGGTTCGGTGTCGGCGGCGTGCCGGCCGGTGCGGACCGGTGCGGGCTCCACGACGGCGTCGTCGGTGTCGTCTTCGTCCGTCTCATCCACGTCGTCGTCATCCTCGGCGTACTCGCGCGGCTTGACGTACGGGTCTTCGTCGCCGGCGTACACGGCGGCGCGGGCCATCTCGCCCACCTGGGTGTCGCGCTCCCGCGCCTCACGCAAGAGGTCGTCGATGAGGGCCGCGTTCTCCGGGATGCCGTCGGCGATGAATTCGAGTGACGGCGTGAGCCGGGCGGTGATGTTCTTGCCGACCTCGCTGCGCATCATGCCGGTGGCGGCCTTGAGCGCTGCAGCGCTGTCCTTGCGCTCTTCGTCGGAGCCGTAGACCGTGTAGAACACCGAGGCGTGCTGCAGGTCGCCGGTGACCTTGACGTCGGTGATGGTCACGAAGCCGAGCCTCGGGTCGCGGATGCCGCGTTCGAGCCGCTTGGCCACGATGACCTTGATGCGGTCCGCCATCTTTCGTGCGCGTGCCGGATCTACCATGATCTACTCCTAGTTTGTGGGTACTTCTTAACGCTCTTAAGTCCTCCCCAACCATCGTGTTGACGAATGTTGTCTCGGGGACTGGGGTCGTAGCTTGATCCCCCGCTGCATTCAATCAACGCAGGGGAATCGGGGTAGGGGTCCCCGCTCTCTTCCCTTTTAGGGGGATCAAGCGGAGACCCCAGCACAACGCGGAACTTAGCCGCGCGGCTTCTCCTTCAGTTCGATCGTCTCAATCTCGTCGCCGATCTGAATGTCGTTGAACTTACCAAGACCGATACCGGCCTCGAAGTCCGTACGAACCTCAGTGACGTCGTCCTTGAAGCGACGCAGCGACTCGATGGCCAGGTTGTCGCCCACAACGATGCCGTCGCGGATGACCCGTGCCTTGGCGTTTCGCGTGATCGTTCCCGAACGCACGATGACACCGGCGACGTTTCCGAACTTGGACGAGCTGAAGACCTCGCGGATCTCGGCGATACCACTCTGCACTTCTTCGAACTCGGGCTTGAGCATTCCGGTGAGGGAAGACTCGATGTCCTCGAGCGCGTTGTAGATGACGGAGTAGAAGCGCACGTCCACGCCTTCACGAGCCGCACGTTCGCGCGCCTTCGTGTCGGGGCGAACGTTGAAGCCGATGATGATGGCGTTGTCGACGGTGGCGAGGTTGACGTCGCTCTCCGTGACCGCACCGACACCGCGGTGGATGATGCGCAGCTGAACGGAGTCGTCGACCTCGATCTTGAGCAGCGACTCTTCCAGGGCCTCAACGGCACCGGAAACGTCACCCTTGATGATGAGGTTGAGCGATTCGACCTTGCCCTCTTCGAGTGCACGGGTGAAGTCCTCGAGGCTGATGCGCTTGCGGGCCTTGGCCAGCAGGGCGTTGCGCTCGGCGGCTTCACGCTTCTCAGCGATCTGACGCGCGGTGCGGTCTTCCTCGATGACGAGGAAGGTGTCACCGGCGCGCGGAACGCTGGAGAGACCCTGCACCTGGACGGCACGGGACGGCGTGGCGGCGAGAACGGCGTTGCCGTTTTCGTCGGCCATCGCACGAACGCGGCCGTAAGCGGTACCGGCAACGATCGAGTCTCCGACGTGCAGCGTTCCCGACTGGATGAGCACGGTGGCAACTGCACCGCGGCCCTTGTCGAGCTTGGCCTCAATGGCCACACCGCGGGCATCCTTGTTCGGGTTGGCGCGCATGTCGAGTCCGGCGTCAGCGGTGAGCAGGACGGCGTCGAGGATTTCCTGGATGCCGATCTTGTTCTTCGCGGACACGTCGACGAACATGACGTCTCCGCCGTACTCTTCGGCGACCAGACCGAACTCGGTGAGCTGCTGGCGCACCTTCTGCGGGTTGGCGCCTGCCTTGTCGATCTTGTTTACTGCGACCACGATCGGCACGTTGGCGGCCTGGGCGTGGTTGAGCGCCTCAATCGTCTGCGGCATGATGCCGTCATCGGCGGCGACCACGAGGATCGCGATGTCGGTGACCTGCGCACCACGAGCACGCATGGCGGTGAACGCCTCGTGACCGGGGGTGTCGATGAAGGTGATGGCACGTTCGATGCCCTCGTGCTCGGTGACGACCTGGTACGCACCGATGTGCTGGGTGATGCCACCGGCTTCACCGGCAGCGACCTTGGCGTTACGGATGGCGTCGAGCAGCGCGGTCTTACCGTGGTCGACGTGACCCATGACGGTGACGACGGGAGGACGAACTTCGAGCTCTTCGTCGGTTTCGTCGGCCAGCTCCTGGTCGATGTCGATGTCGAAGGCGAGCAGCAGCTCGCGGTCCTCGTCGTCGGGCGAGACCATCTGGATCTTGTAACCCAGCTCGCTGCCCAGTACGTCGAAGGTGGCCTCGTCGAGCGACTCGGTCGCCGTTGCCATTTCACCGAGGTGGAACAGCACGGTGACCAGGTTGCCCGGGCTCGCGTCGATCTTGTCGGCGAAGTCGGTGATCGAGGCGCCGCGGCGCAGACGCACCACGGTGCCGCCGTCGCCACGGGGGACGCTGACGCCACCCAGCGACGGAGCTTCGCGCAGTTCGAATTCTGCTCTCTTCGTACGCTTCGACTTGCGTGCCTTGTTCTTGCCGCCTCCGCGACCGAACGCACCAGCGGTTCCACCGCCGGGGCCACGGCCACGGCCGCCGGCGCCGCCGCCACCCGCAGGGCGGGGCGGGCCGAAGCCGGGAGCGCCTGCAGGCGCACCGGGGCGGGAGAAGCCGGGGCGTGCGCCACCGGCGCCGCCCGGAGCTCCGCCGGGACGCTGGAAGCCACCCGGACGCTGGCCGAAGCCGGTCGGGCGGGGTGCCTGGCCGGGTCCACCGGGGCGCGGGGCGCCGGGGCGGGGTGCGGCAGGGCGGGGGATGTTGCTGGGCGAGGACGTGGACGGCGGACGCTGTCCCATGCCCTGCGCGCTCGCGAACGGGTTGTTGCCCGGACGCGGGGTGGGGGTCTTGCCCATGCCCTGGTTGCTGGCGAACGGGTTGTTACCCGGTCGTGCACCCGGACGCGGCACGGATCCACCGGGCTTGACGGCGGTGGCCGTCTCGCCGTCGGCCTTGGCGGCCGGCGTTGCGGCGGCCGGGCTCGCGTCGGTGCCCGCGGTGGCGGGAGCCTCGGCGGCGGCCTTCTCGGTCGCTGCAGCCTTCTCGGCGGCGGCGGCCTTCTCGGCAGCTGCAGCCTGACGTTCCGCTACGGTGAGCGGCGCGGCGGGCATCGGCGGGGCATCCGCGGCGGGAGCCTCGTCGACCGGTGCGGGCACCGGTGCAGCGGGGCGTGCCGGGGACGGACGGGCGCCGGGCTTGGCCGACGTGGTCGCGGCCGGCTTCGCGGCAGCGGGTGCCGCCGGCGTGGCGGCAGCGCCGCCGGTGGCGACTCCGTCGGCCTCGAGTGCTGCGCGCAGACGGCGCGCAACGGGGGGCTCAACGCTAGAGGACGGTCCCTTGACGAACTCGCCCATTTCCTTCAATTTCGCAAGGGCTACCTTGCTGTCGACACCGAGCTCAGTTGCGATCTCGTGTACGCGTGGTTTCGCAGCCACAATTCTCCTGTTCCGGGCCTGCACCCGGAAAGGGGCAGACCGTTAGTAACGGACGGGTCTCATTTCGAGCCGCTCATTAGTTATCCATTAGCCAAGTCAGCCTGTTCTCTAGTTGATTTGCGTCCAGGGGGCTGGTCACGCGGAGGGCACGCCCAAAAGCGCGCCTCTTTACGGCCTCCTGGAAGCACGCGATGGTGGGATGAATCCACGCACCTCTCCCAGGCAGAGTGGCGGTCTCATCGACCACCAGCAGCGAATTCTGGGCGACAACCCTCAGAAGAGAGGATCGCGAGGCGCGGGAACGGCATCCAATGCACGTTCTAACGGGATCCATCGTACCCCCTATTCGTCATCCTCCAGAATGCTGTCTGGCTGAATGTCGATTTTTGCGCCCGTGAGCTTGGCGGCGAGACGGGCGTTCTGGCCCTCCTTGCCGATCGCGAGCGACAGCTGGTAGTCCGGTACGAGCGCCCGGACGGCCTTGATCGACTCGTCGATGACGTAGGCGCTGGTGACCTTGGCGGGCGAGAGCGCGCTGGCCACGAAGGTGGCGAGGTCGGGCGAGTAGTCGACGATGTCGATCTTCTCGTTGTTGAGCTCCGCGGTCACCGCGCGTACGCGCTGGCCGAGCTCGCCGATGCAGGCACCCTTGGCATTGACGCCGGGCTCGGTGGCGCGCACGGCGATCTTGGTGCGGTGGCCGGCCTCGCGGGCCAGCGAGACGATCTCCACGACGCCGCTGGCGATCTCGGGGACCTCCAGCGCGAACAGACGGCGCACGAGTGACGGGTGGGTGCGCGAGACGGTGATCTGCGGGCCCTTCATGCCGCGGCCGACGGCCGTGACGTACACCCGGATGCGCGAGCCGTGCACGTAGCTCTCGCCGGGCACCTGCTCTTCGGGGGGAAGGATCGCTTCGATGGTGCCGAGGTCGACGTGGATCATGCGGGGGTTGGGCCCCTGCTGGATCACACCGGCGACGATCTCGCCTTCGCGGCCCTTGAATTCGCCGAGCACCGCGTCATCCGCGATGTCGCGCAGGCGCTGGTTGATAACCTGCTTGGCCGCGAATGCGGCGATACGACCGAAGTCGTCGGGGTTGTCAACGGCTTCGCCGATGATGTTGCCCTCTTCGTCGTGCTCAGGAATGTAAATGTCGACGTGACCGGACTTGCGGTCGAGTACGACGCGAGCTCCGGGTTCTTCTTCCGCAGCCTGCTTCAGCGGCTCACCCTGGTGGGTGTGCTTGAGGTAGGCCGTCAGAATTGCTTGCTCGATGATCTGCACGAGTTCCTCGAAGGGAATCTCTTTCTCGCGCTCCATCAGCCGCAACACGCTGAGGTCGATGTCCATGGCCGGCCTCCTCTATTCAGATCTTGCCGCCGCGAAACCGCGCAGCGGGCTTCTACCAAGGTACCGGAATCCCGGGGCCTGCGTCACCCGCTCGGTGCCACCGGGTGGAACACGCCAAGCACCACCGCGTGCCGGCGGCGTTCGACGGATACGATAACGCGATGAATACTCGATCTTCTGCGCAGTCCGGCGCGCAATCGGCCGGCCGTGCCGCGCGGAATGCCGGCAACAATCCCCACCTCAAGACCCTGGCCCGGGTCGGCTACGCCGTCAACGGCCTCCTGCACGCCCTGATCGGCGCCATCGCCATCAGCCTCGCGGTCGGGTCAGGCGCCGGAAGCGCCGACCAGTCCGGCGCGCTCGGTCAACTGGCGAAGTCCCCCGGCGGCATTTTCGTGATCTGGGCCATCGTCGTCGGTCTGGTCGCGCTGGGCCTGTGGCAGGTGCTGCAGGCGTTCCTGGTTCCGGCCGCGGACTCCGAGAAGAAGGTCTGGGCGCATCGGCTCAAGGAGATCGGCAAGGGCGTGGCGTACCTCTTCGTGGCCGGCACCGCCCTCACCGTCGCCCTGCAGGGTTCGGCGAACTCGTCGCAGAGCACCGCGTCGGCCAGCGCATCCGTGCTCGCGCTGCCCGGCGGGCCGGTGCTGCTGATGCTCGCCGGTCTGGGCGTGCTCGCGATCGGCGGCTACTTCGTCTACAAGGGCGTCGCCAAGACGTTCACCGAAGACCTCAGCGTGCCGTCCGGTGCGATGGGCACCGCCACGGTGGGGCTCGGCGTGTTCGGGTACGTCGCCAAGGGCATCGCCGTCGGCGTGGTCGGCATCCTCGTCATCGTCGCGGGCTTCACCGTCGACCCGAGCAAGTCGACCGGGCTGGACGGCGCGCTGCATTCGCTTGCCGCCCTGCCGTTCGGCATGGTCATCCTGGTGCTCGTCGGCGTGGGCCTGATCGCCTACGGCGTGTACTGCTTCTTCCGCGCCCGCTTCGCCAAGCTCTAACACCTCGTCGAAGCGCGACCCATCCGCTGGTCGAGCTTGTCAAGACGCCGTGAGATGTCTACTTCGACAGGCTCAGCACGGCGTCGACAAGCTCGACCAGCGATCACGGTTTAGGCGAAGTGCGCGGCCAACTCGGCCACGGGCACCTGGGTGCGCTCGCCTGAGCGGCGGTCCCAGAGTTCCACGATGCCGTCGGCCGCGCCGCGGCCCACGATCACGATGGTGGGGATCCCGATCAGTTCGGCGTCACCGAACTTGACGCCGGGCGACACCTTGCGGCGGTCGTCGTAGAGCACCTCGCGGCCGGAGGCCTCGACCATCGCGGTCACGGCCTCGCTGGTTTCGAAGACGATCTCGTCGCGGCCGGTGGCGATCACGTGCACGTCGAACGGGGCGACGGCGTCGGGCCAGATCAGGCCCTTGGCGTCGTTGTTGAGCTCGGCGATCACGGCGAGGGCACGGGTGACGCCGATGCCGTAGGAACCCATGGTGACGGTGACGAGCTTGCCGTTCTCGTCGAGCACCTTCAGGCCCAGCGACTCGGCGTACTTGCGGCCGAGCTGGAACACGTGGCCGATCTCCATGCCGCGGGCCAGCTCCACCGGGCCGGAGCCGTCGGGGGCGGGGTCGCCGGCGCGCACCTCGGCGGCCTCGACCGTGCCGTCGGCGACGAAGTCACGGCCGGCGACGAGCCCGAAGACGTGGCGGCCGGGTTCGTTGGCTCCGGTGATCCACTCGGTGCCGTCGACCACGCGCGGGTCGACGAGGAAACGGATGCCGGTGGCGGACTCTTCGCCCAGCATCGCGCCGGCCGCAGCCCACGGACCGATGTAACCCTTGACCAGGCCGGGGCGGCCGGGAACCTTGTTGAGCTTGGCGAAGTCACCGTCGTTGGCGGCCTCGACCTCGGCGGGGGCGAAGGCCACCTCGACGCGCTTGAGGTCGACCTCACGGTCACCGGGCAGGCCGATCACCACGATCTCGCGGCTGCCGTCGGGCTGCACGAGCGCGAGGACGACGTTCTTGAGCGTGTCGGCGGCGGTCCAGGGGCGGCCGTCCGGGCGCGGCTGGGTGGCGTTGGCCGAGTCGACCAGGGTCTGGATGGTGGGGGTGTCGGGGGTGTCGTGCACCTGCGCGGCCGGGAACCCGGCGAAGTCGATCGCCGCGGGCGCCAGGGTACGGAAGGCCTCGACGTTGGCCGCGTAGCCTTCGGCGGAGCGCACGAAGGTGTCTTCGCCGACGGCGGTGGGGTGCAGGAACTCTTCGCTCTTCGAGCCGCCCATGGCGCCGGCATCCGCCTGCACCACGACGTATTCGAGGCCGAGGCGGGTGAAGATGCGCTCGTACGCGTCGCGCTGGGCCTGGTAGCTGGCGTCGAGGCCGGCGTCGGTGTAGTCGAAGGAGTAGGCGTCCTTCATGGTGAACTCACGGCCGCGCAGCAGGCCGCCGCGGGAGCGGGCCTCGTCGCGGTACTTGTCCTGGATCTGGAAGATCGACAGCGGCAGGTCCTTGTAGCTGTTGTAGAGGTCCTTCACCATCAGGGTGAAGACCTCTTCGTGGGTGGGCGCCAGCAGCAGGTCGCTCCCCTTGCGGTCCTGCAGGCGGAACAGGCCGTCGCCGTACTCGTCCCAGCGGCCGGTGATCTCGTAGGGTTCGCGCGGCAGCAGGGCGGGGAAGTGCACCTCGAACGCTCCGGCGGCGGCCATCTCCTCGCGGATGATGGTCTCGATCTTCGCCTTCACGCGCAGACCCAACGGCAGCCAGGCGAAGATGCCCGGCGCCTGACGGCGGATGTAGCCGGCCCGCACAAGCAGGCGGTGGCTGGTGACCTCGGCATCAGAGGGGTCTTCACGAAGGGTCCGGAGGAAGTAGTTCGACATACGAATAGGCACGCACCTACTTTACGGCGCGCGCAGACCGTCCGTCCCCGCGGCCCCGGCCGCCCGCAACCGCAACTGTTCCCCCTGCGGACAAATGGTCCCGGCGCACCGGGACCATTTGTCCGTTTTGGGAACAGTTGGGCGAGGGTGCGGCTAGTTGGCGCCGACCGTCACCACGGGGGCGCCGAGGGAGTCCTCGCTCGGCGGCATCTCGGCGGCCATGCGATTGGCCTCCTCGATCAGGGTGGCGACGATCTCGGACTCGGGCACGGTCTTGATGACCTCGCCGCGCACGAAGATCTGGCCCTTGCCGTTACCGGATGCCACGCCAAGGTCCGCGTCGCGGGCCTCGCCCGGTCCGTTGACGACACAGCCCATCACGGCCACGCGGAGGGGAACCGTCATGCCCTCGAGGCCGTCGGTGACGTCGTTGGCGAGCTTATAGACATCCACCTGGGCCCGGCCGCAGCTGGGGCAGGAGACGATCTCGAGCTTGCGCTCACGCAGGTTCAGCGACTGCAGGATCTGCAGGCCCACCTTGATCTCCTCGGCGGGCGGGGCTGACAGCGACACGCGGATGGTGTCGCCGATGCCCTCGCCGAGCAGGATGCCGAACGCCGTGGCGCTCTTGATGGTGCCCTGGAACGACGGGCCGGCCTCGGTGACGCCGAGGTGCAACGGCCAGTCGCCGCGCTCGGCGAGCAGCCGGTAGGCCTTGACCATGACCACCGGGTCGTTGTGCTTGACCGAGATCTTGAAGTCGTGGAAGTCGTGCTCCTCGAAGAGGCTGGCTTCCCAGACGGCGCTCTCCACGAGCGCCTCCGCGGTGGCTTTGCCGTACTTCTGCAGGATGCTGGGCTCGAGCGAACCGGCGTTGACGCCGATGCGGATCGAGACGTCCGCGGCCTTGGCGGCGGCGGCGATCTTGCCGACCTGGTCGTCGAACTTGCGGATGTTGCCGGGGTTCACCCGCACGGCCGCGCAGCCGGCGTCGATGGCCTGGTACACGTAGCTGGGCTGGAAGTGGATGTCGGCGATCACCGGGATCTGGCTCTTCTTGGCGATGATCGGCAGCACTTCGGCGTCATCGCGGCTCGGCACGGCAACGCGCACGATGTCACAGCCGGAGGCGGTGAGTTCGGCGATCTGCTGCAGAGTCGCGTTGATGTTCGTCGTCGGCGTCGTCGTCATGGACTGCACGCTGACCTGCGCGTCTCCGCCGACGAGGACCTTGCCGACCTTGATCTGGCGGGACTTGCGTCGGGGAGCGAGGATTACGGGGACTTTGGGCGTACCCAGGTTGATTGCGGCCACGGACGTAGCTTACGCGTGCCCGCTCCGATCCTCCTGAACGCGTGCACGCTCTGCGCTGGCGTTCAGCAGGATCGGAGGCCGGGTGGACGCGGCGTCGTTCAGCCGGCCGGCGGTGCGGCGTCGCGGTTGGCGCGGAGCACCTCGAGCCGGGACCGGTACTCGACCTCGTCGATGTCGCCCTGGGCGAAGCGCTCGGCGAGAGTCTTCTCGGCGCTGCGGGAATCCTGCTGGCCCGCCCCGTAGCCGCCGTACGGGTACGGGCCCGGGCCGTTCCATCCGCGCCGCCAGCGCCGGCCGAAGATGGCGAAGAGCGCGACGACGACGATGAGCCAGAAGAACGGGATCAGCAGGAACCACCACCCGAATCCGCCGCCGGCGCCCCATCCGGGGTGGGCAATGACTTCTGTGAGCGCTGCCGTTGTGAGCATGATGTGTCCAATCGTTCGGGGCTCCGGTGCGAGCCGATGCCCCCAGCGTCGCCGAACGGATGCGCGGGCGAATCTGCCCCGGGGAGTCACCTGTCGTACGCCCGCGGGAGCAGCCGGCTGCCCTGCTAGCGGCCGGGAGAGACCAGGCCCGCCTCGTAGGCGAGGATCACCAGTTGCACCCGGTCGCGGGCGGCGAGCTTGCCCATGATCCGCGACACGTGCGTCTTCGCCGTCAGCGGGCTGAGGAACAGCCGCGCGCCGATCTCCGCGTTGGTCAGCCCGCGGCCGACCAGGGCGAGCACCTCTCGCTCGCGCTCGGTGAGCGCCTGCAGGGCGCTGGGGTCGCGCGGTTCGCTCTGCCCGGTCGCCATCCGTTCCAGCAGCCGCCGGGTGACGCTCGGTGAGAGCAGCCCCTCCCCCGCTGCCACGACCCGGACGGCACGGATCAGCTCGGCCGGTTCGGTGTCCTTGACCAGGAAACCGCTCGCCCCGGCGCGGATGGCCCTGGCGACGTATTCGTCCAGTTCAAAGGTGGTCACGACCACGATACGGGTGTGCGCGAGCGCGGGGTCCCGCACGATCTGTTCGGTCGCCCAGAGGCCGTCGCCGTCGGGCATCCGGATGTCCATCAGCACGACATCCGGCCGCAGCCGGGTCACCGCATCCACGGCGGCACGGCCGCTACCGGCGTCGGCCACCACCTCGAGGTCCGGCTCGGATTCGAGAAGCGACCTGAAGCCGGCGCGGATCAACTGTTGGTCGTCGGCTATGACGACCCGGATCATCCGCCGTCTCCGTCCACCGGGGCAGTGCGGCCGAGGCTTATCGGGATCCGGGCCTCGACCAGGAAGCCGCCGTTCCCGGTTCGGACGGCGCGGAGCCGGCCGCCGAGCAATTCAGCGCGCTCCCGCATACCGAGCAGGCCACCGCCGGGTTCGATCGGATCGGCCGTGGCCGACCCGTCATCGGTCACGGTCAGCAGGTAGTCGCCATGGTCGACGCCCAGGTACACGGATGCCCCGGACGACCCGGCGTGCCGCAGCACGTTGGTGAGCGCCTCCTGGCAGATCCGGTACAGCGCGAGCTGGGTCGCGGCCGGGGCGGCGGTCTCGACCTCGAGCGCATTGGCGTAGGCGACATCGAGGCCCTGCGCACGGAAGGAGTCGATCAGCCCCGGCAGCCCGGCCAGGTCGGGCTCGGGGGCCAGCGGCGCACCGTTCGGCTCGGCCGGGTCCGAGCGGAGGATGCCGAGCACGGTGCGCACCTCGTCGAGCGCGTTCTTGCTGGCGCTCTTGATGTTCGCCAGCGCTTCGGCAGCCTTCTGCGGCTGGCTGTCGATCAGGTGCAGTCCGACGCCGGCCTGCACGTTGATCTGGGAGAGCGAATGGGCGAGCACGTCGTGCAGTTCGCGGGCGATCCGCATCCGCTCGCGCTGCTCGGCCGACAGCCGGCGGGCGGCCGAGCTGCGCCGGTGCTCAAGGATGCGATCCCGGCGCCGACGGATGGCCTCTCCCGCGCCCATGAAGAGCACCAACGCCAGTGTGGTTCCGGCGATCCGGAACGGGTTGAACAGGATCCCCCACAGCCCCGCCAGCGCGATGGCCCCGAGCCAGGCCAGGGCGACGGACGCGTATACCCAGATCCGGGCGCCACGCACGATTCCCAGCACGATCGCGAAGGCCAGGGCCGCGAACGGGGTGACCACGGTGGGAAGGATCAGGATCGGGACCGCGGCGGCCGCGGCGCAGACTGCGGCGACCGGGCCGGGGAAGCGGCGGGCCATGATCAGAGCCAGCGGACCGACGAACGCGAGGGCGAGCACCAGCAGAACGGCGCCGGTGAAGCCGGGCGCACCGGAGTCGACAAACGCGCCGTCGAACCGCCGGTCGCCGAACGGATTCTCGCCGCCGGGGAAAGCCGAACGACCTCGCCAGATCTGGAACGCCGTGGAGGGAACCTGGACGACCAGGGACACCACCACCGGGATCCAGAGGCGCGCCGCGGGCGGGAGTCGTTCACCGGGCCAGCCGCGCCGGCGCTCCGGCCAGCCGGAGTCATACTCGGGCGACTCGGCAGGCGATGTCATAGTCCGATGCTACGTCCGCTCACGCTGGGGCGCGTGGCCCGCTGGCAGCAGTTGTCTGGGCTCCGACTACTCCCGCGGGAGTACGCGGCGGCGTCAGCCGAACAGGTTGACCGGCTTGACGATGTCGGCGTAGATCAGCAGCAGGCTCATTCCGCCGAGCACGATCACCACGGCGAAGGTGAGCGGCATCAGCTTGGCCGTGTCGACGGGCCCGGGGTCTGGGCGCTTGAACAGCTTGGCGAACCAGCGGCGGATGCCCTCCCAGAGCGCGCCGGCGACGTGGCCGCCGTCCAGCGGCATCAGCGGTACCAGGTTGAACACGAACAGCGCGATGTTGAGCGAACCGAGCAGGCCGATCAGGCTCGCGGTCTTGCTCGCGATCGGGATGGTGTCGATACTGGCGATCTCGCCGGCCACCCGGCCGACACCCACCACGCTGATCGGGCCGTTCGGGTCGCGTTCGCCGGGGCCGAACGCGGCGTTGGCCACGTCGATCAGGCGCTGCGGCAGGTTGAGGATCATGTGGAACACCCCGGAGATGTTCTCGCCGACCGCCGGCAGCACCGCGGAGGCCGGTTGCGGCACGAGCTCGCCGGCCGGTCCGATGCCGACGAAGCCGACCTCGGTGGTCTGCTTCGCACCATCGGCGTCGGTCACGACCTCGCCGGCGTCATCCGTGACGTAGCGTTCGGTGAGCTTGGGGGTGATCACCAGGGTCTGCTCGGCACCGTCACGTTCGACGACGACCTGCAGCGGGGTGCCGGAGGATTCCCGGATGATCGCGGTGGACTGGTCCCAGCTGGTGATGGCGGTGCCGTCGATGCTCACGAGCCGGTCGCCGGGCTTGAGGCCGGCGGCGGCGCCTGGCGCGGCCTCGTCGCCGTCGGCGCAGGTCTGCCGGTCGCTCGTGGCGGGCAGCACGCAGGCGCTGACACTGCCGACGGTGGTGCTGGCCTGGGTGGTGCCGAAGCCCATCAGCAGCACAGCGAAGAGCACCACGGCGATGAGCAGGTTCATGAACGGGCCGCCGAGCATGATGATGACGCGTTTGAACACCGGCAGCCGGTAGAACGCGCGGTGGTCCTCGCCCTCGCCGATGGTGTCGGCGCTGGCCTGGCGGGCGTCCTCGACCATGGTGCCGAGGGTGCCCTGCTTCTTCTCCGGCTCGCCCTCCTGCACCAGCTGCTGGAAGAAGCCGGTGCTGTTCGACCGGGACTTGGCGCCGTCCTTCGCGGGCGGGAACATGCCGATCATGGAGATATAGCCGCCCATGGGGATGGCCTTGACGCCGTACTCGGTTTCGCCCTTGCGCTTGGACCACAGGGTGGGGCCGAACCCGATCATGTACTGGGTGACCTTGACACCGAACAGCTTGGCGGGCACCAGGTGGCCGATCTCGTGCAGGCCGATAGAGAGCGCCAGGCCGACGACGACCACAGCTACGCCCAAGATATACAACAGCACGGTTTCCACAGTCGTAGATTAGCCTTCTCTTGCTGCAAGGCTGCTGGTCGTTGACTGGCACCCGGCTATGCTCGCTACCTCGTACCGCCCGATCCAGGAGGATTCCCTGTCTGCACCAACCGAGCCCATCGGCAACGCGTCGCCGTCTGACGGCCTGGTCGGACTGGTCCTCGCCGACCGCTTCCGCCTGGACCGGCTGGTCGGCACCGGCGGCATGGCCACGGTGTACGAGGCGGCTGACCTGGCCCTTGGCCGTACTGTCGCCCTGAAACTGTTCCGCATGGACACCGCGGACGACTCCGGCCCGCAGCGGCAGAGCGGCGAAGTCATGGTGCTCGCCAGCCTCAACCACTTCGCCCTTGTGACCCTGTTCGACGCCGGTTCCGAGCACGTCGACGGCAGCACCCGTTCGTTCATCGTGATGGAGTACATCCCGGGCCAGGACCTGCGCAGCCGCATCGGCGAGGGCCCGGTGGCCCCCGCCGAGGTGGCCAGGATGGGCGCCGACCTCGCCGAAGCCCTGCACTACGTGCACGCCAAGGGCATCATCCACCGCGACATCAAGCCCGCCAACGTCCTGCTCGCCCCGTCCGACTTCCCCGGCCGGGTGTCGCACGCGAAACTGGCCGACTTCGGCATCGCCCGGCTCTTCGACGCCACGCACCTCACCCGCACCGGGTCCGTGCTCGGCACCGCCGGCTACCTCAGCCCCGAGCAGGCGCTCGGCGAGCCGATCGGCCCGCCCAGCGACGTGTACTCCCTCGGCCTGGTGCTGCTGGAGAGCCTGACCGCCACCCGCAGCTACCCCGGCACCGCGATCGAATCGGCCATGGCCCGGTTGCAGCGCCAACCCGAGATCCCCGCCGAGCTGGGCACCCAGTGGCAGACCGTGCTGGCCGGCATGACCGCCCGCGACCCCGCGCAGCGGCTGACATCGGCGGATGCCGCTGTGCTCCTGCGCGACCTCGTGCCGGGCGGTTCGCCGGCCGATGGGGCCACCGCGGCCACGCAGCTGCTCGAGGAGCCGACGGCCCTCATGCCCGTTCCCGCCGCGGGCACGGCCGCCACCGAGCTGTATCCGGCCTCCGACGGCAACGAGCCGACCCGGGTCATGACCCGCACCGACACCCCGGCGCAGGCGGCGCCGACCGAACGATTCAACCAGGCCGCACCGTCGGCACTCAGCGCGTCGGCACCCAGCACGCCGGCCCCGGCTGGGCCGGGTTTCCGGTCCGACCGCTCCGCACCGGCCCGCCGCCGGGTGGGCCGCACACCCGTCATCATCGGCATCCTGCTGGCCGTCGCGGCGGTGATCGCGCTGGTGTTCTTCGTGCAGCCGACCGACCCTGAAGCCGACCCGCCGGCCTATCCAGCGGTCGACGGCGACCTCGGCACCCATCTGCAGCAGCTTCAGGAAAGCGTGAACCCGTGAGCGCGACCCCGAACATCCGCACCCGCCTGATGCTGGTGGTAGCCGGCATCGGACTGGCCGGCAGTCTTCTCGCCGGCTGCGCCACCGCCACCCCCGACCTGAACGCCGACACGGCAGCCGGCCTGCAGGACGGGGTGCTCACGGTCAGTGAGGCCGCCGCCAACGGCGACTTCGCCGGCGCGCAAGCCGCCCTCGAGGTGGTGCAGGCCGACCTGACCGCGGCGACCGCGGCCGACGGGGTCACCGACACGCGGGCCGCCGAGATCCAGACCGCCATCGACCTCGTCGCGACCGACCTGGCTGCCGCGGTGGCGGGTGCCCCGGTCGAGACGCCGGAGGAGGCGCCCGCCGAGACCCCGGTCGAGACCGAGACCCCCGCGCCGGAAGAAACACCCGTAGAGACCCCGACCGAAACCCCGGAGGAGACCGAGGCTCCGGTGGTCACCGACGAACCGGTCGAGCCGGAGGAGACCACCGCACCCGCCCCCGAGCCGGAGAAGCCGGACAAGGACAAGTCCGATAACGGCGCCTGCAAGAAGAAGGACGACTGCGACTAACCGCGGTGCCCTGCTAAACGGTCGCATCACCCGTCACGCCAGCCAGGAGGATCCCATGCCCCAGCACCTCATCGTCGGAGCCGGCTGGGTGGGCAGTGAACTGGCCCGACAGCTGGTGGCCCGAGGAGACGACGTCACCGTGGCCACCCGGTCGGGCACCGTGCTGCCGGGCACGACGTCGCGCACCCTGGACGCATCCGACCCGGTGGCCTTCGTGCTCGCGGCCGAACGGATGGACACCATCTTCCTGTGCACCAATCCGCCGTACCCCGACTGGGCCCGGCGTTGGCCGCCGGTGTTCGCGGCGGCGATCGCCGCGGCATCCGTCTCCGGCGCCGGCCTGGTGGTGATGGGCAATCTGTACCCGTACGGGTCGCCGGCCGGGCCGATGACCGAGCACTCCCCCGAGACCACGACGGAGTCGAAGGGGCTGATCCGCCGCAACGGCTGGCGCCGGGTGCTCGAGGCGCACGAGCACGGTGAGATCCGGGCCGTCGAGGTGCGGGCGAGCGACTACTTCGGGGCCGGCGTGACGGGCACCGCGCACCTGGGCGAGGCGTTCTTCCGCCAGGTCCTGGCGTCGAAGACGGCGCGGGTGGTCGGGCTGCCCGCAGCGTTGCATAGTTGGAGCTACCTGCCGGACATCGCCGCCACCATGATCGCCGCCGCTGGGTACGCCGGCGACTGGGGTCGCATCTGGCATGTGCCGAGCGGGGCATATAGTCGCACCGACATCGCCGGCCAGCTGAACTCGCGCTTCGGCAGCCACGGCGTCGTGGCCGGGTACCCCCGGTGGATGCTGCGGGCGCTCGGCGTGGCCAGCCCGCTGATGCGGGAGGTTGACAAGTCCAGCTACCAGTTCCGGGTGCCGTATGTGATCGATGCACAGGAGACGGAACGGGAGCTGGGCGTGGCCGCGACCCCGTGGGATGACGCGCTGGTCGCGGTGGCCGAGAGCTACCGCGGGCGCTGACCGGTCAGCGGCCGATCGAGTCGATGATCGTGTCGGCGGCGGCGCGGGCCCAGCGTTCGGCCTCCGCCAGCGACTCAAGAGTGAGCTCGCCGTCGGACTCGTGGGCGTCGACGACCCGCTGCACGGTGTCGACGATGTCGAGGTAGCCGATCCGGCCGGCGTGGAACGCCAGCACCGCCTGCTCATTGGACGCGTTGAACACCGCCGGGTAGGTGCCCCGGGCCCGGCCGACGTGCTTGGCCAGTTCCACGGCGGGGAACGCCTCGTCGTCGAGGGGTTCGAAGGTCCAGGTGTGCGGGGTGGTCCAGTCGATCGGCACGCCGACGGCGGCCACCCGGTTCGGCCAGTCCAGGCCCAGCGAGATCGGCAGGCGCATGTTCGGCGGCGACGCCTGGGCGATCGTGGAGCCGTCGATGAACTCCACCATCGAGTGGATGAGCGACTGCGGGTGCACGACAACGTCGATGCGGTCGTACGGCACGTCGAAGAGCAGGTGGGCCTCGATGATTTCGAGTCCCTTGTTCACCAGCGTCGCCGAGTTGGTGGTGATGACCAGGCCCATGTCCCAGGTCGGGTGCGCCAGCGCCTCCCGCGGGGTGACGTCAGCCAGTTCGGCGCGGGTGCGGCCGCGGAACGGGCCGCCGGATGCGGTCAGCACCAGCCGGCGCACCTCATCCGCGGTGCCGGATCGCAGCGCCTGCGCGATCGCCGAGTGCTCGGAGTCCACAGGCACGATCTGGCCGGGCGCCGCGAGCGCCTTGACGAGGTCGCCGCCGACGATGAGGGACTCCTTGTTGGCCAGCGCAAGGGTGCGGCCGGCCTTGAGCGCGGCGAGGGTCGGGCCCAGCCCCACCGACCCGGTGATGCCGTTGAGCACGACATCGGCGTCGACATCCCGCACCAACTGCTCGGCCTCGGCGGCACCGACAGCGGTGTCGTCGACGTTGAACGCGGCGGCCTGTTCGGCCAGGAGGTCACGGTTGCTGCCGGCCGAGAGGCCGACCACCTCGAACCGGGTGGGGTTGGCCTTGATGACGTCGAGCGCCTGGGTACCGATCGAGCCCGTTGACCCGAGAATGATGATTCGCTGCACGAGCCCATGGTAGGCGCACCGCGGTTATATGCCGGGCGCGACTGACCCCGCGCTGTAGGGTCGTTGAGTGACCGGAGCCAAGCACGACCCAGCATCCGAGCCCGAAACCGCGCCGGAAGCCCCCGTCGAACAGGTGCCGGCCGACGACGTGCTCGTCGAGATGCCCGTGAAGGCCAAGCGTCCCGGCTTCGTCTATTTCCTGGGTTACGGCATCATGGCGCCCATTGCGCGCCTGGTCTTCCGGCCGCGCATCACCGGCAAGGAGAACATCCCCCGTGAGGGCCGCGTGATCCTCGCCAGCAACCACCTGTCCTTCATCGACAGCATCGTGATCCCGCTCACCGCGCCGCGCCGGGTGCAGTTCCTGGCCAAGTCCACCTACTTCACCGGCACCGGCTTCAAGGGCTGGGTGTCCCGCCAGTTCTTCACCTCCATCGGCGCCGTCGGCGTGGAGCGCGGCGCCGGGCAGGCCGCCCAGGTGGCACTGGACGCAGGTAAGAACATCCTCGACGCCGACAGCGCCTTCGCGATCTACCCCGAAGGCACCCGGTCACTCGACGGGCGGCTCTACCGCGGCCGCACCGGCGTCGGTTGGCTCGCCCTCACCACCGGGGCCGTCGTGGTACCGGTGGGCCTCATCGGCACCGAGGAGATCATGCCGGTGGGCTCGAAGATGCCGCGCATCCGTCGCATCAGCGTGAAGTTCGGCGAACCGATCGACGTGAGCGGGCACGGCACCGCCGACTCCGGCCGCGCCCGTCGCCGGGCCACCGACGAGATCATGGCCGCCATCCACGAGCTGACCGGCCAGGAACTCGCGCACAGCTACAACGAGTCACCGCCCACCACCGTCGTGCAGCGGGTCACCCGCGCCATCTGGTGGCGCGAGCGGCGCTGACCGCAGTCCGGCCCGGCCGGCCTCGCAGGATTATCAGGACATAGTGCGCAAAAAAGGACGATGTCCGGGATGATCGTCCTTCTCAAGTTCCGGAGTCCTTCTAAAACATCCGATACTTAGCCCTTGCACTCAGTGATGGGCGTCGGCTAACTTAGCCGCATGGCTCAGCATCCCCTCGACGGTGTCTTCCAGGCCGTCTCGGACCCCACTCGCCGGGCGGTACTCGGCCGCCTCGGCTCCGGGCCGGCCAGCATCGGCGAGTTGGCGGCGCCGTTCGACATGGCACTGCCCTCGTTCATGAAGCACATCGGCTCCCTCGAGAAGGCAGGGCTGATCCGCACCCGCAAGACCGGCCGGGTGCGCGTCTGCACGCTCGAGCGCGGCTCGTTCGACCTGATCGAGGGGTGGCTGAGTGATCAGCGCCGCATCTGGGAGGGCCGCGCCGACCGGCTGGAGCGCTTCGTCACCACCGCCCCAGACCCCCGCCACGATGAGGAGACGCCCGCATGACCGCATCCGCTCAGCCCGACCTGGACCTCACCGTCTCCCGCATTATCCGGGCGCCCCGCGCCGCCGTCTGGAAAGCCTGGGCCGACCCGGCCAGCTTCGAACAATGGTGGGTGCCGGCGCCCACGCTCTGCCGAGTGCTGGAGATGGATCTCCGCGCGGGCGGTTCGTTCCGCACCGAGATCAGCGAGGACGGTACCGAATTCGGACCGCACATCACCGGCTGCTTCCTCGCCGTCGACCACCTCGAGCGCATCATCTTCACGGATGCCCTCGTGGCCGGTTGGCGTCCGGCTGAGGCCTCCTTCGTGACCGCGGTGATGACCATGGCCGACCACCCCGACGGCACCGAGTACACCGCCACCGCGATGCACCGCAACCGGGCCGACCGCGACCAGCACGATCAGCTGGGCTTCCACGACGGCTGGGGCACGGTCATCCGTCAGCTCGCCGACCTGGTCGAGTAACTCCGCGGACTCAATTCGTCGCCGGCTCTCGATGACCGGTCGGGTAGACCACGTCCCAGTCGTCCCGGATGCTGACGACGGTCCAGCCCAGTGCGGCGGCCCGCTCGATCGTGCGATCTGAGCCGGACGTGTACTCGAACTCGCGGTCAGCGTCATCGTGCGCCACCACAAGGGCGAAGCGGGCCGATTCCAGCATTTCGATGTCGACATCCGCATTTCCCCCGGCGAAGACGGGCAGCCGGCCGGTCTGCGCGAAGATGTGCTCTGGCTTGCCGGGGCCCGCGTCGACGCCGCCCAGCACGCCCTCGCCCCGCACGATGCGCCCGTCCACGTATCGATACTCCGCCGCGGTGCCGATCACGTTCTCCTTGTGGATGCCCCAGGCCTCCTCGGCGAACACGCGCATGAAGTCCCTGCCGCCGCCGGAGCAGACGAAGACCCGGAACTCCTGGGCGGTGAGGAAGGTGATGAGTTCCAGCATTGGCTGGTAGACGAGATCGATGTAGGGAACGCCGAACTTGGGCTGTTTCACGGTCTCGAGCCACACCCGCACCTCGGCGTCGAAGGCCTCCGGCGTCGAGCCTGCCCATGACCGGCTGAACGCCGAAAGCAGGCTGCCGATCGTCTCCGGATCCTGCGTCGCCACACCGGCGAAAAATGCCATGTCGCGCTCCACGAGCGCCTTGTACGGCTGCGTGCGGGCCAGCGCGGGATCGGCTTTCACTTCCTCGCCCCATTTGCGGAACACAAAGTCGAATTGCGGCGGCAGCGGCTGCTCCGACCACAACGTTCCGTCGTTGTCGAACGCCGCGATCCGGTCGGCCGGCTCGATGAAACCGGCACCTGGCGTTGTCGCGGTCGCCACGAAATCGAGGATGGCCTGCCGGGTGGGTCCGTCCTTCCAGCTGGGCAACGCCATCTCGGTCATGGCTTTCTCGGTCATGGCTTTCTCGATCATTGATCCGCTCCTCGCCTCACCAGCCTCATCATCTGACCCGGCCGACTCCGCCCACCTTTGCAACATCGGCGCCGCCCGGCGTCACCCGATCCGGATGACAATCGAGGCGGCGCCGAGCCTGCGGGTGGGGGTGCTCAGGGCAGCAGGATGACCTTGCCGTTGAGGGTGCGGGACTCCGCCAGCTCCAGAGCGGCGACCACGTCGGTCAGCGGGAAGCGGGCCGCGATGTTGGCGGTGATCGTTCCCTCCTTCAGCAGGGTGAGCACCGCGGTGAGGTCGTGTTCGAGGTGACGGCGGAACCGGGCCGGTCGCAGCGTGTGGCCTGCCCAGAGGTCGTAGAACGTGGCCCGCTTCCCGTTCGGGAGCGCGGACCAGAGCAGCGCCTGGCCCAACGCCTTCGCGAACGGGATCACGAGGGATCCCGTTCCGGCGGCGGCCTGGATGATGGAGAATGTCACGATTGTGCCGCCGGCAGCGAGCAGGGCGAATCCGGTGCGGGTGATGTCGCCGCCGACGTTGTCGAAGACCGCGTCGACCCCGCCGGGGGCGATCTCACGCACCCGAGCGGCCAGGTCGGGGTCGGCGTAGTCGACCGGGGAGACGCCGGCGGCGCGCAGGGCATCGTGATGGCGCGGCGACGCCGCTCCGATCACGCGCACGCCGTGCTGGGCGGCCAGCTGGATGAGGATGCCACCAACGCCGCTGTTGGCACCGAAGAGCAGGATCGTCTGACCCGGCTTGACCCGTGCGGCGCGATGCAGCATCTGCCACGCGGTCACCCCGTTCACGACTACCGTCTCGGCCTCGTCGGGGCTTATGCCGTCGGGCACGCGGATGCTGTCACGGGCCTCGACGACGGCGTATCCGGTCCAGGCGCCGGTCTTGGTCATGGTCGCGACCCTGGTGCCGACCAGAGCGGCGTCTACCGACCGGCCGGCAGTGACCACCCGGCCGACGAGGTCGTAGCCCGGGGTGAAGGGAAACGCGGGCTGGCCGGGGTACCGGCCCTTTCGCATCGACTGCTCGGCGAAGGAGATCCCGGTCGCCTCGACCTTCACCAGCAGCTGCCCGGGACCGGGGGCGGCCACCGGCACTGTCGTGACCTGCAGGCCGGCAGCCTCGACGAGACCGGGGAGCACGATGCGGGTGGTCTGGAGACCGGCGGGGGGTGTTGCGATGCTCGTCATCAGGTATCCATTCTGTTGTGTGTGACTGAACAGTCACTTATTTGGGCACAAAAGAAAGCCCGCGTCTCGGGCCCTCTCCGAGAGGGTCGGTCAGCTGGTGACCGGGTGGTGCTGAATGCCGTGGTCGACGAGTCGCGCCCACGTCGCATCCACCTCGTCGAGACCCGCCTGCACCACGAGGTGGCAGAGCTGGCCATAGGCGAGGAAGCGCTGGATCGAGTCATCGTCGGCGCCGGACTCGCGCGCGACTGCACGCACCACGGTGGCCAGCCCGCGGCGAACCGCATCGCGGATCTCCGGCACGTCACACGCACTCTGCGCGTGCACCTGGAGGGCGATCAGGGTGCGGTCGCGGATGAGGTCGACGTACGCCGTGGTCATCGCGTCGAGTTTGGCCGGTGAATCGGTGGCAGTGGCGCCTGTGGCGCCGGCGACCAGCGCGGCGGCGACCTGCTCGTAGCAGTCATCGACCGCGGCGACGAAGAGTCCGAGCTTGCCGTCGAAGAGCCGGAACACGTACGCCGGCGAGACATCGGCGGCCGCGGCGACCTCCGCCACCGGGGTGGATTGGTAGCCGGCGCGCGCGAAGACCTCCACGGCGCGAGCGATGATCCGAACGCGCTGGGCATCCGCCGTCGACCGCGGGCCGGTGCTGGTGTCTGCCGAATGCGTCATGTGACTGATTGAACACTTACTTCTCGCTGAAGTCAAGCAGCCCGTCCGACGGGGCGGCCCGTGGTCAACGCTCGCCGTCCACCCATTCGTGCCCGAGCGCCTCGAGTTCCCGGGACCCGGCGGTCACCTGGGCGACGATCGCGCCGAGCCACTCGGCATCGTCGCCGGCAATATCCAGCAGGGCCTCGTTTGCGTAGCTGGTGCCCAGGATGAGCACCCCGCGCTGGCGCAACTCGGCCTCGATGCGACCGGCATCCGCGTGGGACAGTGCGAGGCGGAACAGCTCGCGGCGTTCGCGCGTCACGAGCAGCCCGCGGGACTGGGCCAGGTCGATCGTGGTGAGCACGGCCTCCGAGTAGGCGCGCACGAGACCGCCGGCGCCCAGGAGCGTGCCGCCGAAATAGCGGGTGACGACGGCCACACAATCGACGAGACCGCGCCCGGTGAGCGCCTCCAGCATCGGGCGACCCGCGGTTCCGGATGGCTCGCCGTCGTCGTTCGACCGGCGCACCTGATCCGGCGTATCGCTCGGCCCGACCACGAAGGCCGAACAGTGGTGGCGTGCGGCAAAGTGTTCCGAGCGCGCGTCATCGATGACGGTGCGCGCCGCCGCCTCGGTGTCGACCCTGACCAGGCGGCAGAGGAAACGGGATCGCTTCACGTCGATCTCGGCCGAAACCTGGCTGCCGACGCCGCCGCGCAAAGTGAGATCCGGCATGGGCCCAGTCTCGCGCATGCCGTGGCCGGACTGCGGCCACGAGGGTCTGAGCCCCGCAACAGCGGCCGTGCCGCGGGCGAGGCTGCGGCCCCCACCCAGCCGACCTCCGTAAGCTGGGGGGCATGTCTTCTTCCTTCTCGGTCAGCCAGGAGCGCAAGCTCGTCACCGCCCTCCCGGGCCCACGGTCAATCGCGCTGCAGGAACGACGCGTGCGCGCCGTGTCTCGTGGCGCCGGAACCCTCGTCAACATCTACATGGACCACGGCGCTGGAGCGATCCTCGTCGACGTCGACGGCAACCAGATCATCGACCTCGGTTGCGGCATCGGCGTGACCACCATCGGCCACGCCCACCCCGAGGTCGCCGCGGCGGCCGCCGAGCAGGCCGGCAAGCTCACCCACACGCTCTTCACCGTCACGCCGTATGAGAACTACGTGCGCGTCGCCGAGAAGCTCGCCGAGATCACCCCCGGCGACTTCGAGAAGCACTCCATCCTGGTGAACACCGGAGCCGAAGCAGTGGAGAACGCGGTCAAGATCGCCCGCAAGTACACCGGCCGTCGCGCCATCGTGAGCCTGGACCACGCCTTCCACGGCCGCACCAATCTCACCATGGCGATGACCTACCGCCCGTGGCCGGAGCGCGCGGGCATGGGCCCGTTCCCCGGTGAGATCTACAGCGTGCCCACCAGCTACCCCTACCAGGACGGCCTGTCCGGCGAGGAAGCAGCCGAGAAGACCATCGACTACATCCAGACCCACATCGGCGCCACCGAGATCGCGGCATTCTTCGTCGAGCCGATCCAGGGCGACGGCGGCATCGTCATCCCCGCCCCCGGCTACTTCAAGCGCCTGAGCGAGTTCTGCACCGAGAACGGCATCGTGTTCGTCTCCGACGAGATCCAGGCCGGCATCGCCCGCACCGGCGCTTGGTACGGCATCGAGCACCACGGTGTCGTGCCCGACCTGGTCACCACGGCCAAGGGCATCGCCGGCGGGTTCCCGCTGGCCGCCGTCACCGGCCGCGCCGAGATCATGGATGCCGTGCAGCCCGGCGGCATCGGCGGAACCTTCGGTGGCAACCCGGTTTCGACCGCGGCAGCCCTGGCGGTATTCGACATCATCGAGCGAGACAACCTGCTGGGCGAGGCCCAGCGGGTGGAGAAGGCCCTCTGGGCCCGCATCGGCGACTGGGCCGACACGTTCGACATCGTAGGCGACGTGCGCGGCAAGGGCGCCATGTTCGGCGTTGAACTCGTGCACCCCGGCACCAAGAAGCCATTCCCGGAGGCGCTGGCGTTCGTGCTGAAGCACGCCACCACCAACGGCGTCATCGCCCTGGATGCCGGCAGCTGGGACTCCGTGCTGCGGATCATGCCGTCTGTGGTCATCTCCGAAGCCCTCATCGACGACGCCGCCTCGGTGCTCGAAGAGGCCTTCACGCTGTTCGCTGCCACCCAGAAGTAGGCAGCAACCCCGCGAAAGCGGTCCAGTGGTCACCTCCCCGTACGGAGGCAACCACGGGGCCGCTTTCGCGGTTTAACGCCACCGGGCCTCGACGGGCTCGACCGGCGAACGCTTCCGGGTTAGAGCAGCGACGCCGGTTCGGCCACGTGGGTGACGGGTTCGTGACCGATCGGAAAGTTCACCGACGCGGCGATGAAGCAGGCCTTGGATGCCTCCGCGTGCAACGCCTGGGCCAGCTCCACCTGGGCGGGGTCGGCGATGGTGACCCGGGGACGCAGGGTCGCGGCGGTGAAGTGGCCACCACCATCCGCGGTCTGCGCCATGGTGCCGATGGCGTCGTCGGTGTAGCCGAGGACGATCACCCCGTGCTTCATGGCCACGTGCAGGTAGGAGAGCATGTGGCACTGGGCGAGGGCCGACAACAGCAGCTCCTCCGGATTCCAGCGATCAACGTCGCCGTGGAACGCCCGGTCGGCCGATCCGAGGATCTGGTGCTTGCCCGGCGAGGTCAGGATGTGGTCCCGCCCGTACGCGCGGTAGGTGCTGGTGCCGGTCCCCCGGTTCCCGGTCCACTGGATCTGCACCGCGTAATGATGTGCGCCGATCATGGTGTCTCCTTCGGGTTTCACGCTTACTGTCAATTCTCGCAGGGAATCGCCCGGGCGCTCGATCAGCCGGGCGGTAAACTGGCCCGATCATGACTGACACGTTGACTGATTCCGCAGCCGCCTCCGCCCCCTCGTCCCCGGTGTACACGGTGACCCAGGAACGACGGATTGTGACGGCCATCCCGGGGCCGCGCTCGAAGGCGATGCACGAGCGACGCCTGGCCGCCGTGTCCAGCGGCGTCAGCTCCGCCCTGCCGGTGTACATCGCCAAGGCCAGCGGCGCCATCGTGGTGGACATCGACGACAACCAGTTCATCGACCTGGGCGCGGGCATCGGCGTCACCACCGTCGGTCACTCCGAGACCAGCGTCGTGGCCGCCGCGACCGGGCAGCTGGGCGACTTCGTGCACACCCTGTTCACCATCACCCCGTACGAGGAATACGTGCGGGTGGCCGAGCTGCTCGCCGCACACACGCCGGGCAGCTTCGCGAAGAAGACCGTGCTGATCAACTCGGGTGCGGAGGCCGTGGAGAACGGCGTGAAGATCGCCCGCAAGTACACCGGCCGCCGTGCCGTGGCCGTGCTCGACCACGCCTACCACGGCCGCACTGTGCTCACCATGGCGATGAACTACAAGGCCGCCCCCTACGCCACCGGCTACGGACCGCTGGCCAGCGACGTCTACCACGCCCCCAACTCGTACCCGTATCACGACGGCCTCACCGGGGAGCAGGCCGCGGCCCGCACCATCGCGTACCTCGAGAAGGTCATCGGCGCCAGCGACCTGGCCTGCCTCGTCGTCGAGCCCATCCAGGGCGAGGGCGGTTTCATGGTTCCCGCCGAGGGCTATCTGGTCCTGCTGCAGGAATGGTGCACCGCCAACGGCGTCGTGATGATCGCCGACGAGATCCAGAGCGGCATGGCCCGCACCGGCAAGTACTTCGCCAGCGAGCACTTCGGCTGGGAACCCGACCTCGTGCTCGTGGCCAAGGGCATCGCCGGCGGCATGCCGCTGGCCGCCGTCACCGGCCGCGCCGAGATCCTCGATGCCTCCCAGCCCGGCGGGCTCGGCGGCACCTTCGGCGGCAACCCGGTCGCCTGCGCCGCCGCGATCGCCGTGTTCGAGGCCATCGAGCACAATAACCTGCTCGACGAGGGGGCCCGCATCGAGAAGACCCTCGTGGCCGGCCTCACCGCGTTGGCCGAGAAGTACGACATCATCGGCGACATCCGCGGTCGGGGTGCCATGATCGCGATCGAACTGGTCGAGTCCGGCACCAAGGACACCGCGAAGGTGCCCAACGCCGCCGCGGTCACGTCGATCGCCGCCTACGCGGCGCAGCACGGCGTGCTGCTGCTCACCGCCGGCACCTACGGCAACGTGCTGCGGTTCCTGCCGAGCCTGGCCGTGACTGATGCGCTGCTGGCCGACGCCCTGTCGGTCATCGACGACGCGATGGCGGCACTGTAACCGTGGCGACGTCGACTCCAGCCGCATTCGGTGCGGCAGTTCCCTCCACCGCGGGAACCATCGAGGTCAACGACTCCGTCGAGCTGGCCGTCGTGGAACGCTCCGGCTTCATCGAATCCCGACATGCCGGTGCCGCCGTGGTGCTCAGCGGCGACGGGGCCGTGCTGCGCGCCCTCGGCGACGTCACCGCCCCGGTGTTCCCGCGGTCGTCGATGAAACCGTTCCAGGCCATCGCGGTCATGGCCAGCGGTGTGGTGCTGCGCGGGGAGGATGCCGCGATCGCGACGTCGAGCCACTCCGGCACCCAGAAGCACACCGACCTGGTGCGTGGGCTGCTGGCCCGGGCCGGCCTCTCCGAAGCCGACCTGGGCTGCACGCCCACCTGGCCCGGCGACTCCGCCACCCGGGACCACCTGGTGCGCCAGGGTAACGGGCCCGCCCCGATCTACTCGGACTGCTCCGGCAAGCACGCGGCGATGCTCGTGGCGTGCGTGCAGAACCACTGGGTCACCAACGGGTACCTCGACCCCGAGCACCCGCTGCAGAAGCGCATCCTCGACGTCGTGGAACGGTTCACCGGCGAACGGCCCGCTGCCAGTGGCGTCGACGGCTGCGGCGCCCCGGTGCACGCGCTGTCGCTGACCGCGCTGGCTCGCGGCATCGCCCGGATCGCCACCTCGAAGTCCAGCTCACCGTTCGCGATCTACCGCGAGGCCGGCTTCCTGGCCGAGGCGGTGCGCGAGAACGGTTGGGCCATCGCCGGCCCCGGCCTGCCCGACTCGATCGCGATCGAACGCCTGGGCCTGTTCATGAAGGGTGGCGCGGAGGGCATCATGGTGGCCTCGGCCGAGAACGGCACCACGGTGGCGCTCAAGATCCTGGACGGCAACCTGCGGGCCGCCACCATCGTGGCGCTGAGCCTGCTGGCGGATGCCGGCGCTGTCGCCCGCGGCGACGTCGACGCGCTCATCCCTGAGCTGAAGCTCACCGTGCTCGGCGGCGGCAAGCCGATCGGCCAGATCCGCGCCAGCTACGTCTAAACGCCCTCTGGCGCCGTCGGGGTGGTGTCGCCGCTGTCTTCCTGCGCCATGGCCAGCGCCGACGCCTCCGGCACCCATTGCACGTCGCCGTGCTCCGCGTTGGCGCCGCGGGCGAGCACGAACAAGAGCGTGGACAACCGGTTCAGGTACCTGGCGCACCAGGGGCTGACCGTCGTCGGGTGCGCCTCCACGGCGACCCAGACGGCGCGTTCGGCACGCCGCACCACGGCGCGAGCCTGGTAGAGCAGTGAGGCGGCGACGGTGCCGCCGGGAAGCACGAGGCCGCTGAGGTCCGCGGCGTCCGGCTCGAAGTGGTCCACCGCCCGTTCCAGCCGGATCAGGTGCGATTCCCGGATGCGGGCGGTCGCCGGTTCGGGAGCGTCCAGCGGCACGGCGAGGTCGGCGACCAGGTCGAACAGGTCGTTCTGCACGCTCGCCAGGGTGGACGTGATCCCGATCGGAAGGTTGCCGACGGCCATCACCACGCTCACCGCCGCGTTGGCCTCGTCGCACTCCTCGTAGGCCGCCACCCGCACGTCGGTCTTGGCCACCTCGCCGTGCCGCCCGAAGGTGGTGCGCCCGGAATCACCCCGACCGGTATACAACGCGGGCCCAGCAAATCCGGATTCATCGAGTTCAGCCATGACGGCAACTATAGTAATGTCCCCTGATTCCGCGTAGCGTTGAGCCAGACCGCGGGCTGGTACTTTCGCCATTTCGACACTGATTGTGCACAATTGAAGTTGGCCGGAGCTTGATTCGGTCGGCGAGGAGCACCATGTCCAGAGGCTTATCCGACGACGACATCGACTCCGCGCTCGGGGACGCGGTCGACGAACCCGCCCGGACGGGCTGGGCAACGGTCGACAAAACCGTCTTCGGCGTCTCCGCCGGCATCATCCTGGTGGTCTGCCTCCTCGGCGTGCTGTTCACCGACGCCGTGGGCGACGCCGCGTCGGCCGCCCTCGGCTGGGTCACCAGCAATTTGGGCTGGCTGTTCATCCTGGGGGCCTCCGGCTTCGTGATCTTCGCGCTGGTGCTGGCGTTCGGCCGGTACGGCAGCATTCCGCTCTCCCGCGAGGGCGAGAAGACCGAGTTCTCGACGCTGTCCTGGGTGTCGATGATGTTCAGCGCCGGCATGGGCATCGGGCTGATGTTCTACGGCGTCTTCGAGCCGGTGACCCACCTGGCCTCACCGCCGCCGTTCGTCGACGCTGAGCCGAACAGCCCGGAGGCCGCCAACGCAGCCATGGCGTACACCTTCTTCCACTGGGGCCTGCACCCGTGGGCGATCTACGCCGTTGTCGGCCTGGCCCTGGCCTACTCGACCTACCGGATGGGCCGCGGCAACCTGATGAGCTCCCCGTTCCAGGCCATCTTCGGCCGGGACCGCATCGTGAACAAGGGCTGGGGCAAGCCGATCGACATCCTGGCGATCATCTGCACCAAGTTCGGCTCGGCGACGTCGCTCGGGCTGGGCGCGCTGCAGATCGCCGCGGGGTTCTCGCTGCTGACGACCGGGGAGTTCGCCGACGACCCGGGCACGGCCCTGCCGATCATCATCATCTGCGTGCTCACGGTGGGCGTCGTATTCTCCGCCGCGAGCGGGCTTGCCAAGGGCATCAAGTGGCTCAGCAACACCAACATGGTGTTGTCCGGGGTGCTCGTGGTGTTCGTCTTCGTGGTCGGCCCGACCGTGTTCATCCTCAACCTGCTGCCGTCCGCCGTCGGCGCCTACCTGGCCGACCTCGTGCCGATGAGCTTCCACTCCGCCGTGTTCGGCGGCGGGGACTGGCTGGCCAGCTGGACGATCTTCTACTGGGCGTGGTGGATCTCCTGGACCCCGTTCGTCGGTACCTTCATCGCCCGGATCTCCCGTGGCCGCACCATCCGTGAGTTCGTCCTCGGCGTGCTGCTGGTGCCCACCGCGGTCAGTGTCCTCTGGTTCGTGGTGTTCGGCGGGGCCGGCCTGCACCTGCAGCTGGGCGGTATCGACATCGCCGGAACCGGCAGCGAGGCGGCCGGGTTCTTCGCCGCCCTGCAGCAGTACCCGTTCTTCATCGGCTCCGCGCTGGTGGTGATGGTGCTCACCGCGGTGTTCTTCGTCAGCGGGGCGGATGCCGGCGCCCTGGTCCTCGGCACGCTGTCGAGTCGCGGCCGCAAGGAGCCGTGGAAGCCACTGGTGATCTTCTGGGCGATCCTCACCGGCGCCGTCGCCGCGGTGCTCCTGTTCGTGGGCGGCCTTGGCGCGCTGCAGACCTTCACGATCCTGGCGGCGACCCCGTTCGTGCTCATCATCATCGGCCTGTGCGTGTCGCTGTACGTGGACCTCCGCCGTGACCCGTTGCGTCAACGCACGCTCGGACCGGTGCGCCGGTCCTCCGAGGTACTCGGCACTGTACCGTTCACCCGGCCCGCCGCCGATGGTGACGACGACCTGGCCCCGACGGACGCGGCATCCCCGCCCGCCGACGACAAGCGGCACTAACCGAGGCGGGCCTGCCGTTTGGCCCGCGCGGTGGCGGAGACCTGGGCGGTGACCACGATCACCAACGCGAGGATGAACACCGCGGAGGCGATCACATTCGCCTCCGCGGGGATGCCGCGCGACGCCGAGATGTAGATGTACTTCGGGAAGGTGGTGACGGCGCCGGAGTTGAAGTTCGTGATGATGAAGTCGTCGAAGCTCAGCGCGAACGACAGCAGCGCCGCCGCGAGGATGCCCGGCAACAGCAGCGGGAAGGTGACCCGCGCGAACACCTGCGCCGGAGACCCGTACAGGTCACGGCCGGCCTCCTCGAGCGCCGGGTCGAGGCCCGCGACCCGGGCCTTCACCGTCACCACCACGAAGCTGATGCAGAACATCGTGTGCGCCAGGATGATCGTGACCATGTCCTTGGGCACCCCGAGCGACAGGAATTGCGCGGCGAGCCCGGCACCGAGCACGACCTCCGGCGTGGCCATCGGCAGGAACAGCAGCAGGCTGGTGGCGGAGCGGAACCTGAACCGGTAGCGCACCAGGGCGATCGCGATCATCGTCCCGAGCGTGGTGGCGATCACCGTGGCGACGACGCCGATGATGAGGCTGTTGCCGAATGCCTCGCACACCGCGCCGTTCTGCACGGCGCACACGTTCAACCACTTGTCCAGGGTGAACCCGCGCCAGGTGATGTTCGACTTCTGCGAATCGTTGAACGAGAAGATGAAGGTGTACACGATCGGCACCATCAGGAAGATCAGCGCGAGCGCGGCGTACAGCGGCAGCAGCCACCGGCCCAGGGAGAGGTGCTTCACAGCAGTTCCTCCGTTCCGCTTCTCTTGACGTAGACGCCGACAATCACGAGGATCACGGTCATCAGAATCAGCGACAGGGACGCCGCCGCCGGGTAGTTCAGCAGCACCAGGAAGTTCGCCTCGATCACGTTTCCGATCATCTGGGTGTCGGCGCCGCCCAGGAAGTCCCGGCTGGCGTTGATGTAGTCGCCGGCCGCCGGGATGAAGGTGAGCAGCGTGCCCGCCACGATGCCCGGCATCGACAGCGGGATGGTGACGGTGCGGAACACGTGGAACGGGCTGCCGTAGAGGTCGTTGCCGGCCTCGAGGTACCGCAGGTCAAGCCGCTCCAGCGTCGTGTAGAGCGGCAGGGTCATGAACGGGATGAAGTTGTAGGTGAGGCCGAAGATCACCGAGAACGCGGTGCCGGTCAGGTGCGCGTCGGGGGCCAGCAGCGACACCGCTTTCAGCGACGTGACCAGGAACGACTCATCGGAGAGGAGCTGCTTCCAGGCCAGGGTGCGCAGCAGGAAGCTGATGAAGAACGGCGCGATCACCAGCACCAGCATCAGGCTCTGCAGGAGCGGCCAGCGCCGGGCGGTGACACCGATGAAGTACGCCAGCGGGTAGCTGAACGCCAGCGCGAGCACCGTGGCGATGAGCGCGTAACCGAACGAGCGCAGGATGTGCGGCCAGTACTGCCCGATCACCTCGACGTAGTTCTCCCAGCGGAACGCGTAGCTGTACTGGCCGATGTCGCCGAATTCGCTCGGCGCCTGCAGCGAGGTGAGGATGAGCGACACCAGCGGGGCGAGGAAGAACAGCACCAGGTAGAGGATGCCGGGAAGCAGGAGGAGCAGCGCCACCTTGCTGCGGCGGCGCGGCGGCGCATCGGTCGGCGGTGCCGCCGTGGTGGAGAACGCGGCGAAGGCCATTCCTAGGCCTCCTCGAGCTCCGTGACGAGGGCGGCGCGGCGTTGGGCCGCGAGGCTCTTCGTGGTCGTGTCCGCGACGAATTTCGGGTCCCCCGCGGCAGGGTCGTCGTCCAGGCCGAAGCCGTGCTCGATGTTCCAGGTCACCCAGACCTCATCGCCCTCGCCCTCGACCGGCCCGAAGGCGCGGTTCTGCTCGAACACCACCAGGGTGCCGACGCCGGGCACCGCGACCAGGTATTGGGTGCTCACCCCGGTGAACGAGACATCCGTCACCCGGCCCGGGCCCATCACGTTGTGGGCGGAGTCCGGCACCGGCATGTCCCGGTGCAGGGTCAGCTTCTCCGGGCGCACCCCGATGGTGACGTCGCCGGCATGCCGGTGCGACCTGGCCTTGGGCACGACGATGCTGCGCCCGGCCACATCGACGGCGATGGACGTGCTCGTCTCCCCCAGCACGGGACCGGTGAACAGGTTGGACTGGCCGAGGAAGTTGGCCACGAACGCGGTCCTGGGCAGTTCGTAGAGTTGCTCCGGGGTGCCGAGCTGTTCGATGCGACCCTTGTTCATCACCGCGATGGTGTCGGCCATGGTCATGGCCTCTTCCTGGTCGTGGGTGACGTGCAGGAAGGTGAGGCCGACCTCCTCCTGGATGGTCTTGAGTTCGAGTTGCATCTGCCGGCGCAGCTTGAGGTCGAGCGCGCCGAGCGGCTCGTCGAGCAGCAGCAGGGCCGGCCGGTTGACGATGGCGCGGGCCAGGGCAACACGTTGCTGCTGGCCGCCGGAGAGCTGCACGGGCTTGCGGGCGGCCAGGTGGTCGAGTTCGACCAGCCGCAGCGCCTCATGCGCCTTCCCGTGCGCATCCGCGATCTTGCGGCGGCGCAGCCCGAAGGCCACGTTCTCGAGCACCGTCATATGCGGGAACAGGGCGTAGCTCTGGAAGACCGTGTTCACCGGCCGTTGGTGGGCCTTCTGGGTGGTGACGTCCTGGCCGCCGATCAGGATACGCCCGTCACTGGGGTCCTCCAGCCCGGCAACGAGCCGGAGGGTGGTGGTCTTGCCGCAGCCGGACGGGCCGAGCAGGGCGAAGAACGAGCCGGCGGGAATGACCAGGTCGAGGTGTTCGATGGCGGTGAAGCCGGGGAACCTCTTCTGGATGCCGACGAGTTCGAGGTCGGCGCCCCGGTCGGCGAACGCTCCCGTGCCCATCGGGTCAGGCCCCCAGCAGGATGCTCTGGAACTGCGCCCCGTAGGTCTGCTCCTCGGCGCCGGTGAGGGTGCGGAACACCTTCGCCTTGGCGAGGGTGGCGTCGTCGGGGAAGATCAGCGGGTTCTCGGCGAGCTCGGGGTCGATCTCCATGGCCGCCTCCTTCGCGCCGGCGACCGGGGTGATGTAGTTCACGTACGCGGCGACTTCGGCTGCCACGGCCGGGTCGTAGTAGTAGTCGATCAGGGCCTCGACGTTGGCCTTGTGCGCCGAACCGATCGGCACCACGAAGTTGTCGTTCCAGATGGTTCCGCCCTTCTCCGGCACCGCGAAGCCCCACTTGTCGCCGTTCTCGGCGTTGAGCTGCACGATGTCGCCGGACCAGACGATCGCCGCGAGGGTGTCGCCGTTGACGAGGTCCTCCTTGTACGAGTTGCCCTTGATGTTGCGCACCTGGCCGTCGCTGACCTGCTTCTTCAGATCGTCGATCGCGGCGGTGAACTCGTCGTCCCCCCAGTCGCCGGCGATGTCGACACCCTGGTCGAGCATGATCAGGCCCATGGTGTCGCGCATCTCCGACAGCACGCCGACCCGGCCCTTGAGGTCGGGGTTGCTCCACAGCTCCTCCACGGCGCTGATGCCGTCGGGGAACTGCTCCTTGTCCCAGCAGATCCCGGTCAGGCCGCCCTGCCACGGCACCGACAGTGCGCGGCCGGGGTCAAAGTCCACGTCCTTCAGGGTGGGCAGCAAGTTGGCCAGGTTGGGGATGTTGGCGTGGTCGAGCTCCTGCAGGTAGCCGAACCGGGCCAGCCGGCCCACCATCCAGTCGGTGAGGCATACGGCGTCCGCGCCGATGTCCTTGCCCAGGGCCAGTTGGTCCTTGACCTTGCCGTAGTAGGTGTTGTTGTCGTCAACCGCCTCGGTGTACTCCACCTTGATTCCGGTCGCCGCGGTGAAGGCCTCCAGCGTCGGGTAGTCCCCCGCGTCGTCCACGTCGATGTACAGCGCCCAGTTGTCCCAGCGCAGTGTCTTGTCGCTGCCGGACTTGTCGGCCGCGGCGGTCGGCTGGGCCGCGCTGCCGGTCGAGCACGCGGCGAGCGCCAGCGCCGCCGCTCCGGCACCGGCGCCGGTGAGCAGGGTGCGCCGCCCCATCTGCGCCTGACGGGCCTGGCGGATGAGCTGCTGGATCATCGGGTCTCTGGGCAACGGCCTGGGCGCCATGGGCGGTCTCCTTGCATTCTCAGCGGCCAGGGCAGTCTCAGATCGCCCGGTCCGCTGCGTGACGAGTGGACCGATACTGACACAGACGGAGCCTTTCGCGCCATGAAATGATCAAAACGTTAACATTCCCGCAATTTTCAACCGATATCGTCGTTGTCACCGGGTCAGCGCATTCGGAATCGGTAAAACGGCCGCAGTAGGCTGTCCATCCGGGTCATCCCCCACAACGGGATCCCTCTCAGGCTGTCCCCATCCCGGCAGTCCCCCTTCAGGCTCAGGAGCGTCATGCGAGTTGCAGTCCCGTCCGAGATCAAGAACAACGAGTTCCGGGTGGCGATCACCCCGGCCGGCGTGCACGACCTGGTCCTGCACGGCCATGAGGTGCTGATCCAGAGCGGGGCGGGCACCGGTTCCACCATCACCGACGACCAGTACCGGGCCGCCGGCGCCACGATCATGCCGGATGCCGCCTCCACGTGGGCCGCCGCCGAACTGCTGCTCAAGGTGAAGGAGCCCGTGCCGAGTGAGTACGGGTATTTCCGGGACGATCTCGTGCTGTTCACCTACCTGCACCTGGCCGCGGAGGCCGGTCTCACCCACGCGCTCCTCGCGGCCGGCGTCACCGCGATTGCGTACGAGACCGTGCAGCTGCCCAACCGGGCCCTGCCTCTGCTGGCCCCGATGAGTGAGGTGGCCGGGCGGCTGGCCCCGATCGTGGGCGCGAACGCCATGCTCAAGCCGAACGGCGGCCCCGGCCTGCTGGTTCCCGGCGTACCGGGCACCCATCCCGCCCGGGTCACCGTGCTCGGCGGCGGCGTCGCCGGCACCGCCGCGATGCAGGTGGCCGTCGGCCTCGGCGCCGAGGTGACCGTGCTCGACACCAACCTGTTCCGGTTGCGCGAGCTCGACGCGCAGTACTACGGGCGGGTGAAGACCATCGCGTCCAACGCGTTCGAGATCGACACCGCCCTCGTGCAGTCGGACCTGGTGATCGGTTCGGTGCTGATCCCCGGGGCCAAGGCACCCAAGCTGGTCAGCAACGAACTCGTCTCCCGGATGAAGCCGGGCAGCGTGCTCGTGGACATCGCCGTCGACCAGGGCGGCTGCTTCGCCGACACCCATCCCACCACCCACACCGAACCCACCTTCACGGTGCACGGGTCGTTGTTCTATTGCGTGGCCAACATGCCGGGCGCCGTTCCGAGCACATCCACCTACGCCCTCACGAACGCCACCCTGCCCTATGTGCGGGCGATCGCCGCCCACGGGTGGGCCGACGCGCTCCGCGCCGACCCCGCGCTGGCGCTCGGCCTGAACACGCACGGCGGCACCTTGGTCAGCGCGCCGGTCGCCACCGCGCACGCCCTCGGGTTCCGTACCATTGCGGAGGTGTTGGCCTGAACCGGGCCGCGCGCTAGGGCACGGTCACCCGACACACGGCGCCGGACGAATCGAGCAGCCACCCCCTGGACCGGGCCGGAGCCAGTGGCGGTGGAAGGTCGCGCCGACGGGTGATGGCGCGGAAGTCGGCGATGCTGCAGCCGTCGAACAACAGGGGTGTCCGCTGGCGCAGCCCCGCCAGCACGGCCCAGTGCGCTTGCCAGGTGTCGACGTCGCCGACCAGCATCGTGCCCGCGCCGACCTCGGAGATTTCCAGCCGTCCGCCCGGCCCGTGGCCGTCGTGTGCGCCGAGGTCGATGAGGTGCGGATACCCGGGCGTGCCCGCTGCGCGCAAGGTCGCGATGGTGCGCGCCGGCGACCCGGCGACCACGATCAGGGTGGGGGCCGCGGCGGCCAGGGCGGACGGCACGTCCGGTGCCGGCCCCATCCTGCCCGTCCCGTCCGGGGGCCCCGGCTGAACCAGCTGGATGCGCCGGCCCCGCCAGTGGCCGCCGCCCGGCGGCAGGGTCTCGTCGTAGCCGGCCGCGGCCTCTCCCGCCGCCTGGTGTTCGTAGACGTTCGGCACCCGCAGCACCAACCGGCTCTGGCAGAGCGCGGAGAGGGACTGCAACGCCCCGCTGAGCCGTTGCACCGTCACCGCCAGGTGCAGCCCCGCGGCGGCCCCCTCGCGGAGCAGCCCGGTGAGCAGGTCGATGGCCGCGGCCCGGTGTTCCTCCCCCCAGCGCGCCAGCACCGCATCGACATCGTCGAGCAGCAGCAGTCGTCTGCCCGGGCGCACGTCCGGCCGGTCGAGCTCCTGCCGTGCCCGCACGAGGGCATCCCAGGTGGTCTCCACATCGGCGGGCACACGCTCAGCGGGGGGTGACGATCCTGCCGCGAGGGTCGCCAGGAGTGCCGACTTGCCCGACCCGCTCCCGCCGATCACCAGCAGGTGGCCGTCGGTCGCCGGGTCGTAGCCCACGGCACGGTACCGCTGCCGGTCGGGTTCATCCAGCAGCCCGAGCAGGAGTCCAGGCGGGCGCGGTCCCGGGTCGAGGCGAGACAGGTTCCGCGCGCTCACCCGGGCCGGGAGGGGGTCGAGCCAGGGGCGACGCGGCGGCGCGACCACGGGGCGACACCGCACGACCGCCCGCACGTCGTCGGCCGTGGTCGTGGCCACCTGGCAGGGTTGCACCGTGGCGGCTCCGCGGCGCACGATGCACCGTCCGGGCAGGGCGGCGTCCACCTGGGCGGCGGCATCCGAGCCGATGACCGCCTGGCTGTCGGCGCGGTTGTTCACCCGCAGCGAGAACCGCAGGCTGCAATTGGCCAGCAGGGCGTCTCGCACCACTCCCGCGGGTCGTTGGGTGCAGAGCACCAGGTGCACGCCGAGCGACCGTCCCCGCGCGGCGATGTCCACGAACACGGCGTGCAGCGCCGGGAAGGCGCTGAGCATGGTCGCGAACTCGTCGACGACGATCACGAGACGAGCCAGCCTGCCCGCGGCAGGCGGGTCGGTGACGTCGCGGGCACCGGCGTCGCGCAACACCCGTTCCCGGTGCCGGAGTTCGGCGGTCAGGCTGGCCAGCGCCCGGAGCGCCTCCCGCTCATCGAGGTCGGTGATCAGCCCGACGCAGTGCGGCAGCTCCCGGACGGTATCGAAGGCAGCGCCGCCCTTGAAGTCCACGAGCAGGAAAGTGACCTGGTCCGGTGGGTACCGGGCGGCGAGGGACGTCACCCAGGTGACCAGCAGTTCGCTCTTGCCACTGCCGGTCGTGCCACCGACGAGGGCGTGCGGCCCGTCGACCGCGAGGTCAACCGTGAACGGGCCGTCCGCTCCGGAGCCGATCACGCAGGCGAGGCTACCGGGGGTGACGGGCCCGTCCGGTTCGTCGCCCGCCTCGGCGCTGACCGCCGCGAACGTGACGGAATCGGGCAGTGCGGCGGCGACGGTTTCCAGCCCCGCCGCCGCGGCGGCCGCGGCGAGCTGCGCGCCGAAGCCATCGGTCTGCCGCTCCGCGATGAGGAGCGGGGCGAACACGAGGCCCGCCGGATGCCCCGGCGCCCGCACGATTTCTGCCCGGGCCGCCCCGGGTACCGCGACGATGGTGGCCAGGCCGGGCGGCAGCCGGGTGCCGGTGTCGGCCAGGGCGAGCCGGATGCCGCCGCTGACCCACCCAGTCGGCAGCGGTGAACCGGCCTCGGCCACGGTGAGCCACCGGCCAGGGGTCCCCCGGTCCGCATGCGGCAGTTGCGACGCCCACTCCCACCCGGCCACGGCCGGCACCCGCACACCCAGTGCTTGGGGGCTGAACTGGCCGGCCAGTTGCACGACCAGGCTGCGGGCGAGCGCCCGGACAAGGAGGGGCGGGCCGACCAGACCGAGCCCTCCAGCCGGGTCCACCATGATCGGGGACCGGGCGAGCACGACCGCTCTGGCCAGCAGGTCGGTGTGCTCCGGCCGCCCCTGGCCGCCGTCCAGCCGCAGCCCGCTCGGGGTGTCTCCCGACCCGAGCACCACGGCCACGGATTCCGGGTCGGCCCAGCGGTGGGCGTGATTCGGACTGGCGAGGATCTGGTGCGGAGACGCCGCGGTGCGCCAGGCCTCACGGCGCAACTGGCGCAGTCGCTCGTCGACGGCGTCGCCGGCCTCCGCCACCGCCGCCGCATAGGCGGCCGCGTCCCGGCGTCGCTGCCGGGCCGTAGACCGGCGCCCGTCGAGAAGCCCGGCCACGGCGATCACCGGGCTGAGCGCGGCGAAGACCAGTACGAAGACCGATCCCGTGATCCACCAGATCAGGCCGGCCGCGATCACTGGCGCCACGCAGGCCAGCAGCGGGAACCCCGGCTGGCCGGGCGGGGACGGATGGGCGGGCATCCGGATGGCGGAGGTCGCGGGCGGCAGCTCGGGAATGATGCTCATGCGTCCAGCAGACACCGTGCTGCTCGGCGTGGTCGCGCACGACGGGTGACGGTGCGAAACAGCGCGGCGACGGTGGCTGTGGAGGAGCTACATCAGCTCGAAGTACTGGTCGCCGATCTCGACTCGCGACCCGCGGGTGACCAGGTAGCGGCGCCCCGGTTCGCATCGCACCACGGGCGCCGGCGCCCGGACCACGACGGTGCCGTTGCTGGAGAAACGGTCGTTGACCCAGAACTCGCCGTCGTGCTGGCCGAATTCGAGGTGGCTCTTCGACACCGACCGGCCCAGGTCATTGATCTGGATCAGGTGGTCGAACGTTTCGGTGGGCTGGGGCAGCGGGCGTCTCCCGATCAGGCCGCTGCCGCGCACCGACACGGTTTCCCCCGTGCTGAACTGCAGGGTGTACCGCGCGGGCTGGATCTCGACCGGCGGCGCCGCAACGGGAATGGGTCCGTTCGGCCAGTACGGCACAGAGATCACGGTGGATCTCGGCGGCAAGGGTTGAATGATGGTGGTGTCGCTGGGGCGTGGATCGGCCCGCTTGCGAGACGCGGGGGTCGCGGTCGGGGAGCTGCCGCAGGCACCACAGAACATCGCGCCCCGTGGCATTTGTTCACCGCAAATCTGGCAGTTCACAAGCTGATTCCCTTCCTGCTCCCGCCAGCTCCCCTCAGCCCGCCGCCTGGCAACCGCCCCACCCGGTCGTCCTCATAGCGTAGCGACCGAACGGCGTCAACGAGGGCGCTCCCGTCAGGCCGTGTCGCCGGCGTCGGCCGGCCCGGTCGGATCGTCGACGCCCAGGTCGTCGACGCTCAGCACGTCGAGCACGATCGCCGTCACGTTGTCGCGTCCGCCGTTCTCCAGGGCAGCGGTCACGAGCGCCGACACCGCGTCCTCCGCCCGGGGGTTGGACATCAGGAAATGCCGGATGCCGTACGCGGTCAGTTCCTTGGTGAGCCCGTCGGAGCAGACCAGGATGCGCAGGCCCGCCGTCAGCGGCAGGATGCGGTAGTCGGGTACCGGCGGTTCGTGGAACCCGACGGCCCGGGTGATGACGTTGCCGTGCGGGTGCACGTCGGCCTCTTCGCGGGTGATCCGGCCGGCGTCGACGAGTTCCTGCACCACGGAGTGGTCGATCGTGACCTGCTCGAGGACCCCGTTGGTGAGCTGGTAGACCCGGGAATCGCCGATGTTGTAGGAGATCAGTTGCGGCGCATCCGAGACGATGGCCAGGGCGACGCCCGTGACGGTGGTGCCGGTGCCGAGGTCGGTGACGCCCTCGCCGGACTTCATGTCGGAAACGGCCAGGCCAAGGGCCGTGTTGATGGACTCGGCGGTGACGGTCCCGCCCGCTCCCCGTGCACTGTCGGCGGCCTCCGCGAGCCTGCTGACGACGGCATTGCTGGCGACGTCGCCGGCGGAGTGGCCGCCCATGCCGTCGGCCACCGCGAAGATGGGCGATCGGGCGACCAGGCTGTCTTCATTGACTTCCCGGCGATGGCCGACATCGGTGAGTGAGGCCCAGGCCAGGGTGACGGATTTCTTCACCGCGGGGAGCGCGATCGTGTGGCTGGATGAGCCTTGACCTATTTGGGTCACGGGTGGTGCCTTCCGAAGACTAACGTGCGGCAACGCAGCGAACGACAGTCAGCCCGCTGGAAGTATCTCGATCAGGTTACCGCCCCCGCTGTCCCCCGCCGTACCGCGGGTCCCCCGCCGATCAGGCCCGTCGGGCTCAGCCGATGTAGCTCATCACGTGCTTGACGCGGGTGTAGTCCTCGAAACCGTACATCGACAGGTCCTTGCCGTAGCCGGAGTGCTTGAACCCGCCGTGCGGCATCTCCGCGACGATCGGGATGTGCGTGTTGATCCACACGCAACCGAAATCGAGGCGCTTGGCCATCCGCATGGCCCGACTGTGGTTGCTGGTCCACACCGACGACGCCAGCCCGTACCGTACGTCGTTGGCCCAGGACAGCGCCTGCGCCTCGTCCTGGAAGCGCTGCACGGTGATCACCGGACCGAAGATCTCCCGCTGCACGGCCTCATCCGTTTGGCGAAGCCCGCTCACCACGGTCGCCTCGTGGAAGTAGCCGGTGCTGCCCTGCCGGTGCCCGCCGAGCTCCAGCACGGCGTGGTCGGGCAGCCGGTCGATGAACCCGGTCACCTGGGCGAGCTGCTTGCTGTTGTTGACCGGGCCGAACAGGATGCCGTCCTCGCGGGGCGCCCCGGTGCGGGCGTTCTGGGCGGCGTGGGCGGCCAGCGCCGCCACGAATTCGTCGTGGATGCCCTCTTGCACAAGCACCCGGGTGGCGGCGGTGCAGTCCTGGCCGGCGTTGAAGAAGCCGGCGGCGGAGATACCCTCGACGGCCTGGGCGATGTCGGCGTCGTCGAAGACGATGACCGGGGCCTTGCCGCCGAGCTCCAGGTGCACCCGTTTGAGGTCGGTGGCGGCGGCTTTCGCCACCTCCATCCCAGCGCGCACGGAGCCGGTGATCGACACCAGCTGCGGGGTGGCGTGGTCGATCATCGCGGCTCCGGTGCTGCGATCCCCCATCACCACGTTGAGCACCCCCGGCGGCAGGAATTCCGCGGCGACCTCGGCGAGGAGCAGGGTGGCGCTCGGGGTCGTGTCGGAGGGTTTGAGCACGGTGGTGTTGCCGGCGGCGAGCGCGGGGGCGAACTTCCAGACCGCCATGTTGAGCGGGTAGTTCCACGGCGTGACCTGGCCGACGACCCCGATCGGCTCGCGCCGGATGAAGGAGGTGTGGTCCTTCATGTACTCACCGCCGCTGCGCCCCTCGAGCACGCGGGCGGCGCCGGCGAAGAACCGGATCTGGTCGACCGACACCAGAATCTCGTCCTCGACGAGTGTCCCGCGCGGCTTGCCGGTGTCCAGGGATTCGGCGTCGGCGAATTCCTCCGCCCGGGCCTCGACGGCGTCGGCGATGCGGAACAGGGCCAGCTGGCGCTCGGCCGGGGTGGACTCACCCCAGCCCTCGAAGGCCGCGGCGGCGGCCCGGTAGGCGCTGTCGACATCGGCGGCGGACGACACCGGGCTGCTGCCATAGCTCTGCTCTGTGGCCGGGTCGATGAGATCGATGCTGGTCTCGCCGGTGGACTCGACGTGGTCGCCGTTGATGAAGTTGCGTAGCGCGCTCATGCGCGCCAGCCTAGCTTCTCCGAGGTGCGTGGGACCAGAGATCCACCGTGGTAATTCGTTGTGAAACTCGTGTTTCACGACTGATTCACTTGCCGCACCGGACCTTCACTGCCACAATCGTGGGATGAACAGCAGCGGACGCAGCAGTGCCGGCAAGCCGGCACCACTGGATGAGGTGTCCAAGAAGATCATCGAGCAATTGCAGGTCGACGGTCGGCGCTCCTATGCGGAGATCGGCAAGGCGGTCGGACTGTCCGAGGCCGCCGTGCGCCAACGGGTGCAGAAACTCACCGAGGCCGGCGTGATGCAGGTCGTCGCCGTGACCGACCCGATGCAGCTGGGTTTCTACCGGCAGGCCATGATCGGCATCCGGGCCTCAGGCGACACCCGGGTGCTGGCCGACCAGCTGGCCGAGATCCCCGCCGTCGACTATGTGGTGCTCACCGCCGGATCCTTCGACATCCTCGCCGAGGTGGTCTGCGAGAACGACGACGAGCTGATCGCCCTGCTGAATTCTCAGATCCGCAAGCTGGAGGGGGTCTCATCCACCGAGACCTTCGTCTATCTCAAACTTCACAAACAGTTGTACAACTGGGGAACACGGTGACCGGGATGACCACGACAGAGCAGACGACCGGCCCACGGGTCTACAGCGACGCCGAGAACGCCGACCTGCAGAAGAAGGCGAAGGACCATCTCTGGATGCACTTCGCGCGGCAGTCCGTGATGGAGTCCGGCCCGGGCGTTCCCATCATCACCAAGGGCGTCGGTCACCACATCTGGGACTCCACCGGGAAACGCTACATCGACGGCCTGAGCGGGCTGTTCGTCGTGAATGCCGGCCACGGCCGCACGCGCCTCGCCCAGGCCGCGGCGAAGCAGGCCGAGGAGCTGGCGTTCTTCCCGCTCTGGTCCTACGCGCACCCGAGCGCCATCGAACTCGCCGACCGACTGGCCGAGCAGGCTCCCGGCGACCTCAACCGGGTGTTCTTCTCCACCGGCGGCGGCGAGGCCGTCGAGACAGCGTTCAAGCTCGCGAAGTACTACTGGAAGCTGCAGGGCCGGCCCACCAAGCACAAGGTGATCTCCCGGTCCGTCGCCTACCACGGCACCACCCAGGGGGCCCTGGCCATCACCGGCATCCCCGCGCTCAAGGAGATGTTCGAGCCGGTCACCCCCGGCGGGTTCCGGGTGCCGAACACCAACTTCTACCGGGCGGACGAGATGGGGTCCGGCCACGGCGACGACGTGGAGGCGTTCGGCCTGTGGGCCGCGAACCGTATCGAGGAGATGATCCAGTTCGAGGGGCCGGAGACGGTCGCCGCCGTGTTCCTGGAGCCGGTGCAGAACTCCGGCGGCTGCTTCCCGCCGCCTCCTGGCTACTTCAAGCGGGTGCGTGAGATCTGCGATCAGTACGACGTGCTGCTGGTGGCTGACGAGGTGATCACGGCGTTCGGCCGGATCGGCAACATGTTCGCGTCGACCACCTTCGGCATCGAGCCGGACATGATCACCTGTGCGAAGGGCATGACCAGCGGCTACTCCCCGATCGGCGCCACCATCATCAGCGACCGCATCTACGAACCGTTCAAGCACGGCGACACGGCGTTTTATCACGGCTATACCTTCGGCGGTCACCCGGTGTCGGCGGCCGTGGCGCTGGCGAACCTCGATATCTTCGACGAGGAAAAGCTCAACGAGAACGTGCGGGAGAACTCACCGGTGTTCCGGGCCGAACTGGAGAAGCTGCTCGCTCTGCCGATCGTGGGCGATGTGCGCGGTGAGGGCTATTTCTTCGGCATCGAGCTGGTCAAGGCCAAGGCCACCAAGGAGACGTTCAGCGACGACGAGTCCGAGCGGCTGCTGCGCGGCTACCTCTCCGGTGCCCTCTTCGAGGCCGGACTGTACTGCCGGGCGGATGACCGCGGCGACCCCGTTGTGCAGCTCGCGCCGCCCTTGACCATCGGGCCGGCGGAGATCCGCGAGATCGGCGACATCCTCTACGGCGTGCTGTCGGAGGCGCCGAAACATCTCTAGCCGGCCGCATCCCCCGGCGCTATCGTGGCCGTATGACTCCGCAGGAGCTTGAGAATCTGGCCTGCCTGCGCCGGGCCAGGGACCTGATCGACCGGGACTACGCGAAGCCGCTCGACGTTCCGACCATGGCGCGCCGGGCGCTGATGTCCCCTGCCCATTTCTCCCGCCGGTTCCGGGCGGCGTACGGTGAAACGCCCTACAGCTACCTGATGACCCGTAGGATCGAGCGGGCGATGGCGTTGCTCCGCGGCGGGCTGAGCGTGACGGACGCCTGCATGACGGTGGGCTGTACCTCCCTGGGGTCGTTCAGCTCCCGCTTCACCGAGATAGTCGGCGAGAGCCCGCGCGCCTACCGGGCCCGCACCCACGATGCGGTCTCGGCGATGCCGGCCTGTGTGGCGCGGTTGCGCACCCGCCCGGTGCGGACCTCTTCGAGCAGGATCGAAGAAGCGCGCCAGCCGACCGCGGCCTAGATTGCTGCGTATGACAACGACACTCTCACTCCAGTACTGCAACATCACCGTCAACGACGTCGACGAAGCCATCGCCTTCTACCGCGACGCCCTCGGCCTCGAGGTCATCAGCGACGTGCCCTCCGGCAGGTACCGCTGGGTCACGCTGGGCACGGATGCCCAGCCCGGACTCGAGATCGTGCTGTCGGAGCCGCACGCCGGGCGTTCGCCGGCCGACGGCGACGCTCTCCAGGAACTCCTCACCAAGGGGGTCCTGCCGATGCTCGTGTTCCGGTCCGACGATGTCGACGCGACCTTCGAGAAGGTACGGGCGTCCGGCGCCGAGGTGCTCCAGGAACCGGTCGACCAGCCCTGGGGTCCCAGGGATTGCGCCTTCCGCGACCCGTCCGGTAACACGGTCCGGATCGCCCAGGCGCCGGCTGCCTGACTCTCATGGCACGACCGTGGCGTCGTCCGGTACCGCGAACGCCCACTCCGGCAGGTGCCCACTGCCGACCATCTGCAACAGCAGCAGGGTCATCCCGTAGTCGCCGTCGATGTCCCGCGCGGTATCGAGGTAGATGCCGGCAACCGACCCCTGGCCCAGCGCCCAGCTCAGCCAGGCCAGCATGCACAGCGGCGCCGGCCGGGCGGACCGCGGCGCCATTGCCACGAGCAGCTTGAGCAGCCGGATGCCGCGGATGATGCGCTCCGGATCCGGCCGGGTGCTGGTCAGGCCCAGCATCAGGTCGCCCGTCGTCGGCGTTGATTCCTCGAACTCCCGGCCGGCGGCCATGTCAGCTGCGACCAGGTCGTCCATGCTCAGCCCGGTCTCCCGCTGCCGTTGGGCGTAGTGCCGGTTGAGCGCGTAGCTGCGCCGCCCCTCCTCCTCACCGAACGCGAACTGCAGCATCATCTGGTCCCGGGTCGCCGGGCCCTGCATGAGGAACAGCACGGCGGCGGCTTCGTCGATGCTGAGGTCGGCGGGGTCCAGCCCCAGCACGGTCTCGGCCGTTCCGACCGGGTCCAGCATGTCACCCACCATCTCGATCAGTTCGGGGATGGGCCCCATGTCCGGGCCGAGGCGCTGGTACCGCGCGAGCCGTCGCGCGCAGCGTTCCCTGGTAGCCAGGTCGACCCGTGGCAGGGCGGCGCCGGTGTGCAGCTGGGCGAGCTCGCGGCGGGCTTCTGCCGGGATTTTTTCATTCACGCTGGACTCGGCGATGTCCGTCAGCGGATGCCTGAGGCTTCTGTCCCGCCCGCGGCCGGGCGGTCCGTCTGCCTCCAGGTAGGACGCCCAACCGTCGGCGGCGACGCACAGGGCGTCGCGCACGAGGAAACCGGACTGACCGGCGCGATGCCCGATCGCGGCCAGGAACGACCCGTGTGGCAGGTCGGCGGCCGTCGCCGGGTGCTCGCCGATGCTCTCCACGGTGTACACCACCGGAACGAGGGCGTCGACGCCGGGGATCTTGCACAGCGTGCCGAGCAGGGTGCCGGCGATGCGGCGCAACTCCTGGGACCCGGCATCGCCGGGTGGAAGGTTGAACCGCAGCGCACCGCAGGTACGGTTGCCGCGGAACGCGACGAGCACCAGGCTGCGTTCGGGCACGAAGCCCACCAGCTGGGGCACGAGGGCGAGGAAATCCTGGGGGGTCGGGGTCTTCACGAGTGTCTTTTCCATGCGCCCACCCTGCGCCGGATCCGGGCACCGGCCGGTGCGGGTGGGCCGACCTGTGCAGAACTCGCGGCGCAGCGGCCTGTGCACAGTGCCGTCCGCCGTGCCGGTCCGCCATCCCCGTCCGCTGGTCCGCTGCCCCGGCTGATAATCTCGGAACAAATGACACAGATTAATATGACTAATCCGGAAGCCCCCGCGGCGTCCGCCACAGCACCCTCAACACCCGCAGCAGCCTCCGCCCCCGCAGCAACGCACGGCGCCTTCGCCGATCCCGGCGCCCTGGGCCTCGGCGCGTTCGCGCTCACCACGTTCGTGCTCAGCATGTCCAACACCGGCATCGTGCCCTCCAGTGCCGCTGTCCTCGGCCTCGCCCTGTTCTACGGCGGCATCGCCCAGGTCATCGCCGGCATCTGGGAGCTGCGCAACGGCAACACCTTCGGCGCCACGGCGTTCACCTCGTTCGGCGCGTTCTGGCTGGCGTTCTGGTACCTGGAGAGCACCGGCGGGAACGTGGCGGCCGGCGCCTCCGGCATGGGCACCTTCCTGCTCGCCTGGGCCATCTTCACGGTCTACATGACCGTGGCCGCCAAGAAGACCAACGGTTCGATCTTCATCGTCTTCGTCGCACTGTCGATCACCTTCGTCCTGCTCGCGCTCGGCGCGTTCACCGGGATCACCGCCATCCACCAGCTCGGTGGTTGGTTCGGCATCCTCACGGCACTGCTGGCCTGGTACGGCTCCTTCGCCGTGGTCTACAACTCCACCTCCGGCCGCGCGTCGCTCCCCGTCTGGCCCGCGAAGTAATCCGCACCACCCGCGAACCGTGAGAAGGGCCCCGAAAACCTGAGGTTTTCGGGGCCCTTCTCACGGTTCGGGAGGGGGGATTACTCGATGGCGGCGGCGAACTGGGAGTCGTAGAGGGCTCGGTACGCGCCGTTCGCTTCGAGGAGCTCGGTGTGGCTGCCCTGCTCCACGATGCGGCCCGCCTCCATCACCAGGATGAGGTCGGCGTCGCGGATGGTCGACAGGCGGTGCGCAATCACGAAGCTGGTGCGGTCGGCGCGGAGCGCGCTCATGGCGTGCTGCACCAGCACCTCGGTGCGGGTGTCCACCGAGCTGGTGGCCTCGTCGAGGATCAGCACGCTCGGCCGGGCCAGGAACGCCCTGGCGATGGTGAGCAGCTGCTTCTCCCCCGCGCTGACATTGCCGCCCTCGTCGTCGAGCACGGTGTCGTAGCCGTCCGGCAGCGAGTGCACGAACCTGTCCACGTAGGTCGCCTTCGCGGCCTCGAGGATCTGCTCCTCGGTGGCATCCGGCCGGCCGTAGGCGATGTTGTCGCGGATGCTGCCGCCGAACAGCCAGGTGTCCTGCAGCACCATGCCCATCCGGCTGCGCAGGTCGTCCCTGGTCATCTGCGCGACGTCAACGCCGTCCAGGGTGATCCGGCCCCGGTCGAGTTCGTAGAAACGCATCATCAGGTTCACCAGCGTGGTCTTGCCCGCCCCGGTGGGGCCCACGATGGCCACGGTCTGGCCCGGCTCTGCAACCAGGTTGAGACCCTCGATGAGCGGCTTGTCGGGGCTGTAGCTGAACGACACGTCCTCGAACACCAGGCGGCCGCGGGTCTCCGCTGGTGTCTCGGCCGGGTCGGCATCCGGGGTCTGCTCGTCGGCATCCAACAGCTCGAAGACCCGCTCGGCGCTGGCCACGCCGGACTGCAGCAGGTTCGCCATCGACCCGAGCTGCGCCAGCGGCTGGGTGAACTGCCGGGAGTACTGGATGAACGCCTGCACGTCACCGAGCTGCATCGCGCCGGAGGCCACCTGCAGGCCGCCGACGACCGCGATGGCCACGTAGACCAGGTTGCCGATGAAGGTCATGGCCGGCATGATCATGCCGCTCACGAACTGGGCGCCGAAGCTGGCCTGGAAGAGCTCGTCGTTCTTGGCGCTGAAACGCTGCTCCACCTCCTTCTGCCGGCCGAAGACCTTCACCAGGGCGTGGCCGGAGAAGGTCTCCTCGATCTGGCCGTTGAGTTCGCCGGTGTGCTTCCACTGCGCCACGAACAGCTTCTGCGAGCGCTTGGCGATCATGACCGTGGTCAGCAGGGTCAGCGGCACGGTGATCAGCGCGATCACGGCCAGCACCGGCGAGAGCAGCAGCATCATCACGATGACGCCGATCACGGTGAGCAGTGAGGTGACCACCTGGCTGAGCGACTGCTGCAGGCTCTGCGAGATGTTGTCGACGTCATTCGTGACCCGGCTGAGCAGTTCGCCGCGCTTGACGGTGTCGAAGTACCCCAGCGGCAGCCGGTTGATCTTCGCCTCGATCTCCTCGCGCAGCCGGTAGACGGTGCGCTGCACGACGGCGTTGAGCACCAGGGCCTGCAGCCAGCTGAAGACGGACGCGAGGATGTACAGCGCCAACACCCAGAACAACACCGACGAGAGAGCCGCGAAGTCGATGCCGAGGCCGGGGGTGAGGGTCATGGCGCTGAGCATGTCCGCCTGCGCGGTATCGCCGGATGCGCGCAGCCCGGCGATCACCTCGGCCTGGGTCGCCCCGGCCGGCAGGGCCTTGCTCACGATGCCCGAGAAGATCAGGTTGGTGCCCTCGCCGAGCAGGCGCGGTCCGATCACCGAGAAGGTGACGCTGATCACGGCGAGGACGAGGACCAGCGCCAGCCAGACCCGCTCGGGGCGCAACTTGCCGAGCAGCCGCTTGGCGCTGACGGAGAAGTTCATCGCCTTCTCCGCCGGCACGTTCATGCCGCCGAAGGGCCCGCCGCCGCGCGGGGGCCGGGCCGGGACCTTGACGTCGTCGTCGGTGTCGCTCATGAGGTGGCCTCCGCTGCCAGCTGGGATGCCGTGATTTCCTGGTAGGTCGACGACGTTGCCAGGAGCTGCTCGTGGGAGCCGCTGGCCACGATCCGGCCGTCCTCGATGACGAGGATCTGGTCGGCGTCGATGATGGTGGAGACCCGCTGGGCGACGATGATCATGGTCGCGTCGGTGACGTCCTCGGCCAGGGCCGCCCGCAGGCGGGCATCCGTGGCGAGGTCGAGCGCCGAGAAGGAGTCGTCGAAGATGTACAGCTCCGGCCGTTTCACCAGCGCCCTGGCGATCGCGAGCCGCTGCCGCTGCCCGCCGGACACATTCGTGCCGCCCTGCGAGATCGCAGCGTCGAGGCCGCCGTCGAGCTTCTCGACGAAGTCCCGCGCCTGGGCGGTCTCGAGCGCCTGCCAGATCTCGGCCTCGGTGGCATCCGGTTTGCCGTAGAGCAGGTTGCTGCGCACGGTGCCGGAGAACAGGTACGGCTTCTGCGGCACCAGGCCGATGTGGCCCCAGAGCAGGTCGGGGTTGAGCTCCCGCACGTCGACGCCGTCGAAGAGCACGGTGCCGCTGGTGGCGTCGAACAGGCGGGGCAGCAGGTTGACCAGGGTGGTCTTGCCCGAGCCGGTGCTGCCGATGATGGCTGTGGTGAAGCCGGGCCTGGCCACGAAGCTGATATCGCTGAGCACCGGCTGCTCCGCCCCCGGGTAGGCGAAGCCCACCCCGCGCAACTCGAGTTCGCCGTGGCCGGTGGTCTGGTTCACCGGGCTCGCCGGCGGGACCACGCTGGACGCGGTGTCGAGCACCTCGCCGATCCGGTCGGCGGACACGGTGGCCCGCGGGATCATCACCGCCATGAAGGTAGCCATCATCACGGCCATCAGGATCTGCATCAGGTAGCTGAGGAACGCGATCAGGGTGCCCACCTGCATGGACCCGTCCTCGATGCGGAACGCGCCGAACCAGATCACGGCGACGCTGGAGACGTTGAGCACCAGCATCACGACGGGGAACATCAGCGCCATCAGCCGCCCGGCCTGCAGGGCGGTCTGGGTGACGTCGGTGTTGGCCTGGCCGAAGCGAGCGGTTTCGACGTCTTCCCGCACGAACGCGCGGATCACGCGGATGCCGGTGAGCTGCTCCCGCAGCACCCGGTTGACGGTGTCGATGCGCACCTGCATCACCCGGAACAGCGGAACCATCCGCACGATGATGAGCCCGACGCCGATGAGGAGAACGGGGACGCTGACCGCGATCAGCCAAGACAATTCGAGGTCCTGCCGCATCGCCATGATGATGCCGCCGATGCAGAGGATGGGCGCGGAGACCAGCAGGGTGCAGGTGGTCAGCACCAGCATCTGCACCTGCTGCACGTCATTGGTGGAGCGGGTGATCAGCGACGGGGCGCCGAACCGGCTGACCTCCTGCTCGGAGAATTCACCCACCCGGGTGAAGACGGCGCCGCGCAGGTCACGGCCCAGCGCCATGGCCGCCTTGGCGCCGAAGTAGACGGCGATGATGGCGCAGATGATCTGGCCGAGCGTGATCAGCAGCATCATCCCGCCGGTGCGGAGGATGTAGCCGGTGTCGCCCGTGGCCACACCCTCATCGATGATGTCGGCGTTCAGCGCCGGCAGGTACAGCGACGCGATCGACTGGGCCAGCTGGAACACGATGACGGCGACCAGCAACCGCCAGTGCGGCCGGAGGTAGCGGACGAGCAGTGTCCAGAGCATCAGGCGAACAACGCTGAGATATAGGCGACGTCGTCGCTCGTGGGGCGCCAGCTGGTGGCGGCGTCGGCGTTCTGCAGGATCTGCTCCGGCTTGGTGGCGCCGGCGATCACGCTGGTCAGGCCGGGCTGGGCCAGCAGCCAGGCGAGGGTGGCCGCGAGCATGGTCACGCCGCGGTCGTCGCAGAACTGCTGGTAACGCTCGATGGTGTCCCAGGGGGCGTCGTCGAGCAGGTGCCGGCGCACCATCATGATCCGGCTGTCCGCCGGGCCGCCGGCGCGGGTGAACTTACCGGTGAACAGGCCGTTGTAGAGCGGGAAGAACGGCAGGAAACCCAGGCCGTACGCGTTCACGGCCGGGATCACCTCGTCCTCGGCGTCTCGCACCAGCAGGCTGTACTCGTTCTGCGCGGAGATGAAGGCCGGATGCCCTGCCATTCTCGCGGTGAACTCGGCCTCGGCGATCTGCCAGCCGGCGAGGTTCGAGTGGCCGATGTAGCGGATCTTGCCCTCGCGGATGAGATCGTCCAGCACCGAGAGGGTCTCCTCGATGGGCGTGTTCGGGTCGGGCCGGTGCAACTGGTACAGGTCGATCCAGTCCGTCTGCAGGCGGGTGAGGGAGGCCTCGACGGCCAGGCGGATGTACCGGCGCGAGCCGCGCGCGTCCCAGTCGGGGCCGTTGGCTCCGCCCATGTCCATCCCGAACTTGGTGGCGAGCACGATCTTCTCCCGCTTGCCGCGCAGGGCGTGTCCCATCAGGGTCTCGCTGAGGCCCCGTTCGGCGCCGTAGATGTCCGCGGTGTCGAACAGCGTGACGCCGGCGTCGATCGCCGCGTCGATCACCTGCGACGTGCCGTCCTGGCCTTCGGTGGTGGTGCCCGTTCGGCCGAAGTTGTTGCAGCCGAGCCCGATCGTCGAAACGACGAGACCTGAGTTGCCGAGAGTGCGATAGTCGATCTGAGCCATTTCACAATGCTATTCCTCCGACGCGCCCGGATGACGACCTTTCGCCCCTCCTCCACAGCCCCCGATCGGACGGAACATTCCCGTGTCCGAAACCCGCCGGATGCGCATCGTGCCGCCGACTACAGTCGCAGTATGAGCAGCCCAGCCATCCTCCCCCCGAACCTGATCCGTCTGCCGAGCCCGCTCGGCGGACTCGAACTCACCGGCGACGACGACGAAATCTGGTCGCTGGCCATCATCCGGAACGGCCACCTGCCGTTCGAGGGCCTGCCGGAGGCCCCGAACCCCCTCCTGCAGTCGGCGGCACAGCAACTCACGGAGTACTTCGCCGGCGACCGGGTTGCCTTCGACGTCCCCGTACGGCTGTCCCGCGGCACCGAGTTCCAGCGCAGCGTCTGGCTGGGTCTGGCCGCGATCCCGTTCGGTGACCACCTCTCCTACGGCGAGCTCGGCCGGTCGATCGGGAAGAGCGGGGCGGGGCGGGCCATCGGCGGCGCCGTAGGCGCGAACCCGGCGCCCATTCTCGTGGGCTGCCACCGGGTGCTCGCGTCCAACGGCCGGATCACCGGCTTCAGCGCCGGCGAGGGCATCCCCACCAAGCAGTGGCTGCTGCGCCACGAGCGCATCGAGTACGTCGGATGACTGACCTTCCCGCGCCGGCGCGGGTCTCGGTGGTCGTCGGCGACGACGGGCTCCCCCGCTGCGGCTGGGCGGCCAACGATGCCGAGTACCAGCGCTACCACGATGAGGAGTGGGGTCAGCCGCTCCGCGAAGACCGGGCACTGTTCGAGAAGCTCTGCCTGGAGGGGTTCCAGGCGGGGCTGTCCTGGATCACCATCCTGCGCCGCCGGCCGGCGTTCCGGGCCGCGTTCGCGGGCTTCGACATCGCGGCGGTGGCCGCGTTCACCGATGAGGACGTGGAGCGCCTGCTCGGTGACGAACGGATCATCCGGCACCGGGGCAAGATCACCGCGACAATCGACAACGCCCGCACCACCCTCGCGCTCGGCGAGAGTCTCGCCGAGCTGATCTGGAGCTTCGCCCCCGCCCCGCGGCCGCTGCCGCTGCCCAGCCTGGCCGACGTGCCGGCGATCACCGACGAGTCCACCGCGCTCAGCACGAAACTCCGCTCGCGCGGCTACCGGTTCGTCGGCCCCACCACGATGTACGCGCTGATGCAATCCAGCGGCCTGGTGAACGACCACGTGGCCGGCTGCCACCGTGCGCCGACGCCCGCCTAATGGAACCGGCGGGTGTCGTCAGCGCGGGCCGAGCAGGCCCAGCGCGCTGACGGCCTCCCGTTCGGCGGCGAGCTCTGCGACCGACGCGTCGATCCGCGCCCGCGAGAACGCGTCGATCTCCAGGCCCGGTTCGATCGCCCAGCGCCCGCCCAGGGAGCGCACCGGGTAGGACGACACCAGGCCCTCAGGCACCCCGTAGGACCCGTCGGACACCACGCCGGCGCTGGTCCAGTCGTCGCCGGTGCCGTTGACCCAGTCGTAGACATGGTCAACGGCGGCGCTGGCTGCCGAGCCCATCGAGGAGGCGCCGCGCACGGCGATGATCTCGGCCCCGCGGTTGGCGACCCGGGGGATGAATTCGTCCACCAGCCAGGCTTCGTCGACGAGGTCCCGCACCGGGCGCCCGTCGACGGTGGCGTGCGACACGTCCGGGTACTGCAGCGTGGAGTGGTTCCCCCAGATGGCGACGCCCCGCACCGAGGTCACCGGCACGGACAGGTGGGCGGCGAGCTGGGCGACCGCCCGGTTGTGGTCGAGCCGGGTGAGGGCGGTGAAGCGGTCGGCGGGAACGTCGGGCGCGTGGCTGGCGGCAACGAAGGCGTTGGTGTTGGCTGGGTTGCCCACCACGACCACCCGCACGTCGTCAGCGGCACCGGCGTTGATCGCGGCGCCCTGGGGGCCGAAGATGCGGGCGTTGCCCTCGAGCAGGTCGGCGCGTTCCTGGCCGGGGCCGCGCGGCCTCGCGCCCACCAGGATCGCGACGTTGGTTCCGTCGAAGGCCTGCGCCGGATCATCCGTCACCCGTACGTCGTCGAGCAGCGGGAACGCGCTGTCCTGCAGCTCGAACGCACTGCCTTCGGCGGCGCGGAGTCCGCTGGGGATCTCCAGTAATCGCAGGGCCACCGGGACATGGTTGCCGAGCAGCTGCCCGGACGCGATCCGGAACATCAGCGCGTAGCCGATGTTGCCTCCGGCGCCGGTGACGGTGACCGTTACTCGTTGTCTCTGCACGAGTTCATCCTAGGAGCCCGACGATGCAAAAAGGTCAGTGCCCGGAAACGACGAGTTCCAGTTCACCGGCGGCACCGGGTCGGAGGGTCAGGCCGGCAGCGTCTGCCCAGCCGAGCAGCTGGTCGACGGAGGCGAAAACCTGGCCGTTTTCGAGCAAGGCGCGGGTGAACTCCCCTTTGGATTTCTTGTTGAAGTGATTGAGCGCGCGCGTCTGCCCGTCGGCGCCCTCGGTCACGACCCGCAGGAAGTACCGCTCCGCGTGGTCAGCGGCGGGACCGAGCGACACGTACCCTTCCGAGCGGAGGTCCAGGAGCAGCCCCTCGGAGGTCTCCAGTACGGCGGATACGTCGCTGGCCCAGTGCTTCTTGAGGGGCAGCCCCGGCAGCCGGGAGTCGTGCGAGAGCCGGTAGGCGGGAACCCGGTCGAGGCCGCCGACGGGCCCGAGCAACGCGGAGTGCACCAGCAGGTGCCGGCCGGCGAAGGCGCGGGCGTCCGCGGACAGCGTCGCGGCATCCAGGGCGTCGTAGAGCACACCGGTGTACCTGTCGATGACCGGGGTCGTCGCGGAGGAGCGCAGGGCAGCGTTCCGGTCCACCTCGGCGAGCTGCGTGCGGCCGAGCTTGAGGGCCCGGACGGTGGCCTCCGGGTCGCCGGCCAGATCCGCCAACGCCTGCACGAGAACGTTGCGCCGGGCAGTCAGGGCGGGAAACCGCAGGGAGTCCAGCTCCAGGGGCAGAAAACCGCCGCCGGAGCGTTTAGTCTCCGACGGCGGTAACAGTACTAACAATTCAGCACTAACAAGTACGTCCTAAACGAGCGCGGCCTTGCGGGCCACGATGGTGATGGTGTCGTTCTCGACCGAGAGGAAACCGTCTGCCGCCTCGGCGACGACCTTGGTTCCGTCGGCGAGCGTGACCCGAACCTCACCGCTGGAGAGGATCGCCAGCAGCGGCTCGTGGCCGGCGAGAATACCGATCTCGCCTTCCACGGTGCGTGCCACGACCATGGTCGCCTCGCCGGACCAGACCTGCTGGTCCGCCGAGACGACACTCACGGAAAGCGGAGCCGAAGCCATGCTTAGCCGTTCTCCTTCTGGATCTGAGCCCACTTCTCTTCGACGTCGCCGATGCCACCGACGTTGAAGAAGGCCTGCTCGGACACGTGGTCGAAGTCACCGTTGGCAATGGCCGTGAACGACTCGATGGTGTCCTTGAGCGACACCGTCGAACCCTCGACGCCCGTGAACTTCTTTGCCATGTAGGTGTTCTGCGACAGGAACTGCTGGATGCGCCGGGCACGGGCCACGGTCACCTTGTCTTCTTCAGAGAGCTCGTCAACACCGAGGATCGCGATGATCTCCTGGAGTTCCTTGTTCTTCTGCAGGATCGCCTTCACGCGAACGGCCGTGTTGTAGTGATCGGCGCCCAGGTAGCGGGGGTCGAGGATACGGCTGGACGAGGTGAGCGGGTCGACGGCCGGGTACAGGCCCTTCGACGCGATCTCACGCGAGAGCTCGGTGGTGGCGTCGAGGTGCGCGAACGTGGTCGCCGGGGCCGGGTCGGTGTAGTCGTCGGCAGGCACGTAGATGGCCTGGAGCGAGGTGATCGAGTGGCCACGGGTCGACGTGATGCGCTCCTGCAGGATGCCCATCTCGTCGGCCAGGTTCGGCTGGTAACCCACGGCGGAGGGCATGCGGCCCAGCAGGGTCGACACCTCCGAGCCGGCCTGGGTGAAGCGGAAGATGTTGTCGATGAAGAGCAACACGTCCTGCTTGGCGACGTCACGGAAGTACTCCGCCATGGTCAGCGCGGAGAGCGCGACACGCAGTCGCGTTCCCGGCGGCTCATCCATCTGGCCGAATACGAGGGCGGTCTTGTCGAAGACGCCGGCCTCTTCCATTTCGCCGATGAGGTCGTTGCCCTCACGGGTACGCTCGCCGACACCGGCGAACACTGACACTCCACCGTGGTCCTGCGCAACGCGCTGGATCATTTCCTGGATCAGGACGGTCTTGCCGACACCGGCACCACCGAAGAGGCCGATCTTTCCACCGAGCACGTACGGCGTCAGCAGGTCGATGACCTTGATGCCGGTCTCGAACAGCTGGGTCTTGGACTCCAGCTGGTCGAAGGGCGGCGGCTTGCGGTGGATGGGCCAGCGTTCGGTGATCTCGATGGTCTCGCCGGGCTTGGCGTTGAGCACCTCGCCGATGACGTTGAAGACGCGACCCTTGGTGACGTTTCCGACCGGGACCATGATGGGCGATCCGGTGTCCCGGACCTCCTGGCCGCGGACGAGTCCGTCGGTGGGGTTCAGGGCGATGGCGCGAACGAGGTCGTCACCGAGGTGCAGGGCAACCTCGAGGGTGATCTCGGTCGACTCGTCGCCAATGACGATGGTCGTCTTGAGCGCGTTGTACATTCCAGGGATCGAGTCGTGCGGGAACTCAATGTCCACGACGGGTCCCGTAACGCGTGCGATCCGGCCCACAGCGCCGGCTGTGCCCTCCTCGAGGACTGGCGCGATTGCGGTGTCAGTCATAACTCTCTCTTCTCTGGTTAGTTCTTGGCGGATGAGAGCGCGTCGGCTCCACCCACGATCTCGGAAATCTGCTGCGTGATCTCGGTCTGGCGCGCGTTGTTCGACAGCCGCGTGAAGTCCTTGATGAGCTTGTCTGCGTTGTCGCTGGCCGACTTCATGGCCTTCTGACGGCTGGCGTGCTCCGAAGCGGCCGACTGCAACATGGCGTTGAAGATGCGGCTTTCGATGTACACCGGGAGCAGGGCGTCGAGAACAGTCTCGGCCTCCGGCTCGAATTCGTAGAGCGGCAGAACGGCGGACGCTTCGGGCGCTTCTTCGCCTTCGACGACCTCGAGCGGCAGCAACCGGACAACCTCGGGAACCTGGGTGACCATGCTCACGAAGCGGTTGTAGACGATGTGAATTTCGTCCACGCCACCGTCGTCGGCTTCGCGGAGGAACGCCTCGAGGAGGGCCTCACCGATTTCCTGGGCCGTGTCGAACTGCGGCTGGTCCGTCGCGCCGGTCCAGGATCGCTCCGAGACGCGGCGGCGGAAGCTGAAGTACGCGAGCGCCTTGCGGCCGACCAGGTAATAGACGACGTCCTTGCCCTGGCTGCGCAGCAGCTCGGTGAGCTGCTCGGCCTCGCGGAGCACCTGGGAGCTGAACGCTCCGGCCAGGCCACGGTCGGACGCGAAGATGACGACCGCTGCGCGGTTGATGGTCTCGGGTTCGGTGGTCAGGACGTGCTCGATGTTCGAGTACGTGGCGACCGCGGAAACTGCCCGTGTGATCGCACGCGAATACGGGGTGGACGCAGCAACCCTCGCCTGCGCCTTCTGGATGCGCGAGGCGGAGATCAGCTCCATGGCCCGAGTGATCTTCTTGGTCGTCTGGGCAGATTTGATCTTCTGCCGGTAGACCCGAAGTTGCGCTCCCATGTGTCTCCTGTGCTTACTTGTCTGTCGTGTCGGTGGGTGTCAAGCGGTCCGGTTCGCGCCGCGGCTGGCGGCGCGAACCGGGTGAAGCGACTAGCGCTTGTGCTTGACGATCTTTTCCTGGTTGACGTCTTCCGCCTTGGTCGCGACGAACTCTTCGCGGCCGACGGAGGCGAGTGCCTTGCCCTCACCGGTCTGGAATTCGCGCTTGAAGGTGTCGACCGCGCCAGTGAGCTCGGCGACAGTGTCGTCGGAGAGCACGTTGGTTTCGCGCAGGGTGGTGAGAATGCCCGTGTTACGGCCCAGGTAGTCGAGCAGTTCGCGCTCGAAACGCAGGATGTCTTCGAGGGGAACCTCGTCGAGCTTGCCGTTGGTGCCGGCCCAGATCGAAACGACCTGGTCCTCGACCGGGTACGGGGAGTACTGCGGCTGCTTGAGCAGCTCGGTCAGGCGGGCGCCACGAGCAAGCTGGCGACGGCTGGCCGGGTCGAGGTCCGATGCGAACATCGAGAATGCCTCGAGCGAGCGGTACTGGGCCAGTTCGAGCTTGAGGGTACCGGAGACCTTCTTGATCGACTTGACCTGGGCGTCACCGCCAACTCGGGAGACCGAGATTCCCACGTCGACAGCGGGGCGCTGGTTGGCGTTGAAGAGGTCGGACTGCAGGAAGATCTGGCCGTCGGTGATCGAGATCACGTTGGTCGGAATGTAGGCGGCAACGTCGTTGGCCTTGGTCTCGATGATCGGCAGGCCGGTCATCGAGCCGGCGCCGAGCTCGTCGGAGAGCTTGGCACAACGCTCGAGCAGGCGGGAGTGCAGGTAGAACACGTCGCCGGGGTACGCTTCGCGTCCCGGCGGGCGACGCAGCAGCAGCGACACCGCACGATAGGCCTCGGCCTGCTTGGACAGGTCATCGAAGATGATGAGGACGTGCTTGCCGGAGTACATCCAGTGCTGGCCGATGGCCGAGCCGGTATACGGGGCCAGGTACTTGAAGCCGGCCGGGTCGGAGGCGGGGGCGGCGACGATGGTGGTGTACTCCATCGCTCCGGCATCCTCGAGCGCACCCTTCACCGAAGCGATGGTGGAGCCCTTCTGGCCGATGGCGACGTAGATGCAGCGAACCTGCTTGTTGGTGTCGCCGGACTCCCAGTTGGCCTTCTGGTTGATGATGGTGTCCACCGCGATCGCGGTCTTACCGGTCTGGCGGTCACCGATGATCAGCTGGCGCTGGCCACGGCCGATCGGGATCATCGCGTCGATGGCCTTGATGCCGGTCTGCATCGGCTCGTGGACCGACTTGCGGTGCATGACGCCGGGAGCCTGCAGCTCGAGGGCGCGGCGGCCGTCGGTCTTGATCTCGCCGAGACCGTCGATCGGTGCGCCGAGCGGGTCGACGACCCGGCCCAGGTAGCCGTCGCCGACGGGTACGGAGAGCACCTCGCCGGTGCGGTACACCTCCATGCCCTCCACGATGCCGGCGAACTCGCCGAGGACGACAACACCGATCTCGTCTTCGTCGAGGTTCAGCGCGAGGCCCAGGGTGCCATCGGCGAACTTGATGAGCTCGTTGGCCATGACGCCGGGGAGACCCTCAACGTGGGCGATGCCATCGCCCGCGGTGGTGACGTAGCCGACCTCAGTCGTCGCGGTCTTGTTCGGCTCGTAGGACTTGACGAAGTCCTGGAGAGCGTCGCGGATCTCATCGGGGCTGATCGTTAGTTCTGCCATCATCTTCCCTTTTCTGTACAGCAGTACAGGCTTTGTCTTTTCGACACGTTACCGTCTCGAGGTTTGTGTGATCTGGGAACCCGAAGGTTACCCAGCAAGCTGCAGTCTCAAGTCCTTGAGACGGGTGGCGATGCTGCCGTCAATGACGTCATCGCCGATCTGTACTTTCAGGCCGCCGACGACGGATGCGTCGATGACCTGGTTGATGGTGAGGTTACGTCCGTACCGGGCTGACAGGGTCTTGGCGAGCCGGTCCAGCTGCGCGCTCTGCAACGGTGTCGCGGAGGTGACAGTGGCGATGACGGAGTCAGCCTGGTCGGCGACGATCGTGGCCGCGTCCCGGAGCAGTTCGCCGATGCGGCGTCCGCGGGGCTGCCGCACGAGGTGACGCACGATGGTGAGCGTCTGGTCGCTCGCCTTGCCTTTCAGCAGGGCGTCAACGAGACTCACCTTGGCGACAGCCGGGGTGAGCTTGCTGGTCAGCGCCAATTCGAGCTCGGCGTCCGACGAGACCGCCGCACCAAAGGTGAACAGCTCGGCGTCGATCGACACGTCCGCCGGGGCGGATGCTGCGACGACGCGGAGGCCGAGCGCTTCGATGCCTGCGAGCAGGTCCTGGTGGTTCGACCACCGAGCTGCGGCAGCGGACTGCAGCAACTCGAGTGCGACCGGCGTCACGGTCGGCGCGAAGACCGCCCGGACGAGGGCGGTCTTGGCGGCCTCATCAGCCGAGGCGTCGCCGATGGCGGCCAGCAGCTGAGAGGAGTTGCCGATGACCCGGCCGGCGTCGAACAGGCTTTCGCCCGTCGCCAGATCGGCCGAGTCGGCGTGGGCGGCCAAGGCCGTCCGCGACGAGGCCAAGGCTTCTCTGGTGGCGCTTCCCATGTGTCTAGTGCTTTCCGGCCGACGGGGCCGTGTTCTCGGAGGACTCGATGTCGGCGAGGAACCTGTCGACGATGGCGCTTGCACGCGCGTCGTCGTTCAGGCTTTCACCGATGACACCGGAGGCCAGGTCGAGAGCCAGGGTGCCGACCTCGCTGCGAAGCGAGGTGATGGCGGCCTGGTGCTCTGCCTCGATCTGGGTCTTGGCGGTGGCCAGGATCCGGCCGGCGTCCGAGGACGCCTGCTCACGAAGCTCGGCGACGATCTGCTGACCGTCGGCGCGAGCCTGCTCGCGGATCTGACCGGCCTCGACGCGGGCTGCAGCGAGCTGGGCGGTGTACTGCTCGAGAGCAGCCTCTGCCTTGCGCTGAGCTTCGTCGGCCTTCGCGATGTTTCCTTCAATGGCCTCTGCGCGGTCGTCGAGGAGCTTCTGCATCCGTGGAAGCACAAGCTTCCAGAAGAAGAAGAGAATGACGACGAAGACGAAGGACGACCAAATGATGTCGTAGATCGCGGGAATGAGCGGGTTGACCGTCTCTTCCGCTTCTGCGGCGGCTGCAATCACTGAGTGAAGCATCGTGCCTCCTAACTAGTTGTAGAAAAGAGGACTAAACGAAGATGAAGTACGTAGCGATACCGATGAACGCAAGCGCCTCGGTGAATGCGATACCGATGTACATCAGCACCTGCAGGCGGCCGGCCAGCTCAGGCTGACGTGCGACACCCTCGATGGTCTTGCCCACGACGATACCAACGCCGATTGCCGGGCCGATAGCCGCGAGGCCGTAGCCGACGGTGGCAATGTTGCCGTTGATTTCCGCGAGAACGGTAACTGCGTCCACGTGTGTTTCCTTCCGTAGTGACGTATCCGGCGATCGCCGGGTACGAGGTTAGTGCTCGTCAGCCAGCGCGAGCTGGATGTAGACAGCGGTGAGCAATGCGAAGACGTACGCCTGCAGCGTCGCCACCAAGAGTTCGAACAATGTGAACACGAAGCCGAACGCGAGGGTACCGACACCGAACAGCTTGAAGCCGCCGTCCGCGGTGAAGAAGAAGAACTGGGTCGCCGCGAAGAACAGCACCAGCAGGAGGTGGCCGACAACCATGTTCATCAGCAGTCGCAGGGTGAGCGTGACCGGGCGGATCAGGAACGTGGAGACGAACTCGATCGGCGTGACGATGATGTACAGCACCGGGGGAACTCCGGGCGGGAAGAGCGAGTTGCGGAAGAACTTGCCCGGGTGCTTCTTGATGCCGGCGTAGAGGAACGCGCCGTACGCGACCAGGGCGAGCACCAGCGGAACGCCGATGACCGAGGTTCCCGCGATGTTCAGGAACGGGATCACCCCGGTGAGGTTCATGAAGAGCACCATGAAGAAGATGGTGGTGATCAGCGGAAGGAAGCGTTTGCCATCCTTCTTGCCGAGCAGGTCCTCTGCGATGTTGACACGCACGAGGTCCAGGCCCATTTCGACCAGGCTCTGGAGGCGGGTCGGGACGATCTTCATGCGACGGGTTCCGGCCCAGAAGAGCAGCATCATCACGGCAACCGCAATGAAGCGGATGAGGATGATGCGGTTCATCTCGAACGGAGTGTTCGCGAAGAAGATCGCATCGGGGAAAAACTCGTTGATCGTTGGACCGTGGAACTCACCGTCGTCAGACGCGAGCGGAACGAGCAGGTTTACGGCGGTTTCTAGCAGCGCTTTCTCCTGTTTCGGGGCGTGGAGCTCTGCTCTCGCAACGACGAATATAGATGCCGGTCTTCGCGCCAGCATGGGCAACGTCGGTCCGGGGTGAATCGCTCATAACCCTAGCAATAAACGAGCCCAGCTTACGAATCGAGTGCGGCCTGCTCAGTGGCTGATTGGGCCGTGCGGCGAGTCGCGGGTTAGGTGAGCCTCAGTCGTCGTGCGGCGCGGGCGGCAGCACGACGTCGCTGGCGTAGGGCATCCGGCTCTTGAAAAGCACTATCGCGTCGACGACGAGCGACCCGATAACACCGGCGATGATGCTCAGGAACAGCACCAGCGGGTGAATCCAGGGCTGGTCCTTGAGCAGGATCAGCAGAACCAGGAAGACGATGAACTTGAGCAGCCAGCCGCCCATCACGATGCCGAAGAACGCGCCGATGGAGTTCTCGTTGCCGGCGTAACGATTGGCCAACAGAATGCTGGCGGCGGTGATGCCCATGAACACCACGGCCATCAGGGTGCCGATCAACGCGCTGAGCACTCCGATGCCGCCGACGGTGAGCCCGCCGACGACCATGCCGACCACCGCGATCGCGAGGGCGAGGATGCCGCCGTAGACGAGAACCTGCCGGAAGACGGGGATGGAGGTGGGCTGGGTGTTGGTGCTCATGCGTGCTCCTTGGCGTCGTCTGACGCCTCGTCGAGGGGGTCGAGTACGGCGCTCGGCTCCGTGCCGATGGCCGCCGTGACGGGCGCCAGCTGGCTGGCCGCCTCGATGGCCTTGCGGCGGCTCAGAGGCGCGAGCGTCACGATGGTGCAGATGACCAGGGCGGTCACCAGGAAGACTGTGGCCCAGCCGCTCGGCAGCCCGAGGAACACGGGCAGCACGTAGTAGAGCAGGCACCCGACCGAGGCCGCCGCTGTCCAGCCGTAGAAGATCAGCACGGCGTGCAGGTGGGAGTGGCCCATGTCGAGCAGGCGGTGGTGCAGGTGCTTACGGTCGGCGCTGAACGGGGACTTGCCCGCCCGCACCCGCCGGAAGACGGCGAGCCCGAAGTCGAGCAGCGGGATGATCAGGATCGCCACCGGCAGGATCAACGGGATGAAGGCCGGGAACAGCTGGGCGCGGTTGATCGAGGTGGGGTCAACCTGACCGGTGATGGCGATGGCGGAGGTGGCCATCAGCAGGCCCACCAGCAGCGCGCCGGCATCGCCCATGAACATCTTCGCCGGCCGCCAGTTCACCGGCAGGAAGCCCACGCAGGCTCCCACCAGGATCGCCGCGATGAGGGAGGCGAGGTTGAAGTAGTTGGTGGGCGACGTGTCGCGCACCAGCAGGTAGCTGTAGATGAAGAACACGCCGTTGGCGATGAGCGCCACCCCGGCGACGAGGCCGTCCAGGCCGTCGATGAAGTTGATCATGTTCATCACGATGACGATGGCCATCACCGTGATCACGATCGACATCCACGACGACCCCACCGTGAGACCGCCGATGGGCAGCGAGAAGACCTGCACGCCCTGCCAGGCGACCAGGCCGGCGGCGATGAACTGACCGAGGAGCTTGGTCATCCAGTCCAGGTCCCAGATGTCGTCGGCGACGCCCAGCAGCACGATCAGCAGCGCGGCCCCGAGGATGGCCATGATCTGGTGCGGGTCGGCGAAGATCAGCCGGAGCGGCGCGAATTGGGAGGCCACCAGGTAGGACACCCCGAAGGCGACAAGGATGCCGCAGAACATCGCGATGCCGCCGAGCCGCGGGGTGGGCCGGGTGTGCACGTCACGTTCGCGGATCTTGGGGTACAGCCGGTACTTGTGTGTGAGCTTGAGCACCACCAGCGACATCAGGTAGGTCACCACCGCCGATACGAGGGCGAGGATGACGAACAGGGTCATTGGTCGGCTACCGGGGCGAGCGCCTCCCCGATCACGGCCTCGATGGCGGCACGGGAGATGACGCCGTTGCGCACGATCACCAGTTTGCCGCCGTTGGTGTCGAACCCGGTCGCGTCGATGATGGTGGAGGAGGTGTCGCCGGGGCGGTCTCCGATCGCTTCGTAGTCCAGGCCGGCCACTCCCCCGTCGAGGTAGACCGCGACGTTGACGCCGAGCATGTCCTCGGCGCCGATGACGTCGATGGCGGACGGGAGCCCGGTGGTGTTGGCGCTGGAGACGGCGAGCGGGCCGGTTTCGGCGAGGAGGTCGAGGGCCACCTGGTTGCGCGGCATCCGCAGGGCGACGGTGCCCCTGGTCTCGCCGAGGTCCCAGACCAACGACGGCTGGGCGGTCAGGATGACGGTGAGCCCGCCGGGCCAGAACGCGGCGACGAGGTCCCGCACCGGCTGCGGCACGTTCTCGGCCAGGGCATCCAGGGTGGGGATGCCGGGAACAAGGACGGGCGGCGGCGATTGCCGGTCGCGACCCTTGGCTTCCAGCAGCTTCTGCACGGCGTCGGGGTTGAAGGCGTCGGCGGCGACGCCGTAGACGGTGTCGGTGGGGATGACGACGAGCGCGCCGCGGCCGATCGCCGAGCGTGCCAGTCGCATGCCGGTCGCGTATTCCTCGTCGACCGAGCAGTCATAGATACGTGTCATCGCGCCTGATTCTACTGCAGCCCACCTGTGAGGGCTGGGAGCCGCCCGCTCGCGAGCCGTGACCTGGGCCCCGAAAACCCGGGACTTTTGGGGCTCAACTCACGGCTCGCGGGAGGGAGAGCGTCTTTTCCAAGTAGATTTTGGTGGGCTCGTAGGCCAGGGACGCGTAGAGGGCTCGGGCGGCAGCGTTGCGGGCGAACACGTTCAGGGTGATCTTGGCGGCACCCAGTCGGGCTGCCTCGGTCTCGGCGAGCAGCATCGCCCGGCGGCCGTGGCCGCGGCCGCGGAATGCTTCGAAGATCAGGATGTCTAGAATCCACCAGTTGGTGGGGTCGTCGGCCGGTCCGGCCGCGAGCCAGAGCACACCGACGTGCTCACCGGGGACCGTCACCGCGTAGACGTGCTGGCCGGGGGCGGGGAGGCCGTCCGGGAACTCGCGCGCGGTGGACTCCCCCGCTTTCCTCTCGGCCGCGGCCCGGCTCAGTCCCGCCGGCTCAAGGTCCTCGGCGTAGTCGAGGGTGCTGGTGACGAGCCAGGCCTCGAGCTCTTCCGGCGTCATCGGGCGCAGGCCCGCGGCGGCGGCGGCGCTGGGGCGTATGGATGCGGTCACGGGCGCAGGGCGGTAGTGGTGCGGTCCCGGGTGGTGAGGTCGCGGTGGGTGGCGGTGGCCCGCCAGCCGTCGGCGTCGAGCAGGTCACGGATCTCGGCGCCCTGCAGCTCGCCGTGCTCGATGATGAGCACTCCCCCGGCCCGCAGCAGGCGCAGGCCGGTCTGTGACACCAGGCGCACCACGTCGAGGCCGTCTTCGCCCCCGAACAGGGCGGCGGCGGGATCGAACAGGCGCACCTCGGGGTCGCGCGGGATGGCGTCGGCGGGGATGTACGGCGGGTTGGAGACGACGACGGAGACGGTGCCGTCCAGCTCAGTGAACGCGTCGGCGAGGTCGGCGAAGACGAGGGTGGAGTTCGGTGCCCCGACCTCCGCGAAGTTGCGGCTGGTCCAGGGGAAGGCATCCGGCGAGTTCTCGCAGGCGAACACGCGGGCGTGCGGCACCTCGGTGGCCAGGGCCAGGGCGATCGCCCCGCTGCCCGTGCCGAGGTCGACGCCGATGGGTTCGGGGTCGGCCATGGAACGCAGCGCGTCGATCGCCAGCTGGGCGACTCCCTCGGTCTCGGGGCGCGGCACGAAGACCCCTGGGCCCACGTTCAACTCCAGGGAACGGAACGGTGCCCGCCCGGTGATGTGCTGGAGCGGTTCGCGCTTCTCGCGGCGCTCGAGCAGCGCGGCGATCGCCGTCGTGTCGGCTGCGGAGAGGACGGTGCCCATGATCGCGGCGGCCTGGACCTGCCCGCGGCTCGTGCCCAGCACGTGGCCGATGAGCAGATCGGCATCCACCTCGGCGTCTTCGATGCCCGCGTGGGTGAGCCGGGCGATCGCGTCGGCGCGGGTCCGGTCCACCGTCGCCGGCTCCGCAGACGGCTCGCGGGCCGACTCATCGAACGAAGAAGCTGGGGTGTTGCTGGGAGCTGTCACAAAGTGAAATCTTACGCACCTCCCTGAGTATCGTCAGGGCTCTAGGCTGAACGAGGCATACTGCAGAGCTCCCCGTTACGGCGTTACCCACCCCAGCGGCTCGTCCGCAGAAACACGAGGCTCCCTGATGAGCCCGCAGGAAAGGTCTACCGATGTCCGCACGGATCTACTCAGACATTACCGAAACCGTCGGCAACACCCCGCTGGTGAAGCTCAACCGCCTGCCCGGCGATTCCACGGCAACGGTGCTCGCCAAGCTTGAGTTCTACAACCCGTCCAGCAGCGTCAAGGACCGCATCGGCGTGGCGATCGTCGACGCCGCCGAGAAGTCCGGCGAGCTGAAGCCCGGCGGCACCATCGTCGAGGGCACCAGCGGCAACACCGGCATCGCCCTCGCGCTCGTGGGCGCCGCCCGCGGTTACAAGGTCATCCTCGCGATGCCCGAGACCATGAGTAAGGAGCGCAAGATCCTCCTGCGCGCCTACGGCGCCGAGCTGGTGCTCACCCCGGGCCCCGACGGCATGCGCGGAGCGGTCGAGAAGGCCAAGGAGATCGCGGCGGCCACGCCCGGTGCGATCTGGGCCCGCCAGTTCGACAACCCGGCCAACCCTGCCATTCACAAGGCCACCACCGGTGTGGAGATCTGGGACGACACCGACGGAGCCGTCGACCTCCTGGTCGCCGGCATCGGCACCGGCGGCACCATCACCGGCGCCGGCCAGCTGCTCAAAGAGCGGAAGCCCGCGATCCGCATCGTCGGCGTCGAGCCCAAGGACTCACCTATCCTCAACGGCGGCGCCCCCGGCCCGCACAAGATCCAGGGAATCGGCGCCAACTTCGTGCCGTCGGTGCTCGACACGCACATCTACGACGAGGTCACCGATGTGACCCTGGCCGACTCGATCGCCACCGCTCGCGCCCTCGGCACCCAGGAAGGCATCCTGGCCGGCATCTCCGGCGGCGCCGCGGTCTGGGCCGCCCTCGAGCAGGCCAAGCTGCCCGAGAACGCCGGCAAGACCATCGTCGTGATCGTGCCCGGCTTCGGCGAGCGGTACATCAGCACGGTGCTCTACGAAGACCTCGTCGACTAAGCATTCATCACCCGAGATTCAACAGACAGGTACCCGGCATGGGAGTGTTCGCCCGCATTCGCGAGGACATCGCGATGGCAGAGAGGCACGACCCTGCCGCGCACAGCAAGGTGGAGGTCGTGCTCGCCTACAGCGGAGTGCACGCCGTCTGGGCCTACCGGGTCACGCACATGCTGTGGTCGCACGGGTACCGCCTGCCGGCCCGGCTGCTCTCGCAGTTCGCCCGCTTCCTCACCGGGGTGGAAATCCACCCCGGTGCGAGCATCGGGCGCCGCCTGTTCATCGACCACGGCATGGGTGTCGTGATCGGTGAGACCGCCGTCGTCGGCGACGACGTGATGCTGTACCACGGGGTCACGCTCGGCGGGAAGAGCCGCCACGGGATCGTGCCGGGCGCCCAGCGCCACCCCACCCTCCAGGACGGCGTGACCGTGGGCGCCGGCGCCAAGATCCTCGGCCCGATCACGCTCGGCGCGTGGAGCACGGTGGGGGCCAACGCTGTCGTCACGAAGGACGCCCCGCCGCGGTCGATCCTGCTGGGCATCCCTGCGCGGGCCCAGCCGGGCACGGCCGAAGACATCAAGGCCGCCCGCCTCCTGCTGAAAACCACGGCCTGACCGTCCCATTCCGACGCTTCCTGCGACCCCGGGCATCCCCGGGGATGCTGACGCGCAGGATCTTCGACCCCGGCAATCCGCTGTAATACTCCGGGTTTGCGGCCGGAGTTTGGCAGAATAGTTGTCATGACAACTTCCCCCGCCGCTGCCAAGCCCGCCGCCCTGTCCCTTCCGATCCTGGACCTGTCCAGGCTCGATGCCGGCGGCGACGAAGCCGAGGCGTTCCGAACCGAACTGCGCGAGGTCACCCACGAGTACGGGTTCTTCTACCTCACCGGGCACGGCGTTCCGGCAGAACTGATCGAGCGGGTGATGACCACATCGCGGGCCTTCTTCAACCTGCCCGAAGACGACAAGATGGCCATCGAGAACCTGCAGAGCCCGCACTTCCGCGGCTACACCCGCGTGGGCGGGGAACTCACCCAGGGCAAGGTGGACTGGCGCGAGCAGATCGACATCGGACCGGAGCGGCCCGCCCTCGACCTCGGCCCCGACGACGCCGACTATCTGCGTCTCGAGGGTCCCAACCAGTGGCCCGAGAACCTGCCCGCACTGGAAGAGGTCATGACCCAGTGGCGTGAGGAACTCAACGACGTCGCCCTCCGGCTGATGCAGGCCTGGGCCCTCTCCCTCGGGGCCGACCAGCACGTCTTCGACGAGGCCTTCGCCCAGAAGCCGTCCACGCTGATCAAGATCGTGCGCTACCCCGGCAAGTCGGACCCCACCCCGCGGCAGGGTGTCGGCGCCCACAAGGACTCCGGCGTGCTCACCCTGCTCTTCGTGGAGCCCGGCAAGGGTGGCCTGCAGGTGGAGAAGGACGGCGAGTGGATCGACGCTCCCCCGCTGGACGGCGCGTTCGTGGTGAACATCGGCGAACTGCTCGAGGTGGCCACGGATGGCTACCTCAAGGCCACCGTGCACCGGGTGATCTCCCCGCTGATCGGTGACGACCGCATCTCGATCCCGTTCTTCTACAGCCCCGCGCTGGACGCCACCATCCCGGTGCTCACCCTGCCGGACGAACTGCACGCCCCGGGCATCACGATTGACCCGGAGAACCCGATCTTCACCACCTACGGTGAGAACTCGCTGAAGAGCCGCATGCGCGCGCACCCCGACGTGGCGGCGATCCACCACTCCGACCTGCTCAAGTAGGCGCCGGCCGACGCCGGTTATGCCGCCGGTGCGGGGGCGTCGAGCGCGAGCTTGACGCCCACCGCGCCCAGCAGGGTGCCGGTGATCCAGCGCTGTGCGGTCACCCAGGCCGGACGCCGTCCGAGGAACACCGCGATGCCGCCGGCGGCGAGAACGATGGCGGCGTTCACGATGATGCTCACCGTGATCTGCACTCCGCCGAGGATGAAGCCCTGAAGCAGGACGTTGCCGTGTGCCGGGTTCACGAACTGCGGGATGAGGGCCAGGTACATGATCGCGGCCTTGGGGTTGAGCAGGTTGGTGATCAAACCCATGCGGAAGAGCTTGCGCCGGGAATCGCGGGGAAGGTCGCGGGCCTCGAACAGGGACAGCCCGCCCGGCTTCAGGGTCTTCCAGGCGAGGTAGATCAGGTAGGCGGCACCGGCGAGTTTGACCACGGTGTAGAGCCACGGCACCACCAGGAACACTGCGGCCAGCCCGAGGTTGGCCATGGTCATGTAGACCAGGAAGCCGACGAATGTGCCGGCCAGGGACACCATGCCGGCGCGCCAGCCCTGCCCGATGCTGCGGGAGACCAGGTAGATCATGTTGGGACCCGGCGTGAGGACCATGCCCAGCGCGACCAGCGCCATGCCGAGAACTGCGGTGATGGACACCATGTCAGGTCAGCTCCTTCGCGAGCCAGTGGTCGGCATAGGGGTCGGTGGTGAACGGGGGCACGTCGACGTAGCCGAGCCGGCGGTACAACCGGATGGCTTCGACGAGGTCGCTGCGCACGGTGAGGCGGAGCGTCCGGCGACCTGCGTCGACCGCGAGCTCTTCGAGCCGGCCGATGAGCGCGGCTCCGGCACCGCTGCCGCGGGCCCCGGACGCCACATAGATCCGGGTGAGCTCCCCGGTGGTGGCGTCGATGTAGCGCACTCCCCCGCAGGCGACCGCGACGCCGTCAACCACGCCGAGCAGGAGCACCCCGGTGTGGGCCTGCAGGTCGTCACTCGGTTCATCCCCCATCGCGGTGTCGACCTCGGCGGCCAGCGCGGCCCGGCCGTAGTACCGGCCGACGATGTCGGTGTAGTACTCCCGTAGCAAGGCGGCGGCAGCGGGCGAGCCCGGGTCGGCGGTGACGAAGGTGAGCCCGGGCATGACCAACAGCCTAGCCAACGAGAAGAGGCGCCCCAGCCTGAGCTGGAGCGCCTCGTCGTGCGGGTCACGAGCTAGTCGTGGTCGCCGATCTCGGCGAGGCGGGTGGCCTCGTCGGCGGTGATGCAGGAGTCGATGACGGCATCCAGGGCGCCGTTCATCACGGTGTCCAGGTTGTACGCCTTGTAGCCGGTGCGGTGGTCCGCGATCCGATTCTCCGGGAAGTTGTACGTGCGGATGCGCTCTGACCGGTCCATGGTGCGGATCTGGCCCTTGCGCACCAGCGAGGCGGCCTCGTCGATCTCTTCCTGCTGCCGGGCGAGGACGCGGGCGCGAAGGACCCGCATACCCGCTTCCTTGTTCTGCAGCTGGCTCTTCTCGTTCTGCATGGCTACCACGATCCCGGTGGGGAGGTGGGTGATGCGCACGGCGGAGTCCGTTGTGTTGACGGACTGGCCACCGGGGCCGCTTGAGCGGTAGACGTCGATCTTGAGGTCGTTCGGGTGCAGCTCGACCTCTTCGGGCTCATCGACCTCGGGGAAGACGAGAACGCCCGCCGCCGAGGTGTGGATGCGTCCCTGCGACTCGGTGGCCGGCACCCGCTGAACGCGGTGCACACCACCCTCGTACTTCAGGTGCGCCCAGACGCCTTCGGCGGGGTCGGCCGAGTTGCCCTTGATGGCCAACTGGATGTCCTTGATGCCGCCGAGGTCGCTCGTGGTCTGCTCGATGATCTCGGTTTTCCAGCGCTTGGACTCTGCGTAGTGCAGGTACATGCGCAGGAGGTCGGCGGCGAACAGCGCGGATTCCGCACCGCCCTCCCCCATCTTGATCTCCATGATCACGTCGCGGGCATCCAGCGGGTCGCGCGGGATCAGCAGGCGGCGCAGCTTTTCGGCCGCGTCCTCCAGCTGGTCCGTGAGCCCGGGGATCTCGTCGGCGAAGGAATCATCCTCGTCGGCGAGTTCCCGGGCGGCTTCGAGATTGTCGCCAATCTCTTTCCACTCGTTCCAGGCCGCGATGATGCGGCTGAGCTCGGCGTAACGACGGTTGACCTTTTTGGAACGGGCGGGGTTCGCGTGCAACTCCGGGTCCGCCAGCTGGGACTGCAGCTCGTCGTGCTCAGCCTGCAGAGTCAGGACAGACTCGAACATCAGTGATCCTTGTCTGACCCGTTCGGGGTCGGCATCGACTTCTGAACCTGCATCAGGAACTCGACGTTGGACGAGGTCTCCTTCAGCCGGCCCAGGATGACCTCGAGCGCCTGCTGCTGCTCGAGTCCGGCCAGTGCGCGGCGCAGCTTCCAGGTGATCTTGACCTCATCGGCGCTCATCAGCATTTCTTCGCGGCGGGTGCCGGATGCGTTGACGTCGACGGCCGGGAAGATGCGCTTGTCGGCCAGGTGGCGCGACAGGCGCAGCTCCATGTTGCCGGTGCCCTTGAACTCCTCGAAGATGACCTCGTCCATCTTGGACCCGGTCTCCACCAGCGCGGAGGCGAGGATGGTGAGCGAGCCACCGTTCTCGATGTTGCGGGCAGCACCGAAGAAACGCTTGGGCGGGTACAGCGCGGATGCGTCCACTCCACCGGAGAGGATACGACCCGACGGCGGGGCCGTCAGGTTGTAGGCGCGGCCCAGACGGGTGATCGAGTCGAGCAGCACGACCACGTCGTGGCCCAGCTCGACGAGACGCTTGGCACGCTCGATGGCGAGCTCGGCGACCGTGGTGTGGTCCTCGGCGGGACGGTCGAAGGTGGAGGCGATGACCTCACCCTTCACCGTGCGCTGCATGTCGGTGACCTCTTCGGGGCGCTCGTCGACCAGGACGACCATGAGGTGGACCTCGGGGTTGTTCGTGGCGATGGCGTTGGCGATCTGCTGCATCACGATGGTCTTGCCGGCCTTGGGCGGCGCGACGATCAGGCCGCGCTGGCCCTTGCCGATCGGGGCGACGAGGTCGATGATGCGCTGGGTCAGCTTGCCCGGCTCGGTCTCGAGGCGCAGACGCTCCTGCGGGTAGAGCGGGGTGAGCTTCTGGAACTCGACGCGGGTGGCGGCTTCCTCAACGGTCAGGCCGTTGATGGAGTCGACCTTGACGATCGCGTTGTACTTCTGGCGGCCGCTCTGGTCGCCCTCGTGCGGCTGACGGATCGAGCCGACGACAGCGTCACCCTTGCGCAGGTTGTACTTCTTGACCTGGCCGAGCGAGACGTAGACGTCGCTGGCACCGGGCAGGTAGCCGGAAGTGCGCACGAAGGCGTAATTGTCGAGAACGTCGAGGATGCCGGCGACCGGGATGAGCACGTCATCGTCGGTCAGTTCGGGCTCGAAGTCGTCGTTGCTGGTGGCGCCGCGACGCTTGCGGTCGCGGAAACGGCTGCGGTTGTTGCGGCCGTTCAGCTCGTCCTCGGGGCCGGAGTTGCGGTCCAGACCCTGGTTGCGGTCCTGGCCCTGACGCTCCTGCTGGGCGCGGTCGCTCTGCTGGCGATCCTGCTGCTGGCGGTCCTGGCCCTGGCCGCGGTTGCCGGCCTGGCGCTGGTTCTGCTGGCGGTCGTCGCCACGCTCGGCTGCGGCGCGGTCGTCGCCGGCCTGCTGGCCACGGTCGCCCTGCGCGCGGTCGCCCTGGGCACGGTCGCCCTGGGCACGGTCCTGGCCACGGTCGCCCTGGTTGCGGTCGCCGCCGCGGCTGCGGTTGCGGTTGCGGCCCTGGCGGGGCTGGTCGGACTGCTCGGTGTCGGCAGTGGTGATGTCGTTCTGCTCGGTCGGCTCGGCCTGCTCGGCTGCCTCGACCTGCTCGGTCGGCTCGGCGGCCTGCTCGGTCTGCTCGGCCCGGGCGCCGCGCTGGTTGCGCTGGCGTCCGCCGCGCTCGTTGCGCTCGGCACGCACGACGCCCTCGGGGCGCTGGATGCGGGATTCGGTGCTCTCGGCGTCGACGGTGTCGGTCTCGACCGGTGCGGCGTCGACGACCTCGGCGGGAGCCTCGTAGCCGTCTTCGGCGTTCTGCGCGTCGATCAGGCTGCGGGCGTCGAAGGCGTTGCGGGCGGTGGCAGCGTTGTTGTTGTTGCCGCCGTTGCGTCCGCCGTTACGGCCGTTGTTGCGGCTTTCGTTGCGGTTCTCGCTGCGGTTGTCGTTGCGGGTGTTGCCGCCGCGACGGTTGTTGCGGGTGTTGCCGGCGGCGCCGTCGGTGGCGGGCTCGGTGGCGGCAGGCGCCTGGGTGGCAGCGGGTGCCTCGACGACGGATGCTGCGGCCTCGGCGACGAGTGCGGCGGCGACGGCCTCGGTGATGGTGGCGGTGCTGGCGCGCTTGCGGGCCTGGCGAACCGGCTTCTCGGTGGCGGGTGCATCCGCGACGATGTCGCCTGCGGTGGCGCCGGCGTAGGTGGTGGGCGCGGTGGTCTTGCGACGGCTGCTGCCGGCCTCGGGGAGGATCAGGCCGAGGCCCAGTTCACCGTCGGCGTTGACGTGGGCGACGGCCGGAGCGGACGCGGCGGTGGTGACCCGGCGGGAAACCCGCTTCTTCGGGGCTGCCTCGGCGGCGGGCTCGGCCTCGACGGCCGGAGCGGCAGCTTCGGTCGCTACCTCGACGGGGGCGTCGACGACGACAGCTGCGGCGGCAGCCGGCTCGGCCGGGGTGGACTCGGTCGCAGTGGACTGGGTCGCGGTGGACTGGGTCGCGGTGATGGCCTCGACGAGTTCTCCCTTGCGAAGCTTGGAAGCGCCCTGGATGCCCAGTTCGCCGGCCAGAGCCTGAAGCTCGGCAACGCGAAGGGTGGAGAGGCGAGAGATGTCCACGCCATCGGCGTGGAGGTTGACGTTTGTCACGAAGTATTTTTCCTTTCCCCTGGCGCTTACGAGCGGGCCAGAGAAGATGTGCAGCGCCGGTGCGCTGCGGGTGATCCAATCCCACACAGTGGCGGATTGGAGTGAACACACACAGCCACGCGAAGACGCAGTAGCAGTGAGTTACAGGGAATACACCAGAGAACAGATCCGCGAGTGGCGGTTTCTATCGGGTGCGCAACCACTCTAGCAGGTTCGGACGGCCATGCAGGCGCGCCGCCGCCGCTTGGCATGAGAAAACCCTCCCCCGCATTGCGGGAAAGGGTTTCACTCGGCGCTGACGGTTCAGAGCTGACGGGTCAGACGTCGGTGCGGATGACCGTTGCGCCCTTGAAATCCACGGCGAGCATCAGCGACTGCCACGGGGTGTCGGAGTGCTCGGCCACCAGGTCGGCGGCGACCAGACGCTGGCCGGGGTCACTGGCCAGCACCAGGATCGACGGGCCGGCTCCCGAGACGACGGCCGCGAAGCCGTTGTCGCGGAGCAGCGTGATCAGCCGGTTGGTCTCCGGCATGGCTGCTGCCCGGTAGTTCTGGTGCAGCTTGTCCTCCGTGGCCACGAGCAGCAGCTCCGGGCTCTGGATGAGGGCCGCGATGAGCAGGGCGGACCGGGACAGGTTGAAGACGGCGTCCTCGTGCGGGACCGATTCGGGCTGCAGGCTGCGCGCCAGCGCGGTGGACATGACGTGCTCGGGCACGAACACCATCGGCGAAACGCCGCGGTGCACCATCAGCTTCTTGTGCCGGGGGCCGTCGGGCTGCATCCAGGCGATGGTGAGTCCGCCGAAGAGGGCGGGCGCCACGTTGTCCGGGTGCCCCTCCATCTCGGTGGCGAGCACCAGGAGCGCGTCGGAGTCGATGTCGACGATGCCGTCGAGCAGGCCCTTGGCGGCCATGATGCCCGACACGATCGCGGCACCGGACGATCCCATGCCGCGGCCGTGCGGGATCTTGTTGTCGGCGATCAGCTTGAGCCCCGGCAGCGGGATCCCGTACGCGTTGAAGGTGTGGGCGATGGCACGCACCACGAGGTTGCTCTCGTCGGTGGGCACCTCGCCGGCGCCGATTCCGTGCACCTCGACGAACACGCCGGGCGTGTCCGTCACCTCGACCTGCAGGTGGTCGTAGTGCGCGAGGGCGAGGCCGAGGGTGTCGAAGCCCGGGCCGAGGTTCGCCGTGGTGGCGGGCACCTTCACGACGACCGATCGACCGGCCAGGGCGTTGCGTCCCGCGACGGGGAGCGCGGTGGTCACTTCTGGCCCAGCCCCAGCAACTCGGCGATGGCCGCGGTGTCGACCGGCACGATGGTCGGCTTCACGTCGGAGCCGTCGGCGGTGCGGAGCGCCCACTGCGGGTCCTTCAGGCCATGGCCGGTGACGGTGAGCACCACGGTGGCGCCCTTGGGGATCTCACCGGCGTCGGAGCGTTCGAGCAGGCCGGCGACGCTGATCGCGGAGGCGGGCTCCACGAAGATTCCCACCTCGGCGGAGAGGATGCGGTAGGCCTCGAGGATCTTCTCGTCGCTGATGGCGCCGAAGTATCCGTCGCTCACCTCGCGTGCGGTCAGGGCGAGGTCCCAGGAGGCCGGGTTGCCGATGCGGATGGCGCTGGCGATGGTCTCGGGGTGCTCGACGCGGTGGCCGAGCACGATCGGGGCGCTGCCGGCGGCCTGGAATCCGAACATCCGCGGCAGCTTGGTGGTGGCGCCGCGGGCGAGTTCTTCGCTGTAGCCGCGGAAGTACGCGGTGTAGTTGCCGGCGTTGCCGACGGGCACGATGTGGAAGTCCGGTGCGTCTTCGAGAACTTCGACGACCTCGAACGCGGCGGTCTTCTGGCCCTCGATGCGGTCGGGGTTGACCGAGTTGACCAGGTGCACCGGGTAGTTCTTGGCCAGGTCGCGGGCGATGTCGAGGCAGTCGTCGAAGTTGCCCTGCACCTGCAGCAGCTGCGCGTTGTGCGCGATGGCCTGGCTGAGCTTGCCCATGGCAATCTTGCCCTCCGGCACCAGCACGACGGCCTTGATGCCGGCGTGGGTGGCGTAGGCGGCGGCGGATGCCGAGGTGTTGCCGGTGGAGGCGCAGATGACGGCCTTGGCGCCGTCTTCGACGGCCTTGGAGATCGCCATCGTCATGCCGCGGTCCTTGAACGACCCGGTGGGGTTCATGCCCTCGTACTTGACCCAGACCTTGGCGCCGGTGCGCGCGGACAGCGCGGCGGCGGGGATCAGGGGGGTTCCGCCCTCACCGAGGGTGATGATCGGGGTGGCGTCGCTGATGTTCAGCCGGTTGGCGTACTCGCGCAACACACCGCGCCACTGACGGGACTGGGTCTTGACCATCTGGTGCTGACCGGTCTCTCGTTCGCTGGACATCAGACTCCTTCAACTCTTAATACGGATGCGACTTTGGTGACGACACTGTTGGCGGCAAGGTCGATCACGGTCGCGGCAAGCGCAGCCTCCGTGGCCTCGTGCGTTCCAATGACAAGGGTAGCTGTGCCTGAGACGGGCTCGTTACTGGCAGTTCCGGGCTCTGCGGGCGTCATCGACTGTTCAACGAGCGCGAGCGAAACATGGTTTTTGCTGAACACTCCGGCAATCGTGGCGAGAACGCCCGGTTCGTCGGTGACCTCGAGGATGACCGCGTACCGGGTGGTGACCTTGCCGATTTCCAGCACCGGCAGGTCGGCGTGGATCGACGCGGCGAATCCGGGGCCGCCGACGACGTGGCGGCGGGCCACCGAGACGACGTCACCGAGCACGGCGGATGCGGTCTGCACTCCCCCGGCGCCGGCGCCGTAGAACATCAGCGGACCGGCGGCCTCGGCCTCGACGAAGACGGCGTTGTTGGCGCCGTGCACCACCGCGAGCGGGTGGCTGTTGTGCACCATCGCCGGGTAGACGCGGGCGGAGACGCCCTCGACGCCGGTCTCCGGGTCGGTGAGGCGTTCGCAGATGGCGAGCAGCTTCACCACGTAGCCGGCCTTGCGGGCGGATTCGATCTGCTGCTGGGTGACGCCGGTGATGCCCTCACGGTAGACCTTCTCGATCGGCACGTTGGTGTGGAAGGCGAGGCTGGCCAGCAGCGCGGCCTTCTGCGCGGCGTCGTAACCCTCGATGTCCGCGGTGGGGTCGGCTTCGGCGTAGCCGAGCTCGGTGGCGGTGGCGAGGGCCTCTTCGAGGGTGTCGCCGGCCGAGTCCATGCGGTCGAGGATGAAGTTGGTGGTGCCGTTCACGATGCCGAGGATGCGGTTGACCCGGTCCCCCGCAAGGCTGTCGCGCAGCGGGCGCACGATCGGGATGGCGCCGGCGACGGCGGCCTCGTAGTTGAGCTGGGCGCCGACCTGGTCGGCGGCCTCGAACAGCTCGGCGCCGTGCTGGGCGAGCAGCGCCTTGTTGGCGGTGACGACGTCGGCGCCGGAGTTGATGGCCTGCAGGATGTAGCTGCGGGCCGGCTCGATGCCGCCCATCAGCTCGATCACGATGTCGGCGCCGAGGATGAGCGCGTCGGCGTCGGTGGTCAGCAGGTCCTTGGGCAGGTCGACGGTGCGCGGGGCGTCGAGGTCGCGCACCAGGATTCCGACAAGCTCGAGGCTCGCGCCCACCCGGTTGGCGAGCTCGTCGCGGTGCTCGAGCAGCAGGCGGGCCACCTGGGCTCCGACCGAACCACCGCCGAGCAGGGCGACGCGCAGATTGCGGTATTCGATCATCGGGTGGTTTCCTTAACATCTTCGCTAGTCGTACTGGTCGAACCCCCACCGCTGGTCGAGCTTGTCGAGACACCGTGAGCCGATCTCTCAACGCCCGCATCCCTCGCGAGCAAGTCCTCAATCGTCTCCCCCCGAATGATGACCCTGGCCTCGCCATCCGCCACCGCTACAACAGCCGGCCGCCCCAGATAGTTGTAGTTGCTCGCCAGCGACCAGCAATACGCGCCGGTGGCCGGCACCATCAGCAAATCCCCGGGCGCAACGTCCCCGGGCAGGTAGTCGGCGTCGACGACGATGTCGCCGCTTTCGCAGTGCTTGCCGGCGATGCGCACAAGCGCGGCGTCGGCATCCGACACCCGGTCGGCCAGACGCACCGAGAACTCGGCGCCGTAGAGCGCGGGTCGGGCGTTGTCGCTCATGCCGCCGTCGACGCTCACGTACAGCCGGGTGTTATCGCCGATGCGCACGGGCTTGGTGGTGCCCACTTCGTACAGGGTGACGCCGGCCGGGCCGACGATGACGCGGCCGGGTTCGATGGCGATCACGGGCACGGGGATGCCGCGGGTCGTGCATTCGGCGGCCACGATGTCGGCCAGGCCCGCCGCCAATCGGCCCACCGGGGTGGGGTCATCGACGCTGGTGTACGCGATGCCGAAGCCGCCGCCGAGGTTGAGCTCGGGCACGGGACCGCCGGTGAGGAGTTCGGTGTGCAGGTTGAGCAGTCGTGCGGCCGATTCGGCGAACCCGTCCACGCCGAAGATCTGCGAGCCGATGTGGCAGTGCAGGCCGAGGAACTCCAGGCCCTGCTCGGCGCGGATCGCCGCGACCAGCGCGGGGGCGTCCTCAAAGACGACGCCGAACTTCTGGTCCTCGTGCGAGGTGGCGAGGAACTCGTGGGTGTGCGCGTGCACGCCGCTGTTCACGCGCAGGCGCACCCGCTGCACGACACCGTGACGCACGGCGGCGGCTGCGACGCGTGCGATCTCGATCGGGCTGTCGATGATGATGGTGCCGACGCCCACGCGGGTGGCTTCGTCGATCTCCGCGAGCGACTTGTTGTTGCCGTGGAAGCCGATCCGGCCGGGGGTGACGCCCGCGGCGAGAGCCACGGCGAGTTCGCCTCCACTGCAGACGTCGATGTTGAGGCCGGCGTCCACCATCCAGCGGGCGATCTCGGTGGAGAGGAACGCCTTGGCGGCGTAATAGACGCGCACGGTGGTGCCGATGCGGGCGAACTCGGTGTCGAACGCGTTGCGCAGTTCGACAGCGCGGGTGCGCACATCCGTCTCGTCGACCACGTAGAGGGGGGTGCCGAAGCGGGCCGCGAGGTCGGTTGCGCTGACGCCGCCGATCGTGATGGCGCCGTCGTCGGCGCGGTGCGCCGAGGCAGGCCAGAGGCCGTCGGTGAGCATGTTGGCATCAGCTGGGGGGCTGAGCCACTCGGGGGCGAGTGGATTATGGGCCACGGGTGAAAACCTCACAGGAGTCAAGTGGGTGTCTCACGAAGTGGCGAGCGAACCCGGATTGGTCCCTGAAGCCAGCGAAGAGACGCGCCGAAACGGCGCGGAAAGCTACCGGAATTCTAGCGACTGCGAGTTGCGCGCGCCGAATCAAGCGGGCGAACAGGTGCCCATGGTGGTGAGCGACTGTTCGGTGAGCATCAATGTGCTCGACTCCAGCTTAATGCGTGCGCGCTCCGCCGTGACGTCCACACCGGTGAGTGTGACGCCCTGCGGCAGGTATTGGGCCACGCAGATGCTGACCGGCTTCTCCCCGAGGATCAGCTGCAGCAGGCCGCTGGCGTCGAGGGTGCCGACGCCGCTGCTGACTTCGGCGCCGGTGGCAGTGAGCACGAGGGAGTCGGCGGTGGTGGATGGCGCGGCGGTGGCCTGGTAGCCCAGCTCGAAGCCGAACACGCTGACGGAACCGGCGTAGGTGACTTCGCCGGCCCCGAGTTTCAGCTCGGTGGCGCCGGCCTGGATCGGACCGCCGGAGTCGGACGTGTCCTGCTCGTGGCTGGCCTGCAGCAGTGTGTTGAGTGCGGCCTCGTCGAGGTCGAGGGTGCCGTCGACCTGCCCGATCGGCTGGGTAGTGTCCACGGGCACGCCGGTGGCGCGGATGTGCACGGCGGCGGTCGCGCCATCGATGGTGAGCTCGGGTGCGGTCAGGTCCACCTGGTCGAACGAACCGGTCAGGTACTGGCCGATGACGGAGAAACCGCCGATGGCGACGGCGACGTCGCCGGTGACGTTCGCGGGCAGGCGTTCGGCGATCTCCGCCTGCGCCCGATTCTGCGCGTAGCTGCGCAGCACCGCATCCGCGATGAAGAAGACGCCGACCAGCGCGACAACCAGCACACCGGTGACAATGAGGCCGCGGCCGCGGCGACGCCGGGCCATCCCTACATCCGCTCGGGCGCGCTGACGCCGAGCAGGCCAAGGCCGTTGCGGATGACCTGGCCGGTGGCGTCGTTCAGCCACAGCCGGGTGCGGTGCAGGTCGGTCACCGGCTCCTCGCCGAGCGGGATGACCCGGCAGTTGTCGTACCAGCGGTGGTAGTAGCCGGCGACCTCTTCGATGTAGCGGGCGATCCGGTGCGGCTCCCGCAGCTCGGCGGCCTGGGCAACGACCCGCGGGTACTCCTGCAGCACACCGAGCAGGGCGGATTCGCTGTCGTGGGTGAGCAGTTCGGGGGCGAACGCGCTGCGGTCCACCCCGGAGTCGGCGGCATTGCGGCCGACGGAGCTGGTGCGGGCGTGGGCGTACTGCACGTAGAACACCGGGTTCTCGTTGGTGCGCTTGCCGAGTAGGTCGAGGTCGATGTCGAGCTGCGAGTCGCTGGAGGAACGCACCAGGGAGTAGCGGCCGGCGTCCACGCCGACAGCGTCGACGAGGTCGTCGAGGGTGACGATGGTGCCGGCACGCTTGGACATGCGTACGGGCTCGCCGCCCTTGAGCAGGTTGACCATCTGGCCGATGAGGATCTGCAGGTTCACCCCGGGCACGTCACCGAACGCCTCGACCATGGCCATCATGCGGCCGATGTAACCGTGGTGGTCGGCGCCGAGCATGATCAGGTTCTGGTCGAAGCCGCGCTCGCGCTTGTTCAGGTAGTAGCCCAGGTCGCCGGAGATGTACGCCGGTTCGCCGTTGGAGCGGATGATGACGCGGTCGCGGTCGTCACCGAAGGTGGTGGTGCGCAGCCAGATGGCGCCATCCGCCTCGAAAATGTGGCCGAGCTCGCGCAGCCGGGCGATGGCGCGTTCGACGGCGCCCGACTCGTGCAGGGAGTCCTCGTGGAAGAAGACGTCGAAGTCGACGCCGAAGCCGTGCAGCTTCTCCTTGATCTCGGTGAACATGAGGTCGACGCCGATGGAGCGGAAGATCTCCTGCTGCTCGTCGCGGGGCAGGACGGAAATGTCACCGTCGTGGATCTCGACGACCTTGTCGGCGATGTCGCCGATGTACGCTCCGCCGTAACCGTCTTCCGGGGTGGGCTCGCCGAGGTAGGCGGCCAGCACGCTGCGGGCGAACCGGTCGATCTGCGAGCCGTGGTCGTTGAAGTAGTACTCGCGCGTCACATCCGCGCCCTCGGCCTTGAGCACGCGGGCGAGGCTGTCGCCCACCGCGGCCCAGCGCACGCCGCCCATGTGGATGGGGCCGGTGGGGTTGGCGGAGACGAACTCGAGGTTGATCTTGATGCCGTCGTACATGTGGCCGGTGCCGTAGACGGTGCCGGCGTTGACGATGGTCTGTGCGAGGGCGCCGGCGGCGGATGCCTCGAGGCGGATGTTGATGAAGCCGGGGCCGGCGACCTCGACGGAGGCGACCTCGGGCATGGCTTCGAGGCCCGTGACGAGCTCGGCCGCCACGGCGCGCGGGTTGGTGCCGAGCGGCTTGGCGATCTTCATTGCGACGCTCGAGGCCCAGTCACCGTGGTCGCGGTTGCGGGGGCGCTCGAGAGACATATCGGCGACGCTCAGACCGAGGTCGGCGATCTCCGCACCCTCGCCACGTCGGCGCTCGACCAGGGAGTTGACGAGGTCGAGCAGGGACTGGGAAAGTTCGGCAGGGGTCACGGCGAACAATCCTACCCGGCGCCCCAGTTGATAAGGTCAACGCGTGACCCACTCCAGCTCGACCTCGCTCGTCGCCCGCCGCAGCATCCGCACCGGCCTCGCCCTCACCGGCGCCACGCTCGCACTCATCGGCCTGGCCGGCTGCGCACCGGAATCCAGCGCCGAGCCCACCGCGTCCGTCGCTCCCAGCGCCACCGCGACGGCGGAGCCAACGGCCACGGCTACCGCGGAGCCGACCGAGACCGCCACGCCGGAGCCCGTCGTGCCGCCGGCCGGTACCGCCGTGGACAAGACCTGCGAGCAGCTGCTCTCCCCCGATGACGTGTATGCGATCAACCCCAACCTCGGCGTCGACCCGGAGTATGCCGCCACCAGCGACTACGCCGTGACCGCCGCCACCTACAGCGGCATCTCCTGCGGCTGGCTCAACCAGTCCAGCGGTGAGACCTTCGAAGTGGCGCTGGCCATGCCGAACGAATCGCTTACCAACACTCTCAAGGACCAAGCGCTCGCCACCGGCGAGATCGTTCCCACCTACGGCAGCGCTCCCGACGTTGAGGGTTACTTCAGCGCCGAGACCACCACCGCGCAGGTCTTCACTCGCGGATACTGGGTGACCGTCACCGACCCCACCCTGGTCGAGCCCGGCGACGCCGAGCCCATCCTCGCCACGGTGCTCGGCAACCTTTAAGTTCGCCGCGCTCGGCTGGCGATTCGGACGCTCTTTCGCTGAGTCTTGCCGGGCTGCCACTCCTCCACAGGTGGGTGCTTTTCGGGTTCTCCACCAGTGATTCACTGGGATCGGGAGTGTCAGTGGTGCATGGTTCTATAGGCGTATGGCCACCTCAGATGCCACACCCGAAGACACCCCCAACGACGCCCCCGATGCCGCCGTGGATCCGATCGCGGATCTCGTCGCGCAGGCGATCAGCACGGTCATCGACCCGCTGATCGAGAATGAGAAAGCCCTCGCCGGCTGTTACGCCGAACGGGTCCGCCTGCTCGCCGAACTGGACCGGCTCGGTCACCAACCCCGCATCCTCGCCGGGCTGCGCGGCGACCCGATCGAGTCCGGCCACAACGACCCGGACACCGCCGCGCACGGCCCGGCCTGGGACGACGACGAGCTCGCCCGACGCACCATGGCGGCCGAGGCGGCGATGGTGTTGCGGGTACGGGCGAACACCGCCGGCAGCATGATCTTCGACGCCACCCGGCTGGCCGGTGACCTGCCCGCGTTCCACCAGTCGCTGACGGCGGGCCGGATCACCTGGGGGCACGCACTGAAGATGCTCGAACTCACGGTGAACCTGCCCGAGGAGGTGCTGCCCCGGTTCGAAGCGGCGGTGCTGGGGGCGGCCGAAAAGCGTACCTCGACCCAGTTCGCCAAGGCCGCTCTCCGGATCCGGGAGCGGATGCACCCGGTCCCGCTGCAGGAACGCGCCGACGCCGGCTTCGCGACCCGGCGGGTGGTGTTCCGGCCCGACGCCGACGGGATGGCGTGGCTGAACGCCTACCTCAAGGCGGACGAGGCGCAGGCCGCGTATGACCGGCTCAGCCGGATCGCCGCCGACCTCGACACGGACGACAACGCGGCCCATGACGCACCCGGTGCCGCGGACGGCGGGGCGGAGGAGCCGGAGCAGCACCGCACCAAGGACCAGCGGCGGGCCGACGCCTACCGGGATCTGCTCCTGGACGGGGTTGGTCCGGGCGGGCGTGGGCACGGTATACGCGGCACCGTGCACATCACCGTCCCGGCGCTGACGTTGCTAGGCCGCAGCGACGAACCCGCGATCCTCGAAGGGTACGGGCCGATCGACCCGGAGACGGCCCGGCGGATCGCGGGAACGGCGACCAGTTGGACCCGCATCCTCACCCACCCCGAGACCGGGGCCCGGCTCAGCGTCGGAAGCGAGCAGTACGCGCCGCCAGCGGACATGCGCCGGTACGTGGAGATCCGGGATGAAACCTGCCAGGGCATCGGGTGCAATCGGCGGGCCACGTTGAGTGAGATCGACCACACCCAAGCCTGGAACACCGGCGGTAAAACTCACGTCGACAACCTCGTCTGCCTCTGCAAAGGCTGCCACCGCCTCAAACACCAATCCAGCTTCACCACCCAACAAGGGCCCGGCGGCGCCCTGACCTGGACCAGCCCCGGCGGCAAGAAATACACCAACACACCCGACTCCAGAGGCGAATCAGGTGACTTGGCCCGTGCGACGGCCCCGCCTGTACCACCGCCGCCGGCAGCAGAGCCCGCATCTAGGCCGGTCACCGAAGATCCTCCCCCGTTCTGATCGATCCCGGTAACGACGGGGGTCGCCACGGCGCAAAAGCGCTGGCCCAGGGATGCTAACCTAGAGGTTCCTGGGCCCCCATAGCTCAGGGGATAGAGCACTGCCCTCCGGAGGCAGGGGCGGCAGTTCGAATCTGCCTGGGGGCACACTTCCTACCTGACATCCCAGTCGGACACCTGCCCGCTAGTTCGGACACATCCTGGATTTCGACGGGTGCACTGGACCACTGCCAGTTTCTCGGGCTGCGGTCTGCGGTCTGCGGTCTGCGGTCGAGCGCATACCGCTCTCGAAGCCAATGAATTTCTTGGCGAGCCGCTGCGTCGTCGGCTTCGCCACCCCCGTGTGGAGGGTGGTCGGAAAGCGCGCTCGGCGGTACTGTTTCCTGATTCCGGGGGTGACCATGAAATTCAAAGCAGTCAGCACGCTAGGCGCCCTCAGCGTTGCTCTCGTGCTGCTCAGCGGTTGCGCGAAAACACCCGGAAGCAATATATCGAGCTCTCAGGACCGCGAATGCTGGACAATGTCATCTGCCGTCGCTGAAGGGGCGGTTGGCGAGTCCAGTGCTCGCGAAGCACTACGGAAATGGGTGGATGACGCCGAAGGCCTCTCTACTGATCTCCCCGGCTCTGACTGGGTCGAGACGGAATCGTCGACTGACCGTGTCCGCTTCGAAGGAGGAGAAAAAGATTATGCCGAGGCCACTCATCTCCCAGGGGGATGGTTGGTTCTTGAGGCGGGCTCGTGCGGCTAATCGGGCAAACAGTCGATAGCGCCGGAGTCAAAACATGAGTCACTCATCGATATTGCAAGCGGCGGCCCGGACAGATGCAATCGACGGCACGCTGTGGAGACAAATCTCGGCTTTCGAAGTCCCACTGAGCCTGGCCCTCTATCAGTCGCCAGCGACTCAACCGGCCGGTCACCTCCAGTCCCTCCAGGGCGAGCGTTGGAGCGCTTCCGGACCTCGACCCGATGTTCCAACCGGTGACGGTGGGGACTACAACGGCCCATTACAGGTATTCACCTGCTACCGGGTTGAGGTCAACTTCTCCCGGGGATTGGAACCTTCTGCATTTCCGGTCACGTTCGATGGCTGCCCGGCGGCCCTCGTCGAAATACTGCCTACAGATGCGGCCTTCGCCAGCGCTGAGGTATTTGACGGTGGAACCCTCGGACCAGCAGCTTGCGAAAAGACCTCGACGTTGCCCCTGGTACCGTCGCCAAGGCATACAAAGCCCTGGGGACGCGAGCAGCGCCGTAATAAGGGCGAGCAAGAATGGATGTTGTGACCGCCAAGCATGACTTCTCACCGACTATGACCAAACGCCTCGTTCTTACCACCCCGGTGGACGCTGATATCGCCGAATTATTCGATCTTCACGCCGATCCACGTGTGTGGAAACATCTCCCTTCCGGCAGACACATCGAGCGTGTGCAGACCGAGAAGTTGCTCGAGAATTACCTCGCCGGATGGGCCGAGAACGGGCTGGATGTGTGGGTCGCGCGAAACCGCGAGACCAATCTCCTCATAGGCATAGGAGGCCCAAGTCTGCGCGGCGAACGCGCGTGGAACCTCTATTACAGGCTTGCGCCTACCGCGTGGGGGCAAGGCTATGCACAAGAGATTGTGGCGGCTGCGCGTGCAGCTACCGCATCACTCGGAAGTGAGCTTCCACATGTCGCCTTGCTTCTCGAACACAACGAGGGCTCCCGCCGCGCAGCCGAACGGGCGGGTCTTCAACTAGCCTGGCGCGGCATGGACCGTGGCAACCCGGACCCGTCAGCGATTCGCTTGGTCTATGCAGACCGCCCACTGAGCAGTGACGAGCTTGCCGTATTCGTCTAGTCCAATCCGGGTGGAGTCGTGCATCGCATCACGTGCCCGCCTCCCGTCACCAACCGCCGCGCGTCGGCGTATGACCCTTTCGGGCTTCGTCGGGCATCGCCATTTCGGCCCGGAGGCCCAGCAGCCGGATGGGACGGCCCGCTTCGATCTCGGTGGCGAGGTCCAAGACCCGCGCCAGGATCTCGTCGCCGTCAGACGTGTCGGGAATCTTCCTCGCTCGGGTGGTGGTGACGAACGGCGCGTAACGGACCTTGAGGGTCAGCCCAATGACCGGCCGGTCCTCGGCCACAACATCCTCGAGGACACGCGCCGTCAGCTCCCTCATGGCGGCGTCCACCTGGGCGGGGTCGACCAGGTCGCTCTGGAAAGTGGTCTCCCGGCTATGTCCGCGAGCGACCCACGGGGTGTCATCCACGACGCTGGCGCCGTCCCCGCGACCGAGCTCCGCGTACCAGAGCCCCATCTTGGGTCCGAATTCCGGGACCAGGTCTTGGGGGTCGGATGCGGCGAGTTCGGCGACCGTTGTGATGCCGAGTTTGGCCAGCCGGCCCGACACTTTGGCTCCCACGCCCCACAGGTCCCTGGTGGGCCGAGTGCCCATGACCTCGAGCCAGTTGCCCGCCGTGAGCCGGAAGACGCCGGCCGGCTTGCCGAATCCGGTGGCGACCTTGGCCCTCACCAGGGTGTCGCCGATGCCCACGCTGCAGTGCAGCTGAGTTCGCCCCAGAACGGCTTTCTGTACGTGCCGGGCGTACTCTTCCGGATTCTCCGTTTCGATGCCGATGAAGGCTTCATCCCAGCCCAGCACCTGCACGGTGGCGCCTGGTTGCGCACGCAGGGTTGCCATCACCGTGTCCGACGCCTCGAGGTATGCCTCATGATCGACGGGCAGGATCACGGCGTCGGGCACCTTTCTGGCCGCTATGCGCAGCGGCATCCCGGAACCCACGCCGAACGTCCTGGCTTCGTAGGATGCTGTCGACACCACGGCGCGTTCCGTGGGATCGCCCCGACCGCCGACGATGATGGGCTTGCCCGCGAGCTCCGGCCGCCGCAGCACCTCGACGGCCGCGATGAACTGGTCAAGGTCGACGTGCAGCACCCACCGGTTTCCGCTCACGCGACCAGTCTGCCTCAAACGTTATTGTGCGTCTTGAATTCGAGGTAGATTCCGTTCGTCCGCATGTCACGAACCTTGGAGGCAGTTCACATGGCACGAATCACGCGGTTCGATCACGTTGGTGTCACCGTTCGGGACCTTGACACGGTCACCGCCTTCTTCGTGGGGCTCGGTCTCGAGGTCGAGGGACGCACCTTCGTCGAGGGCGAGTTCATCGACACCGTCATCGCGATACCCGACTCCCGGACGGAGATCGTGATGCTCAAGGCGCCTGGCGGAGGGACCACGGTAGAGCTCTCCAGCTTCGTGCGACCGGACCCCGTCCCGGGATCCCCCGACGCCATGGCCAACGAGCTCGGGCTTCGCAGCCTGTCTTTCGAGGTCGACGACCTGCAAGCGCTGGTGGACCGGCTGGCCGCGGACGGGTACGGGCTGGTCGGCGGCATCGGCCAGTACGAGGGCGTCTGGAAAATGGCCTACGTGCGCGGCCCGGAGGGAATCATCGTGGCCCTGGCCGAGCGGATCGGCTGACGCGTATTGCGAGCCGGGGCGGCCAAGCAGCCGCCCCGGCTGGGTGAATCAGTTGCGCAGTTCGAGGTACTTGGCGATCAGCGACTTGGTCGACGAGTCCTGGGACTGCAGCGTCTCGGCGTCGCCCTCGACTGCGGGAGCGATCTGGACTGCCAGCTGCTTGCCGAGTTCGACACCCCACTGGTCGAACGAGTCGATGCCCCAGATGGTGCCCTCCACGAACACGATGTGCTCGTAGAGCGCGATGAGCTGTCCCACCACGCTCGGCGTGAGGGCCGGCGCGAGAATCGACGTGGTCGGACGGTTGCCGGCGAAGGCGCGGGCCGGCACGACAGACTCCTTGGTGCCTTCGGCGCGCACCTCGTCAACGGTCTTGCCGAACGCGAGCGCCTTGGTCTGCGCGAAGTAGTTCGCCATGAACAGGGCGTGCACATCCTGGCCGGGCTTGTCAGCAGCCTCGTCCTTCAACGGATGAGCGGGGTTCGCGACCGCGATGAAGTCGGCCGGCACCAGACGGGTGCCCTGGTGGATGAGCTGGTAGAAGGCGTGCTGGCCGTTGGTGCCCGGTTCGCCCCAGAAGATCTCACCGGTGTCGGTCGTGACGGGTGAGCCATCCCAGCGCACACTCTTGCCGTTCGATTCCATCGTGAGCTGCTGCAGGTAGGCCGGAAAACGGTGGAGGTACTGGGCGTAGGGCAGTACGGCGTGGCTCTGCGCCTTGAGGAAGTTGGTGTACCAGACGTTCAGGAGACCCATCAGCACGGGCACGTTCTGCTCGAGCGGAGCGGTTCGCATGTGCTCGTCGAGAGCGTGGAAGCCCGACAGGAATTCGCGCCAGTTGTCGGGGCCGATAGCGATGACAACGGAGGTGCCGATGGCGGAGTCGACCGAGAACCGGCCACCCACCCAGTCCCAGAAGCCGAAAGCGTTCTCCGGGTCGATCCCGAAGGCGGCGACCTTGTCGAGAGCGGTCGACACGGCCACGAAGTGCTTGGCGACGGCGCCAGTGCGGGCGGCCTCGACATCGTCGATCGCGCCAGCGCTGAGGAGTTCGTTCCACAGCCACTCACGGGCCAGGCGGGCATTCGTGAGCGTTTCGAGTGTGCCGAAGGTCTTGGAGGCGACGATGAAGAGCGTGGTCTCCGGGTCCAGGCCCGCCGTCTTCTCGTAGACGTCGTTGGGGTCGATGTTGGACACGAAGCGCACCTCGAGGCCGGCCTTGACGTACGGCTTCAGGGCCTCGTAGACCATGACGGGGCCGAGGTCGGACCCGCCGATCCCGATGTTGACGACGGTCGTGATCGGCTTGCCGGTCACACCGGTCCACGCGCCGGAGCGCACCTTCTCGGCGAAGGCGTAGACCTTGTCGAGCGTGGCGTGCACGTCGGCGTCGACGTCCTGGCCGTCGACGACGAAACCGGTCGGCGGCACGAGGTCAGTGCCGTCCTTCGGGCGGCGGAGCGCCGTGTGCAGAACCGCACGGTCTTCGGTGACGTTGATGTGCTCGCCGGCGATCATGGCGTTGAAGCGCCCCGAAACGTCGACGTCCTTGGCGAGCTGCAGGAGCTGGGTGAGGATCTCGTCGGTCAGGAGGTTCTTCGACAGGTCGATCGTGAGGTCGGCCGCCTGAAAGGTGTACCGAGCGGCTCGCTCAGCGTCGGTGGCGAACCACCCGCGCAGGTCGGGAGAAAAGCCGTCGGCGATGCTCGCGAGCTGCTTCCACGCGTCAGTCGAGGTGGGATCAACGGGGGCAGATTCGGTCATGGGTTCTCCTGAATGCGGAACTATAGATCTGAAGGATGCCCGCGACTCCCGCAGCGCAGCGAGGCGGACCGCTTTCAAGCCTATTGCCGTACCGGCATGAGCGGAACGCACCCGACGTCGGGTGCGTCCTCAGATGCCTGCAGGATGTGGTTAGACCGGCTGCCACAATTCCACCCGGTTGCCCTCGGGATCGGTCACCCAGCCGAAACGACCGACACCGTCCATGTCCTCGGTCTCGTCGGCCACATCCGCTCCCCCGGCCCGCAATTGCGCCAGCATCGCGTCCAGGTCGCGCACCCGGAAATTGAGCATGGCCTGCTGGGCCCGACGCCCGAAGTAGTCGGTCTCGGGCTCGAAGGTTGCGAACACCGTCGGCCCCGGGGCCTGGCGCCACAGCCCGTTCTCACCGGAATCCAGGCCCAGACAGTCCCGGTACCACGCACTCAGGGCCGCGGGGTCGGCCGCCCGCATGAAGTATCCGCCGATTCCCAGCACTCGTTCCATGGCACCATGTTGCCACGCGGGCTACCATGCCGGACGGAAGCACTGCGTGAGATGGTGCCAACGGAAGGAGCCCTTCGTGGCCGGTCGTATCCACCTTGATCTCTTCAGCACCCTCGACGGGGTCTCCCAGGCGCCCGGCGGGCCCGAGGAGGACACCGATGGCGGCTTCGCCTTCGCCGGCTGGCAGGCGCCCCTGATCGATGGCACCGTCGGCGCTCAGGTCTCGGCGGGGATTCAGGCGATGGATGCCCTGCTGCTGGGCCGTCGAACCTACGACATCTTCGCGGGGTACTGGCCGAATCAGCTCGAGGGCGGCGAGTCGGAGATCGCGCTCAAGTTCGACGCGATCCCCAAGTACGTCGCGTCCCGGGGCACACCGGCGCTTGGTTGGCGGGACTCGCACCTGCTCGGCCGCGATCTCGTGGCCGAGGTGGCGGCCCTGCGCGAGCGGCACCGGGAGATCCACGTGATCGGCAGCATCGACTTCGCGCGCACCCTCGTCGCGGAGGGCCTGATCGACCAGTTGAACCTGTGGGTGTACCCGATCGTCGTCGGTGCCGGCAAACGTCTGTTCACCGACGACGGACCACCCGCATCCCTCGAGCTGGTCACGGCCGAGGCGGCGTCGGAGAACGGCGCGGTTCTGCTGCGCTACCGCTGGCGGGGATCGACTCCGGCGACCGGCGACATGACCCGGACGGACTGACTCAGCACAGCCCCGAGTTGCTCTGGCCGCACCGCTCGGACCAGACTGGAAGCACCGGATCGCTATTGAGTCTTCCGCCTGTGGCTAAGGAGCTCACCATGACTGAACCGAACGACGCCCGCGTCGGCCTGTACATCGACTTCGACAACATCGTCATCTCGCGTTACCAGCAGCTGCACGGCCGCAACGCGTTCCAGCGCGACGGCATCCGCAACTTCGACCGCACCAGCAGGGATGCCGACCCCGAGATCGCCGCCCGCCTCGCCGCCGCCACGGTCGACTTCAACGCCATCATCGACTTCGCTGCCTCGTTCGGCACCCTCGTGGTGAACCGTGCCTACGCCGACTGGTCGGTTCCGGTCAACGCGAGCTACCAGCGCCAGCTGATGTCCCGCGCCGTGGACCTCACCCAGCTGTTCACCACCACCACCCGCGGCACCAAGAACGGCGCGGACATCCGCCTGGCCGTCGACGTAGTCGAAGACCTCTTCCGGCTGCCCGACCTCACCCACGTGATCATCATCGCCGGCGACTCGGATTACATCGCGCTCGCCCAGAAGTCCAAGCGGCTCGGCCGCTTCGTGGTTGGCATCGGCGTCGCCGGCTCCACGAGCACCTCCCTCGCGGCCGCCTGCGACGAGTTCGAGGACTACGACTCCCTGCCCGGCATCGAGAAGGTCATCGCCAGCGAGGCTGCCGAACCGGCGCCCGCCCCGAAGCGCGGCTCGGGCCGGAAGGCTGCAGAGCCCGTGGAGGTGGAACCGGAACCGACGGCCAGCAAGGCTCGCAAGTTCACGACGATTCCGATGTTCTCCCACACCGAGGATTCCCAGTTCGATGAGCCGGAACCGGCCGACGACATCGACCCGCAGACCCTCGCGACCGAGCTTCTCGTGCGCGCCCTGCAGATCGGTCACGCCAAGGGCGACGCCGACGAGTGGCTGAACACGGGAACGGTGAAGAACCAGATGCGCCGGATGGACCCGTCCTTCAACGAGAAGCCGCTCGGCTTCCGCTCGTTCACCGACTTCCTCTCCTCGCGGGACAAGCTCGTCGAGCTGGACGAGGACGGCTCGCAGCGCCTCATCCGGCTGCGCCCGAGTTCCGACTCGCGACGCTGATCGGCTGTTCCCGCCGGATCCTCTGTAGTTGCCGGTTTAGCAACCCGATTGTGTGCCGGCGCCCCGACGATGCAGGCTGCTGACATGGATCACACGCCCGACGACACCGTCCACACTCCGCAGGACCGGGACGCGGTGCAGGCGCTGTGGGACGAGCGATACGCCGACCGGGACAGGCTCTGGAGCGGGAAGCCCAACGCCGTGCTGCTGAGCGAGACGAACGGGCTCCGGCCTGGCCGGGTGCTCGATGTCGGCTGCGGCGAGGGCGCCGATGCCCTCTGGCTGGCCGAAGAGGGCTGGGATGTGACCGCGCTGGATGTCTCGCAGGTTGCGCTGGACCGTGCCGCCCGCGAAGCCGATCAGCGCGGCGTCGAGGTGCGCTGGCTGCATGCCGGCCTCGTTGAGGCGGCGCTGCCGCCGGCATCCTTCGACCTGGTCTCGGCGCAGTACCCCGCGCTCCTCCGCACCGACGACCACCGGGCCGAGCACGCCCTGCTCAACGCGGTAGCCCCGGGCGGTGTGCTCCTGATCGTGCATCACCCGGCGCCCACCGAGGCTGAAGCCCGAGCGCACGGCTTCCATCCCGACGACTACGTGAGCCCGGCGGATGTCGCGGCGCTGCTGGACGACCGCTGGCTGGTCGAGCTGGACGAGACCCGTCCTCGGCATGTGGCGACCGGTGCCGGCGCCCACCACACCGAAGACGTCGTGCTGCGAGCGCGCCGGCTCCGCTAAGGATGCGGAGCGTCGACTTATCAGGATCTCGCGCGGTTGTTAGGACGCATCCGCCGAAAACGTCCTCATAAACTCACTATTTCCTTATTTGCGCGTGTCATCCTCACGGGTCTGCGCCCCACCAGACTGTAGGCATGGTCACCGTCCCGAGCAGCGTCATTGTTCCCGCCCTGCGCCTCATGCGCGCAAACCGGGTTTTCGTCACGGCGGATGCGGCCCGCCGGCGCGTGCGGGCTCTCGAGATCCGGCCCGCCGCCTATGGCCCTCCGAGGCGGCTACGCCCGGATGTGCGGGTGGACGTCTCGCATCAGGGCTGGCCGGTGTACACGATCACTCCTAACGGCACCGCCCCGGTCGGCAGCGTCGTCTACGTGCACGGCGGCGGGTGGGTCAACCAGATCGCCCGGCAGCACTGGCACTTGGCCGCGCAAATCGCCGCCGAGGCGAACACCACCGTCACGGTGCCGATCTACCCGCTCGTGCCGTCCGGAACCGCCGCTGCCGTGGCCGCCGGCGTGGTGGACCTCGTGCAACAGAACCGGGATCGTTTGGGCGCCACCAGCCTCGCTGGCGACTCCGCCGGCGGGCAGATCGCCCTCTCGGCCGCGCTCGCGCTACGTGACGAGCACAACGTGACCCTGCCCCGCACGGTCTTGATCTCCCCCGCCCTCGACCTCAGCTGGAGCAATCCGCTCATCCCCAGCGTGCAGCCAAGCGACCCGTGGCTCGCCACCCCGGGTGGACAGGTTCTGGCCGAACTCTGGCGCGGTGAGCGCGACATCCTGGACCCGGTGGTAAGCCCGTTGACGGGCGACCTGGCCGGGCTCGGCCCGATCACCCTGTTCAGTGGCACCCGGGACGTATTGAACCCGGATGCGCATCTGCTCGTGGACAAGGCCCACCAGGCCGGCGTGGACCTCGAGTTTCACGAGGGCAGCGGGCAGGTACACGTGTACCCGCTGCTGCCCACCGCTGTGGGCCGTGCGGCACGCGCGACGATCGTGCAGCGGCTCCGCGCCGGCGCGACTGCGCCCGCGACATCCGCTTAACAGGACAAAGCGAGTTTTTCAGGACGCAAAAGCCGAACGGGTCCTCATAACCTCGCTACGTCCTTATTTGCCGGTCAGGCCGGCCTGGTAGGCGGCCCGGGCGGCCGGGTCACCGCCCAGGCCGATGCGGTCGGTGCCGATGCGGTCGTCCAGCCAGTCCTGCACGGCCGTGGGCAGCATCCGTGAGATACGTAGGACCGGCCCGAGCACCCTCGGTACGGTGACAGCGAACGGCCCCGAATCGATCGTTCGGAGCACCGCCCGGCTGACCTGCTCGGGTGTGACCGCGGGCGAGAGCCGCGGTGGGGTGATGCCCGCGCCCATCGGCGTGGACACCAGGTTCGGCAGCACGACCCGCACCCGCACCCCGGTGCCGCGGAGTTCCCGTCGCAGCGCGTCGCTGAAGCCGATCACCGCTGCCTTCGCCCCGGAGTACACGGCCAGGCCCGCCAGCGGCTTCAGCCCGGTGGCACTGCCAAGGTTGATCAGAGTGCCGGCATCACGAGCCAGGAACCGGGGCAGGATGGCCGCGGTCACCTCCACGAGGGCGGCGTAGTCCACGTCGATGACGGCGCGCGCCAGGGCCACGTCCTGACCGGTAAAGGCGCCGGTGGGCATGATGCCGGCGTTGTTCACCCACACCGCGATCGGCCCGATGGTGCTCTCCACGAACTCGATGGTCTGCGCCACCAGCTCGCGGTCGGTGATGTCCAGCCGCACGGCCGTCGCCGCTGGCCCGAGTTCGTCGGCGGTGTGCCGGGTTGCCTTCTCGTCGAGATCGCCGATGACCACCCGGTAGCCGCGCATGATCAGGTCCGCGGCAATCTGCCGGCCGATCCCCCGAGCGCCGCCGGTGATCACCGCAATCGGGCGGCCGGTCATGAGCGCGTCACATCCATCCCGAAGATGATTGCCGCGTCGTGAAGCGCAACGTTCAGCAGCGGACGACGCCCGCTCAGATACCCGAGAGGCCCGCCCGCCGCGAACCGCCAGGATGCGCGCAGCCCCGAAATCCGGCCGATGACCCGGTTGTGCGACAGCGTCACCCGCCCGTCGAGGCGCTGCAGGATGGGCAGGGCCAGCTGTCGCAGGCCCGGCAGCAACGGTAGGCCACGGGTCGCGCGCAGCTCGGCGACGGGTGCGCCTTCGACGGTCATCGTCATGCTGGCGCGGCGAGCGCGGGCGGTGCTCCGGAATGCGGCGAGCTGCTTCGGGATGCCCCAGAGTTCCCGCCCGCCTCGCATCGAGGCGGGGCTGTCGACCCAGATCTGCGGGATCGTCACCCGCAGGCCGCCACGGCCGAGGCTCGGCACCGCCACCAGGAGTTCGTCATAGTCCAGGGCACCGCCGGGCAGATAGTTCACGGCAGCGACGCCCACCAGCACCCGACCGCCCAGGCGAATCGGTCGGCGACCGTTCGGCAACTCGAAGCCCGCGGGCAGGCTGCTGCTCGGAACAAGGAACACCGATACCTGCAGAGTTCCGCCCAGGTACCAGGGCCCGGGTGGATAGTCGGTGCTGGTGGTCCCGCCGTGGCGTGCCGCTATGTCATCCGTCACTCTGTAGCCCCCTCGCCGTTACGCGCGTCTGGCACCCAGTGTGTCAGCACGAAGGAAAGGGAAGGCATCCGCTACCAAGGATTTCGCGCGTTTTCTAGGACACACCTGCAGCGGATGTCCTAGTAACTTCGCTATTTCCTTATTTGCGCCGCGATGCCATGCTCGATCGTGAGCAGAATCCTGCACCGACCTGGCGTGGTCCTCGTCGTCGTGGCGGCCACAGTGGCCCTCGCATCCTGTGCCGCACCAGACCCTCCGTTCCTGGAGTCCTCGAGCGGTGTCGTGGCAGTCTCCGTGTACGACAGCGATTACGTCAACCAGGCGCTCTACCAGGGGGTCATCTCGTGGGGACCCGACGGCTGCATGATGGCCGGAGCCGGTGACGAGGCGCGCCTCATCGTTTTTCCCAAGGGCACGACACTCAATCAGAACGATGAGGTCATTCTCCCGGATGGGTTCCACATTCAGGCAGGCGACGAAGTCGGGCTCGGCGGAGGTTTCCTTCCTCCGAACCCCGACAGCAAAACGCTGATCTCGATCCCCGAGGAATGCCTGACCGACGAGATCTTCTACGCCAGCGGCGAGGTGGCGGAGTGATGTGGGCATGCCTGCACGCATCAGCCCCGCGCCGGTGACAAGCGAACGTCGGTTGCCGGTCGGCGAACCCGACGTATGCTCGGAACTGGTTAGATCGACTCAGGCGGCGCCAGCGAGGACTGTGACGGTGCGCGCTCACCCCAGTTAGAGACAGGATGACCATGGCCACGAGCACCAGCATCGACACTCAGCCGGCAGAGCTGCAGACCGCCGACAGCCACGACCTGATCCGGGTGCAGGGCGCCCGCGAGAACAACCTCAAGGACATCAGCGTCGAGATCCCCAAGCGCCGCCTGACGGTCTTCACCGGGGTGTCCGGCTCCGGTAAGAGCTCGCTGGTCTTCAGCACCATCGCCGCGGAGTCGCAGCGGATGATCAACGAGACCTACAGCTCCTTCGTGCAGGGCTTCATGCCGTCATTGGCCCGGCCGGACGTGGACCTGCTCAGCGGCCTGACCACGGCGATCATCGTGGACCAGGAGCGGATGGGCGCCAATTCCCGTTCCACGGTGGGCACGGCCACCGACGCCAACGCGCTGTTGCGCATCCTGTTCAGCCGGCTCGGCCAGCCCTACCTCGGCGGGCCGCAGGCGTTCTCCTTCAACGTCGCCTCGATCTCCGGTGCGGGCGCCGTCACCATGGAGAAGGGCGGCGTCACCACCAAGGAGCGCCGCAGCTTCAGCGTCACCGGCGGCATGTGCCCGCGCTGCGAGGGCATGGGCAAGATCAACGACATCGACCTGTCCCAGCTGTACGACGACTCCAAGTCGCTGAACGAGGGCGCACTGACTATCCCCGGCTACACCGCCGACGGTTGGGGCGTGAAGATCTTCACCGGCTCCGGCTTCCTCGACGCCGACAAGCCGATCCGCGACTTCACCAAGAAGGAACAATACGACTTCCTGTACAAGGAGCCGGTCAAGGTAAAGGTCGGCGACATCAACATGACCTACGAGGGCCTGGTCCCCAAGGTACAGAAGTCGATGCTCTCCAAGGACCGTGAGGCCATGCAGCCGCATATCCGCGCCTTCGTGGACCGGGCCGTCACCTTCGCGACCTGCCCGGATTGCGACGGCACCCGGCTCAGCGAGGGCGCACGGTCGTCCCGCATCGACGGCGTGAACATCGGGGATGCCTGCGCCATGCAGATCAGCGACCTCGCCGCCTGGGTGCGCACCATCAAGGACCCGTCGGTTGCCCCGCTGTTGACAGCGCTGCAGCACCTGTTCGACTCGTTCACCGAGATCGGCCTGGGCTACCTGTCGCTGGACCGGCCGGCCGGCACCCTTTCCGGCGGTGAAGCCCAGCGCACCAAGCTGATCCGGCACCTCGGCTCGTCCCTCACCGACGTCACCTACGTCTTCGACGAACCCACCATCGGCCTGCACCCGCACGACATCCAGCGGATGAACGAGCTGCTGCTGCGGCTGCGCGACAAGGGCAACACCGTGCTCGTGGTGGAGCACAAGCCGGAGATGATCGCCATCGCCGACCACATCATCGACCTCGGGCCCGGCGCCGGCACGGCCGGCGGCAACGTCTGCTTCGAGGGCACCCTCGACGGCCTCCGCGCCAGCGACACCCTCACCGGCCGGCACCTCGACTACCGAGCCCGGGTCAAGGACACCGTGCGCACCGCCACCGGGGCGCTCGAGATCCGCGGCGCCACGGAGCACAACCTGCAGGATGTCGACGTCGACATCCCCCTGGGCGTGCTGGTCGTCGTCACCGGCGTGGCCGGCTCAGGCAAGAGCTCGCTCGTGCACGGCTCGATCCCGGCCGGCGCCGGCGTGGTCTCGATCGACCAGGGCGCCATCCGCGGCTCCCGGCGGAGCAACCCGGCCACCTACACCGGCATGCTCGAACCGATCCGCAAGGCCTTCGCGAAGGCCAACGGCGTGAAGCCGGCCCTGTTCAGTTCCAACTCCGAGGGTGCCTGCCCCAACTGCAACGGCGCCGGCGTGATCTTCACCGACCTCGGCCCGCTGAACACCGTCTCGACCACCTGCGAGGTGTGTGAGGGCAAGCGGTTCGACGCATCCGTGCTGGAATACAAGCTCGGTGGCCGCGACATCAGCGAGGTGCTCGGCCTATCGGTGACCGACGCCGCCGAGTACTTCGGCGCCGGTGAGGCCCGCACGCCGGCCGCGCACGCGATCCTCACCCGGATGGTCGACGTGGGGCTGGGCTACCTCAGCCTGGGCCAGCCGCTCACCACGCTGTCCGGCGGCGAGCGCCAGCGCCTGAAGCTGGCCAACCAGATGTCCGAGCAGGGTGACGTGTACGTGCTGGATGAGCCCACCACCGGCCTGCACCTCGCCGACGTGGAGAACCTGCTCGGCCTGCTCGACCGGCTCGTCGACTCCGGCAAGTCGGTCATCGTGGTGGAACACCACCAGGCCGTGATGGCGCACGCCGACTGGATCATCGACCTCGGCCCCGGCGCCGGGCGAGACGGCGGACTGGTCGTCTTCGAGGGCACCCCCGCCCAGCTGATCGCCGACAAGTCCACCCTCACCGGCGAACACCTCTCCGCCTACGTCGCCCGCTGACCCGCGCGGCGGTGCGGCCGGGAACCGCCTCGACGGCACCGGACATTCCTTAGTACACAGCGTCTAAGGGGTAGCGATGAACCGGTACGGCTCCTGGCTCACGATCGCCGCGGCGCTGACGCTGCTTGTGTCCGGCTGTGGGGCCGGCGGCGTGGGCTCGGCGGCCACCCCGAGCCCGTCGGCGGCCGAGGAAGTGCCGGAGCCGGTCGCCCCGTTGGACCTCCCGATAGACGAGTCCTGGGGTGAGCTGCCGAAGAGCCCGCTGTCCGCCCGGCGCTCGAGCGTCGGCGCATGGGTCGAGGGCAGGTTCCTGGTGGTGGGCGGCTGGTCGGACCCGCCGTGCCCGCCTACCGCGGACTGCGCCTACACCGAACCGGCCCAGCGGGACGGAGCCAGTTTCAATCCCTACAGCGGCGTGTGGGCCCGCATCGCGTCGGCGCCGGTCCCGGTGAGCGAGTACAGCTCGGCCGTCCTGAACGGCGACCTCTTCCTGTTCGCCTACGACGTGGCGAACGGCGGCCTCGAGGTCGACGGGGATGGCCAGATGCTGGTCTCCTTCCTGCGCTACAACTCCGAGGCGGATGCCTGGACCGCGCTCCCCTCGCCACCATCCGGCGGCCACCTCGTTGCGGCCGGGGAACGGGTGCTGTCCATTTCGGGGTCCGACGAGAACATCGTCGGCGTCGACGCGGTCTTCGACCCGGAACGCTCGACCTGGACGGCCTTGCCCGACGACCCGCTCGGCCCCAGCTATGACCGCGAGGCCGTGTGGCTGGGCGAATCGCTCCTCCTCAGTGCGAAGCCGCTGAAGAGCGTGGGCGAAGACGGACCGTCGCTGGTGCGACTGGCTACCCTGGACGGCACCTTCACGTCCTGGAGCGCACTGCCGGACTCCGCGATCACGGGGATCGGCGCCATCGCCGTGGCCGGGTTGGCGGTGTTCCCCTTCTACGGGACCACCGACCAAGGCCACGCCCTCGGCGCGGGAGAGAAAGCGTTCGCCGAGGGCGGCATCTTCAACCCGGCCGACCAGACCTGGACTGCTCTGCCGGATCTTCCCGCCGGCACGCCCCTCGCCGAGTACGCCAACGGCCGCGCACCCCAGGCGGTCGGCGACCAGGTGCTCATCGGCGGCCGATTCGTGCTTGATCCCGTTGCCCGCGAGGTGACCGCGCTCCCGCAGCCGTCGTGGGGCGAGCGGGGCGAAGCGACCGTGATCACCGGGCCGGACAGCATCCTCGTCTGGGGCGGAGCGACCTACGACGGCTTCGACGGCGAGAATCGTGCGGATGGGTACCTGCTGGGCCTCTGATCGGCTAATCTGGCAGGCTCGCCACCGCCGGGCAGGATGAGGCTCAACATGCAGGACTATCTCGACACCAACCGTGCCAACTGGGACGACCGGGCATCCGCCCACGCCGCCCGCACCGGACTCGGCTACCAGGTACAGCGCTACGTCGACGACCCCACGCTCCTGTCGGAGGTGGTTCGCTTCGACCTCGACCGGCTCGGCGACATCAGGGGCTTGCGCACCGCGCACCTGCAGTGCCACATCGGCACGGACACCCTGTCGTTGGCGCGGCTGGGCGCCCGCGTCACCGGGCTCGACTTCTCCCCGGTGGGCGTCGCCGAAGCGCGCGCCCTGGTGGCGGAGACCGGCGATGCCGTCGATTTCGTCGAGTCGGATGTCTATGCCGCACTGTCGGTGCTCGACCCGGGCGGTTTCGACCTGGTCTACACGGGCATCGGGGCGCTCTGCTGGCTGCCCAGCATCGACCGGTGGGCGGCCGTGGTGGCCGGGCTGCTGGCACCGGGCGGGCGGCTGTTCCTGCGGGAGGGGCATCCGATCCTCTGGGCCATGGACGAGAGGCTCGCTGACGACCTGCACCTGCGATTCAGCTACTTCGAACAGGAGGCGCCTCTGGAATGGGACGATGACTCCACCTACGTGCCGACCGACCGACCGATGACCGCGACGAAGACCTATGAGTGGAACCACGGCCTCGGCGAGATCGTGACCGCGCTCCTGAACGCGGGGCTCACGCTCACGATGCTGGTCGAGCACGACAGCGTCCCCTGGGAGGCACTTCCCGGGCAGATGGTGGAGCGGGCCGGCGGCGAGTTCGCCCTCGACGGGCTGGCCGGGGTCGCACCGCTCTCGTACACCATCCAGGCAATCAAGCCGACGCTTTGAGCAGGCTCACAGGGGGCTCTGAGAGGCTGGTGAACTGTTTTTCACCGATCAGGCAAGGAGACCTGCATGAGCACCATTGATGTGACCGACACCACCTTCGCCGACACCCTCGCGGCCAACGACATCGTCCTGGTCGATTTCTGGGCCGACTGGTGCGGCCCGTGCAAGCAGTTCGCGCCGACCTACGCCGCGTCGTCCGAGCAGCACCCGGATGTGACCTTCGCCAAGGTGGACACCGAGGCCGAGCAGCAGCTGTCCGCCGCCGCCGGCATCCAGTCGATCCCCACCCTGATGGCCTTCCGCGAGGGCATCCTGGTCTTCTCCCAGCCCGGAGCCCTGCCGCCGGCCGCCCTGGAGCAGGTTGTCACCGCAGTGAAGGGCCTGGACATGGCCGAGGTTCACCGCCAGGTGGCCGCGCAGAAGGAAGCCCAGGAGCAGCCGTCCGCCTGACCAGACTCCGGTCGTACCCACTAGCCTGAGCAGCACAAGCACCATCGATGATGCGGGGGCATTCGTGGACGAACAGCAGGCAGCTTTCCTGGAGACGTTCCGCCAGTTCATGGACGAGCTCATTCTGGTTCCCCGCCCACAAGTCGACGTCCGCACTCCATTGGGCGATCTGGTGCAGGACTTTCTCCGGGCGGACGTCGACACCCTGCCGTCGGTCACCGAGAACATCCCGTCGCACCGGCTTATCGACGCTGACGTTGCTCTCGATGAACTGGGCCAGGAAGTCGTCGGCGTGTCCGGTCAGCAGAGGGAACATTCTTCCTTCTCCGATCTGATCAGCAGCCCGCATGTGCGTTTCGCCCCGGGGCCGGTCGACTACATCTCGGTAGCGACCGGGCCGGATGCCGAAAGGCCGGTCGTCGCATTCGGCGTGCGGCTCCTCATCGTCGACGGGCACCGGGTGGCGGTGCTGCAGCGCAGCGCCCGGCCTGAGTTCGGATTCAACAGCGCCCGGTTGGAGATACTGGCCGCCGAGCCAGCCGGTGCGGCGGCACTGCTCTCCACCCTCCGCCGCCTGATGCTCGAGCGCAGCGTGCTGCGCGGCCAGGTGCTCTCCTTCAGCGGCAACGAGTTCGGCCACGGCGCGGCCGGGGTCGATTTCCTGCCCCGCCCCCAGGTCACTGCGGCCGACGTGATCCTCCCCGCCGGGATTCTCGACGACATCACGCGGCACGTGGTCGGCATCGGTGTGCACCGCGAGACGTTGCGCGCAGCCGGCCGCCATCTGAAGCGCGGCGTACTGCTCTACGGTCCTCCCGGATCGGGAAAGACACTCACGGTGCGGCATCTACTCAGCGCCACGCCAGGAACCACGGCGGTGGTGCTCGCCGGCAACAGCATCCGTTTTGTCACAGAAGCCGCCGAACTCGCGCGTGCCATGCAACCCGCGATTGTGGTGCTCGAAGACGTCGACCTCATCGCCGAGGACCGAGATCTGGCCCACGGCCCGCAGCCCCTGCTCTTCGCCATGCTCGACGCCTTGGACGGCTTCGACGGCGATGCCGACGTCGCCTTCGTGCTCACGACGAACCGAGTCGAAGTGCTCGAGCACGCCCTGGCTGACCGACCCGGCCGGATCGACCTCGCCGTCGAGATCCCGCTACCCGACACGGCCTCCCGCCACCGGCTGCTTGAGCTGTACGCCCGCGGCCTGTCTGTGTCGCCGCAGGCCATCGCGGAGGCCGCCGAAGCCGCGGAGGGCGTCTCCGGGGCCTTCGCCAAGGAGCTGATGCGCCGCACGGTGCTGCTCGCGGCCGAGGACGACCGGGCTGTCACCGACGACGACCTCCGTACCGCCCTCTCGACGCTGCTGCACGCTCGCGACACACTCACGCGCCAGCTGCTCGGTTCCGCGCCGGCCGAGCACGACGTCCAGACCGGCGGAAAGGTCTAGGAGCGCCCGAGGTAGCCATCGGCGGCCGCGCACATGGCCTCCGCCATCAGCGGCCCGCCGTGACCCTCGGACTCGACGATCGTCAGCGTGCTGTTCGGCAGCCCCTGGTGCAGCCGGTACGCGGTGATCGCCGGGCCGCTCACGTCGTGCCGGCCGTGGATGAGCGTGGCGGGGATGTGCGCGATAGTGGGCAGGTTCGCCAGGACCCCGTTCCCCTCCGTCAGGAAGCCGTCGCGCGCCCAGTAATGCGTGACCAGCGTCGCGAAGTCCTGCCCATGCGCGCCGCCGGGCTGGCCGGCGGGCTGCCAGTTCGGGTCGAGCGACACGTGGATGTCCTCCCACGCGTTCCAGTCGATCGCGGCCCGGATGCGGTCGGCCGGGTCGGCCCCGGCCAGGCGCCGGGCGTAGGCCTCGACCACGCGCTCGCCCGGTCGGCGTCGCGACGCGAGTTCGAACGCCGCCCACGCCTCGGGGAAGATGCTGCCGACGCCTTCGGTGATCCACTGCACTTCGTCCCGGCTGGTGGTCGTCACTGCCATGAGCACCAGCTCGCTCACCCGGTCGGGATGCGCCTGGGCGTACGCCAGCGCCAGGGTTGTGCCCCAGGAGACGCCGGAGACGAGCCATCGCTCGACGCCGAGGTGTGCACGCACGGCCTCAATGTCGCCGATGAGGCCCTGAGTGGTGTTGGCACCGAGGGTGGCCAGCGCGTCGCTGACCAGCGGCCGGCTGCGGCCGCATCCGCGCTGGTCGATGCCCACGATCAGGTGACGCAGCGGGTCGAAGTTGCGGCGGTAGCCACCCGACCGGAGGCCGCCGCCGGGCCCGCCGTGCAGGTAGAGCACCGGTTTGCCCGCGGGGCTACCGCTGGTCTCCCAGTAGATTTCGTTGCCGTCGCCCGTGGCGACGTGGCCGCTTGCGAACGGTTCAATCGGCGGATGGGTCATCCCCCGATGCTAGCCACCCGGTTCCGGCCGGCTACCCGCGGCCGACCGCCAGCGCGCCGATGCCCGTGGCGAAGACCCCCAGCGCGAGGATCAGGCCGAGGAACGCCGGCTCGTATCCCGTGCCCCAGGACACCAGCGAGGCCAGGAACAGCACACCGGCTAGTGAAACGCACCCCACGCCGAACACGCGCATGCACGTGCGGAAGGCTGGCGTCAGCATGGCCTCAGTCTGCCGGTTGCCGGTGAACGGGGGAAGGCCGGACGCAGGCCAGTGTGCGAACGCTGTCGCGGTCCGGTCAGAGTCCGGGCAGGACGATGACGAGCTTGCAGCGCGGGCACCGGTGGCAGGACTCGAGCCCCTCGGCGGTGTCCACACCATCCGGGGTCATCTCGGTGCCGCAGGCCGGGCATGCGGGGCCGGGTTCGTCGATGTCGTCGAAGTCCATGAGCAGCTCAGTCCCGCAGGGCCCCGAGGAACCGGGCGTCGCGCTCGTAGAAGTCGGCCTCGTCGTTCAGGTGTGGCTTGGCGAGTTCCACGGCCTTCTGCCGGGACATCTCCGCGAGGTCCCAGAGGCGGATGACCGCGACGCGGATGATGTCGTTCCAGGTGGCGTCGGAGCCGTACGCGGCGAGGATCAGGCCCACGCGGTGCCGGGCCTGGTCCATGCCGGGTGCCCCGGCGGGGGTCTCGCCGGTGAGGGGCACCGCCCGGGTGGCGAAGTAGGCGATGTCCCACAGCCGTGGTCCGGGTGAACACATGTCGAAGTCGATGGCGCCCACGAAGGCACCGTCGATGAAGGCCAGGTTGTGCGGGGCGAAGTCGTTGTGGCAGATCACCTCGCTGGGCACCTTGGAGCGGGACTGCCACACCGCGTCATCCAGCGGGAAACCGATGCTGGCGTCGTGCAGCTTCCGCAGCCGCGTGGCGCCGTCAGTCAGCACCGTCTCCTGCCACACCCAGTCCGGCATCGGGTAGACCGGAACGTCACCGTCGATGAAGGAGAGACGCTCCCGCTCCCCCTCGATCGCCAGCGGGCGGGGTGCCCACGTCACCCCGGCCATCCGGAGATAGTCCAGATAGCGGTGCACGGTGGTCGTCCACGGGCCGGCCAGTCGAAGGACGGTGTCGCCGGATCGTTCGACGACGTTCATGTTCCCGCCGGACATCAGCCCGTCCATCTGTGCCTCTACCCCTCGAGCTGCTCGACGAGCACGAGGACGCGCAGCTTGGGCTGCTCGGGCCAGGTGCCGGCGAGGACCTCGTTCACGGCGGACGCCGGGGCGCGGCCCAGGAGGACGTCTTCGTCGCCGAGAGTGCGGGCCACGACCAGCCGCAGCGCACCGGCCGTGACGACGGTTGCGCCCGGCTCCTGCTGGCTCCGGATGTCGGTCACCGGTGGCGACGTCACGACCGCGGCGCCCTCGGTTCCGCTGCCGGCGACGACGGCGGTGGGCTCGCGCAGCACCATCTCGCCGTCGATCTCGATGACCAGCTCGGCCTGCCGGCCGCCGGACAAGGCGGCATTCGCGACCGCAGCGAGGTAGGCGGGGTCTCCAAGGGCGTCGTAGACCCACCGCTTCCCCAGCACCGAATGCTCGGTAGTGCCGATCAGGGCGGCGTCGGCACCGATGAGCGGGGCGTCTCGGTAGGTCACGGGCACCTGCAGCAGCGGACCGGTACCGGCGCGTACGAGGATCGTTTCGATGCCGACCTGCCCGTCGGGGTCGTCGAACCGGTACGCGGCAACGTTCGCGAGCGGCGCAGCCGGCTCCCCCGTGAACCAGGGCTGGGTGGGCAGCCAGCCGGTGAGCAGCTCAATCTTGGTGGGCGTGATGGTCGCGTTGTGGAGGAGTGCCATCCTTCGATCCTACGGGCGACGTTCTCCGGGCGCCGGGCTCAGTCGACGGGCCGGAGGGCCGACTGCACCACGGCGACACCCGCGCCCCACTGGTCATCGAAGAACTGCTGCACCGACCCGTCGTCGTAGATCACGTCGATGGCGAGGTAGCCGTTCTCGATGCCGGCGCCGAGCAGCGTGATCGTGGACCAGTCCGCGTTCCCGGAGGGGAAGTACACGTTGAGCTCCTCCTGGCGTCCCGCCAGTTCGGCCTGGTCGGTCGTGCCCGGGTTGTCGTCGTCGACCAGCCGGGGATCCTGCCGCGCGTAGTGGTCTGCGCGGGTCACCGGGAAGGCGGCCCGGGTGATGGTGAACACCCCGCCCTGCCAGGTGCCCGTGACGGCGTAGGTGCCCCAGGTCACACCGGATGCCGACTCGGACTCCTCGGCATCGGCCCAGTCCCAGCCGGACACCACCGGACCACCGCACTGGGGCGGGAGCGAGGCCGCGATGCTGCCGAAGCAGGCCCTGGGGTCCTGACCGTCCTCCTGCAGGATCATGGCCTGGCCGGTCAGGTCCTCGGACGAGGTCGGCTGGGGCAGCTCGGTTGCAGTACCCGGTTCAGCGCCCGGTGTGGTGCCGCCGTCCTGCAGCGCGGACTGCACGGCCACAACGCCCGGGCCGAACTGCTCGTCGAAGAATTTCTGCACCGAACCGTCATCGTAGATGACCGACACCCAGAGGTAGCCGTTTCCGGTCCAGCTGGACAGGATCGGCGCCTCGGACCAGTCGGTGAAGGTGCCCGGGTTGTAGTCCGCGGCGTTCAGCTGGTCGTGCAGCCGCGACAACGTGTCCGCATCGCTCGCCCCGGAGTTGACCGGATCGAGTCGGGGGTCGAACCGGGCGAGCGGGTCGTAGAGCGAGAGCGGCACCGGAGGCTGAGTCACGGTGAACGCGGTGGCATCCCAGGTGCCGGTGACGGCGTAACTGCCCCAGGTGACGCCGGATGCGCTCTCGGCCTGCGCGGCGGACGCCCAGTCCCAGCCCAGGATCGGTGGGCCGCCGCACAGCGGCGGGTACGAATCCGCAACCGCGCCCAGGCAGAGCTGGGGCTCCTCACCCTCTTTCTGCAGCACGGTGCCCTGCGCGAGCACCTCGCCGGCAGCGGCGGGACGGGGGAACTCGCCTGGGGACGCGGTGGACGCGCCGCCCGGCGCGGGGTCGCCGGCGCATCCGCTCAACGACACCAGGCCGGCGGCGGCGCAGGCGAGCAGGATGAGGCCTCGGCTTCTCATGACCGCAGTGTGACAGGCGACCGCGCGAAGCGCCAGTATCCGGCCCGCCACGGGCGCTGTGGGCTCGGTATCGTGAGCAAAAATCCCCTATGGTCGATCCATGACTTTCAACGACGACGCCAAGTACTCCGGCAAGGGTGTACGCAAATCCGGCCGCCGCACCGGCCTCGCCGTCGGCGGCGGAGGCATCGGCCTCGTCGCCATCGTGCTGCTCTCCCAGCTGCTCGGCGTGGACCTCACCGGGCTGGTCGGCGGCGGCACCGACACCAGCAGCCAGGGCGAGGGCACTGCGCTGACGAACTGCGAGACCGGCGCCGACGCCAACACCGACGTGGAGTGCCGGGTCGGTTTCACCCGCGACTCGCTCGAGGACTACTGGGCCGAGCAGGCGCCCGCGATGGGCATCAGCTACTCCTCACCCACCATCAACCTGTTCACCGACGGGATCGACACCGGCTGCGGCGCGGCCACGAGCGCCGTGGGCCCGTTCTACTGCCCGGCCGACCAGCAGATCTACCTCGACACCGCGTTCTACGACACCCTGCGCACCCAGTTCGACGCCACCGCGGGCCCGCTGTCGCAGCTGTACGTGGTGGGTCACGAGTGGGGCCACCACATCCAGAACCTCGCCGGCACGTTCACCAGCGCCGACACCTCCCAGACCGGTCCTGCCTCCGACGCTGTGCGCCTCGAGGTGCAGGCCGACTGCTTCGCCGGCGCCTGGCTGGGCTCGGCGACCGAGACGACGGATGCCGACGGCAACCGTCTGCTCGACCCGATCACCGACGCCCAGATCGCGGATGCGCTCAACGCGGCGTCCGCGATCGGCGACGACCGCATCCAGGAGAAGACCCAGGGTCAGGTGAACCCGGAGACCTGGACCCACGGCTCGAGCGAGATGCGCCAGAAGTGGTTCCAGACCGGCTACACCGGCGGCGCGGAGGCCTGCGACACGTTCGCCGTGGCCGACGCCGACCTGTAGTCGCGCTGGCGAACCGCTACTTCGGTTCGGTGAGGTCGACGACGCGGCCCTTGGCATCCGCCTTGACGATCTCGATGCCCTTGAGCGCATCCGCCTTGGTCTGGTAGCTCTCCGAGGTCATCAGAACCTGCCCGTTGTGGGCTTTGAGCTTGAAGATATAGCCGCCGGATCGATCTGCGGTCAGTTCATACTTGCCGGACATGTCACGCTCTCTTCGTCGAGATGGAACTCCGCCGGCTACGAGGCCGGTGGCTGAACCTTACCGCGATGCGCGGGGTCGGGCTCACCGGCGACCAGGCCGAGCGCCGGCAGCAGCACCCCGTCGATGAGGGAGATGAGGAAGTCCCGGTCGACGGGCTTCCGCTCGATCAGGGTGCGAAAGGCCGCCATCGACGGGGTAACCAGGCACAGCGTGTCGATGTCGCATCCGGCCGTCACTTCGCCACGGTCGATGGCCCGCTGGATGAGGAAGCGGTTCACCTCCGCCCGCGGCTTGACCAGGGCGGCGTTGGCGGCATCGGCGAGCTCGGGCGCGGTCGAGAGCATCGACATCAGCCCGGCCATGATCTGCATCTTCTTCTCGCCGTCTTCGATGGAGCGCGGCTTGATCATCGCCACGAGGTCGCCGCGTAGCGTGCCGGTGTCGGGCAGCTTCGCCAGGTCCAGGTCGCCCTGCTTCATGCAGGCGACGGCATCGATGACGAGTTCGTTCTTCGACGGCCAGCGGCGGTACAGCGTGGCCTTGCCGGCCTTGGCCCGGGTGGCGACCATGTCGATGGTCATGCCGTCGAAGCCGGTCTCGGCGAGCACCTCGAGCGCGGCGGCCAGGATCTCCGGATCGCGGGTGTGGTCACGCTTGCGGCCGAGCTTGGTCTCCACGGCAGCAGGTTCGAGCTGCGTCATTGCGTCGATCTCCTTTCTGCCCGGCGGACGAATCCTGTATTCCTCCACATGTTACCGGCGCGTAAATTCAGGAACTGTTAAGATCCGGAACTCCACAGTATCGTATATAGTCGCGTTTATGTCTAAAACGATCCCCGCTCCGTCTCCCGCGACGAGCACCCCCGTGCCACATTCCCGCCGGTGGTGGACCCTCAGCGTTGTCGCCCTCGCTCAGCTCATGGTCGTGCTCGACTCCACCGTCGTGAACATCGCCCTTCCGTCCGCCCAGGCCGACCTCGGATTCTCCAACGGCGACCGCCAGTGGATCGTCACCGCATACTCCCTCGCCTTCGCCAGCCTGCTGCTGCTCGGCGGCCGGCTCTCCGACCTCATCGGTCGCAAGCGCACCTTCATCATCGGCCTGATCGGGTTCGCCATCGCCTCCGCCCTCGGCGGCGCGGCCGGCACCTTCGGCTGGCTCGTCGCGGCCCGCGCCCTGCAGGGTGCGTTCGGCGCCCTGCTCGCCCCGACCGCCCTGGCCGTTCTCACGACCACCTTCACCATCCCCAAGGAACGCGCCCGCGCGTTCGGTGTCTTCGGTGCCATCGCCGGTGCGGGCGGCGCCGTGGGCCTACTGCTCGGCGGGTACCTCACCGAGTACTTCGACTGGCGCTGGAACCTTTACATCAACGTCTTCATCGCCATCGTCGCGGTCATCGGCGCCGCGATCTTCGTCGACCACCTGCAGCGCACCGGTCCCAGCCCCAAGCTCGACATTCCAGGCACGATCCTGGTCTCCGCCGCGCTGTTCGGCCTGGTCTACGGCTTCTCCAACGCCGAGACGGATGGCTGGGACTCGCCTATGACCTGGGGCATGCTCGCCGGCGCCGTGGTGTTGCTCGTCGGCTTCGTGCTGTGGCAACGGAAGGCGGCGCATCCGCTGCTGCCGCTGGCGATCGTGCTGGACCGTAACCGCGGGGCCGCCTACCTGTCGGTGATGATCGCCGGCGCGGGCATGTTCGGCATCTTCCTGTTCGTCACCTACTACCTGCAGGCGTCGCTGGGCTTCACGCCCATGCAGACCGGTTTCTCCTTCCTGCCGATGATCGCGATGCTGGTGCTCGCCGCGCAGCTCTCGACGAACATCTTCGTGCCCCGGTTCGGGCCCAAGATCATGGTTCCGTTCGGCATGTCGCTGGGCGCGATCGGAATGATCCTGCTCACCAACCTCAACCTCGACAGCACCTACGCCGCCAACGTGCTGCCGCCGCTGATGATCCTGGGCTTCGCGATGGGCTCGATCATGCCGGCGTCGATGCAGACCGCCACCCTGGGCGTCGACCGGCAGTTCGCCGGCGTCGCCTCGGCGATGGTGAACACCAGCCAGCAGGTCGGTGGCTCGATCGGCACGGCGCTGCTGAACACCCTCGCCGCCACCGCCGCGGCCGACTACGTGGCTGCGCACCTGCCCGCCACCGCCGAGGTGGCCGCGCAGGCCGCGGTTGACAGCTACGCGGTCGCGTACTGGTGGGGCGCCGGCTTCTTTGCCGTCGGCGCCATCATCGCGGCGCTGCTCTTCCGCCGGAAGGGCCAGGGCCTCTCCCTCTCGAATGCGCACCTCGCCGCCGACGCCGAGCCGGTGGTCGCCCACTAGCCGTGCGGGCGGCATAACTCCTGCAGAATCTCGCCGGTGGTGCGCTCACCCGCGTGATTTCGGCATCCGCTGCCGGGGTTCTCAGAAATTGCAGGAGTTATGCAACCTGCCGGTCGATGTCGTCGGGGACGGCGGGAACGACGGGGACGGCGGGGACGGATGCCGGCTCGATCGCGGCATCCGTCTTCTCGGAGCGTACGAAGGCGATGCCGATGAGGATCAGCAGCCCGCCGAACAGCTGCGGCACGGTGAGCTGCTCGCCCAGCAGCAGCCAGGCGTAGAACGTGGCCGCGACCACCTCGAGCAGCCCCACGAACGAGGCCAGCCGGGATCCGAGCATCTCGCTGGCGGCGATGCTCGTGGAGTAGGCGATGGCGGTGGCTACGATCCCGATGAGGAGCAGCGGCAGCCACCAGGGCAGTTCGGTGCCGAACATCGACACGTCCGCGGTGGAGGTCGTGAAGGGCACCAGGCCGGACAGCCCGACGAGGCCCAACAACACCCCGCCGAGCAGCAGGCCGAACCCGGCCAGCGCCACGGCGGGAAGACCGTCGCTGGGCTGCGCCGCCACCAGGTAGTAGATCGCACAGCCCACCATGGCCGTCAGGGCCAACGCGTAGCCGAACAGGTCGAAGCCGCCCGAGCCGCCCGGGGACACCACCAGCACCAGGCCGCCGAGCGCCACGACGGAGCCGATCAGCACCACGGCCTTGGGGCTCCGCCGCGTGCGCGCCCACGCCAGCCCCACCAGCAGCAGCGGGGCCATGTACTCGATGAGCACCGCCGAACCGACCGGGATGCGCTCGATCGCCGCGAAGTAGGCCAGCTGCGTGCCCGCCACGCCGATCAGTGCCATCGCGAGCACCCGCCAGCGGGCGCGCCAGAGCGCCGCCCAACGGCCGCGGAGCGACATCACGGCCACAGGGGCCAGCACGAGGCCGCCGATCAGCACGCGCACGGTCACGGCCGCGGCCGGGCTCCAGCCGCTCTCCAGCACCGGCTTGGCGAGGGCCCCGGAGAGGCCGAAGGTGGCCGCGGCGATGACCGCGATGACGAGGCCAAGCGAGGTGGACGAGCGGTTCATTGCGAGCTCCAGGCGGACGGGCATTTTGACGGGCTTGTGGGTGGTCTGATCCCGAAGATAGTGTTGTTCTGAGTAAGGAGTCAATTTGCATTTTGCCCCTGACACCGAGGCGAGTCTGGCGTTCACCGTCGACCTCGCGAACACCGTCGCCGGCGCCACCAAGAGCGGCACGGACGAGCTCCTCACCCCACCCCAGCTGACCGGCCTTTTCGTGACCCACCGGTTCTCCGGCCGGCTGGACCGGGACGCCGCGGAACTGGCCGAGGTGCGCGACACCCGCGATCTCCTCCGCCATATTTGGACCCTCGACCGCGACGCCGCCGCGCTCGAGGTGAACACCATGCTGCAGAGCGCCCTGGCCCGGCCGCGGCTGATGCGTCACGACGGCCTGGACTGGCACCTGCACGCCACCGACCCGGACGCGCCGCTGGCCGAGCGCATCCGGGTGGAAGTCGCCCTGGCCCTGGTGGACGTGATCCGCACCGATGAGACCGGCCGGCTGCGCGCCTGCGCGGCTGAGGACTGCGACGGCTTGCTGGTGGATCTCTCCCGCAACGGCTCCAAGCGGTTCTGCAGCGTGCGCTGCGGCAACCGGATGAACATGATCGCGTTCCGGGAACGCGCGGCCGGGCTCAGCTCGGATGCCGCAGGAACACCTGCCGCAGCGCCCTGATGAGCAGCACGAACCCCACCAGCCCGATCGTGGCGCCGAGGAACGCGTACAGTCGCACACCCTCCACCAGCTCGGGCCCGGTGTCGGACACCACCAGCACGATGCCGAGGGTGGCCGCCGCGATGCCGATCAGCGCCCCGACCGACTCGACCACGATCGAGCCCAGCCACCAGCGGTCGTCGGGTTCGGCGAAGGCGCGGATCCGCACACTGAAGGTGCCCTTCTCCAATCCGGCGCTGATCGATTCCAGCCGCCGCGGCAGCCGCCTGGCCGTGGCCCGCAGCACGGCACCCTGAGCCTGTACCGAACCGAGCAGGGATTTCGGCGTTACCAGCCGGCGCAGGAAATGCGGCACCCGGTCCAGCGCCTTCTCCACCATGTCGAAGTCGGGGTCCAGGATCGCCAGGCTGCTCTCCAGCGTCACCAGGGTGCGGAAAGCCATGCCCAACGACGTCGGGATGGCGAGGTGGTGTTCCCGGATGGTGTCGAGCATGGCCGTGAAGATCGAGCCCTCAGCCCCGCTGTGCCGGGTGATGGTGAGGATGCGGCCCAGGTCGCGTTGCAGCGCCGCGATGTCGGCATCCGCCGGCGCCTCGACCACCAGCAGCAGCGCATCCGTGGTGGCGATGTCGTCGTCGGCCGCCGCCGCCAGCAGTAGCGTCACCAGCCCCTCGCGCATGCTGCGCTCGAGCACGCCCACGTTACCGAAGTCGATCAGGCCTAGGCGGCCGTCCTGGCGCAGCATGAGGTTGCCGGGGTGCAGGTCGCCGTGGAAGATGCCGGTCACGATCACCTGCTCGAGGACCGCGTCGAGCAGGGCATCGGCGAGCGCCGCCCGTTCCTCCGGCCACAGTTCGGAGAGTCGGTCCTGCGCCGCGCTGAGCGGGACGCCGTCGATGAGGTCCATGGTGAGCAGCCGGCGTGAACTCGCCTCCGCGTACACCCGCGGCACCACCAGGATGTCGGACGCGCCGGACTCCGCGACCACGCTGCCGATCTGCCGGGTGCTGCCGAACTCGATTCGGTAGTCCAGCTCGTCGCGCAGCGATCGCGCGAATCCCTCGGCCAGGGTCACCACCCCGAAGTCGCGCCCCCAGCTGGTCTGCGCTTCGATGCGCTGGGCGAGCCGCACGATGATGTCGACGTCGGCGGCCACCTGCGCGCCCGCGCCCGGCCGCTGCACCTTCAGCACCACCCTGGTGCCGTCCAGCAGCGTGCCGGTGTGCACCTGCGCCACGGATGCCGCCGCCAGCGGTGTTTCGTTCACCTCGGTGAACACCGTGTTGAGCGGCGCCCCGATCTCGGACTCGATCACGGCGCGGATCGCCGGCCACGGCAGGGTGGTCGCCCGGGACTGCAGCGAGGCGAGCGCGAGGGTGTAGTTGCGGGGCAGCAGGTCACGGCGGGTCGAGAGCAGCTGGCCGAGCTTGACGAAGGTGACGCCGGCCTCGTTGATCGCGGCCACCAGCGCGGCCGGGGTGCCGCCGCGGCCGCCACGGCCTCGTTGCGGCCAGCCCGGCCGTTCGCTCAGGATCCAGCCGATGCCGTGCCGGGACAGCAGGGTGAGGATCTGCAGGTACCGCTTGGTGCGCCGCCGGCGGTGCAGCGCCGCCCGGATCGCATCCACCGGGTTGGTGGCCGTCGTCGGCCAGAGCGCCTCGGCCGCCACCAATAGGGCGATCCCGAAGGCGAACACCCAGCCGAAGGCGAGTGCGACGAACAGCACCACCACCAGCAGCGGTGCCCGCAGCGTGCCGTCAGTCGCGACCACCCGGGCCTGGGTCGCCACGAAATAGGCGAACGGCCAGCTGGCCACGAACACGAGCAGCCCCACTAGGAAGGTGCGCAGCCAACCCACGTTGGTGCCCAGCAGGGACCGGGTGGCGAAACCGACCGAAACGGCGAACACAAAACCGACCAGGCCGAACACAATCCATGCCCACAACGATTCGAACAACCCGTGCCCCACAATCTGTCGACCTGTTGGCGCTCAGGGTAGCGCGCTGGCATGGCAGGCGGCCATATGTCACACTGGAGCAGTCCCGTCCCAGCAGAGTCAGGCTCAGCCAGTGAAGTTTTTCGTCGTTTCCGCGCACACGCGCTGACCCGTCGATTCGCCGCGCCGCGGCTCCGGTGTCAGTGCAGCCACTGACGACGAGGAGCCCCATGGCTACGGCACACGCTTCAACAATTCTGCTCACGGATGTCGGCCTCACCTGGCCGGACGGATCCACCGCCTTCACGGGTATCAGCGCCGCGTTCGGCCGTGGTCGCACCGGCCTGGTCGGCGCGAACGGCTCGGGCAAGTCCACCCTGCTGCGGCTGATCACCGGCCAGCTGCGTCCCACCACGGGCACCGTCACGGTGTCGGCCGATGTGGGCTACCTGCCGCAGACGCTCACGTTGGACGTCGGCGCGACGGCGGCCGACCTGCTCGGGGTGCGGTCGAAACTCGACGCGCTCCGAGCGATCGAGTCCGGCGACGTGGACGAGCGCCACTTCGAGGTGCTCGGCGACGACTGGGACCTGCCCACCCGATCCGGTGAGGCGCTGCGGTCGGCCGGCCTGGCCGAGGCCGACCTGGACCGGCCGGTCGGCGCGATGTCCGGCGGGGAGGCGATCCTGGTCGCGATCGCCGGGTTGCGCCTGACTGGTGCCCCGATCGCGGTGCTCGACGAACCCACCAACAACCTCGACCGGGCCGCCCGGCACCGGTTGTCGGCGATGGTGCGCTCCTGGCCGGGCGCCCTCGTCGTGGTCAGCCACGACTCCGCGCTGCTCGAGCTGATGGACGACACTGCCGAGCTGCACGGCGGCGCCCTCGCGGTGTTCGGCGGGCCATACAGCGCCTTCCTCGAGCACCGGGACCGGGAGCAGAACGCCGCCGTGCAGGCGCAGCGCAGCGCGGACCAATCACTGCGAAAAGAGAAGCAGCAGCGCATCGAGGCCGAGACGAAACTCGCCCGGCGCGGCCGGTTCGCCCGCACCGAGTTCGAGAACAAGAGCGTGCCCAAGATTGTGATGGGGCTGCGCAAGTCCGCGGCGCAGGTGTCGGCCGGCAAGCTGCGAACCGAATTCGACGGCAAGGTGCAGGATGCCCGTGCGGCGGCGGCCGCCGCATCCGCTCGGGTGCGCACCGACGACAGCATCCACGTGGACCTGCCCGACCCGAACGTGCCCGCCGGCAAGCGGCTGGCCGAGCTGCACGGCGTGAACCGCAGCGTCCTGCTGCAGGGTCCGATGCGAGTGGCGTTGACCGGGCCGAACGGGGTGGGCAAGACCAGCCTGCTGGAGTCGCTCGTGCATCCGCTGACGGCGCGCGCCGGCCTGGCCACGGCGACGGCGTTCACGAGCCGGATCGGCTACCTCGGCCAGCGGCTGGATGGGCTCGACGAGGCGGCCAGCGCCCTGGAGAACCTGCGGCTGGCCGCCCCTGCGGTCTCCCCCGGCGAGTTGCGCAGCAAGCTGGCCCGGTTCCTGCTGCGCGGCGATGCCGTCGGCCGGCCGGTGCGGAGCCTGTCCGGCGGCGAACGGTTCCGGGTGTCACTGGCGCGGCTGCTCCTGGCCGACCCGCCGGCGCAGCTGCTGGTGCTGGACGAACCGACGAACAACCTCGACCGGCAGAGCCTCGACCAGCTGGTCGGGGCGCTCGGCTCCTATCGCGGCGGCCTGCTCGTGGTCAGCCACGACGACGCGTTCCTCGGTCGGCTCGGGCTCACCGACTGGCTCGCCCTTGACGCGGGCGGCCAGATCACCGAGGAGGATCCGTCGGCCGGGCGGGCGTGAGAGCCGGCCAGGGCGGTGAAGGCTGCGGCGGCTCGGGGGTTGTCGGCCGGGAGTTCGCTGCGGAACCGGCGGGTCGCCACCCCGGCCTCGTAGGAGGCGAACTCGATGTCGAAGGCGGCGCCCAACTGCACCGCCAGCCGGTACGCCAGGGCGACGCCGTCGGTCGTGAAGGCGCGAGCGAGGGCGGGGCTGCGCCAGTCGAAGTCGGCGTCGAGAGCGTCGTAGTAGTCGATCTCCCACCGGATCAGGTCGGCGACGAGGCCGCCGTCGAGCCCGGTGGCCGCGTAGGCGACCGGATGCGGGAACCAGAGCACCGACCCGGCGTAGTCGGGAAAGAGCCGCACGACGCTGTCGTGCCCGGCAGTCGGCCCGAATTCGCCCCGTCCCCACGGCGGCCTGTGCGGCATGATCGCGCTCTCTCCGTTGTCTTTTCGGACTTCGCGCTCGAAGCCCCCCACTCCATACGATTTCATCTGAACGCCGGCAATGCAATTTGAGCGTCGGCACCTTCGTTTACGATGCTGCTATGACGCACCCGAATGACCTGGCCGCCACCTCCGCAACGATCACCGATGTGGCCCCGGAGGTGCCGACCACGGCCGGCCGGGTCCGCGGGTACTGGCGTGGGGCCTCCGCGGCGTTCCTGGGCATTCCGTTCGCCGCCGCACCTGTCGGCGAGCACCGGTTCCTCGCCCCGGCGCCCGTTCAGCCCTGGACCGGGGTGCGTGAGGCCGTCGCCTACGGCCCCACCCCGCAGCGCCGGGAATCCGCCACCGTGACGACCATCCCCGAGCCCTCTGTGCCCGGCGACGGCATCCTCAACCTGAACGTCTTCACCCCCGCTCCCGGCACCGGCGAGCCCGGACTGCCGGTGCTGGTGTGGATCCACGGCGGCGGGTACGCCGCCGGCTCCCCCGCCAGCCCCTGGTACGACGGTGTCGCGTTCAACCGGGATGGCGTCGTCGTCGTCACGATCGCCTACCGGCTGGGTTTCGAGGGCTTCGGCTGGATCGACGGGGCCCCGCTGAACCGGGGCATCCTCGACCAGATCGCCGCGCTGGAATGGGTACGCGACAACGTCCGTGCCTTCGGCGGCGACCCGGCCCGGGTGACCATCGGCGGCCAGTCGGCCGGCGGCGGCAGCGTGCTGGCCCTGCTCTCCTCGCCGCGCGCGCAGGGCCTGTTCCACGGCGTCATCGCTCAGTCGGCTCCCGCCTACGGGCTCTCCCCCGCCGACGCCGAGGCGATCGGCCGGCGCTTCGCCGCCGCGCAGGGCATTACACCCGACCTGGACGCCTGGCGCACCGTGTCCGCGGAGACGATCCTGGACGCGGAGCCGGCGGCCCAGCTCACCGGGCCGGGCATCCTCCACCCCACCATGCCGTTCGGCGCGCTGATCCGGGCGGCGGACGATCCGGATGCCGACATCACGGGCATCCCGTTCGCCCCGGTCGTAGACGGTGACGTCGTGGTGGCGCTGGGATCGGCCATCGCGGCCGGGCACAACGCCGGCCTGCCGCTGCTGATCGGCACCACGGCGCACGAGTTCACGTTCCCGTCGAATGAGAGCCTCGACACCGTCGTGGGCGCCCTCGAGGAGGCCGGCGTCGACGCGGCCGGGGTGGCCGGCTTCCGTACGGAGGCGGAACGGATCGGCGGCTCCTTCGCGCGCGGCCAGCTCTCGACCGCGGCGCTGTTCCGGATGCCGACCCTGGTCTGCGGCCGGCAGCGCGCCGCGCACGGGGCGGGCTCGCGAACCTGGTTGTACGACTTCGCGTTCCGGGCTCCCGCCACCACCCTGGCCGGGCACTGCATCGACCTGCCGTTCGCCTGGGACCTGCTCGACGCTGCCGGCGTGCCCGTCTCGATCGGGGATACCCTGCCGCAGCCGCTGGCCGACACCATGCACGCGGCCTGGGTGCGGTTCATCCGCCAGGGCGACGCGGACTGGCCATCGGCCGGCACGGAGCCGGACGGGGCGATGCGGTTCGACACGCGGTCGGGGTATGACGCCGACGCCTATGCGGTCGAGGCCGCACTGGCCGCCAGCGGTGGCGCCGGCGGGTAGTGCCGTCGGTCAGCGCCGACTGGTCAGTGCCGGGTGGTCAGTGCCCGCTGGTGCTGACCACGGGGGTGTCGGCGCAGGTGGACGCGCGCGCCAGGGCGACCCGGCGGTCGTCGGCCGCGAGGGCGGGCTCCACGGCCGTGTAGCCGTTCATGGCGGTCAGTCCGTCGGTGGAGACCGTGATGCCCGTGGACATCAGCGAGAAGCTGTCGTCCCGGTTCTCGCTGATCTGCAGCCCGTTCAGTTCGAGTCCGCCCTCCACCTCGAGGCAGCCCACGCCGGTGCCGAAGCCCCGCAGGTTCTGCATGTCGAAGGTGTACGGCCGGGCGTCCACGCCGATCGGGGTCACGAAGGCGCAGTCGACCAGCGCGTGCAGCGCGGCGCCGCGGCCGTCGTCGAGCACCGTCACCACCACGCCGTTGTGCAGTTCAGCCGTCCAACCGCTGTGCGAATTGGGGCCGGCCAGGCCGTCGGTGATGGTGATCGTGGCGCCGGATGCGGTGGTGACGCCGTAGACGAACGGCACGGTGGCTTCCGAGTACCACTCGGTGTCGTCCTTGCCGTCGCCGTCGATGTCGGCGATCTCGGCGGTGACCGCGCCGTCCGGAACCGTCTTGTCGGTGGCGGGGCAGCCCTCCGACTCGGTGGGCGCGGTCGCGGTCGGGGTGTCGGTGGCCGTGGCCTCCGTGTCACCCAGCTGGGCCGACGCCGACGCGCTGCCGCCCGCGCCGCCGAGGGCGGAGCATCCGCTCAGGGTGAGCGCCAGAACGGCGACGACAACGAAGGACCGACCTACGATCCTGGCGGTGGTGTGAACGGTTGACATCAGCCTGATGCTACCCACGTTGTCTGGGCGACCTCCGTGATAACCGCGCGCTTTGGGGGGCGATTGCCAGCGTCGGCCGACCCGCCATTGTCCGCGGCAGGTGTTAGCGTGCCCGCATGAAGCAGAAAGAGCTCTTCCTCCAGGCGGATGCCGCGTTGCGCTCCGTTATCGACCGGATCACCCCCGACCAGCTCAGCCAACCCGCGCCGGCGGAATGGTCGTTCACGCCCGACCCCACCGTGCGCGACATCCTGGCCGCGCACGCCCGCGACGAGGCCTGGGTGCCCGACGTGCTGCTCGGCCGCACCATCGAAGATGCCGGCGGCACCTACGACGGCGACCTGCTCGGCGACGACCCGATCGCCCGGTACGACCGCATCAACGACATCGCCACCGCCGCCGTGAACGAAGACCTCGACCCCGACAAGACCGTGCACATGAGCTACGGCGACTACCCGCTCAGCGAGTACCTCGAGCACATCAGCATCTACCGGGCCTTCCAGGCCTGGTCCATCGCCCGTCATCTCGGCTGGGACTACTCCCTGCCGGAGCCGTTGGTGGAACTGCTCTGGGAGGTGGTCGGCCCGCACGTCGAAGAGTTCCGCGCGATGGGGGTGTTCCCGCCGGAGATCGAGGCCCCGGCGGGTGCCGACCGCGAGACGCTGCTGCTCTGCCGGGTGGGCTACTGGGTGCCGCCCACCTGACACTCTGCAGCCTGACACTCTGCAGCCTGACACTCTGCAGCCTGACGCTCTGCAGCCTGACTACCCGGCGGCGGCCAGGCGGCCACGCCGCGCCTGGTCGGCCAGGGTGACGGCGACGACGAACACACAGATCGCGGCGACGATGACCACTGTCGCGGTCACGCCCACGGTGCCCGCCGGGAGCGGGACGAGCAGCACGATCGCCGCCGCCGGAAGGATCACGGCCGGCCGGATCTGGGACCGGGTCTGCAGCACGGCGTGCACCGCCCAGAGCAGGAGCAGGAAGATTCCCACCGGCAGGGCCACGGCGTATCCCAGCGCCACCGACGACACCTCGAGGTGATGGCCGGCCTCGGCCACCGCCACCTCGAGCCCGGCGCCGAGGGCGGCAAGGGCAGCGAAGACACCGTAGTGCCCGTACCCCCACAGGTATGACCGGCTGCGCTTGACCGAGAGTCCCTCCCCCGCCGGCTCCAGGAAGTACAGCCACCAGAGCGCGAACAGTGTCACCAGTGCCGCCGCGGACACGAGCACCAGGTCGCCGCTGACCCCGCCCGCACCGAGGGCCTCCTGCACGCCGGCGGTCGCCGCCAGCACGCTCTCGCCGAGCAGGATGATGGTGAACAGGCCGTACCGCTCCGCGATGTGGTGCGGGTGCCAGAAGGTGGAGCCGGTGCGTTCCGCCCAGAACGGAACCGTGACGTCGAGCAAGGCGAGCACCACGAAGGACGCGACCCCGAGCTCTTCCGGCAGGGCGAGGCGGGCCAGCCAGCCCAGCTGCACGACGCTCACCCCGGCGGCGTAGCGCCAGGCGGTTGTGCGGCTCTCCGGATGCTCGAAGCCGGCCCGCAGCCATTGCGCGACCAGGCCGATCCGCATGATCAGGTACCCCAGCGTGATCGCGCGAAAATCCTGTTCGGCGAAGGCGGCCGGCACGCCGGCCGCCAGGACGAGCACCCCGCCCATCTGCAGCATGGTGAGCAGCCGGTACGGCACGTCGTCGGTGTCGTACGCCGAGGCGAACCAGGTGAAGTTCATCCAGGCCCACCAGATGGCGAAGAACACCATCAGGAACGGGCCGACCTCCTCGGCACCGTGCCCGCCCTCGATGCCGTGCGCCAGCTCGACCACGAGTTGCGCTACCGCCACCACGAAGGTCAGGTCGAAGAGCAGCTCAAGCGGGCTGGCCACCCGGTGCGACTCGTCGGGGTTCCGCGCGGTCATCCGCCGGTGGAGCCTGAAGCCGAACGCATCCGTCATGCGCATAGCCTAGGGAAAATCGACGGCTAAGAGCGCACCAGCCGGGCGATGGCGTCGCCGGCTTCCTTGAGCTTGAGTTGCGCCTCGTCGCCGCCGGTGGCGACGGCGTCGACGACGCAGTGGCTGAGGTGGTCGTTGAGCAGCCCCAAAGCCACCGACTGCAGGGCGCTGGTCATGGCGGAGACCTGGGTGAGGATGTCAATGCAGTACTTGTCGTTTTCGACCATGCCCTGGAGGCCGCGGGCCTGACCCTCGATGCGGCGCAACCGCTTGAGGTAGTCGTCCTTGTTCGAGATGTAGCCGTGCGGGCCGTCGTGGGAGTGGTCTGCGGCGGGCGCGGCGGCGGGGACGGTCGTCATGGTGTGCTCCTGGCTGTCGGCTGACCCTATACCCCCTCACGGTATCACGATCGATGCGCTAGAGTACCCGGAGGGGGTATCCGCATTGCGGTGCCCCGCGCAGCATCCGCTTGAGCAGAGAAGGTTCGCACCATGGCACACACCGACACCACCGACTACCTCGTCACCGGAATGACCTGCGGCCACTGCGTCGCCAGCGTCATCGAGGAGGTCTCCCTGGTGCCCGGGGTCAGCGCCGTGACGGTCGACCTCGTCGTCGGCGCCGCAAGCACGGTGCACGTCACCAGCGCCGCCACGCCCCCCACCGCCGACATCCGCGCCGCCATCGACGAGGCCGGCTACGAACTGCAGGACACGGCAGCGTGAACGAGCCCGTCGACCTCCTGGTCGGTGGCATGACCTGCGCCTCCTGCGCCGCGCGCATCGAGAAGAAGCTCAACCGCCTGCCCGGTGTCGAGGCCACCGTGAACTACGCCACCGACAAGGCCACCGTGCGCCTGCCGGCCGGCACCAGCGTCGATGACGCCATCGCCACCATCGTGGCCACCGGCTACACCGCGCGGCTGCCCGAGCCACCCGCCGCCGAACCCGTGGTGACCCTGGATGCCGACACCCTGGCGCTGCGCCAACGACTGCTGGTCTCCACCGCCCTGGCGATCCCGGTCACCCTGCTCTCCATGGTTCCGGCCCTGCAGTTCACCAACTGGCAGTGGCTCGCGCTGATGCTCGCCGCGCCCGTCGCCGTTTGGGGGGCTTGGCCGTTCCACCGGGCCGCCTGGGTCAATGCCCGGCATGGCGCCGCCAGCATGGACACCCTGATCAGCGTAGGCGTGCTCGCCGCGTTCGGCTGGTCGCTCTACGCGCTCTTCTTCGGCGACGCGGGCATGCCGGGCATGACCATGCAGCTGAGTTTCAGTATGACCGGCAGCGGGTCCACCGAGATCTACCTCGAGGTCGCCGCGGCCGTGACGGTGTTCATCCTGGCCGGGCGCTACTTCGAGGCCCGGGCCAAGACCCGCTCCGGAGCGGCCCTCACCGCGCTGGTGAACCTGGGCGCCAAGGACGTGGCGGTGCTCCGCGGCGGCGCCGAGCGGCGCATCCCGATCGCCGAACTAGTCGTGGACGACGAGTTCGTGGTGCGCCCCGGCGAGAAGGTGGCCACCGACGGGGTGGTCACCGATGGCGCGTCGGCCATCGACACCAGCCTGCTCACCGGCGAGACCGTGCCGGTGGAAGTGGGTCCCGGCGACACCGTCGTTGGCGCCACCGTCAACGCCGGCGGCCGGCTCACCGTGCGCGCCACCCGGGTGGGCGCCGACACCGAACTGGCCCGCATCGGCAAGCTCGTGGAACAGGCGCAGTCGGGCAAGGCCCCGGTGCAGCGGCTGGCCGACCGGGTGTCAGCCATGTTCGTGCCGATCGTCTTTGCGATCGCGCTGGGCACCCTGGCCACCTGGCTGGTCCTCGGCGCCGGCGCCGAGCAGGCCTTCACCGCCGCCGTCGCCACCCTCATCATCGCCTGCCCGTGCGCGCTGGGGCTGGCCACGCCCACGGCCCTGCTGGTGGGCACCGGCCGTGGCGCGCAGCTGGGCATCCTCATCCGCGGGCCGCAGATCCTGGAGTCCACCCGCCGGGTGGACACCATCGTGCTCGACAAGACCGGCACCGTCACGACAGGGCGGATGGCGCTGCTCGCCGTGCACGTCGCGGCGGGAGTGCCGGCCGACGCCGCCGGCACTGCCTTCATTTCGAGCTCTACCGCGGCCGAATCCGAGCTGCTGCGCCTGGCCGGTGCGGCCGAGGCCGGCTCGGAGCATCCGATCGGCGTCGCCATCGTCACCGGCGCCACTGAGCGGGTGGGCGTGCTGCCGGCCGCCACGGCCTTCGCCTCCGCGCAGGGCTTCGGCGTGCAGGCCACCGTCGACGACCACCTCGTGCTGGTGGGCCGGCCGCGCTGGCTGGCGGACGAGTGGCAGGTGGCCCTGCCGGCCGACCTCGCCGAGGCGCTGGCCGGCATCGAGGCGCTGGGCCAGACCGCCGTGGCGGTGGCCTGGGACGGCGTGGCCAGGGGCATCCTGGCCGTGGCGGACGAGGTCAAGCCCTCCAGCGCCGCGGCCGTGGCGCAGCTGATCGCCCTCGGCCTCACCCCGGTGCTGCTCACCGGGGACAACCCCACCGCCGCCCGTGCCGTGGCCGACCAGGTGGGCATCAGCGAGGTCTTCGCCGGCGTCCTCCCGGCCGACAAGGTCGACCGGATGCGCGCCCTGCAGGCCGCCGGGCACGTGGTGGCGATGGTGGGTGACGGCGTGAACGACGCCGCCGCGCTGGCCGCCGCCGACCTCGGCATCGCGATGGGCACCGGCACCGACGTGGCCATCGAAGCCAGCGACATCACCCTCGTGCGGGCGGACCTGCTCGCCGTCGTCGACGCCATCCGCCTGTCCCGCCGCACCCTGCGCACCATCAAGGCCAACCTGTTCTGGGCCTTCGCGTACAACGTTGCGGCCATCCCGCTGGCCGCGCTCGGCCTGCTCAACCCGCTGATCGCGGGCGCGGCCATGGCGCTGTCGTCGGTGTTCGTGGTGAGCAACAGCCTGCGCCTGCGCGGCTTCCGGTCCGCCTCCCCCGCCGCGCCCAGGGCATAACTCCTGCAGGATTCCGCCGCCACTGTGCACATCCGCAGGATTCCGGCATCCGCTGGTCACCCTGGTCAGAAATTGCAGGAGTTATGCAGCGCCATGGCGGGCGGCCGGCAGCCGCCAGGCCAGGATGGCGGTGGCCGCGCCGACGAGACCGAAGACGGCCTGCAGCGGGTGGAAGCCGATCACCGAGAACTGCACGACCTCGAAGAGCACCAGGCCGACGCCCGCGGCCAGTGAAACGTAGCGGGCGTGCGAGCCGCGGCGCCACTGCCAGCCGGCCGCGACCGCGAATCCGACGCCCACGAAGAGGGTGAGGGCGGCACCGGGCAGGAGCCAGTCGTCGAACGGGGTGCCCTCGAGCGCGGCGGGTTCGGCCATCAGCAATGACCCGTCCGGGGCGAGCATCAGCAGGATGCCTCCGGCCAGGGCGGTGACGCTGGTGACGGTTTCGAGCGTGAGGAGGGCCCTCTCGACACCGGCTCGCGCCGGTGTTCGGCCGGGCGCGGATATACGGTCGGTACCGAGAGGGCCCATGCTCCGAGTATCACCCCAAGCCGGGCAGCCCGCGAGGGCCCGCTCGCCTCGAGTTGCCCCAAGATGCCGTTCCCGGGCAGCCAAGGGGCACTTGGGGCGAAGTCGATGCGGCCCACGGCCGCGACGTGCCGCGAAGTGCCCCGTGGCGGGCGTCCAAGGGGCAGTTCGGGCGAAGTCGGCGGGCCGGCACCCAGCTAACGGGTGCGGCGCGGGCGCATGCTCAGCTGCACGGCCGCCGCGGCCGTGAGCATCAGCGCCACGGCGATGATGGAGGTCAGGCCCACGCCGCTATCGAACGCCGCCCGGGCCGATTCGGTGAGCGCCGCGGCCTGACCGGCCGGCAGGCCCTCCGCCACGCCGAGCGCCCCGCCGAGGGTCTCGCCGGCCTGGCCGGCCGCTCCCGCGCCGAGGCCGTCGGGCAGCACCACGGCGGCCCGGTAGGAGGCCGCGAGGATCGCCCCGAGCACGGCCGTGCCCAGCACCGCGCCGAGCTCGTACGCGGTCTCGGAGACACCGGCCGCTGCCCCGGCCTTGTCGGCCGGCACCGAGCTCAGGATGGTGTCGTTCGAGATGGTCTCCGCCGCGCCGACACCCACCGAGAGGATGCCGAACGCCAGCGCCACCACACCGGCCGTGAGGTTCTCCCGCAGCAGCACGATCAGGGCGAAGCCGAGCGCCGAGAGCAGGATGCCACCCACGATCACCAGTCGCGGCGGCACCCGGCGCACCACGTAGGCCGCGCCCAGGCCGGCCACCACCGACAACACGGCACCGGGCAACAACAGCAACCCGGCGTCCAGCGGGTCGAGGCCGAGCACCAGCTGCAGGTGCTGGGAGACGAAGAATAGGAAACCGACCAGGCTGAACACGGAGAGGAAGTTCGCCAGCACCGACCCGGCGAACGGGGCATGCCGGAACAGCGCCAGGTCGAGCAGCGGGTTGTCAATGCGCAGCTGGCGACGGAGGAACAGGGTCCCCCCGACCAGGCCGACCGCCAGGGCACCGAGGCCCAGCACGGTGACGCCGTCGTGACTGAGGGTCTTGATGGCGAACACCAGCGGGGTGAGCGTGGCCAGCGAGAGCGCCACGCTCGGCAGGTCGATCTTCAGCGGCGCCGGGTCCCTGGACTCCGGCACGAGCAGGCGGGCGAACGCCACGAGCGGCAGCAGGAACGGCACCGCGATGAGGAACACCGCGCCCCACTGGAAGTGCTGCAGCACCACCCCGCCCACGATCGGGCCGAGGCTCGAGCCGGCCGCGAAGGCCCCGGCCCAGACCGCGATCGCCAGGGTGCGCTGGCGGGCATCCAAGAACAGGCTGCGCAGCAGCGACAGGGTGGACGGCATGATCATGGCGCCGAAGAAGCCCATCACCGCCCGGGCCGCGATGAGCGACTCTGCCGTGGGCGCGAACGCCGCGAGCACCGACACCACCCCGAACCCGGTCGCACCGATCAGCAGCAGCCGGCGCCGGCCCACCCGGTCACCGAGCGTTCCCATCGCCACCAATAGACCGGCCAGGACGAGCGGATAGACGTCCACGATCCAGAGCAGGGTCGTGCTGCTCGGCCGCAGGTCGAGGCTGATCGCCGGCAGGGCGAAGCTGAGCACGGTGTTGTCCACCGAGATGAGCAGCACCGGCAGCATCAGCAGCACGAGGCCCAGCCACTCGCGGCGTCCGGCTCGGGGTACGGCCGGTCCAGTGGTTCCGGTGTGGGTGCGGATGCTGTCTGTCGTGCTCATGTCTACCTGGCTGAAGAACGCGGTTCCGTGCGGAACCGCTAGTTTTACTGCACCATCCGGTACAGCAGACTACGACTATACCATCAAGTACAGTAAAGTGGCCGGCATGGCCCAACATCGCGATAGCGCGCGGGAGAGCATCCTCACCGCGTTCCAGGAACTGCTCATCGACACGAGCGGTTCCGGCGCCTCCCTCGACGCGGTGGCGAAGGCTGCCGGCGTCACCAAGGGCGGCCTGCTCTACCACTTCGGCTCTCGCGACGGCCTGGAGACGGCCCTGATCGAACGGCTCGAGGCGCTGGCCGTGCCGGAGTACGAACGGATGCGGGCGGCACCGCGCGGCGCCGCCGCCTACTACGTGAGCCTGGCCGAGTACGTCAACAGCCCGCTCGACCGGGCGATGCTGGCCGGCGGGTCACTGGCCCGCCGGAACCCCCGGGCCCGCGCCGTGATCGTGGAGATGCGCCAACGCTATTTCGACATCCTCAACGACGACCTGCACGACCCCGAACTGGCCCGCGCGACGATGCTCCTGGCCGACGGGCTGTACTACGACGCGACCACGATCGGTGAACCGTTCGAGCACGAGCTCGACGTTCCCGCGTTCCTGGCCCGGGTGCGCCCCCGAACCGTGGCTTAGGCCGCCTGGGCGACCTGGGCGGCGGCGAGCGCGTTCTGGAGCGACGCCAGCAGCAGGGGCAGCTGGGCGGCCGGGGAATCCGGCGCCTCGGGGTGCCACTGCACGCCCGTGATCGGAACACTGTTGTGCTCGACGGCCTCGATCAGGCCGTCCGGTGCGGTCGCGACGGGGACCAGCCCATGGCCGAGCCGGCCGACGCTCTGGTGGTGCGCGCTCTGCACCGAGATGCGGGTGTCGCCGAGCGCCGCGGCGAGCGTGCTGGTGGCGAGCAGCGTCACGTCGTGGGTGGAGAGGATCTCGTCGATGGGCACGCCGACGTTGCGGTGGATGCCGTCGTCGATGTGCTGCACGATGTCACCGCCGAGGGCGACGTTGATGATCTGCAGCCCGCGGCAGATGCCCAGCAGCGGGGTGCCCCGGTCGGCCGCGCGCTGCACGAGCGCGATCTGGCCGGCGTCGGCGTCGGCGAAGTGGGCGGTCTCACCCTCGTAGCCGGCCTGGGCGCCGTAGAAGCTCGGGTCGATGTCTTCGCCGCCGACGATCACGACGGCGTCGGCCGAGTCGGTGAGGTCGAGCAGGGCGGCGGGGTCGAGGTCGGCGGCGGCCAGGCGCACAACGCTCCACCCGCCATCCGTGCCGGCGGCCACGACGGTGGCATTGAGGGTCTGCACCTTGGCGTGGTACGCGGGCCGGTCGGGCCGGCTGCGGGTGACCTCGACAACGGCGAGGGTGGGCCGGGTGGTCATGGTGGCGAGATCGTGGGTGGTCATTCTCGCCTCCGTGACGGGGAATGGGTGCGGATGCGACGCTTGCCGCGGATTCCAGTGTGCCCGAGGCGGCTCCCCCGCACCCGGTCGGGGGTAACAGAGTGCAACAGTCCGGCCGTGCGCTTCCTAGCCGCTCCTAGCCGGGGGTTCTATGCTCGATGGGAATCTGCCGCACGTCGCGGCACCTCAAGGAAGTGGACCCCATGCAGCCAGGCCGCCCGCGCATCCGACCGACGATAACCGGGCTCGCCGCCCGCACGGCGGCGCTGGCGGCGGCCATCGCGCTGGCCACGGCCGGCCTGGTCGGTGCCGCGTTGGCGTCGCCGTTGCCGGCCAGGGCTGATGACCCGGTGACGTTCGAGCAGAGCCACATCGTCGACACCGTCGGTGCGGTCGACGGCCGCGAGGACGAGGTGACCGCCGCGCTGGACCAGCTGTTCGCCGACACCCAGATCGACCTGTACGTGGCCTACGTGTCGAGCTTCGACGGGGTGGACGACGTCTCGACCTGGGCCGACCAGACCGCGGTGGACAACGGTTTCGGCGACAACGACGTGTTGCTGGCGGTGGCGACGGAGGACCGGCAGTACCAGTTGTCGGTCGCGAGCGATTTCGTGCTCGACGACGCCCAGCTGGCCGAGGTGCAGAACACCGCGATCGAACCGTCGCTGCGGGAGAACGACTGGGCCGGCGCCGCGATCAACGGGGCCACCGCCCTGCAGCAGAGCGTGGACGGCGAACCGCTCACCGATCCGGTGGTCACGCCCGGCGAGCCCGATACCGGCTCCGGCGGCCTCGCCGGCTGGGTGGCCGTGCTGCTGGCCGTCGTGGTGCTCGGCGCCGTCGTCACCGTCGTGATCGTGCTGCTCCGCCGTCGCGGGAAGGCTGCGGCCGTGCGGACGACGACGGGTGCGCCCGAGGTGCCGACGGCCGAATTGAAGCGGGACGCATCCAGTGCCCTGATCGAGACCGATGACGCCATCAAGACCAGCGGCCAGGAGGTGGGCTTCGCCGTCGCGCAGTACGGCGTGGCCGCGGCCGAACCGTTCCAGGCTGCGGTGAGCACCGCGGCGGGCAAGCTCAGCGAGGCGTTCACCCTGCAGCAGCGCCTCGACGACGCCGAACCCGACACGGCGGAGCAGGTGCGGGCCTGGTACCGGCAGATCATCGCCCTGTGCGCCGAGGCCAACCATGCCCTGGACGAGCAGGCCGAGGCCTTCGACGAGCTGCGCCAGCTGGAGGCCAATGCGCCCGCCGCCGCTGCCGAACTGGAGACCGAGCTGGCCGCCATCGACGCCCGGCTCGACCAGGCCGAAACGGGCGTGGAAGCACTCGCCGGCCGGTACACCCCGGCGGCGCTGGCCACGGTGGCCGACAATCCCGACCAGGCCGCCGAGCGCCTGACCTTCGCCACCAACGCGCTGGCCGAGGCGCGCAGCCGGCTCACCGCCGGCGAGCCGAGCGCGGCGGCCGTGGGCATCCGCGCGGCCGAGGAGGCCGTCGATCAGGCGAAGCTGCTCGTCGACGCCGTCGACCGGTTGGCCGCCGACCTGGAGCAGGCGGAGGCCGGCATTCCCGCGGTCCTCGCCGATCTCGAGACCGACCTGGTCAGCGCTCGCGCCCTGCCCGCCGGCAGCGCCGCGGTTCCCGGCGCCATCTCGCAGACCGAGCAGACGCTCGCCGCGGCGAGGGCCCGGCTGGCCGCGCCGCCGATCAACCCGCTCGAGCTGATGCAGAACCTCGAGGCCGCGAACGCCGCCATGGATGCTGCGCTGCAGGGCGCGCGGGACGCCCAGCTGCAGGCGCAGCGCCTGAACCAGGCGTTGAACCAGAGCATGCAGGCCGCCCGCAGCCAGGTCTCGGCGGCCGACGACTTCATCACCGCCCGGCGCGGAGCCGTGGGCGCGGAGGCCCGCACCCGGCTGGCGGAGGCGGCCCGGTTGACCGCCCAGGCCGAGTCCCTGGTGCCGACCGACCCGGCCGCCGCGCTGGCGGTCTCCCAACGGGCGGGCTCCCTCGCCGCCGAGGCCACCGCCATGGCCCGGCGTGATGTGGAGGGCTTCTCCACCGACGACGATGACGACTTCAGCGACTTCTTCGGCGGCGGCGGCACCAGCCGGCGCGGTGGCAGCAACGGTTCGATGGGCGCCGTGCTCGGCGGCATCCTGATCGGCCAGATCCTCGGTGGCGGAGGCGGGGGCGGCGGCATGTTCGGCGGCGGGGGCGGTGGCGGCTTCGGCGGGATGGGCGGAGGCGGCCGGCGCAGCAGCGGTGGCGGCTTCGGCGGCGGCGGTTTCCGGCCCGGCAGCTTCGGCGGCGGAGGCACCCGCGGCCGGCGCGGTGGCGGCGGCCGCTTCTAAGCTGCCGCACCCGCGAGAGGACAATCACGCTGCGGGTATCCTGCGCTGAGAAGTCAGTTGGGGTGGGTGTGGGGCCCAAGGACCGACCTCAACTGCCCTCTCGCGATGCTGGCCGCAGGTGAGTTGCCAGTTGGAGCCCATTGCGCGCCCGGGAAAGGGCATCAAGTGGCAACTCAGGTGCGCGCCCGGGGGTGAGATGGCAGTTGGCGCCCATCGCGGGGCACGGAGGGGGCGCGAAGTGGCAACTCGCGCCGGGCGCTACCTGCCGAGGGCGAAGAGGGGCGGGGCGGGGATGTCGACGGTAAGGTCGGCGAGGATCCGGCCGACGGTGGGCGTGAACTTGAAGCCGTGGCCGGAGAAGCCCGCGCCGACGATCACCGGGCCGCGCCGGTCCAGCACGAAGTTGGAATCCGGGGTGGTTGTGTAGGTGCAGCTGATCTCGGTGAAGTCGTCGGGGTCGGCGCCGGGCAGCCATTCGCGGGCGTAGCGGCGGAGGGCCAGGAGCTGCTCCGGCTCCGAGACGTAATCGCGACGGTCGGGGTCGACGACCGGGCCCACCCCGTGCCAGCCGGCCTTGATGCCCTCCCCCGGGGTGTGCATGCCGTAGACCGGTGAGCGCCAATACTCGTAGCCGGGCGTGCCCGGCCGGTAGCCGTGGTTGAAGCCGGGCCAGACGAAGCTGGTGTCGCGGGCGGCGAAGTGCGCGGGCTGCTCCTGTGTGACCACCAGTTTCGGCAGTGGCAGCAGGGAGCCGACCAGCGAGTTGGTCCAGGCGCCGAGGGTGACGATGACGCGGCGGGCCTCGAACTGCTCGGTGGAGGTGTCCACGAGCACCCTGTCGTCGTCCAGAACGGTGAGGCGGGTGGCGGGCATCTCGTGCTCGATCCGCGCGCCGTGCCCGGCCGCGGCCTGCTGCAGCGCCGCGACCGAGGCGTTCGCGTTCAGCCGGCCGGCCTCCGGTGTGTACAGCACCTCGGTGTCGAAGCGGATCCCCGGCCACCGCTCCTCAGCCGCTGCCACCGAGAGCAACTCCGGGTCGAACCCGACCCCGTCGAGGGCGGCGTGCACCGCGGCGAACGGCTGGCCCTGGCCATGGTTGACCAGGCCCACCTGGTCGAGCAGCCGGGTGTCGGTCTCGTCCTCGAGTTCGCGCCACAGCCGCAGCGCCTCGACGAGCATCGCCACGTAGGTGGGGTCGGAGTAGCTGAGGTTGAAGTTGCGGGAGGCCCCGTGCGAGGCGCCGTGGGTGTGGCCGGGCGCGAAGCGTTCGAGCAGGGTCACCTCGCGGCCCCGGCGAGAGAGCTCCCAGGCGGCCGCCGAACCCATGGCGCCGCCGCCGATGACCAGGGTGTCGACGCGGGTGGTCATGCGGTCAGCACCCGTTCATAGCACCGGGAGAACCAGATCGCCTCGTACGGCGGGTAGATCGGGATGGGCTGGTAGCCGAGGTGTTCATAGAGGCGCACCGCCTCGGGCTGGCGGTCGCCGGTCTGCAGGATCAGCCGGCGGGCACCACGGGCGGCGGCGGCATCCTCGACGGCCTTGACGAGCGCCTTGCTGAGGCCACGGCCGCGGTGCTCGGCCAGGGTCACCAGCCGCTTGAGCTCGTATTCCGAACCGAGCATGCGCAGGGCGGCGTGCGCGGCGGGCACCCCGTCGACCGTGGCGATGAGGGTGACCACCATGGTGTCCGGGTCGATGGCGAACGCTGCGGCGCGGACGGCCGCGTCCTCGGCAGCAGCATCGGCACCGGAACTGTCCGTGTCGAACCGGTCCGCGTAGCGCGGCATGATTTCCTCATCCATCGCTGCGCGCAGCGCGACGGCACGGGGGTCGGCCCAGTCGACGGTGAGGATCTCGACGGTTTCCGGGCGGGCGCTCATCCGAGGACCTCCCGCACGGTGAAGTCCAGGGCGGCGACGGTGAGAGCGATCGAGTCGACGTCGATGCGTTCGTCGTTGCCGTGGAAGAGCATCCGGAACGTGCCGTAGTCCCAGCGTGGGCTGAGCAGGCCGAACCCGTAGGCGGGGATGCCGCGGCGGCGGTAGAACCGGGCGTCGGACCCGCCGACGCTGAGCACCGGCAGCAGGTCGGCGTTGGGGTAGGCGCGGGCCACGGCCGAACTGAGCGCGGCGAACAGTGGGGTGTCCACGGGTGAGCGGGTGGCGGCCTCGAAGTTGACGCCGACGATGTCGATGTCCACCATCAGCTCACCCAGCGCGTGGCGGAGGTAGCCGTCGACGTCGACGGCGTCGACTCCGGGCAGCACCCGGATGTCCAGTTCGACGGTGGCCAGGGACGGGATGACGTTCTGCTTCTCACCGGCGCGCACGATGTTGGGCGAGATGGTGGTGTGGCTGGAGGCGTGCGCGAACCCGGCCAGGCTGCCCAGTTCGTGCACGGCGCCGTCGATGCGGTTCGGGTCGACCAGTCGGGCGGACAGCTCGGCGGGCAGGCCGAGCACCGACACGTAGTGCCGCCAGTCGTCGGTGATCTGCACCGGCGCCTCGAAGCGGGCCAGCCGCACCACGGCCTCCGCCGCGGTCACGGCGGCGTTGCGGGCACCCCACGGGGCGGAGCCGTGCCCGGGGGTGCCGTGCACCACCAGGCGCCGGCCGGCGATGCCCTTCTCCCCCACCGTGGTGGTGATCGACGGGCGCACGCCGACGGGAGCCCCGCCGGATTCGGTGAGCACGAAGTCGGCGTCGATCAGGTCGAGCCGGTGCTCGGTGAGCCAGCCGACACCCCAGACGCTGCCGCTTTCCTCGTCGGCGACCGCCGCGAAGATCAGGTCGCCGCGCGGCCGGAACGGGCCGGTGGCGAGGTCGCGGATCACGACGGCGTAGCTGGCGGTGAGGTAGAGCATGTCCAGGGCGCCGCGGCCCCAGATCTCGCCGTCGACGAGTTCGGCGCCGAACGGGTCCCGGCTCCAGCCGTCCCGGTCCACCGGCACGACGTCGATGTGGCCGACCAGCGCCAGCGACGGCGCCAGCGACGGCGCGGCCGGATCGGTGCCGCGGATGCGCGCGATCAGCGACGCGCGGCCCGGGTGGGGTTCCACCACCTCGATTTCCAGCCCGGAGCCGGCGAAGAAGCCCTCCAGAGTGCGGACGCTGCGGATCTCACCGCCGGAGTCGGGGGTGCCGTCGTTCACGCAGGCGTTGCGGATGAGGTCGCGCAGGAGGTCCACGGTCTGGCGGGTGAGCACATCCGGGTCGGTCATCAGCGCACCGCCCCCGCCAGGCTCTGGGCGAAGTCGTCGAGGATCGCGCGGCCGGCCGGCCAGGCGCCGAGGTTGCTGGCGGCGTTGATGTGTCCGGCGCTGCCGACCTCGACGAAGCCGGCGCCCCACGCACCCGCCAGGGCCCGGGCGGTGCCGAGCGGGCAGTACGGGTCGTTCGCGCTGGCGACCACGAGCGCCGGCACGCCCAGCACGGCAGGCTCCGCGGCACGGAACGTCGGGGCGGCCTCCGGGAAGCCCGCGCCGAACCGGTCGGGCGGGGCCACCAGCAGGGCGCCGCGCACCCGGCCGGGGTTCCGGGCCAACCAGGTCGCGGCGGCCAGGCAACCCAGGCTGTGCGCCACGATGATGGTGTCCGGCGAGCCCACGGCCGCGTCGACGGCGGTGATCCAGTTCTCCAGGTCGGGCTCGTCCCACGAGTCCGGGCGGATGCGCACGGCATCCGACTGCGTTGCCTGCCAGCGGGTCTGCCAGTGCTTCTCGTTGGAGTCGTTGATGCCCGGCACGATCGTCAGGCTCAGGGGGGTCGGCATGGTGATGATCCTCGACAGTTGTTCGGCTGGGCGTTTCGGCGTGTGAACACACACTATCCGTCGAATATCGATCCCGGCCGGACTGGAAGTCACACAGGCACATGTGGAGGTGAACGCGGTAGTTTCTTAGCGTTGACACCCCTTCGAAAGGACACTCACATGACCAAGCAGTCGATCTTCGGCCGCATCGCCCAGCTCACCAGGGCGAACATCAACGCCCTGCTGGACTCTGCGGAAGACCCCGAGAAGATGCTCGACCAGATGGTGCGGGACTTCACCAACAGCATCGCCGACGCCGAGAGCGCGATCGCCGAGACCATCGGCAACCTGCGGATGCTCGAAGACGACCACCGCGAAGACGTGCAGGCCGCCGGCGAGTGGGGCCGGAAGGCCCTCGCCGCCAGCCGCAAGGCCGACGAACTGCGCACGAGCGGCAACGCCGTCGACGCCGACAAGTTCGACAATCTCGCCAAGGTGGCCCTCGGCCGTCAGCTGCAGTCCGAGAAGGAGGCGAAGGACGCCGAACCGCAGATCATGAGCCAGACCGCCGTCGTGGAGCAGCTCAAGACCGGCCTGAACACGATGAAGACCAAGCTCGGCCAGCTCACCTCCAAGCGCAGCGAGCTCATCGCCCGGTCCAAGACCGCGGCCGCGCAGTCGCAGGTGATGGACGCCGTGAAGAGCATCGACATGATGGACCCGACCAGCGAGGTCAGCCGGTTCGAGGACAAAATCCGTCGCGAAGAGGCGAAGGTCCGCGGCGCCAGCGAGCTCGCCGCATCCAGCCTCGACGCACAGTTCGAGAGCCTCGACGACCTGGGTGAACTCACCGAGGTGGATGCCCGTCTCGCCGCGCTGAAGTCCGGCACGCCCTCCTCGATCGAGCAGTAACACCGCCCCACCAGCACCATTCGGAACGGCCTCGGGAAGATCCCGGGGCCGTTCTGTAGTGTCACCCCCATGACTACTCTCGGAATCATCGGTGCAGGTAACATCGGCAGCCAGCTCGCCCGCCTCGGCGTGGCCAACGGATACGACGTCGTGGTGAGCAATTCCCGCGGCCCGGCCACCCTCGAGGGGCTGATCGACGAGTTGGGGCCGCGCGCCCGCGCCGCCCTCCCGGCCGAGACCGCCGCCGCCGGTGACCTGGTCATCGTCACGATTCCGCTGCACCAGATCGACACCCTGCCGCTGGCCGAGCTGGCCGGCAAGACCGTGATCGACACCAACAATTACTACCCGCAGCGCGACGGTGCCATCGTCGCCCTCGACGAGGAGACCACGACCACCGCCGAGCTGCTGCAGGCCCTGCTGCCGGACTCCCGGGTCGTGAAGGCGTTCAACCACATCTATGCCGCCGACCTCACCACGGATGGCCTGCCCGCCGGCACCGAGGACCGCCGCGCCCTCGTCATTGCCGGCAACGACCCGGAGGCCCGCGAGACCGTCACTGCGCTGCTGGACGACTTCGGTTTCGACACCGTGGACCTCGGCCCGCTGAACGAGGGATGGCGCATCCAGCGTGACACCCCGGGCTACGGCCCGCGCCTGGACGCGTTCGAGCTGCGCGAAGCGGTTAGCGCCGCCATCCGCTACCGCGACATGCCCGAAGCGGTTTAACGCCGACCCACGAACTGGCGGATGCGCCGGACGGGGCCGCGGGAGCATACTGATGGGGTGTCCCCCAACTACGTGGTCGTGCCGCAGTGGCAAGGTTCTGTTTCACCGCGCGCGATGCGCCTCGTCGACGGGGCGGAGGCGATCAGGGGCGACCTGCCCTTCTCGGTGACGTATCCCGTCGACGTGCCGGCCGAGGCCGGCGACGCGCTCGACACCGGCATCCACCGGTTCTCGTCGCTGCTGACCGTGCGCGACCGGCAGTTGACCGTGCTGCGCACCAGCACCGAGCCGGTGCTCACCATCGGCGGCGACTGCGGGGTCTCGTTCGGCGCGGTCGAGCACGCCTCCCGCCGGCACCCGGGCGACATCGCCCTGGTCTGGTTCGACGCGCATCCCGACCTGCACACCAACGAGTCCTCCCAGTCCGGCGGGTTCGGTGGCATGGTGCTGCGCGCCATCCTCGGCGAGGGCGTCGACGGGCTCGCGCTCGACCCGGATGCCCGCATCGCCGCGGACAAGGTGGTGCTGGCCGGCGTGCGCGACATCGACCCGGCCGAGGATGTCTTCATCACCGAACAGGCCATCCCGCTGGTCCCGGTGGAGAACTTCGGCACCCCCGACGCCCTCGTCGCCGCGGTGAAGCGCACCGGCGCCGCCTACATCTACCTGCACATCGACCTGGACGTGCTCGACCCGGCGACCATCGTCGGCCTGTCGAACATCTACCCGTTCGGCCTGGCCGTTGAGGGCCTCACCGCCGCGATCGTGGCCCTCCGCGCCGAGTTCACCCTCGCCGGCGCCACCATCGCCGGCTTCGCGCCGTCCTCCCCCGAGGCCGCGAACGACGACCTGCCGAGCATCCTGCGCATCATCGGCGCGCTCACCCGCTAACCCCTCCCTGCGCGCCGTGAGCCGGGCCCCGAAAACTCGCGTTTTCGGGTGCCTTTCTCACGGCTCGCGGGACCCGAACGATCGAAGGAGATCACCGTGACGGATGAACCACGCGTCGTGACCGAACGACGGGGACACCTGTTCCTGATCGGGCTCAATCGGCCGGAGAAGCGCAACGCCGCCGACTTCGCCATGCTGCAGCAGCTCGCGCTGGCGTACGGGGAGCTGGAGCGCGACCCCGACCTGCGGGTGGGCGTGGTGCACGCGATCGGCGAGCACTTCACCGCCGGGCTCGACCTCGCCGATGTCGGCCCGCGCCTCGGCCCGGACGGGCTGGACATCGTGCCGGAGGGTGGCATCAACCCCTGGCAGGTGGAGGGCACCGCGCTGTCCAAGCCCGTGGTGATGGCGGTGCAGGGCACCTGCCTCACCTTGGGCATCGAGCTGATGCTGGCCAGCGACATCGTCGTCGCCGCCGAGTCGACCCGGTTCGGCCAGATCGAGGTGAGCCGGGGCATCCTGCCGTTCGGCGGCGCCACCATCCGCTTCCCCCGGGCCGCCGGCTGGGGCAACGCGATGCGCTGGCTGCTCACCGGCGACCTGTTCGACGCCAGGGAGGCCTATCGGATGGGGCTGGTGCAGGAGATCGTGCCGGCCGGTCGGGAGTTGCACCGCGCGATCGAACTCGCCGAACGCATCGCCGCCCAGGCGCCGCTGGCCGTGCAGGCCACCCTGGCCAGCGCCCGCAGTGCCCTCCGTGACGGCGCCGCTGCCGCCGAGGCCGAGCTGCAGCCTGCCCTGGCCCGCTTGGCCGCCTCCACGGATGCCCGAATCGGCATGGAGGCGTTCCTCTCCCGCCAGCCCGCCGAGTTCCAGGGCCGCTGACAGCCATCCCGCCCAGGCCACTGAGCTGCATAACTCCTGCAATTCCTCTGCCGACCGGGCAGCGGATGCCGGAACCATGCGGATCCGCACCGCGGCCGCTGAATTCTGCAGGAGTTACGCACACCGACGGCCGAGCAACGCGCGGGGCGCTCTGGTTTCTTCCCGGGAGGGGTGGGTAGGCTGCCACGATGAGCGACGCGACCACTGCCTCCAGCACCCAGCCCTCGACATCCGGCACTGCCGGCCCCGAACCTCGCAGTTATGACGTCATCGTCATCGGGGCCGGGCCCGTCGGCGAGAACGTAGCCGATCGCACCGTGCAGGGCGGCCTGAGCACCCTCATCGTGGAGTCCGAGCTCGTCGGCGGCGAGTGCTCGTACTGGGCCTGCATGCCCTCCAAGGTGCTGCTCCGCAGCGGCGCCGCCCTGGCCGCCGCCCGCCGGGTGGCCGGCGCCGCCGAGGCCGTCACCGGGCAGCTCGACGTGGCGGCCGTGCTCAAGCGCCGCACCGAGTTCACCCACGACTGGAAGGACGACAGCCAGGTCGACTGGCTCGACTCCGCCGGCATCGACCTGCTGCGCGGCCACGCCCGGCTCAGCGGGGTGCGCCAGGTCACCGTCGACACGGCGGATGGCCCGGTCGTCGTCACCGCGAACCACGCAGTGGTCCTGAGCACCGGCTCCGACGCCCTGCTGCCCGACATCAACGGCCTGGCCGGCGTCTCGCCGTGGACCAGCCGGGACGCCACCGCGGTGACCGACCTGCCCGGCCACCTCGCCGTCATCGGCGGCGGGGTCGTGGCCGTGGAGATGGCCGCCGCCTACCGGTCGCTGGGCGTGGACGTGACGCTGCTCGTGCGCAGCTCGCTGCTACGCGACCAGGAACCCTTCGCCGGCGAGCTGGTCGGCGCCGCCCTCGCCGAGGCCGGTGTCATCGTGCTCACCGACGCCAGCCCCACCGCGGCCCGGCGCACCGAGACCGGGCAGATGGCCCTGGTGCTCGCCGACGGCCGCACGGTCACCGCCGACGAGGTGCTCGTGGCCACCGGCCGCAGCCCGCGCAGCCAGGACCTCGGCCTGGAAACCGTGGGCCTCACCCCCGGCGACTGGGTCGACGTCGACGACACCCTCCTCGTCACGGGCGACTCCGCCGCGCTGGCCGGCGACTGGCTGTACGCCGCGGGCGACGTGAACCACCGGGCGCTGCTCACCCACCAGGGCAAGTACCAGGCGCGCGCCGCCGGCGACGTCATCGCCGCCCGCGCGGCCGGCGCCGTCGTCGACGACGCCCCGTGGGGCACCCACGTCGCCACCGCAGACCACGCCGCCGTGCCGCAGGTCACGTTCACCGACCCCGAGGTCGCCTCGGTCGGGCTCACCGCCGCCGCGGCCGCGAAGGCCGGCTTCCGCATCCGGGTGCTCGACTACGACCTCAGCGGCGTGGCCGGCGCGAGCGTGCTGGCCGACGGCTACACCGGCAAGGCCCGCGCCATCGTCGACCTCGACACCGAGGTGCTGATCGGGGTCACGTTCGTGGGCGCCGGCGTGGGCGAGCTGCTGCACGCTGCCACCATCGCCGTGGTGGGCGAGGTGCCGATCAGCCGGCTCTGGCACGCGGTGCCGAGCTACCCCACCCTCAGCGAGGTCTGGCTGCGACTGCTCGAGACCTACGGCCGGCCGCCGGCCGAAACCGACCGGGGCTTCTGATGCGCCGGCTGCTGATCGACTCCCCCATCAGCCGGGCCGGCTACCTGTACGCCACCGCCGTCGGCCTGATCTGGGGGGCGATCTGGAGCACCGGCCGGGTCGAACGGCGGGGCGGCCTGGTCGTCTTCCGCGGCCTGCCCGCCTGGTCGTTCGGCCGCGGCGGCTCCTGCGTCGGCGCCGTCTACCTCACCAACCAGAACGTCACGGCGGATGTGCTCGAGCACGAGGCCGTGCACAAGGTTCAGTGGCAGCGTTACGGCATGCTGTTCCCGCTGCTGTACTTCATCGCCGGCCGTGACCCGCTGAAGAACCGGTTCGAGATCGAGGCCGGCCTGGAGAAGGGCGGCTACCTCCGCCGCCGCCGGCCGGTCCGTCCGGTGCGCTCCGTCCGGGCGGTCCGCTCAGACCAGGACTGAGGCAGCCGGCCGGGCCGCGCCCGCCTTCGGCTCCGGCCCGACCACGCAGGGCAACCCGAACTCCGAGGCCGCCAGCAATGCGGATGCAGTGCTGCGGGTGAAGACGGTGTGTGCGGTCGTGAAGGCGGAGGCCTAGGCGTGCTCGGCGCGGCCGTCGCGCCAGTAGCCCATGAAGGCCACCTGGCGGCGGTCGATGCCGACCTCGGAGACAAGGAACCGGCGCAGCCGCTTGATCACGCTGGCCTCGCCGGCCAGCCAGGCGTAGAGCTCGCCGTCGAGGGCCGACCCGTCGGGCACCTCCCAGAGGATGGTCTCGTCGACGTCGATGTCGGGGAGCACCGTGCCGGAGTGGTGGGCGGTGATGAAGCGGGCGGTCCAGCTCTTCACTGCAGTTTCGAGGGCGGAGCCGTGGCTGGCGCCGTTGCGCGGCAGCCAGGTGACGGTGACGCCGGCCGGCGCGTTCGTCTCGTGGGCGTCGCCGGACTCGGGCACCTCGATGTAGGCGCAGCCCCGGGAATCGCGGGGCAGGGCGGAGAGGATGGCGCAGATCGCCGGGGCGGCGGTCTCGTCGCCGGCGATCAGCACGGTGTTGGCGTTGCCGGGGGCCCATTCGATGCCGACGGCGGGGTTGTCGCCGTCAGCGAGGGGGCCGACGATGGCGACCTCGTCGCCGACGATCGCGGCGCGCACCCAGCGCGACGCGGGGCCGGCGTCGCCGTGGGTGACGAAGTCGATGTCGACCTCACGGTGCTCGGGGCGGGCGTGGCGCACGGTGTAGGTGCGGATGGGGTTCCGCCGGTCGTCGGGCAGGTCGCGCCAGGCCTCGTACCAGGAGTCGTGCTGCGGGAAGGAGGAGACGCCGACGCCGGGCAGCGGCAGCACGATCTTGATGCGCTGATCGAGGCCGGCGGTGCCGAACTTGTGCAGGTCGGGGCCGGTGAAGGTGACCCGGGTGAAGTTCTCGGACAGTCGTTGCACCCGGGCGACCGAGACGGCGAACGGGCGGTAGCTGGGGCGCGGCGCCCGCACACGTGCGGGGGCCTGCTCGGGAGCGACTGTCGATGTAAGCATGCCCTTAGTATGGCATGCCTAACCTTAGCCGCACCCGAGCAATTCCCCCGGCGGCGACTCCTGGCCAGCGTTACGCGGCGGTGACCCATTCGCTGGCGACGTAGCTGCCGGCGCCGCGGCGCGTGGCCGGGCTGATGTAGCCGGTGGGGATGGCGGGGGCCTGGCCGGTGCTGACGTAGCCGGCGGCCTCATCGGTGCGGTCGGTGCGGGTGGCGGGGGTGCTGATGTAGGAATTCATGATGCTCCTGTCGGGGTGGTGCTGGTTCGACGCAGAGCTTCATTGGACGCGTGCCTGGTGGTGGTGCGGGAAGCGCGCGGCCGGCCGGTGCCAGCCCCGCGATCCCAGGTTGTGTGGGTGGTGCGGGTGGTTCTGTGTTACCCCCCTAAGCCAACGGGCTCGGCGGCCACGTTTGACAAGGTGGCCTCCGCACTGCCGTCGGCCAGGTTCAGCCGGAGGCTTGCACCGAGGGTGGCGTCCACGTTCGTCCAGTACTGGATGGCGCGTTCCTTGACCTCGGGGCGGGTGACGCCGCCGACGGCGCCGGTGATGGTCTCGAGGAAGCGGGCCTTGGCCGCGTCGTCGAAGACGTCGCGGTAGAGGGTGCCGGCCTGGCCGAAGTCGCTGTCCTCGGAGCGCAGGGTGGCGGCGCTCCGCACGAGCGCACCGTCGCTCTCCCAGGTGCCGTCGCCGGCGAGGGCCTCGTCGGCGACGGGTCCACCGAGCGAGTTCGGCGCGTAGACCGGGGCGCTCGGGTCGTTGAACGTGTACCGGGCGGCACCATCCTGCGAGTAGTTGTGCACCGGAGCGACCGGGGCGTTCACCGGCAGCTGGTTGTAGTTGGTGCCCACGCGGTAGCGCTGCGCATCCGGGTAGGAGAAGATGCGCGCCATCAGCATCTTGTCGGGGCTGGCAGCGATGCCGGGAACCAGGTTGGCCGGCGAGAACGCGGCCTGCTCGATCTCGGCGAAGAAGTTGCCCGGGTTGCGGTTGAGGGTGTGGGTGCCCACCTTGATCAGCGGGAAGTCGGCGTGCGGCCAGACCTTGGTGACGTCGAACGGGTTGAACCGGTAGGTCTTGCCCTCTTCGTACGGCATGACCTGCACGTGCACGTCCCAGGACGGGAAGTCGCCGGCGTCGATGGCCTCGAAGAGGTCGCGGCGGTAGTAGTCGGCGTCGGCTCCGGCGATGAGCTCGGCCTCGGCGCCTTCCATCTCGATGTTGCCCTGGTTGGACGTGAAGTGGTACTTCACCCAGAAGCGCTCACCGGCGGCGTTGATCCACTGGTAGGTGTGCGAGCCGAAGCCGGGCATGGTGCGCCAGGAGCGCGGCAGGCCGCGGTCGCCCATCAGGTAGGTCACCTGGTGCGCGGACTCGGGCGAGAGGGTCCAGAAGTCCCACTGCATGTCGGCGTCGCGGAGGCCGGAGCCGGGCAGGCGCTTCTGCGAGTGGATGAAGTCGGGGAACTTGATGCCGTCGCGGATGAAGAACACCGGGGTGTTGTTTCCGACGATGTCGTAGTTGCCCTCCTGGGTGTAGAACTTCACCGAGAAGCCGCGCACGTCGCGCCAGGTGTCGGGGCTGCCCTGCTCGCCGGCGACGCTGGAGAAGCGCTGCAGCGTGTCGGTGCGGGCGCCGGGCTGGAACAGGGACGCGCGGGTGTACGCGGAGACGTCGCCGGTGACCTCGAAGACGCCGTGCGCCCCGCCGCCCTTGGCGTGCACGATGCGTTCCGGGATGCGCTCGCGGTTGAACTGGGCGAGCTTCTCGACCAGGTAACGGTCGTGCAGGGCGGTGACGCCGTCGGCGCCGGCAGTGAGGGAGTGCTCATCGCTCGGGACCGGGGTGCCGGTCTGGGTGGTAGTGGGGGGCAGTGTCGTCATGGTGCTCCTTCGTGTCGTGTGCTGGTCGTTCGAGTCGTTCAGAAGTCAGTAGATGTCGCGGGTTGCCACGGCCAGTTCGGCCTGGCAGTCGGGGCAGAGGCCCCAGAAGGTGACCTCGGCGGTCTGCACGACGAAGCCGGCAGTGTCGGAGGGCGTGAGGCACGGCGCCTCGCCGGTGACACACTCGACGTCGCGCACGCTCTGGCAGCGGGTGCAGACGATGTGGTGGTGGTTGTCCCCCACCCGGCGCTCGAACAGCGCGGCGGAGCCGGCCGGTTCGATCCGGCGCACGAGGCCGGCCGTGGTGAACGCGGAGAGCACACCGTAGACGGCCTGCAGCGAGGTGCCGGTCAGGGTGGCGCTGACGGAGTCGTAGAGCTGGTCCGCGGTCGCGTGCGGTGAGGCGGCGAGGCCCTGCAACACGGCCAGGCGGGGCGCGGTGACCTTCAGGCCGGCTGCCCGGATTTCGGCGGCATGGTCGGCGACGGCGTGCAGTGCCGTCTCGGCCGTTCCGTCAATGTGCATGCCTTCACGCTAGCAGTTGTTTTGAATGACTCAAAACAAGACACGCCGTTTCACAGGCCCGGCGGCACCCGGTCCTGCCAGCGCAGCTTCCGCTCCAGCTGCGCGCCGAGCGCCAGCAGGGTGGCCTCGCCGCCGGGCCGGCCGATCAGCTGGACGCCCATCGGCAGCCCCTCGGCGGTCTGGGCGACGGGCAGGGTGATGGCGGGCAGTCCGGTGACGTTCACCATCGAGGTGAACGGGGTGTACTCCACCTGCTGGGCGAAGTTGCGTTCGCCGTCGTCGGCGTCGTACCAGCCGACCGGGCGCGGGGTGAGCGCCAGCGCGGGGGTGAGCACGGCGTCGAAGCGGGCCAGTTGGCGGATGAATGTGCGCTCGTAGGCGGCCAGCGCCGACAGCGCCTCGGCGACCTGCCGGCCGGTCAGCTCGCGGCCGCGGTGCAGCAGCCACCTGGTGAGCGGTTCGAGCAGGGCCTCCTGTTCCGGCGTCTCCGCCGGGATCCGGGCGGCGCTGAGCTGCCAGAGGGACCGGAAGGCGGGCGCGTAGGTCGGGTCGGGTTCGAGGGCGGTCTGCTCGATGCCGTGGCCCATCGTGCTGAAGCCGTCCACGGCGGTGTCGAGCGCGGCGAGCGCCTCCGGTGCCAGGGTGATCTCGTAGGCGTCGTCCCAGGCCGAGGTGGTCATGACCCCCAGCTGGTAGCGACCCTCCCCGCGGATGGCGGCGCCGAGCAGCTGCTCGTCTCCCCCGGGCGCGCGCACGGCGAACGGATGCTCCGGCCGGCCACCGCCCGGCGCGATCATGGCGTCCAGCAGCAGGGCGGCATCCGCCACGGTGCGGGCCAGCGGGCCGGCCACCGGCAGGCCGCCCGGCACGTCGAGCCCGCTCGCCGCGGGGATCCGGCCGCGGGACGGCTTCACCCCGACGAGGCCGCAGGCGGCGGCGGGTATGCGCACGGAGCCGCCACCGTCGCTGCCGGGCGCGAACGGCAGCATCCGGGCGGCCACCGCCACGGCCGCGCCGCCGCTGGAGCCGCCGGCGCCCAGCCCGGGATTCCAGGGGTTGCGCGCGGCCGGGCCGGCGACGGGTTCGGTGTAGGAGGGGAGGCCGAATTCGGGGGTGCTGGTCTTGCCCAGGCTGATGCCGCCGGCGGTGTCGAGGGCCTGCACGAGCAGGTCGCTGGTTTCGGGCACGTTGTCCTGCATCAGGCGGGAGCCCAGCCGGGCGGGCACGCCGGCGCGCAGCTGCAGGTCCTTGTCGCCGAACGGCAGGCCCCATAGTGGTGCGGTCTTGGGCAGCTCGGTTTCCACGAATCGGGCCCGGGCCCGCGCGTTGTCCGCCGTGACGGTGACGAAGGCGCCGAGCCCGGGGTTCAGCCGGTCGATCCGGGCCAGGTAGTGCTCGGTGAGGTCGGTGGGGCTGATGTCGCCGCGCTGCAGCGAGCGCCACTGCTCGAGCGCGGTCAATTCGAAAAGGTCGGCCATCCCCCGAGCCTAGCCACGCGCGCCGGCCTGCCCGCCCTCCCGCCCAAACTGTTCCCGCTCCGGACAAATGGTCCCGGCGCACCGGGACCATTTGTCCGCACAGGGAACAGTTAGCGGCGGGCGGGGCGGATGCTGGCGAGGGGCAGGCCTGCCCGGGTAGCCTCGAAGAATGACCCGCACCAACGTTGCCGCGCCGTACGACCCGATGGGCACCACGGCCCTGATCACCGGAGCATCCAGCGGGCTCGGCGTGGGGTTCGCCCATGAGCTCGCCCGCCGCGGCGCCGATCTCGTGCTCACGGCCCGTCGGCTCGACCGGCTCGAGGCCCTCGCGGTGGACCTGGCGGAGAAGTACGGCACCGTGTCGACGGTGATCCCGCTCGACCTGGCCGACCCGGGCGCCGTCGCCGAACTGGTGCGGGACCTCACCGAGCGCGACATCCGGGTGGCCACCCTGATCAACAACGCCGGCTTCGGCCACTTCGGCACCCTGGTGGATGCGCCGGCCGACCGGGTGCACGACCAGGTCGCCGTGAACGTGGCGGCGCTGACCGATCTCTCCCACGCCCTGCTGCCCGGTCTGCAGTCCGCCGCGCTCGCGCATCCGCACGGCGCGGCGCTGGTGAACCTGGCCAGCACGGCGGCGTTCCAGCCGGTGCCGCGGCTGGCGGTCTACGCCGCCGCCAAGGCCTACGTGCTCAGCCTCACCGAAGCGCTCTGGTACGAGACCAGGGCCACCGGACTCAAGGTCACCGCACTCTGCCCCGGTCCCACCGAGACCGAGTTCTACGCCGTCGCCCGGCGGTCGACGGGCGGTCCGCGTCGGCTGATGAGCGTCGACGAGGTCATGCAGACGGCCTTCGCCGCGCTGGATGCGCCCCGCACTCCCCCGCACGTTGTCGCGGGCACCCAGAACCGGATCACGGCCTGGCTGGCCGGTTCGGCGCCGCGGCGGGCCGTGGTGAGCGTGACCGGGCGGCTGTCGCGGCGCTGAGCCGGTCGCCGGGTCTGCGGCTTACTTGAGGCTCTTCTGCAGCAGCACGGTGCCGAGCCAGCGTTCGAACTTGAAGCCGACCTTGCCCATCCGGCCGATCTCTTCGAAGCCGAAGTCCTGGTGCAGCTTGATCGACGCCTCGGCGCCCTGGTCGGCGATCACGGCGATGATCTCCTTGAGCCCGGCCGCCTTCGACCGGTCGATCAGCTCGGTCAGCAACGCCCGGCCGAGGCCTTTGCCGGTGGATGCCGCGCCCAGGTAGATCGAGTTCTCAACCGTGAACCGGTAGGCCTTCTTCTGCTTCCACGGGCTCACCAGGGCGTAGCCGAGCAGCTGCCCGGCGGGCGACTCGGCCACGATGAACGGCATCCCGAGCTTGGACAGGTAGTAGAACTTGTCCCGCCACTCGGCCAGGGTCATGGCGTCCTCGTCGAAGGTGACGGTGCTGTTGGCCACGTAGTAGTTGTAGATCTCACGAATGTCGGGCAGGTCGGTGACCAACGCATCCCGCATCGTGTACTCGAACGGCGCCTCGGGCACCTCGGCCGGGGCCAGGTGTCGCGGCAACCGTCGTCGCTGCTGGTATTCCTCTTCTAGCACCGGATGGGTCCTCTCCACATTGCTTCTCAGAATACCGTCGGCGACCAGTCGACGGGTTCCGCACCCTGCCCGGCCAGCAGGGCGTTGGCCCGGCTGAACGGCCGGGAGCCGAAGAAGCCGCGCCGGGCCGACAGTGGGCTGGGATGCGCGGAGACGATCGTCGGGGTGTCCGCCAGCCACGGCGCGAGGTTCTCGGCATCCCGGCCCCAGAGGATCGCGACCAGCGGGGTGCCGCGGGCGGCCAGGGCCCGGATGGCCTGCTCGGTCACGGCCTCCCAGCCGTGCCGCCGGTGCGACCCGGCCGCGCCCGCCCGCACGGTCAGCACCCGGTTGAGCAGCAGCACACCGTGCCGGGTCCACGGGGTCAGGTCGCCGGAGACCGGCGCCGGAAGGCCGAGGTCGTCCCGCAACTCGGTGAAGATGTTGCCGAGGCTCCTCGGCACCGGGCGCACGTCGCCGGCGACCGAGAACGCCAGCCCCACCGGATGCCCGGGGGTGGGATACGGGTCCTGCCCCACGATCAGCACCCGCACGTCGTCGAACGGCTGGCGGAAGGCGCGCAGGATGTCCTCATCAGCCGGCAGCACCTGCTCGCCCGCCGCGGCATCCGCCCGCGCGAACGCGAGCGGCGCGGCGAAGGGGGCGAGCGCGCTGACGTCGACCGGGGCCGACCCCGCGCCGGGCAGGCCGAAGGCCCGCGCCCAGCCGGGGTCGATCAGCGCCGGAGCGGCCGGCGAGTCGTGCGGCATCCGGCTAGGCGCCGAAGGTGCTCACCAGCACCCCGCCCTCCGACTCGCTCACGGTCCAGACACTGCCGGCGCCGGCGACGCCGAGGGTTCCCTGGCCCACGATCAGCACGGTGCCCTCGTCCACGGCCAGGCCGCCGCGGATGAGGCCGGCCTCGGTGGCCGCGACCATGCGGGAGAGGGTGCCCCACTGGGCGACGTGCACGTCGACGGTCACGTCGAGCAGGCCGATGCCGTCCTCGATGGTGATCTCGTCGAGGTCCTCGCTGGCGTCCTGCGGGCTCACCGGCACGCCGCCGATGCGCCAGCCGCCCAGCAGGGCCCGTTCGGCGGCGATCATGGCGCCGGCGGAGTAGCCGAGGTACGGGATGCCGGCGGCCACCTGGCGGCGGACCTCCCCGGCGATCGGGGCGACGGCGGTGAGGTAGGCGGGGGTGAGGCCGCCGCCGATGACGATGCCGTCGGCATCCGCCACCGCCAACAGGGTGGCCAGGCCGTCGGGCGCGAGCACCGTGATGACGGGTTCGAGCGGGCCGGCGGATTCGAGCGCCGCCACGAGCTGGGCGGCGTGGTCGCCGCCGTCGCCGTCGCGCACAACGATGATCGCGATGCGCGGGTCGGTGCGCCCGGCGGCCCCGGCGCGGAGGGTGGCTTCGGCCAGGAACGGCCCGTAGACCGCGGCGTCGTTCTCGGTGTCGTTTTCGAGGGCCCAGCCGCCGCCGACGAGGTGGATGCTCATGCGTCCACCGCCGTGGTCAGCGGGGTGGCCGTGACGGGCGGCAGCGCCGACCAGGGGAAGATGATCCAGCCGTCGGTCTCGCGCCAGGTGAAATCGGGCACGAGCACGGTGCGTGGCTTGGTGTACAGCGTGGCCGAGCGCACCTCACCGGCCGATTCCTTGAGGATGCCGACGACGAGGGCCAGGGTGTGGCCGGAGTCGGAGACGTCGTCGACCAGCAGCACGCGCTTGCCGGCCAGCGCGGGGGCGTCGAGCATCGGGCCGGACAAGACGGGCTCCGGCAGGCGCTCGTCGATGCCGGTGTAGAACTCCACGTTGATGGAGCCGCAGTTCTTGGTGCCGAGGGCGTAGGAGATCGCCCCGGCCAGCAGCAGTCCGCCGCGCGCGATGGCGATGACGACGTCGGGCTGGAAGCCGCTCGCCAACACTGTCGTCGCCAGCGATCTGGACGCATCGGCGAATTCGGTCCACTCCAGCACCTCGCGAGGCGGGTCGACGGTGGCGGGGGCTACGGAGGGCTGATCGGGTTGCATTTGTCAATGGTAGAACCTCGCGCGCCCGCGGCGCACGGACGAAGGGCCCTGGGTGCGGTGAGTGCTGCGCCGACGGCGGCGGATGCGGAAGACTGGCTACATGATCACACTGCAGCAGGATGCCGACGGTTTCGTCCGCATGAACCGGCACTTCCCCGCCAAGGCCCCCATCGCCATCGTCTTCACCGACGGCAGCCGCGGCGAATACACCGGGGCCCGCCTCAACGAGATCTACGACGTGGCCCTGGCCGAGTTCCGTGCCGAGAACCGCCTCGACGCCAAGGGCTTCTCCCGCGCGCCGGCCAAGACCGTGCACCCCACCAACAACGTGGAGTACGTGCCCGTCCAGGCCGGCATGGCCCCTTAGCCTGCCGCACCCCACCTCGTTGCGTATGCGTAACTCCTGCAGAATCTCGTCGCCGCGGCAACCTCCCGCGGAATTACGGCATCCGCTGCCCGCCCGATTCGTAAATTGCAGGAGTTATGCAATCTGCCGTGCGGAATGGCCCCCCTCGTGAGCTCCCTGCCGTTCGGCGCCGATGTCGAGATCGTCTTACTGCTGGCCTCGGCCGTGCACCGCTACGAGGGGCGCCCGGCGGACGGGCCGCTTCCGGTGGTCGGCGAGGAGAGCCATCCGAGCATCCGGCTGCGGCAGGGCCGCGGCATCGTCGGTGACCGGCATTTCGGCCAGCGTGCGCACGCGCACGCGTCGGTCACGGTGATGAACATCGACGTGCTCGACCGGGTCGCGGATGACCTCGGGCTGTCACGGACACTGGACCCCGTCGCCACCCGTCGCAACATCCTGCTGCGCGGGGTGGACGTCGACGCCCTGCGCGGCGCCACTTTCTCGCTGGACAGCGGCGACGGGCCGGTCGAGTTCCTGGCCAACCGGCCCGCGAACCCGTGCGCCTGGATGGACGTGGTGCTCGCGCCCGGCGCCCACCGGGCGCTGCGCGGCCGCGGCGGCATGCGTTGCGAACCCCTGACCGACGGGATGCTGCGGCTCGGGCCCGCCCGGCTGCAGAGCAGCATCCCACTCGCGACCCGGGGGCTGGAGACCTAACGCTCGGTCGCTTCGATCTTCTCGACGGGTGGCTCCGAAACCGCAGGCGTCGCAGCGGCGCGGGTCTGGTGGCCGGTCATGAACCGACGCTCGACCACCAGGTGGAACCCATACGCGCAGGTCAACGCCAGCGGCAGGACGACGACGACCATCACCACGAAGTGCAGCCACAGGGGCAGGCCGAGCGGCAGCAGGAGTAGGTTCCCAAGTCCGAGCAGCGGGCTGTGGATGAGGTACGCGCTGTACGACCAGGTGCCGATCCAGACGAGGACCTTCGATTCGAGCACGCGGTGCGCGAGCGTCTTCGACCCGGCCAGGCTGCGCTGCGCGAGCCAGACCAGGGCAAGCGCAACGACAACGCCCAGGATTGTCTCCGACAGCCAGTCGTAGCTGACCACCAGGCGGTTCGCGAACACGATCATCGCAACCGAGATGATGCTGAGAACGGCAACGCCGGGGCCCAGAAGGGGTATCCGGATGCCGCGGACGACCAGGTGGGCTGCCGCCATGCCGAACGCGAACAGGCCGAGGAACCAGAAATGCGCGCCGTCCACCGACGGCACCACGAAGTGGATTGCCCAACCGACGCCAACAGCGACGGCGACGGTGATCACGCCGCCGAAACGTCGCCACACCGGGAGCAGGAGGAAAGCCATCGCGAAATAGATCTGCCACTCGGTGGCGACCGACCAGGCTGGTCCGTTGATTTGGTAGAGCGTTTCCCTGGACAGGTTGTGCAGCAGCAGGAAGTGGGAGACGATCCCCCACGGCGTCACCGGGACCTTGCTGTCCCAGACCGTGCCGCTCGGTTGCTGCAGCAGGGGAATCGCCCAGATCAGGAGCAGGAACAGGATCATGGCCGCGAAGTACGGCGGCACGATACGCCGAGTCCGGCGCTTGAGGTATTGCACGGCGCCGCCGCGGAACCGGAGGTCATCCCGTCTCGCGACCGGCAGCATCAGCACGAACCCGGACAAGACGATGAAGATCGGAACGGCTGACTGGCCCAGGCGCAGCGCGGCCAGGAAGTCCGGCAGGATCTGGGTAGATCCGGTCATGCCGGTGAAGACATAGGTATGGAAGAGGGCGACCCCGAGGGCCGCGACCGCTCGCAGCCCGTCTGCGAACGCGAAATCTAGGCGGGCTGCAGCAGTAGCGTTTCTCATTTCTCATCGATCATGGCAGAGTCTTGCCCCCCAAATGACAGATTTCTTGTCCCCCGGATGTTTCGGACGTCTGTGGAGAGCGGCGTTGGGGCGGGCTAGGGGTGCCGCACGGCCGTGCCGGCGAGCACCGCGCGGTAGCCCTCCCGGTAGCCCGGGTAGCTGAAGGTGAACCCGGTCTCGAGGATGCGCCGGTTGCTGATCCGTTTGTTTCCGCCGCGGCGGCTGCCGGTCTCGACGATCTCCGGCTCCGGCAGGCCCAGCTCCCCGGCCAGGAAGGCCAGCACCTCGATGCCGGGCACGGGCGTCGAGTCGACGCCGAGGTAGAGCGGCTCGGGGGCCGGCTCCCGCAGCATCAGGTGCACGATCATGGCGGCGGCGTCGTCGCGGTGGATCCGGTTCGTGAGCCGTGCGCGGGCGGCGAGGGTCGCCCGCCCCTCGCGCACCTGGCTGATCAGGCGTTCCCGGCCGGGGCCGTAGATGCCGCCCAACCGCAGCACCACGGCGGTGGGGATGCGGCTCCGCAGCAACTCCTCCGCCTCCAACAGGATCGAGTCGGTGCCGGGACCGGGGGTGGCCGGGGTTTCTTCGTCGACCGTGCTGCCGTCGTCGATGTCGTAGACCGCGGTGGAGGACACCATCAGGAACCGGCGTGGGGCGACCCCGGCGTCGTCGAGGGCGTCGAGCAGGTTGCCCAGGCCGGTCACGTACGCGGCGCGGTAGACCTCGGGGTCGGGGTTGCCCGCGGCGATGGCCACGATGACGGTGTCGGTGTCCGGCGGCACCGCCGGCTTCGCCGTGGCGAGGTCGACGGATTGCCCGGCGATGCCGGCCGGGAGCAGCCCGGCCCGGCGGCGCAGGCCCACCACGTGAAGGCCGCTCGCGGCCAGTCGCAGTCCCACTTCGGTGCCGAGGTCGCCGCATCCGGCAATCAGTACAGTCATCCTCCCAGTATGGGTTCCGCGCTGGGTTCGACGTGCCGCTCCGGGGTGCCGTTGTAGTACGACAGCGGCCGAATCAGTGCGTTCGCGGCCAGTTGCTCCATGATGTGCGCCGTCCAGCCGGTCACCCGGGCGGCGACGAAGATTGGGGTGAAGGTGCCGGTGTCGAACCCGATCAGGTGGTACGCCGGGCCCGACGGGTAGTCCAGGTTCGGTTGGATGCCGGTGCGGGCGTTCATGCCGGCGGCCAGCGCCTCGTACAGCTCGAGCAGGTCGGGCCGGTCGTAGTGGTCGATCAGGGTGAGCAGCGCCGCGTGCATGGTGGGCACCCGGGAGTCGCCGTGCTTGTAGACCCGGTGGCCGAAGCCCATCACCTTGCGCTTGTGCGACAGGGTGTCGTCGAGCCAGCGTTCGGCGCGCTCCCCCGACCCCTCGCCCAGGCCGATCTCACTGAAGATGTGCATCACGGCCTCGTTGGCGCCGCCGTGCAGCGGGCCCTTGAGCGCGCCGACGGCCCCGGTCACGGCGGAGTACAGGTCGGAGAGGGTGGAGGTGATCACCCGGGCGGTGAACGTCGACGCGTTGAAGGAGTGCTCGGCATACATGATCATCGACACGTCGAACGCATCCACCACCTCGAGTTCCGGCACCTCCCCGAAGGTCATGTAGAGGAAGTTCGCCGAGTAGCCCAGGTCGTCCCGAGGTTCGACGAGTTCGAGGCCGTGCCGGCGGCGCTGGTCGTACGCCACGATGGCGGGCAGCTGGGCGAACAGGCGCAGCGACTTGGCCAGGTTGGCCTCCACCGACGAGTCGGGGGTGGTGAGGTCGTTGGCGCCGATCACGCTCACCGCCGTGCGCAGCACATCCATCGGGTCGGCGGAGGTGGGGATCTCGTCGATCACCCGGCGCACCGAGTGGTCCAGGCGGCGGAGCGCACGTTCGGCGACTTCGAACTCGGCCAGCTCGGCGTCGCCGGGCAGTTCACCGTGCCAGAGCAGGTACGCGACCTCTTCGAAGCTCTTCTGCTTGGCCAGCTCCTGCACCGGGTAGCCGCGGTAGAGCAGTGAGTTGGAGTCCGGGTTGACCCGGGAGACGGCCGTCGAGTCGGCAACCACCCCGGCCAGGCCGCGGTGGATCTCCGGGACGGCCGCTGGTGTTTCCGCGGTCGTGGGGGTGGGCTGATTGATGGTCATTTCGCTCCTTTGCGTCCTGAAATCCGGCCGTGCTGGTCGTGCTGTGGTGGTGCCGTGGTGGTGCTGGGCTAGCCTTCGTGACCGCTCAGAGTGAAGTTGAAAATCCCCGAATCGAAGCGATTGTAAGCCTCGTAGTCCAGCAGCGAATAGAGTTCCGCGCGGGTTTGCATCTCCGGCAACCGACCGGTCAGTGTGCCCTCGGCCACGATGGTGTCCAGGCCCCGTTCGGCGGCGCCCATCGCAAGCCGCAGCAGCGAGACGGGGAAGATGACGAGGTTGATGCCCACGTCGGCGAGCTGCTGCACCCGGAAGAGTTCGCTCTTGCCGAATTCGGTCATGTTGGCCAGGATCGGCACGTCCACTGCCGAGCGGATCGCCTCGAACTCGGCCAGGGTGCCCATGGCCTCGGGGAAGATCGCGTCGGCGCCGGCATCCACCAGCGCCTTGGCCCGGTCGATCGCCGCGGCCAGGCCGTCGACGGCGCGGATGTCGGTGCGGGCCATCACGAGCAGGTTCGGGTCCCGGCGCGCGTCGACGGCGGCGCGGATGCGCTTGAGCGCGGTGTCGGTGTCGACCACCTGCTTGCCGTCGAGGTGCCCGCAGCGCTTCGGGTTGACCTGGTCCTCGATGTGCAAGCCGGCCACGCCGGCATCCTCGAGGGTCTGCACGGTGCGGGCCACGTTCATCGGTTCGCCGAAGCCGGTGTCCGCGTCGACGAGGGTGGGCAGGTCGGTCATGCGGGAGATCTGCTGGCTGCGGCCGGCCACCTCGGTGAGGGTGGTCAGTCCGATGTCGGGCAGGCCGAGGTCGGCGGCGAGCACGGCGCCCGAGATGTAGACGCCCTCGAAGCCCTTCTGTTGGATCATCTTGGCGCTGAGCGGGTTGAACGCGCCGGGGAAGCGCAGCAGGCCGCCGCCGGCGAGGCCGGCGCGCAACTGCTCGCGCTTGGCGGCGGGGGTGAGCGTGGAGTAGAGCATCAGAAGATTCCGTTCAGGCTGGGCAGGGTGTCGAGGGCGCCGGGCCGGGCCACCAGGGTGAGGGCGCCGAGTTCGGTGCCGGTGAGCTCCGGCAGGCGCTGGGCGAGGTCGAGGAAACGCTCGATCTCGGAGGCCTCCAGGACATCGGCGGCGAGTAGCCGGAACTTGGTGACGTAGTCGGCGCGCACGAAGGGGCGGGCGCCGAGCGGATGCGCATCCGCGACGGCCAGCTCATCGACCAAGGTGGCGCCGTCGGCGAGGACGATCTCCACCCGGCCGCCGAAGGCCTTCTCGGCCGGGTCGCTGGAGTGGTAGCGGCGGGTCCATTCGGCGTCTTCGCTGGTGGTGACGGTGTTCCACAGCGCCACGGTGTCGGCCCGGCCGGCCCGTTCGGGCAGGTAGGAGTCGACGTGGTGCCAGGCGCCGTCCTGCAGCGCGACGGTGAAGATGTACGGCACGGAGTGGTCCAGGGTTTCCCGGCTGGCCCGCGGGTCGTACTTCTGCGGGTCGTTCGCGCCGGAGCCGATCACGTTGTGGGTGTGGTGTGAGGTGTGGATGACGATGCTGCGGATGGCGCCCGGTGTGAGGATCTCCGGGTGTTCGCGGTGCAGCTTCCGGGCCAGGTCGATGAGTGCCTGGGCCTGGTATTCGGCGGAGTGTTCCTTGGTGAAGCTGTCCAGGATCGACCGCTTGGACTCGCCGGCGGCCGGCAGCGCCACGTCGTAGCCGGCATCCGGCCCGTCGAGCAGCCACGCGATGACACCGTCCTCGCCCTCGTAGATCGGGGTGGGGCTGGTCTGGCCGCGCATCGCCCGGTCCACGGCTTCCACGGCCATCTTGCCGGCGAAGGCCGGCGCGAACGCCTTCCAGCTGGAGATCTCGCCCTTGCGGGACTGCCGGGTGGCGGTGGTGGTGTGCAGGGCCTGGCCGACGGCCTGGAAGATCGTCTCAGGGGGCAGGCCCAGGAGGGTGCCGATGCCGGCCGCGGCCGACGGGCCGAGGTGCGCGACGTGGTCGATCTTGTGCTTGTGCAGGCTGATCGAGCGGGCCAGGTCGATCTGCACCTCGTAGCCGGTGTTGATGCCGCGCAGCAGCTCGGCGCCGGTGAGGCCGCGCGCGGCGGCGAGGTGCTGGGCGACGGCAACCAGCGGCGGGATGTTGTCGCCGGGGTGCGAGTACTCGGCGGCGAGGAAGGTGTCGTGGTAGTCGAGCTCCCGCACCGCGACGCCGTTGGCCCAGGCCGCCCACTCCGGGGAGACCCGCACGTCGCCGGCCGGGCCGAAGACCGTGGCGCCGGTGCCGCCGGTGGAGCGGGGATGCGCCAGCGCCTGCGACCGCGCCGCCGCGACGGGGTCGCGGGTCAGGGACGCCGCGGCGACGGCCGCGTTGTCGATCACCCGGTTGATGATCATCTCGGTGACGTCGTCGTCGACCGGGACCGGGTCGGCCGCGCACGCGGCGATCTTCCAGGCCAGCTGCTCGGTGCGGGCGGGGCTGTCGTCGCTTCGGTGCACGCGCACGTGGGTGGTCTGCACGGGTGGTCCTTTCGGTCGTCGGTCGTCGGTCGTAGGTCGGGCGGGTCAGGTCGTTTCGGTGCCGCCGAGCACGGCGAGCACGCTCGCCAGGCTGAGGTGCAGGTGCACGTGGGTGGCGTGCGCGGCGAGCGCCGCATCCCCGTCGATGATCGCGTCGAGGATCAACAGGTGCTCGGCGGCCGCGGCCCGCAGCCGTTCCGGGTTGCCCCTGGCGACCCGGCGGATGCGGGCCAGGTGGGTGCGCACGGTGTCGAGGGCGCCCACGAGGAAGACGTTGTCGACGGCGGTGTCGATGGCTGCGTCGAACTCGTCGATGAGCGCGTAGTAGCGGTGGATGCCGTCCTCGCCGGCGTCCAGCAGGGCCGGCGCCGCGACGAACCGTTCGCGCAGGTTCCCGAACGCGGACCGGTCGGTCCGCCGGGCGGCGAGGGTCGCGGCGCGTTCCTCGAGGGCCTCGCGCAGCTCGTACAGGTCGTTGATGGACTCGAGGGACATCTCGGTGACCGAGAAGCCGCGGCCGCTGCGGCCGGCGACGAGGCCGTCCGCCACGAGGCGGGCCACGGCCGAGCGCAGCGGGGTGCGGGAGACGCCGAGCCGGGCGGCCTGCTCCACCTCGAGCAGCACCGTTCCGGCCGGCAGGATCCCGTCCAGGATCTCGTCGCGGAGCACCCGGTAGGCCCGGTCACTGGCCCGCTCCGGTGCGGCGCTGACGGTCTCTGTATACACAAGCGCATCCTATTCCCCTTTCCACCCCCATGTGCAAGACTGACGGCACCTTGTGTATACATGAGAGCTTCAATGGAGAGGTTCGCACCATGATCCAACGCACTGGAACCACGCGCACCGCCCTGCAGCCCGACACGCTCTACCGCGATGTCTGGCGGCACAGTATCGACGAGCGCGAAGACTTCTGGCTCGGCGCCGCCCGCGCCATCGACTGGGTGAACCCCCCGAGCACGGCGCTGACGACGCGCTCGGCCACCGACTACAGCTGGTTCGCCGACGGCACCCTCAACACCAGTTTCAACGCCCTCGACCGGCACGTCCTCGCGGGCCGCGGTGACCACACGGCGTTGATCTACGACTCCGCGATGACCGGCACCCGCCTGCGGCTGAGCTACCGCGAACTGCTGGAGCGGGTCGCCCGCTTCGCCGGGGTGTTGCGCGCCAACGGGGTGGGCCGGGGCGACCGGGTCATCGTCTACCTGCCGATGATCCCCGAGGCCGTCGTGGCCATGCTCGCCTGCGCCCGCCTCGGCGCCGTGCACTCGGTGGTGTTCGGCGGTTTCGCGGCCAACGAGCTCGCCGTGCGCATTGACGACGCCCGGCCCACGGTGATCGTCACGGCCTCCGGCGGGCTGGAGCCTGGCAAGGTGGTGCCGTACCTGCCACTGGTGCAGAAGGCCCTCGAGCTGAGCGCCGGCTCGGTGCACACCGTGATCGTGCGGGACCGCGCCACCATCGACGGCTCCGCTGCGGACTACGCCGGCGACACTGCCGTGCGCTGGCTGGACTGGGCGGCCGAGGAAGCCGCCGCCACCCCGGCGGACCCGGTGCCGGTGCAGAGCGGCGACCCGCTCTACATCCTCTACACCTCCGGCACCACCGGGAACCCGAAGGGCATCATCCGCGACAACGGCGGCCACGCCGTCGCGCTGACCTGGTCGATGCGGGGCATCTACGACATCGGCCCCGACGACGTGTTCTGGGCTGCGTCGGACGTCGGCTGGGTGGTCGGCCATTCCTACATCGTGTACGCGCCGCTGCTGGCCGGTGCCACCACGATCATCTACGAAGGCAAACCGATCGGCACCCCGGATGCCGGCGCGTTCTGGCGGGTCGTGGCGGACTACAAGGTGAATGTGCTGTTCACCGCGCCCACGGCCATCCGCGCCATCCGCCGCATCGACCCCGACCTGGCCGAGCTGGCCCGTTACGACGTGTCCAGCCTCACCGCCCTGTTCCTGGCCGGGGAACGGCTCGACCCGGAGACCTTCCACTGGGTCAACGACGGCCTGCACTGCCCGGTCGTGGACCACTGGTGGCAGACCGAGACCGGCTGGGCCATCTGCGCCAACCCGCGCGGCATCCAGGAGCTGCCCACCAAACCCGGCTCCACTGCAGTGCCGGTGCCCGGGTACGACATCGCCATCCTCGACTCGAAGGGCGAACCGGTCACCAAGCCGGGCAAGGACGGCAACATCGCGATCCGGCTGCCGCTGCCACCGGGCTCGCTGCTGGGCATCTGGGGCGGCGCGGACCGGTTCGCCAGCGCCTACCTGACCGCCTTCCCCGGCTACTACGCCACCGGCGACTCCGGGCACCTGGACGCGGACGGCTACCTCTACGTGATGGGCCGCACCGACGATGTGATCAACGTCGCCGGCCACCGGCTCTCCACCGGGTCCCTCGAGGAGGTGCTCACCCGGCATCCGGCCGTGGCGGAGTGCGCGGTGCTCGGTGTGCGCGACGCGCTCAAGGGCCAGCGGGCGGCCGGTTTCGTCACCCTCAAGGCGGGTGTCGTGGTGGACCATGACGTGCTCACGGCCGAGCTGGTCAACCTGGTGCGCGAGCACATCGGGCCGGTGGCGGCGTTTCGCGACGTGACCATCCTGGAGCGGTTGCCCAAGACCCGCTCCGGCAAGATCCTGCGGAAGACCATCCGCCAGATCGTCGACGGCGACCCGTACAAGGTGCCGCCCACCATTGAGGACCCCACCGTGCTCGACACCCTCACCCGAGCGGTCCACCCGTCCCCCGCCGTCCCCGCAGTCCCTCCAGTCCCCGACTAACTGTTCCCCGTGCGGACAAATGCACCCGGCACACCGGGTGCATTTGTCCGCATCGGGAACAGTTACGGCCGAACCACCCCACATCACCGGAGCAAAGGAGCCCCTATGAAGGAATCGCTGAGAGACGCCAGGCCGGCCGGAGGGATCGACTATGTCGAATTCGAGAACTCCGAACGCTTCATCAACCTGCAACGGAGGCGCCGGCGGTTCGTGATCCCCCTGGCCGTGTTCTTCCTGGTCTGGTACTTCGGCTTCGTGCTCGTCGCCGCCTACCTGCCCGACGTGATGGCCTACAAGGTCTCCGGCAGCATCAACCTGGGCCTGGTCCTCGGGCTCGGCCAGTTCGTCACCACCTTCGCCATCACCATCTGGTACGTCGCGTTCTCCAACCGGGTGCTCGACCCGCTCGGCGCCGAGCTGCGCGCCGAGCTCGAAGCGAAGGCCGCCGCGTGAGCGCCCTGGGCGTGACCGCGGTCGCCGCGGCGGCCGAACAGGCCGAGACCAACCCGGTGCTGAACATTTCGATCTTCCTGGCCTTCGTGGCCGTCACCCTGGTGATCGTGATCCGGGCGGGCCGCAACAACCGCACCGCTTCCGACTACTACACCGGCGGGCGATCCTTCACCGGGCCGCAGAACGGCTTCGCGATCGCCGGCGACTACCTGTCGGCGGCGTCGTTCCTCGGCATCGTCGGCGCGATCGCCGTGAACGGCTACGACGGCTTCCTCTACTCCATCGGGTTCCTGGTGGCCTGGCTGGTGGCCCTGCTCCTGGTGGCCGAGCTGATGCGCAACACCGGCAAGTTCACGATGGCGGATGTGCTCTCCTTCCGGCTGGCACAACGGCCGGTGCGGGTGGCCGCGGCCACCACCACCCTGGCGGTGTGCTTCTTCTACCTGCTCGCCCAGATGGCCGGCGCCGGCGGCCTGGTGTCGCTGCTGCTGGGCATCAACGACAAGCTCGGCCAGTCCATCGTCGTCACCGTGGTGGGCGGCCTGATGATCCTCTACGTGCTGATCGGCGGGATGAAGGGCACCACCTGGGTGCAGATCGTCAAAGCGTTCCTGCTCATCATCGGCGCCGGCGCCATGACGGTGTGGGTGCTGGTGATCAACGGCTTCAACCTGTCCACCCTGCTCGACGCCGCCGTCGCGAACTCCGCGGCCACCCCGGCCGACGCCATCCTGGCCCCCGGGCTGCAGTACGGCGGCAACCCGCTGGACTTCATCTCGCTGGCGATCGCCCTGGTGCTCGGCACCGCAGGCCTGCCGCACGTGCTGATGCGTTTCTACACCGTGCCCAGCGCACGCGAGGCCCGGCGTTCGGTGGTGTGGGCGATCTTCCTGATCGGCGCGTTCTACCTGTTCACCCTGGTGCTCGGCTTCGGCGCCGCGTCCCTGGTCGGCGCCGACACCATCCTCGCCTCCCCTGGCGGCGTCAACTCGGCCGCCCCGCTGCTCTCCCTTGCGCTGGGCGGGCCGCTGCTGCTCGGCCTGATCTCCGCGATCGCGTTCGCGACCATCCTCGCGGTCGTGGCCGGTCTCACCATCACGGCGGCCACCTCGTTCGCGCACGACATCTACGCCAGCGTGATCAAGAAGGGCAAGGGCGACCCCGACGGTGAAGTCAAGATCGCCCGGCGCACCGTCGTGGTGATCGGCATCCTCGCCATCGCCGGCGGCATCGGCGTGCAGGGGCAGAACATCGCGTTCCTGGTGGCGCTGGCCTTCGCCGTCGCGGCGAGCGCCAACCTGCCCACCATCCTGTACTCGCTGTTCTGGCGCGGCTTCACCACCCGCGGCGCCCTGTGGAGCATGTACGGCGGCCTGGGTTCGGCGATCCTGCTGATCGTGTTCTCGCCGGTGTTCTCCGGCACGCCCACCTCGATGTTCGGCGAGGGCGTGGACTTCGCGCTCTACCCCCTGAACAACCCGGGCATCGTCTCGATCCCGCTGGGCTTCCTGCTCGGTTGGCTCGGCTCGGTCACCAGCACCCGCAAGGAGGACCCGAAGCTGGCCGCCGAGATGGCGGTGCGCTCCCTCACCGGGTTCGGCGCCGAGAAGGCGAGCGAGCACTAACCGTCACCAACTGTTCCCCGTGCGGACAATTGCACCCGGTGTGCCGGGACCAGTTGTCCGCACGGGGAACAGTTGCGGGTGGGGAACCCTAGGCGCGCGGGACCAGGGGGCCGCGGGCGACCAGGGTGGTGGAGGCCTGGGCGACGGGCTTGACCACGACGAGGTCGAGGTTCACGTGCGCCGGCAGTTCGACGGCGGCCACGATGGTGGCGGCCACATCCTCCGCCACGAGCGGGTGCACCACGTTGGTGTAGGCGGCGGCGGCCTTCTCGGGGTCGCCGCCGAACCGCACCAGGCCGAATTCGTCGGTCTGCACCATGCCGGGGGCGATCTCGATCACCCGGATCGGTTCGCCGCTGAGCTCCAGGCGCAGCACCTCGGTGAGGGCGTGCGCGGCGAACTTGGCGGCGTTGTAGCCGCCGCCACCGATGTAGGCGGTGTGCCCGGCGGTGGAGGTGATGTTGACGATGTCGGCGGATGCGGCGGCTCCTTCGGCTGCGCCATCCGTCTCAGCGGCAATCGAGGCGCGCAGCAGCGGCAGCAGGGCGCTCGTGACCCGCTTCAACGCGAGCACGTTGATCTCGTACATCCAGGCCCAGTCCTCGACCGACCCGGCCTCCACCGAGTCGAGCCCCTTGGCCCCGCCGGCGTTGTTCACCAGGGCGTTCACCGGGCCCGTCGCGGCCAGGTACTCACGCAACGCATCCACGTCGGCCTGCACGGTGAGGTCCGCGGCGAACACATCCGACCCGGTCTCCGCGGCGACGGTGGCGAGCCGGTCGGCCCGGCGGGCGACGCCCACCACATCCCATCCGTGCTCGCGGAACAGGCGCACGGTGGCCGCTCCGATTCCTGAACTAGCTCCGGTGACGACGACTCTCTTTTTGCCCATTGGCCTATTCTGCCCGGAGAATGGACCTGATGAGTTCGCCGACTGACGCACCCCACAAGCACAAGCGCCGGGTTCCCCTGTGGGACAACGCCCGCTGGATCGCCATCACGCTGATGGTGATCGGTCACGCGATCCTCAAACTGATCGGGGAGTCGGACACCGCCTACGGCGTCTACCTCTTCATCTATGCCTTTCATGTTCCGGTGTTCGTCGCTGTCAGCGGGTACTTCGCCAAGTCGGGCCCGCCGGGGCCCCGGCAGATGCACCGGTTGATCACCGACGTCGTCTTCCCCTACCTGATCTTCGAGACCATCTGGACCCTGATCGTCTGGGCGCTCGGCGGCGACTTGCAGGTCGACTACTCCAGTCCCTCCTGGACGCTGTGGTTCCTGATCGCCCTGGCCATCTGGCGGGTGGCGCTGCCGTACCTGGTGCTGATGCGCTACCCGCTGCTGATCAGCATCGCCATCTCGGTGGGCGCCGGTTACGTCGGCGACATCGACAGCACCTTCTCGCTGTCGCGCACGCTCGGGCTGCTGCCGTTCTTCGTGTTCGGCTGGAAGTTGCGCCAGTGGCCGTTGACCGCCAGCTGGATGCACCTGTCCCCCGCCGCGGTGTGGCGCTGGCGTGCCGGCGCTATCGCCCTCTTCGGCGGCCTGGCACTGGCCATCGCCGCCAACATCGTCGGCGTGCGGGATCTCCGGCTCCGCAGCTTCACCCTCTACGACGAGGCCTACTGGCAGTTCGGTTACGACCAGTTCTGGGCCGGCGTCATCCGGCTGGGCCTGATGCTGGCGTCGTTCCTGTTCATCATGGCCTTCCTCATGCTGATGCCGCGCCGCGCCACCTGGTTCACTCCACTCGGCGCCGCCACCATGTACATCTACCTGCTGCACACCTTCCTGCTCTACCCGCTCCGCGAGACCGGGGTGCTCGAGGGACCGCAGCCGGCCTGGGTACTGCCGGCGATCATCCTGTTGGCCATCGCGATCTCGGTGCTTTTGTCGCTGCCGGTGGTGAGGCGGATCTTCCGTCCGCTGGTGGAACCAAGGCTGCGCTGGCTGTTCCGGCAGGAACCATCCACCCACACCGGCACCATCGTGCTGCCGCACGGGCCCGGGAAGCCCTGACCCGACCGGCCCGACCGCCGGCCGCGGCCGGCAGATGACGTCGTGTTTCGGGGGCCGTTGTCGCACGTCGCCGTCCTGCCTATTCTTGCTGCAGAGAGGCGGAGCGGCCAGCTCCGCGACACCCGCTCGGGGTTGCCACCCCGACCACGACGAGGGAGACCGACCGATGAGCGATTCCGCAGACTGGAAGTTCGAAACCAAGCAGGTCCACTCCGGGGCCAGCCCGGACCCGACCACGCACGCGCGGGCCACGCCGATCTACCAGACCACCTCCTACGTCTTCGAGAGCGCCGAGCACGCCCAGAAGCTGTTCGCGCTGGCCGAGTTCGGCAACATCTACACCCGCATCATGAACCCGACCCAGGCCGTGGTCGAGGAGCGCGTCGCCGCCCTCGAGGGCGGCACCGGCGCCCTGCTCGTGGCCAGCGGCCAGGCGGCGTCGACCTTCGCGGTGCTCAACATCGCCCAGGCCGGCGACCACATCGTGTCGTCCAGTTCCATCTACGGCGGCACCTACAACCTGTTCAAGTACACGCTGAAGAAGCTCGGCATCGAAACCACCTTCGTCGAAGACCAGGATGATGCCGCCGAGTGGGCCCGCGCGGTGCGGCCGAACACGAAGCTGTTCTTCGCCGAGACCATCGGCAACCCCAAGATCAACATCCTCGACATCGCGCTCGTCGCCGAGGTCGCGCACACCAACGGGGTGCCGTTGATCGTGGACAACACCATCGCGACGCCCTACCTGCTGCGCCCGTTCGAGCACGGCGCCGACATCGTCGTGCACTCGGCCACCAAGTTCCTCGGCGGCCACGGCACCATCATCGGCGGTGTCGTCGTCGACGGCGGCCTGTTCGAGTGGTCCGCCAACGTGGAGAAGTTCCCCGGGCTGACCGAACCCGACCCGTCGTACCACGGCGCCAGCTACACCACCGCGGTGGGCGACGGCCTCGCGTTCATCATCAAGGCCCGCGTGCAACTGCTGCGCGACCTCGGCTCCTCGATCGCCCCGGCGAGTGCGTGGCAGCTCATCCAGGGCATCGAGACGCTCAGCCTGCGCATCGAACGGCACGTGAGCAACGCCCAGCAGATTGCCGAGTTCCTCGAGAACCACCCGGACATCGCGTCGGTCAACTACGCCGGCCTGCCGTCGAGCCCCTGGTACGCCGCGGCCAACAAGTACCTGCCGTTGGGCGTTGGCGCGGTGCTCTCGTTCGAGCTCAAGGGCGGGGTGGATGCCGGCCGTGCGCTGGTGGACAACCTCGAACTGTTCAGCCACCTGGCCAACATCGGCGACGTGCGCTCCCTGGTGATCCACCCGGCCTCGACCACGCACGCCCAGCTCTCCCCGGAGCAGCAGCTCACGGCGGGCGTGACGCCGGGACTGGTGCGGCTGTCGGTGGGTATCGAGAACGTCGCCGACCTGCAGGCCGACCTCGAGAACGGACTGGCCGCGGCCCGCGCCGTGGTCCTGGACTCCCGCGCGAACGCCTGACCGTCCCGTCAGGTTCCGCGAGAGCGGCGAAACGGTCACCTCCCCGCGCGGGAGGTGACCGTGTGGCCGCTCTCGCGAACCCCTGTGGGCACACCGTGACGTAATAAACCACGGTGGGGCGCGAAAATCGCCAAGATTGAGCCATATGGAATGGCAATTCTCCGAGGACACCGTCCCGTCCACCTTCGTCACCGACGCGCAGGTGCGCTCACTGCTGGGCAAACCGCCCGTGACGGGCGGGTGGCGGGACGGCGACCCGGTTGGCGACCGCCGGTTCCTCGACGTCGGCGCGCTCGACCTGGAGGCCGGCGGCCACCTCGGCGCGGTGCGGATCGCCTACGAGACCTGGGGCGAACTCTCCCCCACCGGCGACAACGCCGTGCTCGTACTGCACGCCCTCACCGGGGACAGCCACCTGGTCGGCCCGTCCGGCCCCGGGCATCCCACCGCCGGCTGGTGGAGCGGCATTGTCGGGCCCGGACTTGCCATCGACACCGACCGCTGGTTCGTGGTGGCGCCGAACATGCTCGGCGGCTGCCAGGGCACGACCGGCCCCGGCTCCCTCGCCCCGGACGGCTCCGAGTGGGGTCCCCGGTTCCCCTACCTCACCATCCGCGACCAGGTCGCCGCGCAGGTGGCGTTCAGCGACCGGCTCGGCATCGACCGCTGGGCCGCGGTGGTCGGCGGGTCGATGGGCGGGATGCACGTGCTGGAGTGGGGCATCGACCAGCCCGACCGGGTCGCCAGGCTCGCCATCCTCGCCGCCCCGCCGGTCACCACCGCCGACCAGGTCGCCCTCAACTCGGTGCAGATCGAGGCCATCCGCACCGACCCGCTGTTCCGGGCCGGCGACTACTACGACGCCGTCCCCGGGGCCGGCCCGAGCCGCGGGCTGGCCCTGGCCCGGCGGATGGCGCTGCTGAACTACCGCAGCCCGTCGGAACTGAATGTGCGCTTCGAGCGCAGCTGGCAGAGCGGGATCAGCCCGCTGGGCGACAACGGCCGGTTCGCGGTGGAGTCGTACCTGGACTTCCACGGCAACAAATTCACCCGCCGGTTCGACGCGAACAGCTACATCACCCTGGTCGAATCGATGAACTCGCACGACATCGGGCGTGGACGCGGCGGTGTCGCCGCCGCCCTCGACCGGATCCGGGCGCGCACCCTGGTGCTCGGCATCGACAGCGACCGGCTGTTCCCGGTGGAGGGCCAGCGGGTCATCGCGGCCGGGTTGCCCGCCGGGCTGGGCCTGGGTCCTTCCTCTGACGCACCGGTTGTGCTCGAATCCGGTTACGGCCATGACGGCTTCCTGATCGAGAGCGCCGCGGTCGGCGCCCAGCTGCGGCGGCTGCTCGACTGAGCGGGTTGACAGCGGCCCCGTTCGGGAGAACGCTGACTGGGTTCGGCCCGCGCGGAAAGGATCCGTCGTCATGAAGCCCGGCCCCCTCATCTCGCTCCTGATCGGTACGATCCTGACGCTGATCGGCGTCGCATTGGTGACCGCCGGCATCATCGCCGCCATCGCCAACGGCGCCCAAGGCCAGAACGGCTACTTCTCCAGCCGCACCGCGTCCTTCGCCACCGACAGCTTCGCCCTGACCAGCCCCACCCTCGGGCCGGTGACCAGCGCGGACACCCCGGCGCCGCTGAACCTCGACATCGCCCGGATCCGGTTGGAGGCGACCAGCGCCGATTCCGCCGGGGTGTTCATCGGCATCGCGTCGCGGGCCGACGTCGACGGCTACCTGGCCGGGGTCAACCACACCGAGGTGCGCGGCATAGAGACCAACCCGTTCCGGGTGCGCTACGCCGAGATCGCCGGGCCGGAGCGCCCGGCCCGGCCGGCGGACCAGAATTTCTGGGTGGCCTCCGCTGCCGGTCCGGGCAGCCAGGAAATCACCTGGCAGGTGCAACCGGGATCCTGGGCGGTCGTGGTGATGAACGCGGATGCCTCCCGCTCCGTCGACGTCGACCTCCAGGCCGGGGTGCGCAGCGGGCTCCTCGCCCCCGCGGCGACGGCGCTGCTGCTGATCGGTGTCATCACCCTGCTCATCGGCCTGGCCCTGGTGATCCTCGGGGTGATCGGGCTCGGCCGCGGCGGGCCGGCGCCGTCGAGCCGGACCGGCCCGGGCGCGCCGGCGGTGCCCGCCGCCCCCGCCCGACCCGGGGATGACTACCCGGCCAGGCTGAACGGGCGGCTCGACCCCGACCTGTCCCGCGCGCTCTGGCTGGTGAAATGGCTCCTCGTGATCCCCCACCTCATCGTGCTGTTCTTCCTCTGGGTCGGCTTCGCCGTGAGCACCGTCATCGCCGGCTTCGCGATCCTGTTCACCGGCCGGTACCCGCGCGCGATCTTCAACTACAACGTCGGCGTGCTGCGCTGGAACTGGCGCGTGAGTTTCTACGCCTACTCGGCGCTCGGCACCGACCGGTACCCGCCGTTCAGCCTGGCCGCCACCGACTACCCGGCCGACATTGAAGTGGACTACCCTGAGCGGCTCTCGCACGGCCTCGTGCTCGTGAAATGGTGGCTGCTGGTGCTGCCGCACCTGTTCGTCGTGGCGATCATCACGGGCGGCACCTGGGCGTGGACCCGGCGGGACGGCGACGCCTGGGCGAGGACCACGGAGTCCGGCTTCTCTCTGCTGGGCCTGCTCGTGCTCATCGCCGCCGTCATCCTGCTGTTCAGCGGCCGTTACCGCTCCGGCCTGTTCGACCTGGTCCTCGGCCTCAACCGCTGGGTCTACCGGGTGATCGTATACGCGGCCCTCATGCGCGACGAGTACCCGCCGTTCCGGCTGGACCAGGGCCCGTACGATCCCGGCACCATCGCTGTGCACCATGACCGTCGATAGGCTGCCGACTCCGCCGGTGCGCCGGTACCCCGATGACAGGTTCCTGCGGTACTGGCTGTTCTGGGTCACCCTGGGCGAGAGCGTCGGGTTCCTGGCGCCGGCGCTGGCCCAGCTGGCGTTCGGCGGGTCGCCGGTGCACGTGCCCGCGCTGATCATCGCCGGTGCGCTGGAGGGGGCGGTGCTCGGCTGGACGCAGGCGACCGTGCTGCGGAGCCGGGTGCCGGAGCTGTCCCGGCCACGCTGGGTGGGCGCCACCGCGATCGGCGCGGCGGTGGCCTGGTTCATCGGGCTGTTGCCGGCGGAGTGGGCCGATGTCTGGCAGGGCTGGCCGGTCACCGGCCAGGTCGCCGCGGGCGCCGTGGCCGGCGCCCTGCTCCTGACCAGCATCGGCATCGCCCAGTGGACGGAGCTGCGTCGGCACCGCCGGAACGCCGGGTGGTGGATCGCCGGCAGCGCGGCAGCCTGGTGCGCCGGGCTGGCCGTCTTCTTCGCGGTGGCCACGCCGCTCTGGCAGCCGGGCCAGCCGGCCGTGCTCGTGCTGCTGATCGGCGTGCTCGCCGGCATCCTGATGGCCGTCACCATGGCGCTGGTCAGCGGCGTGGTTCTGGTGCGCATACTGCGAACCAAAAGGCCCCGTCAACCCGTCTAACAAAGCCACAAGGGCCGATAAGGTGCAGGTAGAGCACTCTCGAGGAGCTGTCCCCCATGCCACGCATCGCCAAAGAGCGAGACCGCGTACTTCGCCGGGCCGCCCGGGTGACCGGCGCGGCAGGTTCGGTGACCACGCTGGCCTACCTCGCGGTGCCCGGCGGGGTGAGGGTGCCCGTGATCATCGCGGTCGTCCCCGTGATGCTGGTGATCCTGGGCTGCCAGTACCTGCTCGGCCGCGGCGGCGCGATGCGCTGGGTGGTCCCGATCGTGCTGCTCGGCACCGTCGTGATCCTCCTGGTCGGGCTGATGTCCACGGCGGAGGTGGGCCTGAACCTGGTCGAGGAGGCCGTCATCGGCAGTGTGGGCGCCGCCGTGATCAGCTGTGTCGCCCCGGTCCTGGTCGTCGGGCCCCGCCGGCAGATCGTGCTCTTCGCCTCCTTCGGCGTCACGGTGGCCAGCGTGTCCCTGGTCACCATCTCGGCGGGCGGATCCGTGCTGCCGCTGGCACTGACGGTGAGCGGCTGGGCCGCGCTGTCCCTGGGCGGCTGGTGGATCGCGCAGAGCGTGCCCCGGGTGCTGCAGCGCATCGCCGCGATCGGCCGCGCCCACCAGGCCGAACGGCACGCCAGCGAGCTGGAGGCCCAGCGCCGGCAGGGCGCCCGCCTGCTGCACGACACCGTGCTGGCCACGCTCACGCTGCTGGCGCATTCCGGTGTCGGCGTCAGCCCCGCCGCCCTCCGGCAACAGTCCGGCGATGACGCCCGGCTGTTGCGGCAGCTGCGGCTGGGCGGGCTGCCCACCCCCAGCCGGTCCGGCGTGTACACCCTCGAGCCGGCCAGCACCGGGGAACTCGGCAGCACCCTGGAGTCGGTCAAGCAGCGGTTCGGCCGGATGGGACTCGAGGTCGACTGGCACGGCAGCGGCCAGGTGCTCCTGCCCAGCGACGTGCTCGACTCGTTCCTGCTCGCCCTCGGCGAGTGCCTGGAGAACGTGCGCCGGCACTCCGGGGTGACCCGTGCGGACGTGACGATCTCCGACGACGCGACGACGGTGCGCGCCATGGTGACGGATGCCGGCAAGGGCTTCGACCTCACCGCCGTCAGCACCGAACGGCTCGGCTTCGCCGAATCCGTGGTCGCCCGGCTCCGCGACGTCGGCGGCAGCGCCCGGCTGTTCTCCTCCCCTGGCGCCGGAACGACCGTGGTCCTCGAGGTGCCCAAATGAGCCAGGGCACGTCGACGACAGGGCCCGCTCCGGTCGCGCCCGGCCCCGACCCCGCTCCGCGAACCGACCGGCAGCTCCTCGATGCCCAGCGCGACGAACGCCGGCGCACCTTCCGCCGGCCCCAGCGCACCGTCAACACCACCCGCGCCAACCGCACCGGACTGGGCGGACGCCACCTCGGTGTCGGCGTCTCCCTCAGCGGCGGCTTCGTCGCGCTGTTCCTGCTCTGGCGCTTCGCGGTGCAGTGGGACCTCTACGCCGACCCGATGCCCACCCTGGCCGCCTGGGTGGTGCTGCTCGTCGCCGGGGTCACGACCCTGGTGTTCACCAACCGGGTCTCCAACCGGATGCCCACCTGGCTGTTCCTGACCGTCCTCGCCATCGGGGAGGTCATCGTCGGACTCGACCTGGCCGGGTACGGCAGCGGACACGGCGCCTATCCCACGGCCGCGGCGGCGGTCGGCGCGCTGTTCACCGCCCTGGTCACCGTGCGCCGCGGCCGGGACATCGTGGCCGCGACACTGGTGCTCGGCGCCGTGGTGGCGGCGGGATCACTCACCGTGCACCGAACCGATACCTTCGCGTTGGCCCCCGCCATCCTCACCATCGGCCTGTGTGTGTTCCCCCCAGTGCTGGGGGTATCCGTCGCCCGGGTGTTCCGGCGGATGGTGCAGCGCGAGCTCGACCTGGTGCTCGTGCAGAGCACCGTCAGCCAGCCCTCCTCCGCGGTCGGAATGCTCGCCTCCGAGGAGCTCGCCCGCATCGACCTCGACGCCGAAACCCTGCTCGATGACGTTGCGACAGGCCGAACGGCGCTGCCGTTGAGCCCCGCGAAGTCCGCGGCGGCGGCGGCGCTGGCCACTCAGCTGCGCCTGCATCTCATCGAGGGGCGACGGGAGACCTGGCTGCACCACGCGCTCACCGAGTCGGAGTTTCTCGGCCCGGCGGTGAACCTGGACGACCCCGCCGGGCTGGCCGGCCAGCTCTCCCCGGTGCAACGGGACGCCCTTCTTCTGGCAATATGGCTTCTGATCAGCGACACGGATGGGGCGGAGCCGACGGTTTCGCTCGTATTCGGGCCGTTGGGCCGCACCAGCGGCCATGCCGTCGGGGAGATGCTGCGGTTTCCGATTCAGATTGTCATCGAGGGGGTTCCTCGGCGACGCGTCGATCCGGAGACGTGGCAGGCTATCCGTGTAGTCGGCCCTCACATCGATTCGGTCCGAAGTGGACAGCTCCACGTCGACATCGAATGCAGTATTGACAATCCCGCGGATGCCTGACCCGCGCCAGCCGGCGCGGCACGGATCCGACGGGGGAACCAGCAACAGGAGGCAGCAGTGACGAACGCAGCAGTGACGCTCATCGGCAATCCCATCCGGTTGGCGTTGGTAGATGATCATCGGATGCTCCTGGGGGCGCTCACCGAGTGGATTCGCGGCGCCGCGGACGACATCAACATGGTCGCCGCCGTGACCACCTGGCCCGAACTCCTCACCCACCCGGAATTCCCCGTCGATGTGGTGCTGCTCGACCTGGACCTCAAGGACAACATCCCGGTGTCCCTCAAGATCTCGACCCTGAAGACCGCCGGTGTGAAGACGGTCCTGATGAGCACGTACTCCGAGCCGGCCCTCGTGCGCGAGGCCCTGGCTGCCGGCGCGCTCGGCTACCTCGTCAAGACCGAGGAGGCCGGCACCATCGTCGACGCCATCCACGCCGCGAACGTGGGCGAGTCCTACATCTCGGCCGAACTCGACCTGGCCCTGCACAGCGGAACCGCGGGCGCCTCGCCGCGGCTCAGCGCGCAGGAACGCCGGGTGATGGCGTTGTACGGCGCCGGTGAGCCGGTCAAGGCCGTCGCCCACCAGCTCGGCATCTCAGAGGAGACCGCGAAGTCCTACCTCAAGCGGATCCGCGAGAAGTACCGCCTGGCCGGTTTCGACGTGGGCACCAAGGTCGCGCTGCGGAAGCGCGCCATCCACGACGGCATCCTGCTGCAGGGCGACTAGGCTCCGACCACGTCGATCAGCTGGGTGCCGTACGGCACGTCCACGCCCCGGCGACGGCGGTCGCGGTCGATGGCGAAGGTGACGGCGGCCAGGGCGACGCCCAGCACGCTCAGGCCCAGGCCCACCCAGACCGGGGCGAGGTAGCCCAGGCCCGCGGCCACCACGACACCGCCGAGGTAGGCGCCGAGCGCGTTGCCGAGGTTCAGGGCCGAGTGGTTCAGCGCCGCCGCGATGGACTGGCTTTCATGCGCCACATCCATCAGCCTCGTCTGGATGGTCGGGGACAGCGCCGATGCCGCCGCGCCCACCAGGAACACCCCGATCAGCAGCCCGGCCAGGGTCTGCGCGGCGAACGCGAGCAGCAGCAGCGCCGCGAGCATGACACCGAAGAACGCGTACATGGTGCGGCGCACGCTGCGGTCGGCGAGCGCGCCGCCGACGAAGTTGCCCACCGTCATGCCCAGGCCCACCACCACCAGCACCAGCGGCACCGCCACGGCGGGCAGGCCGGTGATCTCGATCACCAGCGGCGCCACGTAGGTGTACACGGCGAACAGGCCGCCGAAGCCGACGGCCCCGATCAGCAACGCCAACCAGACCTGCAGCCGGCCGAACGCCCGCAACTCGCTGCGCATGGTGGCGCCGGGGTTGCCGGCCTGGAACGGCACGGCCACGATCACGGCGACGAACGTCACCGCGAACAGCGCGGCCACGGCGACGTAGGCGACCCGCCAGCCGGCGACCTGGCCGAGCCAGGTGATCGACGGGACCCCGATGACGTTCGCGATGGTGAGCCCGGAGAGCACGATGGCCACGCCGCGGGCGCGTTTGCCCGGGCCCATCAGCTCGGCCGCGACGAGGGACGCGATCCCGAAGTACGCGCCGTGCGGCAGCGCGGCGACGAAACGGGCCACGAGCACCAGGCCGAAGCTGGGCAGCAGAGCCGAGGCGATGGTGGCGAGGGTGAACGCCGCCAGCAGGGCCAGCAGCAGCTGTTTGCGCGGCCACCGGGCGGCCCCGGCCGCGATGGTGGGGGCGCCGACCACGACGCCGAGGGCGTAGGCGGAGATCAACCAGCCGACCTGAGCGTTCGCGGCGTCCGGCGACGAGGCGTACAGGCCGGGCAGCAGGTCGGCGGCCAGGTTGGGCAACAGCCCCATCGCCACGAACTCCGTCGCGCCGATCGCGAACCCGCCGAGGGCGAGGGCGAGCAGGGCAAGGCGGATGCGGGCCAGCGACAACGGCGCCGCCCCGGTGGTCAGTGAAGGCATCGGTCCAGACTACGGGCCGATTGTCTCGGTCAGGTTACGCGCCGGCGCCGGCGGCCGATTCGTCGGCCGATTCCTCGATAGCCGCCTCGAGCCGTTCCAGCTTGCCGGTCAACTCGCCGGTGTAGCCGGGCCGAATGTCGGCCTTGAGCACCAGCGACACCCGGGAGCCGAACGCGCCGATGGCATCCGCCGCGGCCTTGACGACGGCGAAGACCTCGTCCCAGTCGCCCTCGATGGTGGTGAACATGGAATCGGTGTGGTGCGGCAGGCCGGACTCGCGCACGACGCGCACCGCGGCGGCCACGGCGTCGTGCACGGAATCGGAGGGGCCGCCGGAGGGGGCGAGCGAGAATGCGACAAGCATGGTTACTCCTTCAGGATCGACCGGTGCCGGTCGGCACCGGCCAGGGTGGGGATGGCGGGCTTCGGGCCGGAGGTGGGGCTGCCGAGCTTCCAGATTCGCACGATCATCCACCCCAGCAACACCACTTCCAGCAGGTTCCGCACCGACAGCACCAGCACCATGAGCGGGGTGGTGGCGAGCAGGTCGTTGTAGAAGTACGGGTAGACGAGTTGAGTGAGCGCGGCCATGACCAGTGCGACGGCCGCCGGGGCCCGCCAGGCGCGCGGCCAAGTGACCAGGCCGAGGATGATCGGTGCGGCCAGCCAGGTCATGAACTGGGGCGAGCCCACCTTGTTGATCGCGATCAGGGTGAGCACCAGGGCCAGGAGCAGCGGCGGGAACAGCGAGTCCACGGCCGCGCCGACGCGTTGGGCGCGCCAGCCGAGCAGCAGCACGACGCCGACGCAGAGCGCGAGCAGTGGGGTCATGGCCGCGATGACGCCGTCGGTTCCGGCGCCGATCACCTGATAGGTGAGGATCTCCTGGTCGTAGTAGACCAGGGTGCCCGGCAGGCCCATGGCGGACTGCCAGAGCCACCAGGACGCCACCGGCGCCTCGACTTGCAGGCCGCGGTTGGTCTGCTCGGTGACGAAGCTGAGGATGGTCAGCCCGCTGCCGAAGAGCTGGGCGAAGCCGATGATCGCCAGTGAGGTGCCGGCGAACGCGGCGATGACCTGCCAACGCCGCCGGGCGGAGGCCACCGCCAGGGCGATGATCGCCGCGACCGGCCAGACCTTCACCCAGGTGGCCAGGCTCAGCAGCACCGCACCGGCGACCGGTCGGCTGCGCAGCCACAGCAGCCCCATGATCACCAGCGGCGCGGTCACCGAGTCGATCCGGGCCAGGCCGACCGGGCCGAGCAGGAGCAGGAAGGCCAGCCACCACCAGGCGGCAGCCGCAGTGGTTCGACTCGGCCGCCGGCCGGTGAGCATGCCGAACGCGACGCCGTTGATCAGGGTCACCAGGCCCAGCCAGGTCAGCGCGTACAGCGGTGCGCCGAAGACCAGGGCCGCGAGGATCGGGGCGAGGGCCAGGATCGGGTAGACGAAGGCGGTGTCGGTGCCCAGCCCCGCGGTGCCGGCGACGGTGCCCTCCGCCCAGCCGAGGTAGACCCGTTCCACGTCACCCAGCGGCCAGCCGATCCCACTCAGGTTGAGAGCGATGAGCACGAGGTGCACGAGCGCGAAACCTGCCCAGAGGGTGACGGGCCGGCGCAGCACCACCAGGCGGGTAGCCGTCATGGCCGGGCTGCGTGGGGAGCGGGAATCGGGCACGGTCCACTCTGGCACAGCGTCGTGGCGCAGCGCTCAGGCCAGCAGCGCCGCGATCGTTGCCGGTACGGCCTCGGCGATGTCCAGCGCCACGATCGGTCCGCCGCCGGAGGCCCGGTCGGCGGCCGCGGCGTGCACGAACGACGCGGTGGCGGCGAGCGCCGCGAGCGCGTCGGCATCCGCCTGAAGCGTCGCGGAGTGGGTGGCCAGCAGGGCGCCGAGGATGCCGGCGAGCACGTCGCCGGATCCCGCCGTCGCCAGCCAGGCCGGCGAGCCGGACACGGTGAGACGGATGCCGGACGGTGAGGCGACGAAGGTGGTGCTGCCCTTCAACAGCACGGTGACGCCCAGCAGGCCGGCGGCGCGGACCGCCCAGTCCCCCGGGGCGGCCGCGATCTCGGCCGCGTCGACGGTCTCGCCGGAGCGGCCCAGCAGGCCGGCCAACTCCCGGTAGTGCGGGGTGATGACCCTGGTGCCGGTGCCGTCGCCGACCAGGTCGAGGGCTCCGGCGTCCAGCAGCGCCGGTACGCCCTGGCCGAGCGCCTCCCGCATCCGCGCGGTCGTCTCTGGGCTCCGGGTGCCGGCGTCGATACCGGAGCCGAGCAGCCAGGCCTGCACCCGGCCGTCGGCGGTCACCACTTCCGGGCGGCGCTGCAACACCAGGGTGGACACCCGCCGGGGTCCCAGGTAGCGCACCATGCCGACCCCGGTGCGACTGGCGGCCTCGACCCCGAGCACGGCGGCGCCGGGATAGTCGGTGGACCCGGTGCGGATGCCGAGCACGCCGCGGCTGTACTTGTCATCGGACGCCTGCGGCACGGCGATCCAGTCGCGCGCCTCTGCGCCTCCCCATTCCAGCCATCGTCGTGGTTTCGCCATGCACTCACGATAGGTTGTTTCGGTGTCCGATATCAGCGCCGCCCTGTCCTCCATCGCCTCCGACACCGCCGCAGCGGTGTCGCTCTTCGACCCGATCAGCCTGCGCGGGGTCCGCATCCGCAACCGCCTCTGGGTCGCCCCGATGTGCCAGTACGCCGTCACCGCCAGGGACGGCGTTCCGGTCGACTGGCACCTGGTGAACCTCGGGTCGATGGCCGCGGGCGGCGCCGGGCTGATCATCACCGAGGCCACCGCCGTGAGCCCGGAGGGACGCATCAGCGACCGGGACACCGGCATCTGGAACGACGTGCAGACGGCCGCCTGGACCCGGATCGTGGACTACCTGCACGATCAGGGCGCCACCGCGGGCATCCAGCTCGCCCACGCCGGCCGGAAGGCATCCACCTGGCCGGCCTGGGGCGCCGCCGAGCGCGGCACCGTGCCCGTCGATCAGGGCGGCTGGGCCGCGCTCGCGCCGTCCGCCGTCGCGTTCCCGGGCTACGCCGAGCCGGTCGCGCTGAACCTGGCCGGGATCGACGCCGTCATCACCGATTTCGTCGCCGCCGCCCGCCGTGCGGTCAGCGCCGGCTTCGACGTGCTCGAACTGCACGCCGCGCACGGCTACCTGCTGCACCAGTTCCTCTCCCCGCTGAGCAACCACCGCGACGACGAGTTCGGCGGGTCGCTTGCGAACCGGGCCCGCCTGCTGTTGCGCGTCGTCGAGGCGGTGCGCGCCGAGGTCGGCGAGACCGTACCGCTGCTGGTGCGTTTCTCCGGAACCGACTATGCGGAGGACGGTTGGAGTGTCGAGGAGACCGCGATCGTCGCCGGCTGGGCCGCGGAGGCGGGAGCCGACTTCTTCGACGTGTCCTCCGGTGGCAACGTCACCGGGGTGCACATCCCCCTCTCCCCCGGCTACCAGGTCCCGTTGGCGCAGTTCGTCAAGGATACCGCCGACGTTCCGGTCAACGCCGTCGGTCTCATCACCACCGCCGGGCACGCGAACGAGATCGTGGCCTCCGGTGCGGCGGATGCGGTCATGCTCGGCCGGGAGTTCCTGCGCGACCCGCATTTCGCCCTCCGCGCCGCCCACGAGCTGGGCGTGCACCTGGACTACTGGCCGGGACCGTACCTGCGGGCGACCTGGCCGGAGGCTTGACGGCGCTTCCGACCCGGCGCCCGCCTGACCGGGTCAGCCGTCCTGCGCGACGCAGAGGATGTTGCCCTCTGAGTCCTTGAACCAGGCCGCGCGTTCGTTGCCGGTCGTTGCAATGCCGTCCTCGGTCTTCAACCCGGGCAGGTCGTACTCCTCGAACACGACCCCGGCCTCCTTCAACCGGTCGACCTCTGCCCGGACGTCGGGGGTCACCCAGAGCAGGGCGGTGTTCTTCGCCGTGCCCGCGTTCTCGGTTTCGTACATCAGCACCGCCGCGCCCGCTGGGGTGCGGTAGCGCAATTCGCCGTCACGTTCCTCGGCCGGCTCCAGGCCCAGCTTGTCCCTATAGAACGACTTCGCCCGCTTGAGGTCCCGGGCCGGCAGCACCGCGGCTGCTTCCAATTGACTCAACATGAGACACCTCATTTCCTTTCCTGCCGAACAGGGTACGCCGCGCGACACCGGCCAGCGAGGGGGTGCCGCCCGCCCGCACGGGCATCGCCGGGGTCGCTGCGGTTACCCTGAGAAGATGACCCACCCGCCGAAACCCGCCGACATCCGCCTCATCGCCTCCGACATGGACGGCACCCTGCTCGACGCCGACGGGCGTGTGCCCGAGCGGTTCTGGCCGGTGCTGGACAACCTGCTGGCGGCCGGAATCGTGTTCGTGCCGGCCAGCGGACGGCAGTACCAGACCCTTGAGGCCGTCTTCGGCCACCGGGACGGCTTGGTCTACATCGCCGAGAACGGCACCAACATCGTCAAGGACGGGGTCAGCATCGCCCTGGAAACCGTCGTGCCGTCGATCATCTCCCCCGTCGTGGACTGGGTCAGGACCACGGCGGCCGCCGGGGCGGATCTGGGCATTGTGGTGTGCGGCGCCCGGAGCGCCTACATCGAACGCGCCGACGACGGCTTCGTGTCGAAGGTGCGCCCGTATTACGCCGCCCTGGAGATCGTCGACGACGTCGTCGCGGCCGCGGCGGACGACGACGTGCTCAAGCTCGCGATCTTCGACCTCGGGCAGGCGGAGACCCGCACCGGGCCCGCGGTCCTCGCGCTCGGCCTGACCGCCGACGTCGTGATCTCGGGCGAGAACTGGGTCGACATCATGCGCCCCGGCGCGAACAAGGGCAAGGCGCTCATCCACCTGCAGGAGCACCTCGGCATCAGCCGGGAGCAGACGATGGCGTTCGGCGACTACCTCAACGACGCCGAGCTGCTCGACGCCGCCGGGCACTCCTACGCCGTCGCGAACGCCCACCAGAGCATCCGCGAGCGGGCCAGGCACCAGGCACCGTCGAACACCGATGAGGGCGTGATCACGAGCATCCTCGATGCCCTCCCTGAGCTCGCGCCCGTCCCGGCCTAGAGCCGGCGGGTGGCGTCCTGCACTTCGCCGACGAGCTCCTCGATGATGTCCTCGAGGAAGAGCACCCCGGTGGCGTCACCGGTGGCGGTGAAGGTGCGGGCCAGGTGGGCTCCGGAACGGCGCATGGTCGCCAGGGCGTCCTCGAGGTCGGTGTCCTCGAAGATCGACACCAGCTGGCGGATCAGCTTTGCGGGGATGGGGTCGGTGTAGCCGTTGCGGCCGGTTTCGACCGGGTCGACGTTGAGGCCGAGCACGTCCTTGAGGTGGATGTAGCCGACCGGTTCGCCGGTGGGGCCGTCCAGCACGAAGCGGGAGAACCCGTGCCGGGTGACGGCCTTCTCCACGTCGGCGGGCGTGGCGGATTCGGGCAGGCTGACCAGCTGGTCCAGCGGCACCGCGATGTCCTTGGCCTTCCGGGTGGTGAACTCGAACGCGGCGGACAGCGCACCGGAGTCGTCGCTGAGCACGCCCTCCTTGGTGGACTGGGTGACGATGGTGGCCACCTCGTCGAGCGTGTACGTGCTCGTGGCCTCGTGTTTGGGCTCGACGCCGAACAGGCGCAGCACGCCGTTGGCGGTGGAGTTCAGCGCGATGATGACCGGCTTGACCAACCGGCCGAAGAACACCAGCGGCGGCGCGAGGATCAGCACGGCCTGGTCGGGGATCGAGAACGAGAGGTTCTTGGGCACCATCTCGCCGAACACGACGTGCAGGTAGGACACGATGAACAGCGCGATCACGAAAGCGATCGTGCCGATCGCCTCTTCCGGCAGCCCGGTCAGGTTCAGCGGGATCTCGAGCAGGTGGTGGATCGCCGGTTCCGACACGTTCAGGATCAGCAGCGAGCACACGGTGATGCCCAGCTGCGAGGTCGCCAGCATCAGGGTGGCGTGTTCCATCGCCCAGAGCGCGGTTTTGGCGCTGCGCTTGCCGGCCTCCGCGAGGGGTTCGATCTGGGAGCGGCGCGCCGAGATCACGGCGAACTCCGCGGCGACGAAGAAGGCGTTGCCGATCAGGAGCACGACCAGCCAGCCGAGCCCGGCCCAGTCGCTCATCGGCCGCTCACCCCCTTCTGGGCTGTGGGTTGCTTCACGTCTGCCTTCTGGATGGTGCGCACGGCGCCGGTGGCCCCCGGCGCGGGTGCGGCGGGGTCTGGGGTGTAGCGCAGCCGGTCGATGCGCCGGCCGTCGAGCCGTTCCACCCGAAGTTCTCCGGAGGAGATGCGCACGGTGTCCCCGACGACGGGCAGGCGGCCGAGCTCGCTCATCACGAAGCCGGCCACGGTTTCATACGGGCCGTCGTCCGGCACCGACAGTCCGGCGCGCTCGTCGAGCTCGTCGGGCCGCAGCATGCCGGGGAAGGTGAGGGAGCCCGGCGAGCGCACGATGCCAGCCCGGGTGCGGTCGTGCTCGTCTGCGACCTCGCCGACGAGTTCCTCCACCAGGTCTTCGAGGGTGACCACGCCGGCGGTTCCGCCGTATTCGTCGACCACGACGGCCATCTGGAAGCCTCGCCCGCGCAGCTCGCCGAGCAACCCGTCGAGTTTCATGGTCTCCGGCACGCGGAGCGCCTCGGACTGCAGGGCCGACACCGGCACATCAGCCCGGCGGAACCGGGGCACGGCAACGGCCTGCTTGACGTGCACCAGCCCGACGACGTCGTCGGCGCTCTCGTCGATGACGGGGAAGCGGGAGTAACCGGTCTGCCGGGTGAGGTCGATGACGGCCTGGGCACTGGCGTTCCGCTGGATGGACGCGAGCCGGGGCCGCGGCGTCATCACGTCGGAGGCGGTGTGGCCGGAAAAGAGCAGGGTGCGGTGCAGCAGTGTCGCCGTGTCGGCCTCGAGCAGGCCGGCGCTGGCGGAGCGGCGCACGAGCGAGGATAGCTCCTCCGCGGTGCGGGCGCCGGAGATCTCCTCCTTGGGCTCGATGCCGACGGCGCGCAGCAGTCCGTTGGCGCTGCCGTTCAGCACGGTCACGGCGGGCTTGAACACGGTGGTGAACACGGTCTGGAACGGGATGACGAGCTTCGCGGTCTGGATCGGCAGGGCGAGGGCGAAGTTCTTGGGCACCAGCTCGCCGATGATCATCGAGATCAGGGTGGCCAGGACGATGGCGACGGCGGAGCCGACGACCGGGACCGCGGCGGCGGGCAGCCCGATCAGGGCGAGCGGGCCGGACAGGAGCGTGCTGATGGCCGGTTCGAGCGCGTACCCGGTGAGAAGGGTGGTGAGGGTGATGCCCAGCTGGGCGCTGGAGAGGTGCGTCGAGGTGATCTTCAACGCGGCGATGGTCATCGCCAAGCGGGTCTCGCCGCGGTCGCGACGGGCCTCGAGGTCGGAACGGTCGAGGTTGACCAACGCGAATTCGCTGGCCACGAACAAGCCCGTGCCGAGGGTCAGGATGAGGCCGAAGCCGAGCATGATCCACTCATACACGGGCAGCACCGCCGCAGGTCACGGGCGAGGGTTTGTGTTCGGGCGAATGCGCAGGGGGGTCGTCCATTAGAGGGTCAACTATACCGGCAGCGCCTGGGGGTTTCCGCTCCCGGTTACCAGGAAACCACCAGTGCCTTGCCCTCTTCGTAGCCTGCGGCCGACTGGATGCCGACCTTCGCCTTGTCGTGGAATTCGGCGACACTGGCCGCCCCCGCGTAGGTGAACGAACTGCGCACCCCGGAGGTGATCATGTCGAGCAGGTCCTCGAGCGAGGGCCGCAGCGGGTCGAGGTAGATCTTCGAGCTGGAGATGCCCTCGGCGAAGAGGGTCTTGCGGGCGAGCTCGTACGCGTCGAGCCGGTCGAAGCGCTCCCGCACGGCCTTGGTCGACGCCATTCCCCAGCTCTCCTTGTAGAGCGCGCCGGTCGGGTCGGTGTCCAGCGTGCCCGGCGCCTCGATGGTGCCCGCGAACCAGGACCCGATCATCACCGAGGCGGCGCCGGCGGCGAGCGCCAGGGCCACGTCGCGCGGGTAGCGCACCCCGCCATCCGCCCAAACGTGCGCGCCGAGCTTGCCGGCGGCCTCTGCGGTCTCGAGGACGGCGGAGAACTGCGGGCGACCGACGGCGGTCATCATGCGGGTGGTGCACATGGCGCCCGGGCCGACGCCGACCTTGATGATGTTCGCGCCGGCGCCGACGAGGTGCTCGACGGCGTCGGCGGTGACGACGTTGCCGGCGACGATGGGGATGCCGAGCTTCAGTTCCGCCACTGTGCGCAGGGCCCGGATCATGCCGGCCTGGTGCCCGTGCGCGGTGTCGAGCACGAGCACATCGACGCCGGCGGCGGCCAGGGCGCGGGCCTTGGCGGCGACGTCACCGTTGATGCCCACCGCTGCCGCGACGAGCAGCCGGCCGGACGCATCCACGGCGCTCTGGTACAGGGTGGAGCGCAGCGCGCTCTTACGGCTGAGCGTGCCGACGAGCTTGCCGCGCCGCAACACGGGCGCGAAGTCGAGGTCGGCGGCGGTCATCACGTCGAACGCGCCGCGGGGGCTGTCGATGTCTTCGGCGTCCAGGGAGGCCAGCGGGCCGTGCAGGAGGTCGCCGAGGCGCGCATCCGGCAGCGCACTCGCCAGCCGGGCGGCGTCGATGCAGCCCAGGTAGGTCTCCGACCCGTCGTGGATGACCAGGCCCTGGCCCTCCACCGGCGGCACCTGCCGCAGGGCGTCGGCCACGGTGGCGTCCGGCGCGAACACGAACGGGGTGTCGAACTGCACGGGCTGCGCCTTCACCCAGCGGATGGCCGCGTCGAGGTCCTGCAGGTGCATGTCCTGCGGCAGCACACCGAGGCCGCCGCGCCGGGCGAGGGAGGCCGCGAGCCGGGGACCGGTCACCGAATTCATGTTCGCGGACACGATGGGGATGGTGGCGGCGGTGCCGTCGCCGGGGGCGAGGGAGACGTCGAGTCGGCTGTTGACAGCCGATTGGCTGGGCACCAGGAAGACGTCGGAGTAGGTCAAATCGTGGGCTGGTACCGCTCCATAGAACTGCATGTTTTAACGCTAGTCCCCACAAGCCGTACCGGTGCAGCACCTCGATGGGATTAGTCTTGATATCAACACACTGACCCGGCGGTTGTGATCGCCATGGACAATCAGAATCAACGAAGAGAGTGGGCGATCAGCTGTGTCGAACCAGTTGACCGGCGGCGGGTCCGAAGAGACGGCCGCTGCTGAATTCGGAGCCAACGAGTGGCTCGTAGACGAATTTTACGAACGTTACCTCATCGACAAGAATTCGGTGGACCAGTCCTGGTGGCCGATTCTGGACAGTTACCACCAGACGGCGACGGCTGAGAAGTCCGCCGGCGAGGCGCCAGCCCCGGCCGCAGAGCCCGCTGCCGAGCCCGCCTCTGAGGGCACCGCCTCCGCCGCCGCTCCGGCCGCGGCCGAGGTTCCCCCGCTGGCCGAGGCCCCCGCGACTCCGACCGCTGAGGCGCACCCGGTCACCGCGCCGATCCCCGTGATCGGTGGTCCGCGCACCGCGCGCACCACCTCGATCGCGCCGAAGCCGGAGCCGGTCCCGGCCGACGCTCCCATCACCAGCCCGCAGCCGGTGGTCACTGATGTGGCCCCCACCCCGCCGCAGGATGTCGCCACACCGCTTCGCGGCATGGCGAAGAGCCTGGCCGCGAACATGGCCACCAGCCTCACCGTGCCCACCGCGACGAGCGTGCGCACCATCCCGGCGAAGCTGCTCATCGACAACCGCATCGTGATCAACAACCACATGAAGCGGGCCCGTGGCGGCAAGGTGTCCTTCACCCACCTGATCGGCTGGGCGTTGATCCGCGCGCTCAAGATGTTCCCCAGCCAGAATGTCTTCTACGACGAACTGGACGGCAAGCCCTCCGTCATCGCTCCCGCCCACGTGGGCCTGGGCATCGCGATCGACCTGCCCAAGCCCGACGGCACCCGGTCGCTGATGGTCCCGGCCATCAAGCGCGCCGACACCATGACCTTCGGCGAATACCTCTCCTCCTACGAAGACCTCGTCGGCCGGGCCCGCAAGGGCAAGCTCACCGCGGACGACTTCTCCGGCGCGACGGTGTCGCTCACCAACCCCGGCGGCATCGGCACCGTGCACTCCGTGCCCCGGCTGATGAAGGGCCAGGGCTGCATCATCGGCGCCGGCGCGCTGGACTACCCGGCCGAGTTCATGGGCGCGAGCGTCAAGACGCTCACCAGCCTCGCCATCTCCAAGACCATCACCCTCACCAGCACCTACGACCACCGCGTCATCCAGGGCGCCGGGTCGGGTGAGTTCCTCAAGATCGTGCACGAGCTGCTCATCGGCCAGCACAACTTCTACGAGGACATCTTCGCGGCGATGCGGATCCCGTACGACCCGATCCACTGGGCCCCGGACATCAGCGTCGACCTCGCCAGCGCCGTCGACAAGACCGCCCGGGTGCAGGAACTGATCAACGCCTACCGCGTGCGCGGCCACCTGATGGCCGACATCGACCCGCTCGAGTACAAGCAGCGCACCCACCCCGACCTCGACATCGCCAGCCACGGCCTCACCTTCTGGGACCTGGACCGCGAGTTCATCACCGGCGGTTTCGGCACTCGGCGCACGATGCTGCTGCGCGACATCCTTGGCGTACTCCGCGACTCCTACTGCCGCACAACGGGCATCGAGTACATGCACATCCAGGATCCGGCCCAGCGCAAGTGGGTGCAGGAGAAGATGGAGAAGACGTACGTCAAGCCCACCCACGACGAGCAGATGCGCATCCTCGGCAAGCTCAACGAGGCCGAGGCGTTCGAGACGTTCCTGCAGACCAAGTACGTCGGCCAGAAGCGGTTCAGCCTCGAGGGCGGCGAATCCACCATCGCCCTGCTCGACCAGATCCTGCAGGGTTCGGCGGATGCCGGCCTCGACGAGGTCGCGATCGGCATGGCCCACCGCGGCCGGTTGAACGTGCTCACCAACATCGCCGGCAAGACCTACGGCCAGATCTTCCGTGAGTTCGAGGGCACCCAGGACCCCCGCAGCGTGCAGGGCTCCGGTGACGTGAAGTACCACCTCGGCACCGAGGGCACCTTCCGCGGCGAGAACGGCGAGGAGGTGGCCGTGTACTTGGCCGCCAACCCGTCCCACCTCGAGGCCGTCGACGGTGTGCTCGAGGGCATCGTGCGTGCCAAGCAGGACCGCAAGCCCATCGGCACCTTCTCCACCCTGCCCGTGCTCGTGCACGGTGACGCGGCCATGGCCGGCCAGGGCGTGGTGCTCGAGACGCTGCAGATGTCGCAGCTGCGCGGCTACCGCACCGGCGGCACCATCCACATCGTCGTCAACAACCAGGTCGGCTTCACCACGCCTCCCGGCGAGGGCCGCACTTCGGTGTACTCCACCGACGTCGCCAAGACCATCCAGGCGCCGATCTTCCACGTGAACGGCGACGACCCCGAGGCCGTCGTGCGGGTCGCCGAGCTGGCGTTCGCGTACCGCCAGGAATTCAAGCGCGACGTGGTCATCGACCTGGTCTGCTACCGCCGACGCGGCCACAACGAGGGCGACGACCCCTCGATGACCCAGCCGCTGATGTACAACCTCATCGAGGCCAAGCGCAGCGTGCGGAAGCTCTACACGGAGGCCCTGGTCGGACGTGGTGACATCACCCAGGCCGAGTTCGAGGCGGCGCACGCCGACTTCCAGGACCGGCTGGAGCGCGCGTTCCTGGAGACCCACGCGGCCCAGACCTCCTCGATCCCGATCATCACCGACGAGGTTGCGGCGGCCCAGCGCGGCCTGGCCGGCAGCGGCCCCCAGGACGACGCGATCGGCGAGCCCGTCACCACGGGCGTGCCGGAGAGCGTCGTGCACCTGATCGGCGACACCTTCAACAACAAGCCGGCCGGCTTCACCGTGCACAACAAGCTGCAGCAGCTGCTGCAGAAGCGCCTGGACATGAGCCGCAACGGCAACATCGACTGGAGCTTCGGCGAACTGCTGGCGCTCGGCTCGGTGCTGCTCGAGGGCACCCCGGTCCGCTTCGCCGGCCAGGACGCCCGCCGTGGCACGTTCGTGCAGCGCCACGCGGTGCTGCACGACCGGATGAACGGCCAGGAATGGTTGCCGCTGGCGAACCTGAGCGAGAACCAGGCCCGGTTCTGGATCTACGACACCCTGCTCAGCGAGTACGCGGCAATGGGCTTCGAGTACGGCTACTCGGTGGAACGCGCCGACGCCCTCGTGCTCTGGGAGGCCCAGTTCGGCGACTTCGCCAACGGCGCCCAGACCATCATCGACGAGTTCATCTCCTCGGCCGAGCAGAAGTGGGGCCAGCGGTCATCCGTTGTGCTGCTGCTGCCGCACGGCTACGAGGGCCAGGGCCCCGACCACTCGTCGGCCCGGATCGAGCGTTACCTGCAGATGTGCGCCGAGAACAACATGACCGTTGCCCGGCCGTCGACGCCTGCGTCGTACTTCCACCTGTTGCGCCGCCAGGCGTACATGCGTCCGCGCCGTCCGCTGATCGTCTTCACCCCGAAGTCGATGCTGCGCCTGCGCGGGGCCACCAGCCCCGTCGCCGACTTCACCACCGGCAAGTTCGAACCGGTGATCGATGACGCGCGCATCCAGGACAAGGCCGCCGTCAAGCGGGTGCTGTTCATGGCCGGCAAGCTGTACTACGACCTGCTGGCCGACCTGGAGAAGAACCCCAACCCGGAGATCGCCCTCGTGCGGATGGAGCAGTTCTACCCGCTGCCCGGCGCCGAGCTGAAGCAGCTCGTCGAGCAGTACCCGAACGCCGAACTGGCCTGGGTGCAGGACGAGCCGGAGAACCAGGGCGCCTGGCCGTTCTTCTACCTGCAGACGAACAAGCTCGGCACCCCGCCGATCCGCCTGTTCTCGCGCGCCGCATCCGCGTCGCCCGCCGCCGGCTCCGCGAAGCGGCACGCCGCCGAGCAGGCCGACCTGATCAAGAACGCGCTCACCCTCTAGGTTCCACGCACGAAGAAGGGCCGCACCCCTCGGGGTGCGGCCCTTCTTTCGTTGTCTCCCCCACCTTGACTGGCCCACTTTTGCTAGTGCGGGAGGCTCTCCGACTAGCAAAAGCGGGCCAGTCATGGTTCGGTCAGGGGCGCTCGCTGGGTTCGGCGGTGGCGAGCTTGCTCGGCCACCAGATTTTGGGGCCGATGTCGTGGGCCAGGGCCGGGACCAGCAGGGACCGCACGATGAAGGTGTCCAGCAGCACGCCGAACGCCACGATGAACGCCAGCTGGGCCAGGAACAGGATCGGCAGGACCCCGAGGGCGGCGAAGGTCGCGGCGAGCACCAGGCCGGCCGAGGTGATCACTCCGCCGGTCGCGACCAGGCCGCGCAGGATCCCGGTCCGGGTGCCGAACCGGATGGATTCCTCCCGCACCCGGGTCATCAGGAAGATGTTGTAGTCGATGCCGAGGGCGACCAGGAACACGAACCCGTACAACGGGACCACCGGGTCGGCGCCGGGGAAGCCCAGCACCCCGTCGAACACCCACGACGACACCCCCAGGGCGGCCGCGAACGACAGCACCACCGTGGCGATGAGCAGCACCGGTGCGAGGATCGAGCGCAGCAGCAGCATCAGGATCACCAGGATCACGCCGAGGATGATCGGGATGATCAGGTTGCGGTCGTGGATGGCGGTGTCGGTGGTGTCCACGGCGATGGCCGTGGTGCCGCCCACGAGCACGGTGCCGGCCACGTCCTCGAGCGAGACCCGGAGCTCCCGCACCGTCGCCTCGGCCGGGGCGGAGTCGCCCACGTCCGTCAGGGTCGCCTGCAGCATCACGTCACCGTCGATGACCGTCGGGGCGCCGACCGTGGTGCCGGGAGGGCCGAACGCCTGCACGCCGTCGCCGGTGACCGGCAGGGATCCGCTGACCGAGTCGGCGGAGAGCACGGTCACGGAGTCGACGCCGTCGTTGGCCAGCAGCACGTCGGTCATCGCCTGCAGCTGGCCTTCCGGCCCGATCACCACGGCCGGTGTGCCGGAGCCGCCCGGGAAGTGCTCGCCGACCACGGCCTGGCCGTCCCTGGCCTCCGAGGTGCCCAGCACGAACTCGCTCTGCGAGACCCCATCCGCCTTGAACTGGAACGCGCCGATCGCGGCGACGGCCAGCAGCAGGGTGCTGGCGATCCAGATCAGCCGGGCGCGACGGCCGATGAGCCTGGCCAGCCACGGCCACACACCCCTGGCGTTCGCCCCGTCCAGGCCGGGGTGCGCCGAGCCGAGCTTGGGGCGTACCGGCCAGAACGCGGCCCGGCCGGCCCACAGCATCAGCGCCGGCAGCAGGGTGAGCGCGGAGAGCAGCGCGAATCCGATGCCGATCGCGGCGACGGGTCCGAGGGCCTTGTTGGAGTTGAGGTCGCTGAACAGCAGGCACAACAGGCCCACGATCACGGTGCCGCCGGCGGCGAGGATGGGCTCGAACGAACCACGCAACGCCACCAGGGTCGCGTCCCACTTCTTCGCGTTGTCCCGCAGGGCCTCCCGGAACCGGGACACGTACAGCAGCGAATAGTCGGTCGCCGCGCCGATCACGAGGATGAACAGGATGCCCTGCGTCTGGCTGGTCAGGATCAGCACGTCGGCGCTGGCCAGCGCCACGACGACGAGCACGGAGGCGCACAGCGCCGCCAGGCTGGTGAACAGAACGATGAGGGGCAGCAGCGGCGACCGGTACACGATCACCAGTATCACCAGCACGGCGGCGAGGGCGGTGAGCAGCAGGATGCCGTCAATGCCCGCGAACGCGCCGGTGAGGTCGGCGATCAGGCCGGCAGGGCCGGTCACATAGGTCTCGACCCCGTCGATCGGGTTGTCGGCGAGGTAGGCGCGGATGGACTCGACGGTGTCGGCCGGTTTGATGGAGCTGTCCAGGGTGAGGATCGCCTCGGCTGCCTCGCCGTCGTCGGAGAAGATCGCCGGCGACACACTGTCGGTGACGACGCCGTCCAGCACCGAGAGGTCGGCGATCTGGTCGGCGATGGCGGCCTGGTCGGCGTCGGTCAGACCGCCGGCACGCTCGTAGATCAGCACGCCGGGGAGCACGTCGTCGCCGCGGAACTCGGCCTGCAATGCCTGCACCCTGGTCGCGTCGGCGCTGGCCGGTAACTGCTGCACCTGGTCGTTGGTGGACACGTCGCTGATCCGGCCGAACGAGGCACCGCCGGCACCGAACATCACGAACCAGACCAGGATCAGAATCGTCGGGATCAGGATCCGCAGCCACAGCGGGACCCGGCTGGTCGAGCCCGGCCGGGGCGTCTGGCGCCCCCGGTCGGCGTGCGGTCGTGGGGCAGTTGTCTTCATCACAGTCCCGAGACTAGGCCCGCCGATGCGGCCACGGCGTCGTCCGAAAGTTGGAACATCCGCCCGACAAACGCGAAAAGGCGGCACCCGGACTGTGTCCGGTGTGCCGCCTGCATTCCCTGGGGTTAGCCGGGAGGAATTACGCCTTACGACGGTTCACGAGGAGACCGTAGATGAGGAGAACGATGATGGATCCGCCGATGGCCAGGAGCCAGGTCTGGATGGAGAAGAAGTCTTCCAGCGGTGCGTTGAACAGGAGGCTGCCGAGGAAGCCACCGAGGAGTGCACCGACAACGCCGAGGAGAAGCGTGATGAACCATCCGCCGCCCTGGTTGCCCGGGAGGATCAGCTTGGCAATGGCGCCGGCGAGAAGGCCGAGAAGAAGGAATCCGAAGAACCCCATGGAGTGTCTCATTTCTGTTGGTGGTTGGGTGCTGCTGGTGATTCGGACGTGCTGGGCAGTCCGACCTGGCTCCACGGAGCCGGGCTTGATTACGCGGCCGGGAACTCAGTCGACGTCATTGTCGTCTGGCTCCTCGGCCACGTAAATGTCTGTGATGGTCACGTTCACGGCGGTCACGGTCATCCCGACCAGGCCCTCGATGGCCTGGCTGACGGATGTGCGCACCCGGTCGGCCAGCTCCGTGAGCTGGACCGGGTAGTCGGCGACGAGCACGATGTGCACGGTGACGCCGTCGTCACCGAGTTCGATGGTGATCCCCGGGTTGACCTCGGCGCGGCTGATCGTTTCCACGATCGCGCCGATGGCCCGAAGCGGCGTGCTGCCGAGGGCGTGCACGCCGGGGATCTCCCGCACGGCCAGGCCGGCGACCTTGCCGATGACGCTGTCCTTGATGGTTGTGGCGCCCTGGCCCACCCGGTGGGCGGCGGCGTCGCTCACCGCGCCGGCATTCGCCGGCAGGGCGGTTGACGAGCTGGGCTCGCCGGGAAGGATGTTAACCATCTGGGGGTCTCCTTGGTTCGGTCTGGGTCCTCAGCGCCCGTTCGGGGCTGGCGTCTGACGAAGGTGGGGAGGAAAGTGGGGAAGAATGACGATTTCTCAAGGCCGATTCCCAGCCGCTCACGGCGGGCAGGATTGGCATCGTCACAGTTAGGACGGGACGACCAGCCGATTCGTCACGGAAATTGTCGGAAAGATTTTTCGGGGGCCAGGATCTACACTGATCTGGGTCCCACCGTTCCGTCACCTGGAGGCGATTATGAGCACCACCGCGAAGCAGACCGAGGAACTCGCCGCCGCCGTCGAGCAGGTCCCGGGCGTCGACGAACTGTACCCGGCCGTGCCCGTGCTCACCGCCGTGGTGCACAAGGTGGTCGGTGCGATTACGCAGAAGCCGACCCAGCCCGATTACGTCGCCGTCACCGAAACCGACGACGGCGTCACGGCATCCGTCTCGATCGGGATCTCAGACGTGGAAGCGGCCACGGAGGTGTCCCGGCAGGTGTACGACACCATCGACGCGTACTTCGCCGCGTCGCGCGAGCAGACCGTGAACCGGATCGAGGTCACGGTGGCCCGCATCGGCTGAGCCGCCGACCGGCTGACGCTGGTTCTCGTGCTGGTGCTAGTGCGCTGACTGGATGGCGCGCAGCCGCAGCAGGACCTGGTCGCGCAGGTCCTCGGGGGCGGTCTCCTTGCAGGCGCGCTGCACGACCTCGGTGAGGGTTCGCCCCACCATGTGCTCGGTGCTGCAGTCGTTGCAGTGCTCGAGGTGCTCACGGATGTCGATGGCGTCCTCCTTGCGGAGTTCGTTGTGCAGATACTCTTCGAGCTCGGCCTTGGCCTTCTCGCAACCGCAATCGGTCATTTTCCTGTACTCCCGGATTTCTTCTTGGTCGTGGCGGCCTGGCCGGTGCCGAGTCCGCGCTCCAGCGCGTACCCCGCCAGCAGGTCGCGCAACAGCCGGCGGCCGCGGTGCAGCCGGCTCATCACCGTGCCGATGGGTGTTTTCATGATTTCGGCGATCTCCTGGTAGGAGAAGCCTTCGACGTCGGCGAAGTACACCGCCAGGCGGAAGTCCTCCGGGATCGACTGGAGGGCGTCCTTGACGGCGCTGTCCGGCAGGTGATCGATGGCTTCGGCTTCCGCGGAGCGGCTCGACGTCGCCGTCGTGGATTCCGCACCGCCCAGCTGCCAGTCCTCGAGGTCGTCGATGGTGCCCTGGTAGGGCTCGCGCTGCTTCTTGCGATAGGTGTTGATGAAGGTGTTCGTGAGGATCCGGTAGAGCCACGCCTTGAGGTTGGTGCCCTGCTCGAACTGCTTGAACGACGCGAAGGCCTTGACGAAGGTTTCCTGAACCAGGTCCTGGGCGTCGGAGGGGTTGCGCGTCATCCGCATCGCCGCTGCGTACAGCTGGTCGATGAACGGCATGGCCTGTGCTTCGAACAGGTCCCGCATGTCAGTCGTATCTGTTGTCATCACGGGCAATTCTAAGCCGTGCGCGGCGCCGGGCGCCGCGAGCGTTCGCTCCATGAGCATGGATGCTGCCACTCGTGACCTCCTGATGAACTGCCTGCGAAGTCGGTCCCCGTTGAACGATCCCGACTATTCTGATAACCGATGTTGATCTCGAGATATTCCAAGCCGGAGTTCGATCCCTACGGCGACAGTGCGCCGGAAGAGACGGATGCCCTCTGGGCGGCGCCCGTCGCGGCGCGGCCCCTGGCGGCGACCCTGTCGCTGCCCGGCTCAAAGTCCCTGACCAACCGGGAACTGGTGCTCTCGGCCCTGGCCGACTCGCCCTCCCTGCTGCGGGCCCCGCTGCACTCAAGGGACAGCGACCTGATGGTCGCCGCGCTCCGGCAGCTCGGCACCACGATCGAGGCCGTGGACGGCGCCGGCGAGTACGGCCCCGACCTGCGCATCACGCCGGGCGAACTGTTCGGTTCCACCACCATCGACTGCGGCCTGGCCGGCACCGTCATGCGGTTCCTGCCCCCCGTTGCCGCGCTGGCGCTGGGCCCCACCACCTTCGACGGCGACGCCGGCGCCCGCCGCCGGCCCATGGGCACCACTATCAGCTCGCTCCGTGCCCTCGGCGCCGACATCAACGACGACGGCCGCGGCGCCCTGCCGTTCACCGTGCACGGCACCGGCAGCCTCGACGGCGGCGAGGTCACCATCGACGCGTCCTCGTCCAGCCAGTTCGTTTCCGGGCTCCTCCTGGCCGCCGCCCGGTTCAGCTCCGGCCTCGCTCTCCGCCACGACGGCGAGCGCCTGCCGAGCCTTCCGCACATCGAGATGACCATCCACACTCTGGCGCAGCGCGGCGTGACCGTCACCAGCCCGGAGGTGGGCGTGTGGTCCGTCCAGCCGGGCCCGATCCGCGGCACCGAGGTGGACATCGAACCCGACCTCTCCAACGCCGCCCCGTTCCTCGCCGCGGCGCTCGTGGCCGGTGGCACGGTGACCATCACCGGCTGGCCCGCCACGACCACCCAGGTGGGCGCCCACCTCGCCGAGCTGCTGCCGTTGTTCGGCGCCACCGTCACGATCGACGGCGACCGGCTCACGGTAACCGGCACCGGCCGCATCACCGGCGTCGACCTTGACCTCTCCACCGGCGGGGAGCTGGCTCCCACCCTGGTGGGCCTGGCGGCGCTGGCGGACTCGCCCAGCACCATCACCGGCATCGGCCACATCCGGCACCACGAGACCGACCGGCTCGCCGCCCTCGCCACCGAGATCAACAACCTCGGCGGCCACGTCACCGAGCTCCCCGACGGGCTGGCCATCGAGCCACGGCAGTTGCACGGCGGCACCTGGCAGAGCTACGACGACCACCGGATGGCCACCACCGGCGCCCTGCTCGGCCTCGTCGTTCCCGGCGTCGAGGTGGAGAACATCGGCACAACCGCCAAGACCCTCCCCCAGTTCGCCGAGCTCTGGCACGGCCTGGTCGCCGCGTCCGAACTGGGCACAGCCGGACTGGGCACAGAGTGACCTGGTGGTCGACCCCGGACGATGACGAGCCGGAGTACGACGAGTCCAGTGTGCGCATCCGCCCGGGCCGCAAGGGCACCAAACCGCGCACCAAGACCCGCCCGGAGCACGGCGACGCCCTGACCGGCCGCATCCTCTCGGTCGACCGGGGCCGCTACACGGTGATGCTGGACGAGAACGAGCCCACCGAACGCCGGGTCACCGCCGCCAGGGCGAGCGAGCTGCGCAAGCACGCCGTCGTCACCGGCGACCGCGTCGACATCGTCGGCGACACCACCGGGGCTGAGGGCAGCCTGTCCCGCATCGTGCGGATCGTAGCCCGCGAGACCCTGCTGCGGCGCAGCGCCGACGACACCGATGCGGTGGAGCGCGTGATCGTGGCCAACGCCGACCAGATGCTCATCGTGGTGGCCGCCGCCAACCCCGAGCCGCGCATCCGGCTCGTCGACCGCTACCTCGTCGCGGCCTACGACGCCGGGGTCTCCCCCATCCTCTGCATCACCAAAACCGACCTCGCCGACCCGGCCGAGTTCCTGAACAACTTCGCCGGCCTCGACCTGCCGGTGTTCCAGAGCCGCGACGACGCCATGCCACTGGAGGCCATCTCCGCCGCGCTGATCGGGCACGACACCGTGTTCGTCGGCCACTCCGGCGTCGGCAAGTCCACCCTGGTGAACGCGCTCGTGCCCGACGCGCACCGCGCCGTCGGCGTCGTGAACACCGTCACCGGCCGCGGCCGGCACACCTCTTCGTCGACCATCTCGCTGCGGCTCGAGACGGATGCCGGCCGCGGCTGGGTGATCGACACCCCCGGGGTGCGCTCGTTCGGCCTTGGCCACATCAACACCGACAACATCCTGCGCGCGTTCACCGACCTGGCCACCATCGCCGAGAAGTGCCCGCGCGGCTGCACCCACCTGCCGTCCTCGCCCGACTGCGCCATCAACGAGGCCGTCGCGGCCGGAACCCTGGGTGAGACCGGCAAAGCCCGCCTGGACTCGCTCCAGCGCCTCCTGGAGACCTTCGCGGCCGCACCGGCACATCGTCCGGGCGAGAACTGAGCGGTACCGTAGTTTCCATGACGGATTCCCCCCGGCTCGCAGCCGGCGACACTGCCCCCCAGTTCACCCTCACCGACCAGGACGGCCGCGACGTCAGCCTGGACTCCTACCGCGGCCGGAAGGTCGTGGTGTACTTCTACCCGGCGGCCATGACGCCCGGCTGCACCACCCAGGCGTGCGACTTCCGCGACAACCTCGGCTCGCTCGCCGCGGCCGGCTACCAGGTGCTCGGCGTCTCCAAGGACGGCACGGCGAAGCTGGCCGAGTTCGCCGCGAACGACCACCTCACCTTCCCGCTGCTCAGCGACGAAGACCTCGCCGTGCACCGCGCCTACGGCACCTGGGGCGAGAAGAACCTCTACGGCAAGATCGTCACCGGGGTGCTGCGCTCCACCTTCGTGCTCGACGAGGCCGGCGTCATCACGCACGCGCTCTACAACGTGAAGGCCACCGGGCACGTGGCCGGCCTGCGCAAGAAGCTCGGGCTCTAGCTACGCGGTCGGGTGCTCCGGTCACTGCGACTGGCGCAACTCCTGCAATTCGTCGGAGTGAGCATCCGCTGACCCCGGAATCATGCGGAAGTACGCCCAGCGGCAGAAATTCTGCAGGAGTTATGCTCACCGCGCGCTCCGACCGGGCTGCGACGCCGGGGATGCGGCGGTGCCGCTCACCCTGCCGCTGCAGCACACTCCGCGTGCATAACTCCTGCAATTCGACAGGACGACCGGCAGCGGATGCCGAGATCACGCGGCAGTAGGCCAGGGAAGCCACATTCTGCAGGAGTTGTGCTCACTGCTCGGGCTGATCGGGGCGAGGCCCTAGCGCGCGGGTTCGGGCTCTCGCTACGGCTCGCGGCGGCTCGTCGCCTCGACCACGCTGCGGGTGAAGAGCAACACCACGACCAGCACCGAGGGGACGAGCAGGGCCCAGCCGAGGTCGGGCCTGGCGTAGAGGCCTTGGAAGCAGCCGATCGCGATGAACACCTGCACAAGCTGCCAGGTCACCGCCGCCGCCCTGATCCACGACCGCCCGCGGAGGGTGGCCACCGTGATGGTGGTCACCCAGGCGGCCGCGATGAGCGCGATCAGCAGGATGGCGATGGCGCTCGCGAACGACGTCGGCTGGTCGGTGAGCAGTTCGAGGATCAGCCAGATGACGACGCCCCAGAGCAGGGCCGCCTCGGCGCCGAGGAGCAGTACGAGGACGTTGTGAGCCCGGGATCGTCGTCCGCGCCGGGGCCCGAGCGGGCCGTCCTGGCCGGGGTCGAACGATTGGCTCACAGCGATATCCCATACAAAACTATTGATTTGACACCCCTATTATGCAACGATATTTGAGGCCCGGTTCACGCTCACAGGGTAGTGAGCGGATCTCCACTGCAGATCCGACCTTCCTGAAACCTGGGCTTCCCGCATCTTCGGCCGATCGGCCAGGCATCCCCCCGCAATAAAGGAGCACCCCTATGGACTGGCGCGATAAAGCTGCCTGCCTCACCGCTGACCCGGAACTTTTCTTCCCGGTTGGTAACACTGGTCCCGCAGTCGACCAGATCGAAAAGGCCAAGTCCGTGTGCGCCCGCTGCAATGTGACCGAGGTTTGCCTCCAGTACGCCCTCGAGACCGGTCAGGACTCGGGCGTCTGGGGAGGACTCAGCGAAGACGAGCGCCGCGCGCTCAAGCGCCGCGCCGCCCGCGCCCGCCGCGCCTCCTAGAACACCTGGTTCAGCCCGAAACGGGCGGGCAGCTTCGGCTGCCCGCCCGTTTCGCTGTCCGGCGACGAATACGGCTCAGTCGAATTCCATGAAGCGCAGCGGAATCTCGATGGTCACCTCTGTGCCGCTGTCCATCATGGTGTGCCAGTCGATGGTGCCGCTCAGCTCACCCTGGATCAGGGTGCGCACGATTTGGGTGCCGAGACCGGAACCGACCTTGCCCTCCGGCATGCCCGAGCCGTTGTCGCGCACACGCACGGTGAGGGTCTCCTCGTTGCGCTCGGCCTCGATGGCCACCTCGCCCTCCCGGCCGGCGAGCCCGTGCTCGACGGCATTGGTGACCAGTTCGGTGAGCGCCAGGGCCAGCGGGGTCGCGTAGGCGCTGGGCAGGATGCCGAAGCTGCCGGAGGACTTCGGGTGCGCCGTGGTGTTGTGCGCGGACGCCACCTCGGCGATCAGCAGCAGCACCCGGTCGAAGACAGCGTCGAAGTCCACGTTCTGGCTCAGCCCGGATGACAGGGTGTCGTGCACCACGGCGATGGCCGCCACCCGGCGCATGGCCTGGTTGAGGGCCTCGCGGGCGGTGTCGGAGTGGGTGCGCCTGGCCTGGATCCGCAGCAGCGAGGCCACCGTCTGCAGGTTGTTCTTCACCCGGTGGTGGATCTCCCGGATCGTGGCGTCCTTGGTGATCAGCTCGCGCTCCTGGTGTCGCAGCTCCGTCACGTCCCTGGACAGCACGATGGCGCCGATCCGTTCGCCGCGGTTGCGGATCGGGATCGCGCGCAGTGACACCGTCACCCCGCGGGCTTCGATGTCGGTGCGCCAGGGCGCCCGGCCGGTCACGACCAGGGGCAGGGATTCGTCGACGACGGCCTTGCCCGTGAGCAGGCTTGTCGTCACCTCGGCGAGCGATTCGCCCTCGAGCTCGTCGGCAAAGCCCATCCGGTTGAACGCTGACAACGCGTTCGGGCTGGCGAAGGTGGTGACTCCGTCCAGGTCGAGCCGGATCAGGCCGTCGGATGCCCGGGGGGCGCCGCGGCGTGGACCGGTCGGGGCGCCGAGGTCGGGGAAATCGCCGGAGGCGATCATGGCGAAGAGGTCGTTCGCGCAATCGTTGAAGGTCAGTTCCTGGCGGCCGGGGGTGCGGGTTTCGCTCAGGTTGGTGTGCCGGGTGAGCACGGCGATGGGCTCGGGGGTGATCTCCGCGCCGCTCGCGCTGATCCGGCGGCGAACCGGGATCGCCCGCACCCTGGTCGGGGTTTCCTCGTACCAGTCCGGTGCGGTGGTGTCGATGATCTTGGCGGTGTCGAAGGCTTCGGTGACCTGCTTGCGCCACTCCGCCTTGATCTCCTGGCCGACGAAGTCCCGGTAGAACAGGGTCGCGGCGCTGGACGGCCTGGCGTGCGCGACCGCGACGAAGCTGCCCCCGACGGTGGGCACCCACACGACGATGTCGGCGAAGGCGAGGTCGGCCAGCAGCTGGCCGTCCGCGACCAGCATGTGCAGCCAGTCCACGTCTTCGGCGTTGTTGCGGCCCTGGGCACGTACGAGATCACTGAGCGTCGACACGAGACCAGCCTACGGCCGCGGCTGCTGGCGTCGCGACCGCGGATGCGGCATGCTCGCCGTATGAGCTCCGCCGATCCCGCCCTCGTCCCCAAGCGCGACCCGACGTTGCTCGTCATCCTCGGCGCTCTCGGGGTGCTCGTGCTCGTCGCGCTGATCGTGGTCTTCACCCGCGGCGAGCCCGCACCGCTGGACGCCGGAACGCCGGGCGGGGTGGTGCAGCGCTACGCCACGGCCGTGCTCGACGGCGATGAGGATCTCGCGGCCGGCTACCTCACCGAGGAGGCCACGGCCGGCTGCGACGGGTCCTCCCCGTCCGCCACCGAGGATGTCCGGCTCACCCTGCTGGGCACCACCGAGCGGGAGACGAGTGCCGACGTCCGGGTCTCCATCGTCACCTCCTACGAGGGTGGCCTGTTCGGGCCGAACGAGTACGAGTCCGAGGACGTCTTCGACCTGGTCAGGGTCGACGGGGACTGGCTCATCGACCAGGCGCCGTGGCAACTGACCGTGTGCCCCGACACCCGGAAGGACCTCCAGTGAGCCTCACCGCACCGGCCAGGGCATCCGCCGCCCCGGTGGTGCGGCGGGTCGTGGTCTACACGATCCTGTTCGTGCTGGTGCTGCTGGTCGCGAACGGCCTGAGCACCCTGCTGACCCGACTGGTCGACCAGGTGACGGGCGCCACCATCGCGGGCTCCGGCACCGACGGCCTCGCCATCTCGCTCACCTTCACCCTGATCGGCGGTCCGCTGGCCGCACTGCTGGGCTGGTTCGTCTGGCGCCGGCTGGCCGACCCGGTGGAACAGCGCTCGCTGGCCTGGGCGCTGTACCTGGTCGGCATGCTCACGGTGTCCGTGATCGTCGCCAGCATCACCCTGCTCACTGCCGTGGCCGGTGCCGTGACGGGCGAGAGGTTCGGCGCGGACGCGGTGACCGGCCTGGTCTGGGCGTTGGTCTGGGCCGGGCACAGGCACATCCTGGTGCACACCGCTCGGCGGCCCTCTCGCCTCCCCGGCACCGCCGCCGTCCTCGGCGGAACGTTCGGTCTGGTGCTCGGCGCGAGTGGGGCCGTCATGACCCTGACCATCCTCCTCGACACCGCCATCGGCGGCCAGGGTGACGCCGTCGCCGGCGACCCGTGGTGGCTGGGCGCCGTGCGCACCCTGGTCGGGGCGGTCGGCGGCGCCGTTGTCTGGTGGTGGCACTGGCAGCACGAGGGCAGCCGGGCCGCGGCCACGCCGCTCGCCCAGGTGGCGCTGGTCGGTGTCGGCATCCTCGGCGGCTGCCTGCTCACCCTGGCCGGGGCGGGCACCGTCCTGTTCGTGCTCCTCCGGCTCGCCGCCGACCGCACCGACCCGGTGCCGGTGCTGGTCGATCCACTCGGCGTCGCGATCGCTGCCGCCCTGGTCGGCAGCCTGGTCTGGGTGTACCACCGGGGCGTGGTCCGCAGTCGCAGCGTGCCGGTGCGGGATGCCGGCACCCTGGTCACGAGCGGGATCGCGCTGATCGCGGCGGCGACCGGGATCGGCGTCATCGTGAACGCCCTCCTGGCCGCCCTGACCACACCGCTGACGGCGACGGACCCGCGCACCCTGTTGCTGGCCGGACTCAGTTCGGTGCTGGTGGGCGGGCCGCTGTGGTGGGCCGCCTGGCGTCCGACCCGGGCGCTCGACCCCGACCGGCGACGCGCCACCGGCCGCAGCGTGTACCTGGTCGTGGTGTTCGGGATCAGCGCCGTCGTCGCCCTGATCACCCTGCTCGTCATCGGCTACCGGGTGTTCGACTCCGTCCTCGGCGGGGACGCCGGCCTGCTGGACCGGGTCCGCGCCCCGCTCGGCCTGCTCGTGGCGACCGGTCTGGTCGCCGGTTACCACTTCAGCGTCTGGCGCGGCGACCGCGCGGCCAGCCCCGGCACACCTGCCGCGGGCGGTCCCGCCGCTCCGGTTTCGGCCGCGCCCGCCATCGCCGAGCTCGTGCTGATCATGGGGCCAGGCGAGGAACCCGTTGTGACGCACCTGCGGGAGCTCACCGGCGCGCAGGTGCGCTACTGGCGGCGGAGCGACGAGGCGACGGCGCTGCCCTCCCCCACCGCCGTGGTCGAGGCACTCGCAGGCGTCTCCGGCGAGCGCGTGGTGCTCCTGGTCGACCCCGCCGGCTCTGTCACCGTCGTTCCCGTCGTCACCGGTTAGGTCGCGGATGCCGGGCCGCGCCAGCGGGCCGTCCGGCTCCACGGGCGCCAGCGGGGCACCGGGTCCCCAGCGGGAGCCGGCAGTAGTTCGTCCCGCACGAACGCCTGGATGCCGAGCCTGGCGGGTGAGCGCGGCGCGGCATCCCGCAGGGTGCGTCCGGTCAGCACCGCCGCGTCGAGTCCGGCCTGGTCGTGCGGCACCAGCGCCGCGGCGTCGATGCCGCCGAATCGTCGCAACGCGCTCTCCACCTGGCCGGCGGCACCGAGGCCGACGGCGCTGGCGCGCACCCGGTTCATCACGACGTGGACCCGGTTGGTGGTGATCACCTCCGTGAGGTCCGCCCAGGCGCGCAGGAACCGGGCCATGCCGACGGGATCGGCCAGGCCGCAGGCCACCACCCGGTCGGCGGAGCCCAACGCGGCCAGGGTCGCGGCATTCCGGCGCGGGGCGAACAGGTCGCTCGAGATCTCCTCGTCGCTCTCCAGGCTGAAGCCAAGGTCCAGGACCACGTAGTCCGCCCATCGGCGGAGCGAGGAGATAGCCCCGCCGACCCGCTCGGCGGACAGTTCGGGCCAGCGCGACGGCTGCCCGATCCCGGTGAGCACCCAGAACGCTCCCCGCGGGGAGTTGTAGCGGTGGGCGATCCGTTCGAATTCGCTCCGGGTGAGCGCGTCGGATCCCGCCAGCCGGCAGGCCGCCGCGAAGCCGGGCGCCTCGTCGAGCAGGCCCAGGCTAGGGGCGATGGAGCCGCTGTAGGTGTCGACGTCGGCGAGGACCACGGTGTGCCCGGACGCGGCGATCTCCGCCGCGATGTTGATCGCCAGGGTGGTGCGGCCCGGCGCCCCGGCCGGGCCCCACACGGCGATGACCGTGCCGGCCCCGGTGAGGCCGGCGCTCTCGTCGTCCACCTCCGCCGGGGCATCCACGGGCGGGTCGGCCGCGGCGCGGTGGCGGGAGCGCTTCTGGCGTGCCGCGCCGGGTTCGGCACTGGCGCCCGTGTTCGCCCGCCTGGCGGCGCGGGCTCGGCGCTGCGAGCCAGGCGCGACGCCCGCCTCGTCGGTGTGGTCGGGTTCCGGCTGCGGGTCCGGCTCCCGGTCGATGCGCAACGGCAGGTCGCCGCCCAGCATCAGGACCGCCTCGATGACCGGCCAGTCCGCGTCGGCGGCGACCACCTCGTGCAGCCCGAGTTCGGCCACGTACCGGCGTTCCTGTTCGGTGGCGGCGAGGGCGACGACCCGGATGCCGTTGGAATCGCTGGCCGCGAGCAGCTCCGCGGTCAAGGTGCCCCTGGTGGCGCCGACGATGAGCGCCTCGGGGGCGTGCCGGTCGATGGCGGCAAGCAGCTCCCGCACGTTGGCGGGGCGGGCGACGATGACATGGCCGTGCTCGACGATGTCAGCGAGCAGCCGATCCTCGGTGTCCCGGTCCAGGGCGAGTGCGAGCAGGGTCATCTCAGCCCCCGATCGGCGTGTTCACGGCGATCAGCGAGACCGCCTCGTCGTTGGCCACGGCCTCGAGCACCACGGCGACCTTGTCCTTGGGCACCAGGACCTCCACCGCTTTGGCGCCGTCGGACTGGATGAGGCCCGTCGGTTCCAGGATCCGGACGATCGCGGCCTCGCCCACGAGAACCGACGGCGGACCGAAGCCGCCGTCGTCGGTCGGTGCCGCCGACCAGACGTCCACGATCGAGCCGGCCGCCAACCCGGCGGACAGCCGCCCGCTCAGGTCGAGGACGATGCTCGTCACCGCTTCGCCGGCGTGGGTTCCGACGGCGGCGGCGGGGATGAGTTCCCCCGCGGTGATGGTGCGGGTCACGACCAGGCCCTCGGCGGGAAGCCTGGCGGCGCTGAGGTAGAGCGTTCCGGCCACCCCCAGGCTCACCCGGGTCTCCACCAGGTCGGCCGGGTCGAGGTCGTCACCGACCGCGAGCGGCACCCTGGCCGCGTACACGGCGACGGTGCGGTCGTTGCCCGCGACCACGACGCTCACGCCTACGATGGACGCGACGACGAGGACCAGCCCGAGCGCGAACCGGGGATCGACCCAGAACCGGGTGCGGGTGCTGGCAGACGCCTTCGGCCGGCCGGGCCCTGGTCCTCGTCTCATCCGTCCACCCCGTTCGTTCCGTCCGTCTCCGGTCGACTGCCTGGGTACCATCGTCGTCGGCCGGCGCGCACCGCGCTGAAGTTATCCACAGCTCTCGGCCGCACCGCGCGCACCGGCAGGAAGCGACGGATAATCGTGCCATGAGCGATCCCGTCTCCTCCGCCTCCGTCGGCCGCTTCCTGACCCTCGCTGACACGGCGCAGATCCTGAATGTGTCCGTTGCCGCCGCCCTCGACCTGGTGCGCACCGGCGAGCTTCCCGCCATCCGCATCGGCGCCACCGGCGCCTGGCGGGTGGAGCGGGTGGTGCTGGAGTCCTACATCGAGGCGAAATACGAAGAGGCCCGCCGGATCTCGCTCTGGGAGCAGTCCGACTTCGCCAATATCCCCGAACTCTCCGAGGGCAGGATCCTGCGGCCGGGAACGCCCCCGGACGGCGAGCAGCCCGGCTGACCATCAGGCTCAGCCCGTACCGCTCAGTCCAGCCGCACCAGCTCGATCTGGCCGAGCGGAATGATGCGGTACTGCTGCACGTCCGCGGCCCGGCGGGCGGTGCCGCCGGCGTGCACCGCCAGGTCCAGGTGCTCGCGTCCCACCCTGTCGATGGTGCCGGTGACCGTGCCCAGCGCGGTCTGGATCCCCAGGCTCTTCCGGCGCCGGCACAGGTCGCGCAGGACGAACGGCAGACCGATCCGGTCGACGAGCCTGGCGGTGGACTCGGGTTCCGGCTCCAGGGACAGCGCCACCTGCTCCGGCAGCAGGATCACGGCCGCAATGGCCGTGAACGGCACCAGGCACTGCGGGTTCCCCGCGCCCGCATCGAGCAGGTCCGCCGCCAACCAGTCCCGGCCGAACGTCGTCGGTCGAATGACCACGGTCTGGCCGCCGACCAGGAGGATCCGGGTCACCCGGGATTGGGCGGGGCCGTGGCTCACGGCGGTGAGCCGTTGGCGCAGCGACAACCGACCCAGGCGCAGGCGTTCCTCCTCGGCGCGCAGGTCGAGGTCCTCGGCGTTCAGCTCGTTCTCGAGCTGACCTTCGAGGTCGTCGAACAGGTTGTCCCAGCGCACACCCCGACGGTAGTCGGCGAACCGGCCGGATGCTGACGTTATCCACAGGCGGTAGCGAAGCCTAGACAGGTTCGATCCCCGGTGCTTGAGTGTCGGCCAAGGCCCCACCCCGCCCTGTCGTCGCACCACGGATCCACCACCTGGGAGACCCATGAGCGATCCACTTGCCGAGCCCCACGGCAGCCGCCCGCCGCAGGCGAACGCGCCGAACCTGCCGGAGCCGCCGGATGCGGCATCCGGTCGTGCGGCGCGGGAAACGGCGGAGGGATTCATCGCCGATGACTTCTTCGGCCACCAGCCGAGCTCGCGCAGTACCCTGCCCGACCCGGAGCCGCTCCTGATCAACCTGACCCGCTGCGTCATCGAGGTCCTGGCCGGGGCCAGGGAACTGGACCAGTTGGCCCGGTGGGTGAGCGACGACGTCTACCGGCACCTGCTCAAACGCGTGGTGCTGTCGGCGAGGGCGCGCGCGGTGAAGGGCCAGCGGGCGCAGCGCCCCACCATCACGATCGGCCGAGTGACGATCAATGAGCCCAGGGACGGCATCATCGAGGCGGTCGTCATCGTGCACAGCAAGGTGCGGGTGCGTGCCGTGGCCGTGCGGCTCGAGGGGCTCGACAACCGCTGGCGGGCCAGCGCCATCAACGTCCTCTGACGCCCGGCGCTCTCCCGACCCGCGGCCGCCAACTGTTCCCCATCCGGACAAATGGTCCCGGCACACCGGGACCACTTGTCCGCACGGGGAACAGTTGCGGCGGGCGGGTTACTTCTTCTTGCCCTGGGTGCGACGCTCGGCCCGGTTCACCGGCACCGGCTTGTCCGACTCCGGACGCTGGCCGAAGGCTCCGCGCTGGGGCGGGCCGGCCGGTTCCGCGGCGGGTTCCTCCGGCGTCGCCGTGACGGCCGCGCGGCGGGCGCGGTCGGTGGCGGCCTGCTGGATCTGGCCGCGCTGGTCGCGCACCTCGACCCCGCCGGAATCGCTCGGTGCGGTGTAGCTCAACTTGCCGACGGCCGATTCGGGCGGCGGCGTGAGGCCCTTGGCGGCGACGACGGGGGCGTCGACCGCGCCGGCGCCCTGGGACACCTCGACCTCGAGGTTGAACAGGAACCCGACGGTCTCCTCGCGGATCTGGCCCATCATCTGCTGGAACATCGCGAAGCCCTCGCGCTGGTACTCGACCAGCGGGTCGCGCTGCGCCATCGCGCGGAGGCCGATACCGTCCTTGAGGTAGTCCATCTCGTAGAGGTGCTCGCGCCAGCGGCGGTCGATCACGGAGAGGACGACGCGGCGTTCGAGCTCGCGCATGGCGGGTGAGCCGAGCTGCTCTTCGCGGCGGGCGTATGCGACCTTGGCGTCGGAGATGATCTCCCGGCGCATGAAATCGCGGTTGATCTTGCCCTTGTTGCCGGCCTCGGAGATGACCTCGTCGATGGTCAGTCCCACCGGGTAAAGGGTCTTCAGCTCGGTCCACAGGGCGTCGAAGTCCCAGTCGTCGCCGTTGCCCTCGCCGGTGTGCACGTCGAGCACCTCGTCGATGACGTCTTCGAGGAAGTGCTGGGTGCGCTCGTGCAGGTCGTCACCCTCGAGGATGTGCCGGCGGTCGCCGTAGATCGCTTCGCGCTGGCGGTTGAGCACATCGTCGTACTTGAGGACGTTCTTGCGAATCTCGGCGTTGCGGCCCTCGACCTGCGACTGGGCGCTGCGGATGGCGCGGCTGACGACCTTGGACTCGATGGCCATGTCGTCCGGCACACCCTGGCGGCCCATCAGGCTCTCGGCGGCTCCGGCGTTGAACAGGCGCATCAGGTCGTCGGTGAGGGACAGGTAGAAACGGCTCTCCCCCGGGTCGCCCTGGCGGCCGCTGCGTCCGCGGAGCTGGTTGTCGATGCGGCGGGACTCGTGGCGCTCGGTGCCAAGAACGTACAGTCCGCCGGCCTCGATGACCTTCTCGGCTTCGGTGGTGACCTCGGCCTTGACGGCGGCGAAAACGTCGTCCCATTCCTTCTCGTACTCGTCCGGGGTCTCGACGGGGCTCAGGCCCTTGGCGTTCATCGCGGCGACGGCGAGGAACTCGGCGTTGCCGCCGAGCATCACGTCGGTACCACGGCCGGCCATGTTGGTGGCGACGGTGACGGAGCCGAGGCGCCCGGCCTGGGCGACGATGGCGGCCTCACGCGCGTGATTCTTGGCGTTCAGGACCTCGTGGCGCACACCCTTCTTCGCCAGCAGCCGGGAGAGGTATTCGCTCTTCTCGACGCTGGTGGTGCCGACCAGGACCGGCTGGCCCTTTTCGTGGCGCTCGACGATGTCCTCGACGACCTGGCCGAACTTGGCCTCTTCGTTCTTGTAGATCAGGTCGGACTGGTCGATGCGCTGCATCGGCCGGTTGGTGGGGATCGCCACGACGCCGAGCTTGTAGGTGCTCATGAACTCGGCGGCCTCGGTCTCGGCGGTTCCGGTCATGCCGGAGATCTTCGAGTACAGGCGGAAGTAGTTCTGCAGGGTCACGGTGGCGAGGGTCTGGTTCTCGGCCTTGACCGCGACGCCTTCCTTGGCCTCGATCGCCTGGTGGATGCCCTCGTTGTAGCGGCGGCCCATCAGGATGCGGCCGGTGTGCTCGTCGACGATGAGCACCTCGCCGTTCATCACGACGTAGTCCTTGTCCTTCTTGAACAGGGCGTTGGCCTTGATGGCGTTGTTCAGGAACGAGATCAGCGGGGTGTTCGCGGACTCGTAGAGGTTGTCGATGCCGAGGTAGTCCTCGACCTTTTCGATGCCGGGCTCGAGCACACCCACGGTGCGCTTCTTTTCGTCGACCTCGAAGTCCTCGTCGACGACGAGGCGCTTGGCCAGGCTGGCGAACTCGGTGAACCAGCGGTTGGCCTCACCCGATGCGGGGCCGGAGATGATCAGCGGGGTGCGGGCCTCGTCGATGAGAATCGAGTCGACCTCGTCGACGATGGCGAAGTAGTGGCCGCGCTGCACCATATCGGTGGCCTGCCACGCCATGTTGTCGCGCAGGTAGTCGAAGCCGAACTCGTTGTTGGTGCCGTAGGTGATGTCGCAGGCGTACTGCTCGCGGCGCTGCGCGGGGGTCTGTCCGGAGACGATGCAGCCCGTGGTCATGCCGAGGGCACGGAACACGCGCCCCATCAGCTCGCTCTGGTAGCTGGCCAGGTAGTCGTTCACCGTGATGACGTGCACACCACGGCTGGTGATCGCGTTCAGGTAGGCGGCCGTCGTGGCCACCAGGGTCTTGCCCTCACCGGTCTTCATCTCGGCGATGTTGCCGAGGTGCAGCGCGGCCCCGCCCATCAGCTGCACGTCGAAGTGACGCAGCCCCAGGGTGCGGGTGGAGGCTTCGCGCACGGCCGCGAACGCCTCGGGCAGCAAGTCGTCCAGCGACTCGCCACCCGAGTAGCGCTCACGCAACTGCACGGTTTCGTTCTTCAACTCCTCATCGCTGAGGCTGCCGAAGTCGTCCTCCAGCGCATTGATGGCCTTCGCGTAGCTCTCGAGCCGGCGCAGAATGCGCCCCTCGCCAACGCGTAGAACTTTTTCCAGGATTGAGGCCACGAATGCACTCCACTAGTCGTCACGGCGTGCGAACACGCCTGTCGTCCGGTCGGACGCACGTAGCGCCGACCTAGCCGGCAACTATAGCAATGCTAGTTGGTCAGGAGCTGGACTCGCTGGTCGCCGACGCCAGCTCCTTGGCCTGGTCGGAATTGGGATCGAGTTCGATGACGCCGTAGTCCCATCCCTTGCGGCGGTAGACCACACTGGGGCGGCGGGTTTCGGCGTCCTGGAACAGGTAGAAGTCGTGTCCGACGAGTTCCATGAAGTAGAGCGCATCGTCCACGGTCATGGGTGCGGCCGCGAAGACCTTCCGGCGGATGACGACGGGGGTGTAGACCTCGTCCGGCTCGTCGGCCTCGTCGACGGTGGTGTCCTCCGACACGACGTTGATGGCACCGGTGCGCACCCGCTCCAGGGTGTCGCCGTCGGCGGGAACGATGTCGATCACGGCGAAGCCGGAGGCCGAGGCCTCGTGCAACGACGTTGGACGGTGGGCGCCGCCACGGTGCACCTTGCGGCGGTCCTTGGCACGGCGGACCCGTTCGAGCAGCCGGCCGAGCGCGATGTCGAATGCGGCGTACTTGTCGCTTCCCTCGGCCTCGGCCCGCACGATGGGGCCCTTGCCGATCAGGGTGAGTTCGACGCGGTCGTTACCAGCGGCGCCGCTCTTCTCGGTGTGACGACTGACCTTGATTTCCAGGGCGAGGGCCTTCTCGGCGAGGCCGGCGATCTTCTCGGCCTTCTCCGTCGCATATTCCCGGAAGCGATCAGTGATCCCCAGGTTTCGTCCAACGATGTTAGTTTCCATGACGACCTCCAGATCTGGCGAACCGCCCCTGATCCGGGCGATTGGTACGCGCCTTTGGCACAACCGTAGTCGTGCCAGCTGGATAAGTCACAGGTTTTGTCAATCTGTTTCCGGTGAACGTGAGTTGTCACTCTGGTGCCGCCGGGTTTCCGCCACGGTGGCCGCGCCGAGCACCTCGGCCCCCGCCGCGACGAGAGCGCGCCGGGCCTCGAGGAGGGTGGCGCCGGTGGTGACGATGTCGTCCACGAGGAGAATTCCCCGGCCCGGGAGGGGGCGGGTGGCGACGAGGGTGTCCCGGCGATTGTCGAGGCGTTGCTCCCGCCCCAGGCCCACCTGGTCGGCGACGGCCGCCTTCCGGCGGGGTCGCAGCAGCCGCACCGAGCGGAGGCCCTCCCGGGCCAGGAGCAGGTCGACGGGGTGGAACCCCCTGGCCCGCCAGGCCCGGCGTGAGGACGGCACGGTGACCAGCACGATGCCGGATGCATCCGGCCCGAGGGCGGCGAGCGCCGCCGCCACGGCGGCACCGAGCGCGGCGCCCAGCGGCGCTGCAGCGTCGGTGCGGCCGCCGTCCTTGTACGCCACGAGCACCCGGCCGACCACGTCGGTGTAGTCCAACGCCGACCAGACGGTGAGGATGTCGCGCCGGGCCGGCCGGGGCTCGGCGACCAGGGCGGACGTGCAGGCGGCGCAGAGCGCCCGGTCGGCCCGGCCGCAGCCGCTGCACTCCGTGGGCATAAGCACCGCCCAGCCGTCGAGCAGGGCGTCCCGCGCCCTGTCGAGCCCGCGCCCGGCCCAGCCGTCCCTCGTCATCCGCCCAGTGTCGTGCGGGCGCATGCGCCGAGCGGATTCACGGGCAACTCTGGGCACAACCGCTCGCGGCCGGGCCTGTGGAGGAGCGCGGGTCAGCCGCCGATGCCCTGCTGGGTCGCGACCAGGGTGACCCCATCGATGCGTTCCTGCCAGCCGACACCGCGCTGCACCAGCAGGGACCCGTCGGCCGACAGCGCCCGCAGGTCCCTCAGCAGGTTGCTACCGGTGATGGTCGAGATCCCGGTGGACGACTCGAGCGGCGTGCTCGTTCCGCCGATCTCGTGGGCTACGATCCGGTCCTCGCCGTTGGGCTGTACGGTCACGTAAGCCACGGTGCTCTGGTCGATCCAGGTGGCGTCCAGCGGGGCGCCGCTGCCGGTCGCGAGTTGCACGGCTTCGCCGAGGCTGGTGGGCACCCCGTTCTCCCGCATCACCGCGGCGACCACGAGCCGGCTCTCACCGGCTGCGCTCAACAGCGCGATCACCCGGGTGCCGTCCCTGGACACCTGCAGGGCCGCGATGCTCGACGCATCCTGCCAGGGAGTCGGCAGGGCGACGGCCGCACCCTGGGCGCTGTAGACGAACAGTTCGTTCGGCCGGTCCGCCGGCACCGACCAGACGAACCCGGACCCGTCGATGGACGGTTCGATCAGGTTCTGGCGGGGATCGAGCAGGACGGCGTCATCACCGACCCGGATGCCGTAAACCCCGGCGGGGGTCAACGCGGCCGCGGCGGTCTGCGAGGGCGACAGCGCGACGGCGGTCGGGGCAAGGGCGATGACTCCCTCCGACAGGCCGGCGAGCGGGGTGATCGTCCGGCCGGTGGCGGCAAGGAAACCGAACTCCCCGTCGCGCAGCACCAGGGCGCGCGCGTCGACCCGGGGATTCACCTCGGGTTCGCTCGCTCCCAGCTCGTCGATGTCCTGGGAGTTCTGGTTGATCGTGATCGAGACGGTGAGGCCGCTCGGCAGGCTGTTCTCCAGTTGGCTGCGCATCCGTTGCAGCGTGATGGTGTCGGCGTTCAGGGCCTCGCCGTTGAGGTCGACCTTCGCGTCCCTGGCGACCACGGTGACGGAATCGGCGGTCAGCGCCGTGCCCTCGGGGAACGCGCTGGTCACCGCGCCGGCGAGCCATTCGCTGGGGCCGTTCAGCACCCCGTTGACGATCTTGGTCGGCGTCGACGCCCCGCGCGGGAACCAGCGGACGTCCGGGACCAGGTAGCGGTAGTCCGGGTCGAAGAAGTACAACGATTGCGCGCTGAAGACGTCCTTGAAGGTGCTCTGGTCGAGCACCGTGCCGTTCGGCGCCGCGCTGATCCGCCACTGGCCGTTGACCTGGGTGAACGAGTACCGCAGCCCCAGGCTCGAGGTCGCCCCCTCCTCGTGGTACTCGCCGTTCGCGTTGACCTCCGCGACCGGCCTCACCTCGAAGGCCATGGTGGCCTCGTCGACCGGAACGAAGCTGCGTTCGGAGCCGTCGTACACCGTCACGCCGGAATCCGATTTCCAGGAGTCGCTGAACTCCGGGGTGAGGAATTCCCTGGCGATCTCGTAGTTGTTGTCGGGGCTGGTGGCGGCGTCGATGAACCCGGCGAGGATCTCCTCCATCGTCGCGTCGGCCCTGGGGCCGAACGGCAGGAAGATTGGCGCCGGGTTCTCCCCCGTCACGGCATCCTGCCCGGCCTGCACGGCGCCGCTGCGCGGGATGCTGGAGCACCCGCCCAATACCAGGGTCAGGGCGGCAACGACGGCGACGAGCCTGATGCGGTTACGCATGGTGGTCTCCCCTCGTGTCGGTTCGGGTCGAAACGAATCCGGTCACGTCCGCGTCTTCCGGCGGCAACGGGTTCGGGGATGTCGTCAGCACACCCCTGGCCTGCCGGGGAAGGGTCAACCGGAAGCAGGAACCGGCGCCAGGACCCGACCAGACCTGCAGCCAGCCGCGGTGCGCGATGGCGTCTTCGAGGGAGATCGCCAGGCCAAGCCCGGTGCCGCCGATCGTGCGTTTCCGGGACGGGTCGGCGCGCCAGAACCTGTCGAACACGTGGGCGATGTCCGCCTGGCTCATCCCCATGCCGTAGTCACGCACCGAGAGGGCCACCGCGGATTCGTTGCTGTCCACCGAGACGATGATGGGCTTGCCCTCGCCGTGCTCGATGGCGTTGCCGATCAGGTTGTTCACTATCCGGCGCACCCGGCGCGGGTCGACCTCGGCGTCGAGGTGCCCGCCGGGCGCGACCAGCATGACCGGGGTGCCCTTGGACTCGCTGAGCGAACGCATGCCGTCGATGACGTCCTCGGCCAGGTGCACCAGGTTGGTGGGTTCGGCTTCGAGCTCCACCGACCCCGCGTCGTACCGGCTGATCTCTAGCAGGTCGGCCAGCAGCAGCTCGAATCGTTCCACCTGGGTGTGCAGCAGTTCGGCGGTGCGTTCGGTGGCCGGCGGGAACGTGGCCCGCTGGTCGTAGAGCAGGTCGCCGGCCAGGCGGATCGTGGTGAGCGGGGTGCGGAGTTCGTGCGACACGTCGGAGACGAAGCGCTGCTGCACCTCCGACAGTTCGGCGAGCTCCTTGATCTGGCTCTGCAGGCTGTCGGCCATGCCGTTGAACGACCGGGCAAGGGTGGCGATCACGTCCTCGCCCTTTTCGGGGATACGCACGCCGAGGTCGCCGGAGGCGAGTTTCTCGCTGGTTTCCGCGGCGACGCGGATGGGGGTCACCACGAACCGCACGACGATCCAGGTCACCGCCCCGATCAGCACGATCAGGGCCAACCCGGCGCCGCCCAGGGTACGTTGCACGAACAGGAGCGTGGACTCGGCGTCGGCAAGGCTGTAGCCGATGTAGAGCTCGTAGCGGCCGGCGACGGGCACGGTGATCTGCGAGCCCACCACGATCCCGGGCACGAACGAACCGTCATCCGAGGCGAGCGTCACCGATTGCCAGAGCTGACCGTCGCTGTCGTCCTGCACGGATGCGCGCAGTTCCGGCGAGATGACCGAGGTGGAGGTGCCGAAGGTGGAGGAGTCCTGGGGCGCCACCGTGGAGGCTTCCTGACCCGGGACGCGGAAGAGCGCGACCAGCCGGCTCGACGAGGCCGCGGCGATCGAGGTGCGCGCAGCCTCGAGGAGCGTCTGCACCTGCACCCGGTCGGCGGCGTCGGACGAATCCAGGATCCCCTGGGCGGCCGTGGTGGCGCGGTTGGAGTCGACGAGCACCTGGCTGAGCCGGGACTGGAAGAGGTCGTTCCCGACGCTGACGGACATGTACACGCCCACCAGGCCGATCGCGGCACCGGAGGCGACAACGGTGATCGCCACGGTGCGCCACTGCAGCGACGCCCGCCAGCTGCGCAGCATCCGCCCGGTCAGGTAACGCCACGACGTCCACGACCGCCAATTCAGACTGTTCACGTCGAATCGTCTGCCCTCGTTGAACCGCTCCGACACCCGCGCCTAGCTTGCCGCGCCGGCCCGGTAGCCCACGCCGCGCACGGTCATCACGATGCGGGGGTTGTCCGGATCGTCTTCGACCTTCGCCCGCAGACGCTGCACGTGCACGTTGACCAGCCGGGTGTCGGCCTTGTAGTGGTAGCCCCAGACCTGCTCGAGGAGCATTTCCCGGGTGAACACCTGTTGCGGCTTGCTCGCCAGCGCCAGCAACAGGTCGAACTCCAGCGGGGTCAGGTTGATGCTCTGCTCGCCGCGCTTCACCTCGTGTCCGGCTGCGTCGACCACGAGGTCGCCGATCTGCAGGCTGGCCGGGGATTCGACCGGAACCGGGCGGAGCCTGGTGCGGATCCTGGCCACCAGTTCCTTGGGGTTGAACGGTTTGACCATGTAGTCGTCCGCGCCGGACTCCAGTCCCTTGACGACATCCGTGGTGTCGGACTTCGCGGTGAGCATGATGATCGGGGTGCCGGACTCGGCGCGGATGAGGCTGCACACCTCGATGCCGTCCATGCCCGGCAGCATGAGGTCGAGCAGAACCAGGTCGGGAGCGACGTTGTGGAACGCGTCGAGCGCGAGCGAACCGTCGGCGCAGAAGTGCGGCTCGAAGCCCTCGCCCTGCAGGACGATGCCGATCATCTCAGCCAGTGCGGGGTCATCGTCGACGACCAAAATGCGTGGGTTCATTCTTCCGTTTTCCGCCCGTTCATCGGGCAATAACCCGGCAACGCGGGCAATCTCTGGCACCAGAATAGTCGACGTGGCCCCGAGAGTGCTGACAGGCCCCCGCGCGGGGTCAAGGTATGCCAGCATGGAGGCGTGACGGACCCAGACTGGCACCCCCCGGCGAACGACCCCGACCGGCCCCGCTACGGCGAATACGTTCCAGGCGCCCAGCCCGGACCCCCTCCCGTCGACCCGGCCTACGGCTACCGGCCGGCTCCGCCCCCGGCCTGGACGCCTCCGCCCAAGCCCGGGCTCATCCCGTTGCGACCGCTCGGTTTCGGTACCCTGCTCGGCGCGCCCTTCCAGGTGTTGCGCCGCAACCCCAAAGCCACGTTCGGCAGCGCCCTGCTGGTGCAGGGGGTGACGGTGCTCGTCACGCTCCTGGTGGTGGGCGCGGTGACGTTCTTCGCCCTCGGCCGCGTTGCTGCGGCGCCGGTCGACGAGCAGGACGCCGTCGAGGCGGGCGCGATCGTCGCCATCGTGTTGTCCGCGCTTGTGCCGCTCGCGCTGTCCGTCGTCGCCGCCGCGCTCCTGCAGGGGGTCATCGTGCTCGAGGTCGCCCGGGCGACCCTCGGCGAGAAGCTGCGCCTGGCCGCCCTGTGGCGCCAGGTGGGCCGACGGGTCTGGCCGCTGGTCGGCTGGACGCTGCTGCTGTCGGCAGCTCTCCTGGTGGCCGTGCTGCTCGTCGGCGGCCTTGTCTTCGCCTGCGTCCTGCTCGGCGGCGGGTGGATCGCGTTGGCCGTCATCATCGGCGTCATCGGCGGGTTGGGGCTGATCGCCCTGTACGCCTGGGTGAGCACCAAGACCGCCGTGGTTCCGAGCCTGATCGTGCTGGAACGCCAGCGCATCTGGTCCGCCGTCCGGCGCTCCTGGTCACTCACCGGCGGGTTCTTCTGGCGCACGCTGGGCGTGCTGCTGCTGATCTCGCTGATCGTCGGCGTGATCTCACAGATCGTCACGACACCGCTCACCCTGCTGTTCAGTGCGGCGACCGCCCTGATCGACCCGAACGCGAGCTTCGAGGCGTACATCCCCGCCGGGGTGCTGTACCTGCTGACGATCCTGGTCACCCTGGTGATCGGCGCCGTGACCGCCGTCGTGCAGTCGGCGGCCGTCGCGCTCATCTACATCGACCTGCGGATGCGCAAGGAGGGCCTCGACCTCGAACTCCAGCGGTTCGTCGAGGCTGCCCCCGGCAGCGGCACCGTAGACCCCTACCTGCCGCACGGCACAGCCGCGGCTGCCGACGAGTCCCCTCGCGCCGACCCGGGAGCGCCCTGGGCATGATCACGGCGTGGGGGCTCGGCGTGGCATGGTCGGGGATCCCGGTGGACCCCGACGCGCCCGAAGCACAGCAGTGGCTGCGGGACGAGCTGGCCAAGGCCCCCTACCAGGCGGCCCAGCCCACCTGGTTCGACCGGCTGTCGCAGGCTGTCTTCGACTGGTTCGCATCGCTGTCCTTCACCGGCGATGGGAGTGACGGCTGGCTGTCGGTCGTCGGAATCCTCGTCGGCGTGGCCGTGGTCGTGGCCGCCGTGCTCATCTTCGGCCTGCCGCGCCGCTCCCGCCGTCGCCGCCAGCAGGCCGCGGGCCTGTTCGCCGACGACGACCGCCGCACCGCAGCTGAGCTGCGCCGGGCCGCCGCGTCGGCCGCTGCGGCCGGCGACTGGACCCTCGCCTGCGAGGAGGCCTTCCGGGCATGCGCTCAGGCGCTGGTGGAACGCACCATCGTGCGCCCCACCCCTGGCACGACCGCGCACAGCGTGGCCGAACTGGCCGCGGTGGCCTTCCCCGCCCAGCGGGACCGGTTGCGCGAGGGCGCGAACGTGTTCGAGAGTGTGCGCTACCTCGGCGGCTCCGGCACCGAGGCCGGATACCGGGCGCTGGTCGACCTTGATGCCGACCTGCAGGCGGCCCGCCCGCAGTTGCCGGCACCGGTGGGGACACCGTGAGCGCCGCCGTCGCGACCCCTGTGGACTCGAACAGGGTCGAGTCGAGCACCCCCACGGTCCGCACGGTCATGCGCCGGTCGGTGTTCTGGGTGGTGGCCGGGGTCGGCGCGCTGCTTGTCGCGGTGATCGCGTTCATCGGCACCAATGCCACCGGGTCGGCGGGTCCGCCGCTCGCCGCCGACAACCCCGCCCAGGCCGGCAGCATGGCCCTGGTCGAGGTCCTCCGCCAGCAGGGCGTCACCGTGCTGCCCGTCGACACCCTCGACGAGGCCGCTGCCGCCACGGAGGCGCATCCGGACGCGACGCTGTTCTTCGCCGACGCCGAGGGGTACCTCGAGGCCGGCCAGCTGACCGAGCTCGGCACGCTCTCCTCGCGCATCGTCGTGGCCGACCCGAACTTCGCCACCCTGCAGGCGTTGGCCCCCGAGGTCGGCTTCGGCGGGGTCTCCACCGCGGAGTCCCTCACCGCCCAGTGCGCCGTGGACGCGGCGGAGACGGCGGAGAAGATCGCGCCCGGCGGCAAGACCCTGGGCCTGGACTCCGACGCGCCCGGCTACACCGGCTGCTTCCCCGGCGAAAACGGCACCTTCTCGGTGGTGCAACGGGTGATGGATGGCCAAACCCTCACCCTCGTCGCCGACACCGCGGTCTTCGCCAACGACGAGATCGCCACCTGGGGCAACGCCGCCCTGGCGCTGAACCTGCTCGGCGCCGAGGACACGCTGGTCTGGTACCTGCCGACGCTGGCCGATGTGGCCGTGACCGGTCCGCCGTCGCTCGGCGCCCTCACGCCGGGCTGGGTCACGCCCGTTCTGGTGCTGCTGGTCGTCACCGCGGTCGCCGCCATGGTCTGGCGCGGCCGGCGCTTCGGCCCCCTGGTTGCCGAGAACCTGCCCGTGGTGGTCCGGGCCAGCGAGACCATGGAGGGCCGCGCCCGGCTCTACGCCCGGGGGAATGCCCGGTTGCGCGCGATCGACGCCATCCGGATCGGCGCCGTGACCCGCATGGCCCTGGCCGCCGGGTTGCCGCGCACCGCGCCGCTGGAGAGGGTGGTCAGCACCGTCGCCGCCCTCACCGGGCGGGCGCCGGAGCAGGTGCACGCCGTCCTCGTCGGCGAGATTCCCCAGAACGACGCGGCGCTGATGGCGCTGTCCGCGGCGATCGACGACCTCGAGGGCGCAACCGTCCTGGCTGCCCGGCCGGCCGGTTCCGGCCCCTCACCCGCAGCTCCCCCGTCAACCGGAAGAATGGACCCATGACCAGTCACGCCACGACATCCGCCGAGACACCGCCCGCCGACGCGTCGGTCGACACCCTGCGCCGCTCGCTCGCCCAGGTGCGCACCGAGGTGGGCAAGGCCGTTGTCGGCCAGGACGGCGCGGTCACCGGCCTGATCATCGCGCTCCTCGCCCGTGGCCACGTGCTGCTCGAGGGCGTGCCGGGCGTCGCCAAGACGCTGCTGGTGCGCTCGCTCAGCCAGGCGCTCAGCCTCGACACCAAGCGGGTGCAGTTCACACCGGACCTGATGCCCGGCGATGTGACGGGGTCGTTGATCTACGACGCCAAGGCCGGCGAGTTCGAGTTCCGCAACGGCCCGGTCTTCACGAACATCCTGCTCGCCGACGAGATCAATCGCACCCCTCCGAAGACCCAGTCGGCCCTGCTCGAGGCGATGGAGGAGCGCCAGGTCAGCGTGGACGGGATGTCACTGGCGCTGCCGGAACCGTTCATCGTCGCCGCGACCATGAATCCGATCGAATACGAGGGCACCTACACGCTGCCGGAGGCGCAGCTGGACCGGTTCCTGCTCAAACTCGTGCTCGACATCCCCGAACGCGACGTAGAACTCGAAGTGCTGCGCCGGCACTCCACCGGGTTCAGCCCACGCGACCTCACCGCCGCCGGGGTCACCCCCGTGCTCGGCCCGGCCGAACTGGCGGCCGCTCAGGCGTCCGTCGCCGCCGTCGGTGCGAGCCCGGACGTGCTGGCGTACATCGTCGACCTGGCCAGGGCCACCCGGCAGAGCCCGTCGGCCAAGCTGGGCGTCAGCCCGCGCGGCACCACCGCCCTCCTGGCCAGCGCGAAGGCGTGGGCCTGGCTGAGCGGGTACGCATCCATCACGCCCGACCACGTACAGGCGATGGTGCTGCCGGTCTGGCGGCACCGCATCCAACTGCGCCCGGAGGCCGAACTCGAGGGCATCACCGTCGACGCGATCCTGCACGGCGTGCTGACGCAGGTCCAGGTGCCGATCTAGCCCATGGCGCTGACCGGCAGGTTCGTTCTCCTCGTCGCCCTCGGCGTCGTGCCTATCGTGCTGCTCGGGGACACCCCCGGATCGGCCTTGGCCGTGCTCGGCGCCTGGCTGCTACTGGCCGTGCTGCTCGCCGGCATCGACCTGGCATTGGCCGCATCGCCCCGCACCCTCGCCGTCGCCCGGGTGCTGCCGAGCCGGGTGCGGCTGGGCGAAACCGTCACCAGTGAGCTCTATCTCACCAATGAGGGCCGGCGCCGCCTGCGCGGCGTCGTGCGGGACGGCTGGCAGCCCTCGGCGGGCGCCGGGAACAACCGCACCGCCGTGACCCTTCCCCCCGGCGAACGACGTCTCATCGCGCTGCCGCTTCGCCCCACCCGGCGGGGCGAGCGCACCACGGCCCACGTCACCGTGCGGTCGACCGGCCCACTTGGGTTGGCGGCCCGGCAGGCCACTTTGCACGCCCCGGCGCGCATCCGGGTGCTCCCGCCGTTCCATTCCCGCAAGCACCTGCCCTCCCGCATCACTCGACTGAAAGAGCTCGACGGCCGCACCAGCGTGCTGGTGCGCGGGCAGGGCACCGAGTTCGACTCCCTCCGCGAGTACGTGCGGGGCGACGATGTGCGCTCGATCGACTGGCGCGCCACCGCCCGCCGCAACGACGTCGTGGTGCGCACCTGGCGGCCGGAGCGGGACCGGCGGATTGTGATCGTCATCGACACCGGTCGCACCTCGGCTGCACGCGTGGCCGACGAGCCGCGCCTGGACACCGCGTTCGAGGCGGCATTGCTCCTGGCCGCGCTCGCGTCGCAGGCCGGCGACCGGGTCGACTTCCTCGCCTGGGACCGCCGGGTGCGGGCCCGGGTGCAGGGAGCCTCCGGCGCTGAACTGCTCAGCCGGATGGTCGACGGCATGGCTCTGATCGAACCCGAACTCATCGAGATGGACTGGACAGCGCTCCCCGGGCAGATCCGCTCCATCACCGGTCAGCACGCGCTGGTGGTGCTGCTCACCCCGATGGATGCGCCGGGCGCGTCAACGGGCCTGCTGTCCGTCCTCGGCCAGCTCACCCAGCGGCACACCGTCGTCGTGGCCTCGGTGACCGACCCGTCGGTGACCGGGCTGACCCGCACGCGCGATGACCGCGAAGCGGTCTACCGGGCCGCATCGGCGGAACGCACCCTCCTGGACGCCGCCCGGGTCGCGGCCGCCGTCCGCCAGCTCGGAGCCGACGTGGTCACCTCCGCGCCCGACCAACTGCCGCCCGCGCTGGCCGACCGCTACATCGCCCTCAAGGCCGCCGGCCGCCTGTAACCCCACGTTCGCGAGCCGAGACCTGAGCACCCGAAATTGCGCGTTTTCGGGGCCCAACCCACGGATCGCGAGCCGGCTCAGCCGGCGTAGACCCGGGCGCTGCCGGCCTCGAACTCGGCCAGGTCGCCGGTCTCGCCCGCGCGTGCCGCCCGCCCGCCGAGCACCAGCATGTAGCCGAGGAACGCGAGCAACGCCGCGGCGCCGATTCCGATTTTCACCGGCCACGGCCACGGCGCCGGGGTCACGAACCCCTCGAGCACGCCCGAGACCAGCAAAACGAAGACCAGCCCGATGGCTACCGTGAACAGCGCCCGCGCGTCCTCGGCGAGGGCCTGGCCCCTGGTGCGCGCGCCGGGGGCGATCCACGCCCAGAATATGCGCAGGCCGGCCGCGGCGGCCACGAAGATCGCGGTCAGTTCGAGCAGGCCGTGCGGCGCGATGAAGAGGAAGAAGGTGTCGCCCTCGTCGTAGGCGAACATCACGGCGGCGGTCACCCCGAGGTTCTGCGCGTTCTGCAGCACGATGTACGGCACATAGACGCCCAGGATGCCGAAGGCCACGCATTGGGCGGCGATCCAGGCGTTATTGGTCCACACCCGTCCGGCGAACGAGGCCGCGGGGTTCTCGGAGTAGTACGACACGAAGCCCTGGTCGGCGAGCTGTTCGAGCTCGGCCGGGGAGCCGAAGTTGGCCAGCACGGCGGGGTTGTTCGTCGCCCAGACCGCGTACAGCGTTGCGACGAGAGCCGTGACCACCGCCACCGCCAGGGTGAGCCAGCGCAGCCGGTAGAGCGCGGCGGGCAGCTGGGCGAGGAAGAAGCGTGGCACCTGGGCTAGCACGTTCACGCCGGCGCCGGTGAAGCGCAGCCGGGCCCGCGACAGGATCACCGAGAGCCGGTCGCCCTGCACTGTAGAGCCGGCGGAGGTCTTGATGACGGAGAGTTGGGTGGCCCCGGATTGGTAGCCCTCGATCAATTCATCCGCCTGGGCACCATCAAGCTGCCGCCGGCGGCCGAGTGCGGCCAGGCGGTCCCACTCGGCGCGGTGCGCCGCTGAATACGCGTCGAGATCCATCTGGTTCAATAGTAGACATGGCGCAGCCCTGGAAAGCGGCCGATCATGGTGAAGATTCCCTGGTCGAGCACGAGCTGGTAACCGGAGAGGCCGTTGCCCTCGACGTACGGTCGGCGAGTGTGATCCTGCGCGGGGCCGGAACGATCATCGACTGGGTGGCCTACGTGGGCCTGTTCGTGCTCATGGTCCTGGTCGTCACGGCCCTCTTCGGCGACGAGATCGACGAAGCGCTGGCCCAGGCGCTGGGCATCGCCGGCCTGGTCTTCTCCCTGTTGATCGTGCCGATGCTGGTGGAGACGCTCTCGCACGGCCGGTCACTGGGCCGGTGGGCGATCGGTGCCCGCATCGTGCGCGACGACGGGGGTGCCACCGGGCTGCGGCACGCGTTCATCCGTGCGCTGATGGGCGTGATCGAGATCTTCCTCACCTTCGGTGGCCTCGCCGCCACCTGCGCGCTGTTGAACTCGCGGTCGAAGCGGATCGGGGATCTGTTGGCGGGCACCTACAGCCAGCACGAGCGAGTGCCCCGGTTCAGCGAACCCAGCTTCGTACTCCCACCCGTGCTGACGACCTGGGCAGCGACCGTGGATGTCGCGCGCCTGCCCGACCGGCTCTCCCGCCGGGTAGCCCAGTTCCTTCGCCAGGCCCACCAGCTCTCCCCGGACACCCGCGTGCGGCTGGCAGAGAGCCTCGCGGCCGAGGTGGCACCGTTCGTGTCCCCGTTGCCGGCTGTGCCGCCGGAGTACCTGCTCATCGGTGTGGCCGAGGTACGGCGCAACCGCGAGTACGCCGGCCACATGCTCGAGCGCGACCGCCTGGAGAACCTGTCCCCGGTCCTCACGGGCCTCCCCCACGACTTCCCCACCCGCTGACGCACCCGCTGACGCATCCGCTCAACCAACGCTCGTCCCGCGAGCCGTGACCTGAGCCCCGAGATCGTCACGTTTGGCGTGCCCTGCTCACGGTTCGCGGATGCCTGCGGGCGTTCCCGAGGCCGGCTCGCGGACGCCTGCGGGTCGCGACTCCACACGCTGGTCGAGCTTGTCGAGACCAGGTGAGGTGCGCGTGTGACGCTGCCGCCGCATCCGCAGGCCGGCTCGCGGGGTCTCGACAACCCCGACCGATGTGGGGGTTAAACGCAGAAAAGCCACCCCGTGGGGTGGCTTTTCTGGTGTTGCTAAGTTAAGTCCGGCGGTGTCCTACTCTCCCACAGGGTCCCCCCTGCAGTACCATCGGCGCAAAGAGTCTTAGCTTCCGGGTTCGGAATGTGACCGGGCGTTTCCCTCTTGCTATAGCCGCCGAAACACCTG